>NZ_JAVEYL010000059.1:0-8603 GCF_034003485.1 Thauera sp.
ACGGCGGCACCCACCTCACCGGCCTGCGCGCGGCGATGACGCGCGTCATCAACAAGTACATCGAAGAAAACGAGATCGCCAAGAAGGCCAAGGTCGACATCACCGGTGACGACATGCGCGAAGGCCTGGCCTGCGTCCTGTCGGTCAAGATGCCCGACCCCAAGTTCGCCAGCCAGACCAAGATGAAGCTGGTCTCGTCCGAAGCCCGCCCGGCGGTGGAAGAAGTCGTCGCCAACAAGCTCGGCGACTTCCTGCTCGAGAACCCGCTCGACGCCCGCACCATCTGCAACAAGATCGTCGAAGCCGCCCGTGCCCGCGACGCCGCCCGCAAGGCGCGCGAGATGACCCGCCGCAAGGGCATCCTCGACGGCGTGGGGCTCCCCGGCAAGCTCGCCGACTGCCAGGAAAAAGACCCCGCGCTGTGCGAGCTCTACCTCGTCGAGGGCGACTCCGCAGGCGGCTCGGCCAAGCAGGGCCGCGACCGCAAGTTCCAGGCGATCCTGCCCTTGAAGGGCAAGATCCTCAACGTCGAGAAGGCGCGCTTCGACAAGCTGCTGCAGAGCCAGGAGATCGCCACCCTGATCACCGCGCTGGGAACGAGCATCGGCAAGGACGACTACAAGCCCGAAAAGCTGCGCTACCACCGCATCATCCTGATGACCGACGCTGACGTCGACGGCGCGCACATCCGCACCCTGCTGCTCACCTTCTTCTACCGCCAGATGCCCGAGCTGGTCGAGCGCGGCCACATCTACATCGCCCAGCCGCCGCTGTACAAGATCAAGCACGGCAAGAGCGAGATGTACATCAAGGACGACAACGAGCTCTCCAACCACCTGCTGCGCCTCGCCCTCGACGGCGCCGTGCTGGTCCCGCGCGAAGGCGCCGACCCCATCGGCGACGAAGCCCTGGGGGGCCTCGCGCGCACCTACCTGCTCGCCGAAGCCGTCACCCGGCGCCTGGCCAGCTACATCGACCCCGAAGTGCTGCAGGTCATGCTGGCGCACGACATCGAGGTCAAGCTCGACGACGAAGCCGCCGCCCGTGCCTCGGCCGAGCGCATCCAGCCCCACCTGCCCGAAGGCCTGCAGATCTACGCCGAATACCACGAAGAAGCCGAAAACTGGCGCCTCACCATCGAGCGCCTGCACCACGGCAACCGCAAGTTCGGCTGGGTCGAGCACGACTTCCTCGTCTCGGGCGACTACCGCAGCATCCGCAACGCGGCGGAGGCCATCAGCGGCCTCATCGGCCCCGGCGCCGAGATCCGCCGCGGCGAAAAGCGCCAGACCGTCACCCGCTTCGCCGACGCCATCAAGTGGATGCTCGCCGACGTCGAGCGCGGCATCACCAAGCAGCGCTACAAGGGCCTGGGCGAGATGAACCCCGACCAGCTCTGGGAAACCACCATGGACCCGGCCGTGCGCCGCCTGCTGCGCGTGCAGATCGACGACGCGATTGTGGCGGACGAGATCTTCACCACGCTGATGGGGGATAACGTGGAGCCGCGTAGGGCGTTCATCGAAGGCAATGCGCTGTATGCGCAGAACATAGACGTATAAGTCCTTGTAGCAGCGACCATAAACTGGCAAATGGCTAGGCAATTATTGGCAGACGGCCAGCCAGGGGCGGGCGAATCCGGTGGGTTCCCCGCCCTTTTCTTTTGGCTGCTACAGACGGGATGGCTTGGCCTGACTGGGCTCCCGAGCGTATGCACGATCGGCTCTATGACATGTACCTGCCGTGCGACGACCTTGTCGCACTCAGTGAGCCCAGATGTCTCAGTCCGGCCAGGATCTGCCAGTGAAGAAACGCAGGCGCTGAAGCCGCCCGACTCAAGAGCCGGAGCCCGGGCGGGAACGCCTGCTTCAGGAACCCAATGATCTGCTCTTCCGAAAACCGCTTATTCACGCCCGTTCTCCTTGCTGAAAACGGACTCTAATAACTTCACGCTGGCACTGAAAATGCGGAACACGTCATCAAGTTGGTATATTTTCTGACTCGACATGGTTGTTCCTAGTAACTGCGCAGCTACTGAAGTCTGCCGTCTGAATTGAAGCCTTTAGAAATATTCGCAGCGAGCACTTCACTCACTTTCTCTCACGCCTACGCTTTTCGCCTGCATAAGCGTATCCTTCCTCACAAAACCAATCAGAACCAGCTAGAGTTCGATACATCGCCGCTTGCCAACCATTCAGGTTGGCTTTGCTCCACGAGCGCGCATCCTCGCCTAGAAGAAATCGAACCTCATCTTTACCACCTCGATCACCCGCCGCTTTCAGTTTGTCTGCAATGCCAGCGAGCGTTTTTCCTGCTTGTGAGGCATAGAGTTTCGCTAAATTAAGCTCTTCAAAGTGCCAAACAAGACGCTTACCCAGCGTTTCATCGCAGTCCATTGGTGGTGAAACACGAAATTTGAGCGCAGGAGGTTTACTCTGATCCAAATCCGCGACCAACCAAGTGCCGATTGGCAATTTTTCGTAGTACGGATGTATAAACTGTTGATCAGCCGTCTTGGGGTGGTATTCCCATTTAGTATGATTACATTCCTTGCATACCGGAACCAGATTGATTGGGGTTACTGCAAGGCTAGGATTTTTAGCTTTCGGTAGGTAATGGTCCAGTGTCGAGGCATCTCGCTGGCCGCACATTGGGCAGGTTCCGTTCTCCGGAATTAGCATCAACTCGTCGTAGTATTTCTTACGAACCGAGGAGGATTTTCTGGCGAAAACGGTGACGTACAGGTCCTCCATTTCAGAATTTGATACCGATTTCCCTACACCTTCTTCCGTCTTGATTTCATAGAAAGCGAGTGACTTAGCCTTTTTGTCGTATGCGGTCTCCGCAGCCACTATGTCGCTTGCAACTCCCTCAAGTCTTGTTTTGAGATTTTTATCTCTCTTTACCTGGATGCAATCTTTAAACACGATGGACGCTGAGTATTCGGGGCGCTCAATTTCCAGCATCTTGCTGTCTCCTGCTCCTTGCAGCTATCAAGCCGCGTGTAATCGCTCGCGCCTCCGAGCCAAGTTGATCTCCAAAATGATCAAGAACGTCTTCGTAACTTAACCCCGTTTCCACAGCCTTCTCCAGAAGGCTGTGGAAACCAGAGCGAGTGACTTCTAAACCAAAGACCTCGCCAGTCAAGACTCCTACATTTTCGCCAAACGTCTCAAGCCTCGGGCGTTCTCCCACCGAGAGCGCACCAGAACGACGCAGCTTCCAAACGCAGGACATCGGCACTTCTTGTAGAACAACCGGCGAGTGGGTCGCCACAAGCGCAACCCCGTTCCGTTTTCCCAGCAAGTCGGCCACCGCTCGAATGAAGGCTGCGAGGAGAGGGGGATGAAGATGCCCTTCCGGTTCATCCAAAATCACTAGCGTCCGCTCGTCCACAAGCTCGACCAAACGAGTAATTGTCAGCAGAACAATTGCATGTCCAGAGCTTAGCTTTCGAAATAACCGCTTGGCGGCATCGCGCCAAGTGCCTTCATCGTGCTGAAGCAATCCACCAACGCCCGCCTCTTCAAAAAGCGGATCGGCTTCAAGCGTCACCAGCGATTGAAGCCAACGTTTTGCCCTTGGCCCGCTCCTGCATGCGCCAAGGCTTTGAACAAAGTCCTCGGCCAACATTCCAGGAGTCTTTACCTGATAGGTCTCTCCGGTACCGTCTTCGATTTTATGTCGTAACCCAACCTGTGAGGCTCGCATTCCCGAATCGACCGTTGGCGGGATATCAAAATCATCGAATGCGCTGAAAGACACGGAAACTACGCCAGCAAACTCCCAGTCATTTGCGTTATCTCCTAGGCGCTCCAGCAGTCCGCTCTGTGTGTTAGGCTGCGATCCGCCTAAGACAGATCGAATTAGGTTTTGAATACATCGCGTCTTACCGACACCATTCCGACCAATAAGCACGTGCACATTTGTGGGTGGTTCCGTATGCGGCTTTACCTTGAAAGTTAAAGTTGGGGGTTTTTCTCCATTTTCGCTTACTGGGAATGTGAAACTGAATTCAAACCTGGTCAGTACAGCATCCCCCTGCGCCAGCCGATGATAGCGATTGCGGACATTGCGCTGCTGGATATTTCGAAGAAGTGATTCAGACATGACATCTTCCGAAATATTGTCTTCAAATATCGACAAATCGTAGGCGCAGTCTCGAAGTCCCTCAAGGATTGCAATGCGAAAACCTTCATCAAGTTCATTTAGAGTCTCGTAGTAGTTTTCACCTTGCCCTATCGAGAAATGCTGCTTTTCGAGATTATCAAACTCAGGCTTTAGAGTTGGCGCTCTGAATCCCGGCTTCAATGTTTCGCCGCCGCCTCTGGGCTGCAACCCCTTCTCACCGATCTTTACTGAGCCAAGGGAATGGTCTTGCCCAGCACTATCAATTACATGTACTGAGAATTGAGTTCGGTACTTACCCCAATCATCCCACCTGTCGGTGATCAGATAGACGTGTTCTCTCTTTCGGGATGACGAGGACGGAAGACTTCCTGTAACTGAAAAAAGGGGAGAGGGAAACTGCATTACTTGACCCCCCGACTTATTTGAGCGCCAATGTCTTTCGACGAAATCATCCTGAGAATGCTCGCATCAAACGCCCGCTTGAAATCCGGATCAGACGCATACCGCTTGTAGAGATCCAGTTCCCGCCGCCGCTCCACGCTGATCGCCTGTTGAATCAGCCGCTCCAGCGCCAGCTTCCGGTTCTGGCTGTCGGGGTTGTCTTCGATCTGAGCCTTGTAGTCGGCGTGCTTCATCACATGTCTGGCGATGTTGATGAACTTCACCCGCTGCTCTTCCGGCGTGGCCTCCCAGCCCGCGAAGTGGCGCTCGTTGAAGGCGCGGACGATCTCGTCGAGCGGGTCCTTATCGCCGTCGCCGAAGTGGCCGCCACGGACGTTCGGGTTCTGGGGTTCCAGCTCCGTTTCCGAAGCGTCCAGACCAATCTTCGCCTCCAGGCGTGACCGTTCCAACCCGTAGGTGGAAAGGTCGACGCTGTTCAGCAGTTCATCCAGCTTGTCCTGATCCGGGTCCTTCACCTTCAGCTTGGGGATCAGGAATTTGAGGAACCAGTGCAGCATCTCCCAGTTCGCGTTGTTGAACGGGATGATGGCCGCCACCTGGGCGTAGATCTTCACGAACTGCTTGGCCTTGATCTTGAAGTCGATGCGCTGCTCATCGTCGAGGTCGGTCTCGAAGCGGACCACAACGGTATCGATGATCGGGTGCAGTTCTTCCGCTTCCGCGCTGGCGAAGAATCTCTCATTGAAGGCCGTCACCTCCGACCAGTCGTGGATTCCGAAGCCGTCCAGCGCGTCCTTGAGATCGTGCAGCACGTTCACGTCGGTCGGTTCGCTGAGGCTGGTCGCCGTGTAGAACGGATCGAATGCGGCCTTGATGTCGTCCACCGTGTTGTAGAAGTCGAGCACGAAGGTGTCGGTCTTACCCAGCTTCCAGTTACAGCGGTTCAGCCTTGAAAGCGCCTGCACCGCCAGTACCCCCTGCAGCTTCTTGTCCACGTACATGGTGTGCAACATGGGTTCGTCGAAGCCGGTCAGGTACTTGTTGGCGACGACCAGAATCCGGTAATCGTCCTTCTCGAACGCCTCCGGAAGGTCGCGCGCAGGAATGCCGTTGAGCCCATCCTCGGTGTACTTGATGCCATCGACGATCTTGTCCCCCGAGAAGGCCACCAGTGCCTTGAACGGCGCATTCGCTTCCAGCAGGGCAGCGCGGATCGCAAGGAAGTAGCGGACGGCGCACTCGATGTTGCGCGTGACCACCATGGCCTTTGCCTTGCCCTTGAGCTTCTTGGCCTGCCAGACATTGCTGACGAAGTGATCGACCATGATCCTGGCCTTCACCTCGATCGTTCGTGGGCTGGCCTCGACGAAGGCCTTGAGCTTCTTCTGCGCCTTCGGGGTATCGAACAGCGGGTTCTCTTCGACCGACTTCTGGACCTCGTAGTAGCTCTTGTAGGTCGTGTACTTCTCCAGCACGTCGAGGATGAATTTCTCCTCGATGGCCTGCTTCATGGAGTACAGGTGGAAGGGGTAGAACTTCCCGTCCGCGCCTTGCCGCCCGAATTTTTCGAGCGTGGCCGGCTTCGGCGTCGCGGTGAAGGCGAAGTAGCTGGCGTTCTTGCTCATCTTGCGCGCGGTCATGGCCGCAAGAATCTGGTCCTGCACATCGACCGGTTCTTCGTCACCGCTACCGGTGAGCGTTTCATTCACCTTGTCGGCCGCGATACCGGACTGGGAGGAATGCGCCTCATCGATGATGACCGCGAAGCAGCGGTCGGCAAGCTGGCCGATGCCGTCCACGATGAAGGGAAACTTCTGAACGGTCGTGATGATGATCTTCTTGCCCGCCTCCAGGTTGTACTGCAACTCCGCAGCGCTCTCGCAATGCGCCACGATGTTCCTGGTTTCAGAAAAGAGCTTGATGTTGTCCTTGAGCTGTTTGTCCAGCACCCTGCGATCCGTCACCACGACCACGGAATCGAACACGTTGGCGGTGCCTGCCGGGTCGTACAGCTCCACCAGCTGATAGGCCAGCCAGGTGATCGAATTGGACTTGCCCGAGCCAGCCGAATGCTGGATCAGGTAGGTCTGGCCGACGCCATGCTGTCTGGCATCGGCCAGGATGCCGCGCACCACGTCGAGCTGGTGATAACGGGGGAAGAACAGCGCCTTGCGCTCCTTGCCCGTCTTCTTGTCCTTCTCGACAGTGAACTTGGCGAACTGCTCGATGATGTTGGTGAGACTGCGGCGCGGCAGGATGTCTTCCCAGAGGTAGGCCGTCTTGTGGCCTTTCGGGTTGACCGGGTTGCCCTTGCCGAATTTGAAGCCTTTGTTGAACGGCAGGAAGTTGCTTTCCTTCCCGGCCAGTTGGGCACACATCCAGGCCTCGTCCGGGTCCACCGCAAAGTGGACCAGACAGCGGCCAAATTCGAACAGCGGCTCACGTGGGTCGCGGTCGGTGCGGTACTGCTTGATCGCGTGATGAACGTTCTGGCCAGTCCAGGGGTTCTTCAGCTCCAGCGTGGCGATGGCCAGGCCATTGACGAAGAGCACCATGTCCACCGACTTGAAGGTGTCACTGCTCCCCAGCCCCTGGCTGTAATGCACCTGCCGGGTGACGCTGAAGAGGTTGGACTCGAAGTTGGCGACGACTTCCGGGTTCAGGTCGTTGTAGGGCAGCCGGTAGAGCAGATCGAAGTGGGCATCATCGATATCCAGCCCCTTCTTCAGGACCGCCAGCACGCTGTCCTTCTTGATCTTCTTGTTCAGCCGCTCCAGCAGCAGGCGTTGCCAGTTCGGGCGATCCTTCAGCTTTGCCAGTTCCTTGGGCTGGGTGGCTTCGAGGAATTGCCAGAGGAGTTTGCCATCGATGGCAAACTCTCTGTCGAAGTCAGCCGGATTGCCGATGCAGTAGCCGTCCTTGACGAGGGCGTTTTCGATGTGCGTTTCGAGCGCTGCTTCGTTGGTTTGGCTGACCATGTTTCTCCCTTTACACCCGCATTTTCCCGGTCACTACACTTGCCACTAGCGACCTGCGTAGTTCCGCCAACTTCTCTATTTCAGACCGAACTGACGTGATTACAGCATCTGCCTGTGAGACCTGCTTCTTTGTTTCTTGCTCGATCTTGTTTTGGTCCTCGCGTGGAGGAAAACCAAGCTCCATATCAAGAAAAATTTGCGAATAGAGTCTCAATCGAGATGAATGCAGTCCGGTTGAGCGCTTGTTGTACTCAGCCACATAGAGCGTAGATCTGAGTAGGTGCTCCAAATACCAGTTGTTGAAAGTCCCTTCTTTCAGCTGCCGGTAAACGCCATAGGATGGACTGACAATCCCAACTCGATCCGATACGCCCAATGCCCCCATCCACGCCCACATGATGTTGAAGACCAGGTCGTTAGGGCGGCAAAGCTTCGAACCCGAATAGTCCTCGGCCATGAACATGTAGACGTTTGTTTTTTCGGAGCGAGGTGTGACGCCGGTCAGGTGTGAGACAGACAACAACTCTTCCTCGCCACTGACCGAGCGTTCGTCAATTTCCCGAAATAGGTATTTCGCCCGCTTCACCTGCCAATGAGAGGGAATCGTATCGATCCACGAGCTGTCAGTTTTATTCCGCGGGGCATCAGGGTTGAGCCCCTGTGTGACAGCCTTGTTGATCAGCATGGCCTTCTGCTCTTCGAGCAACTCAATGAGCCTCTCCTTCTTCGAAATCGCTTCATCGATCTCGGCAGTTTTCTGGTCGAGGAAGGCAACGATGCGCTCTTGTTCTTCTTGGGGCGGCAAAGGAATCGGGATCTGTTTGAAATCCTCGTAGTGCATATCCCACTGCCCGACTCGCACTCCGTAGGACAACGAGTTGTAAACACCGATCAACGGAGACGAGCGCAGCAAGTAGTGAAGATACTGTGGTCGAACTCGATCCGCTCGTGTTGCGCAGGTGATGTGGCTCTATGCCGTTTCCAGTGGAAATTGACTTCTCAACAAACATGACGGTAGCGCCCGTAGTCGCGGGGGATGGCCGGCACCAAGGGGCTTTGTGGTAGATGCTTGAGCTTGGACATGCGCAGGTA
>NZ_JAVEYL010000011.1:0-137809 GCF_034003485.1 Thauera sp.
CCCGCGCCGCCCTCCGCCTCGGCGCTCGTGAAGTTGGCGACCCCCACCCCGGCCCCGCGACTGGAAACGTGGGTGCGGCTCGATGGAGGAACCCCTTTGGGGCTTCAGCGTTCGTTCGCTTTCTGCATTGCTTGTTCGAGGTCGGCGATCAGGTCGTCGGGGTCTTCGATGCCGACGGAGATCCGGAGCAGGTCGAGCGGGCAGCGCGTGCCGGGGCCCTCGATCGGGCCGCGGTGCTCGATGAGGCTCTCGACCGAGCCCAGGGAGGTTGCACGGCGGAATATCTTTACGGCGCCTGCGACCCGGCGCGCGGCCGCTTCGCCGCCTTTCACGCGCAGCGACAGCATGGCGCCGAAGCCGCCGTCCATCTGGCGGCAGGCGATGTCGTGGCCGGGGTGTGCGGGGAGGCCGGGGTAGAGGACCGCGAGCAGCGCGGGGTGGTGCTCGAAATGCTGCGCGATGCGCAGCGCCGAGGCAGCGGCGGTGCGCACGCGCGGGAAGAGCGTGCGCAGGCCGCGGTTGAGCAGCCAGGCCTCGAAGGGGCCGAGCACCGCGCCGCCGGCGGCGCGCGCGGTCTTGATGCGCGTCCAGAAGTCGTCGGTGGAGCGGGTCACCAGCACGCCGGCGACCACATCGGAGTGGCCGTTGAGGTATTTGGTCGCCGAGTGCATCACCACGTCGGCGCCGAGCGCGAGCGGGCGGGTGAACACCGGGGTCGGTACCGTGGAGTCGACCACCAGGTGGGCGCCGGCGGTGTGGGCGAGCTTTGCAGCGCGGGCGATGTCGGTGATCTCCCAGGTCGGATTGGCGGGGGTTTCCACCCACACCAGGTCGGCGGGGCGCTGCAGCAGCGCGGCGAGTTCGGCGCCGTCGGCGTAGAAGTCGAGGCCGATCTGCCAGGTGGCGGCAAAGCCGATCATCCAGTTGCGCAGCGACCAGTACATGTCGTGCGGGGCGACGATGCGCGCACCGGGCTTCAGCGCCAGCAGCACCGCGGAGGCCGCGGCCATGCCGGAGGCGAAGAGCGCGGCCTCGGCGCCACCTTCGAGTTTGCACAGCAGGGCTTCGGCGGGGTCGTAGGCCGGGCTGGCGTCGCGCGCGTAGATACGCCCACCGGGGAGGGTGCCGTCTTCGGTGCGCTCGAAGGTGGTCGCCATGTGGATCGGCGGCACGATGTCGCGGTGCGGCATCGTGGTCGCGCCGAGGCCCTGGGCGGCGAGGGTGGCGGGGGAGAAGGTGTCGTCGTGCTGCATGATGCGCAGTCCTTGCGGGCGAGAGGCGTTGAAGACGATGAGCCGATGATCGGAGCGGTGCGTCTGGAGCAGAGCGGGGCGGGGCGGGCTGTCTGCGTGAGGCGAGGGCTCATCCTCGCGCCGTGGGAGCGGGCTTGCCCGCGAAAGTGGCGCTCGGTTTTGCGACATTCGCGGGCAAGCCCGCTCCCACAGAGCGTTGCTCCCACGACATTTGCGGGCAGGCCTGCTGCGGTCGGGGGGCTTGTTTCTTCGGGTGATCGTTCTGAGGTGCCGAGAGCCTACAAGCTCGTCTTGTTGGTGTCGAGTCGGCGGCGCGGGTAAGATCGCAAGCTTTTTTCCAGCTCGGGCACCCTCCGTGATCCGCATCGAAAACCTGCGCAAGACCTACCGTGCCGCCGACGGCCGCGAGGTGGAGGCGCTTGCCGACATCGAGCTCGAGATCGGCGCCGGCGAAGTGTTCGGCATCATCGGCCGCTCGGGCGCGGGCAAGAGCACGCTGATCCGTACGCTGAACCTGCTCGAGCGCCCCTCGGCCGGCCGTGTGCTGATCGACGGCGAGGACATCACGACGCTTGACAGCGAAGGCCTGTACGCGCTGCGCCGGCGCGTGGGCATGATCTTCCAGCACTTCAATCTGCTCAACGCCAAGACCGTCGCCGACAACATCGACTGGCCGCTGAAGGCGACCGGACACACGAATGCCGCCGAGCGTTCGGCCAGGGTGAAGGAGCTGCTGGCGCTGGTCGGGCTGTCCGAGCAGGGGCACAAGTACCCGTCGCAACTGTCGGGCGGGCAGAAGCAGCGCGTGGGCATCGCGCGTGCGCTCGCCAACCGGCCGCGGATCCTGCTGTGCGACGAGGCGACCTCGGCGCTCGACCCCGAGACCACCCAGTCCATCCTGCGCCTGCTGCTCGACATCAACCGCCAGCTCGGGCTCACCATCGTGCTGATTACCCACGAGATGCAGGTCATCCGCACGATCTGCGACCGCGTCGCGGTGATCGACGGCGGGCGCATCGTCGAGGCCGGGAAGGTGGTCGATGTCTTCCTGCATCCGCAGCATCCGGTCACGCGCAGCATGGTGGCGCAGAGCGACGCGCTCGCCGCGGCGAGCTTCGACCCGGCGCATGTCTACATGAAGGACAAGCTGCGCGGCAGGCTGGTGCGCCTGACCTACATCGGCGACGTGACCTACCAGCCGATCCTGAGCCGCATCATGGCCGGCGCGAAGGTGCAGGTGACGATCCTGCAGGGCGAGGTCTCCAGCATCAAGGACGTGCCCTTCGGCCAGCTCCTGCTCGAGCTCGAAGGCAGCGAGGACGACATCCGCGCGGTGTTCGCCGAGCTCGACCGCCACCAGATCCACCACGAGGTGCTGCAGTAATGGACCTGTCCGTCATCGACTGGAGCGACATCTGGCTGGCGACCTGGGAGACCCTGGTCATGACCGGCGTGTCGCTGTTCTTCACCATCCTGCTCGGCCTGCCGCTGGGCATCCTGCTGTTCGTCACTGCCAAGCGCCAGCTGCTGGAGCAGGGCTTCGTCTACACGGTGCTGTCGTTCGTGGTGAACGTGCTGCGCTCGGTGCCCTTCCTGATCCTGCTGATAGTGATGATCCCGGTCACGGTGATCCTGATCGGCACCTCGCTCGGCGTCGAGGGCGCGATCCCGCCGCTGGTGGTGGGCACCGCGCCCTTCTTCGCGCGCCTGGTCGAGAACGTGCTGCGTGAGGTCGACCGCGGCGTGATCGAGGCCTGCCAGGCGATGGGCATCCGCAACTCGCGCATCATCTTCGGCGCGCTGCTGCCCGAGGCCCTGCCCGGGCTGATCGCCGCGGTGACCGTGACGGCG
Source organism: Thauera sp. (assembly GCF_034003485.1). Classification (GTDB taxonomy): domain Bacteria; phylum Pseudomonadota; class Gammaproteobacteria; order Burkholderiales; family Rhodocyclaceae; genus Thauera. Next base: position 3,105 of record NZ_JAVEYL010000011.1, read on the forward strand.
ATCACCTTGATGTCCTATGCTGCAATGTCCGGCGTGATCGGCGGCGGTGGCCTCGGCGACCTCGCGATCCGTTTCGGCTATCAGCGCTTCCAGACCGAGGTGATGGTGATCACCGTTGCCCTGCTGGTCGTGCTCGTCCAGATCATCCAGTACTCGGGCGACCGCCTGGTGCTGTATTTCACCCGCAAGTGATCCTCACGAAGGAGACTTCAACGATGTCGTTTACCCTGCGCAAACTCCTGGCGGCCGCCCTCGGCACGCTGACCCTGGCCGCCGGCACCGCCGCCGTGGCCGCCGACCGCCTGGTCATCGCCGCCACCCCGGTGCCGCACGCCGAGATCCTCGAGTTCGTCAAGCCGATGCTGGCCAAGGACGGCGTGGAGCTCGAGGTGAAGGTGTTCACCGACTACGTCCAGCCCTCGATGCAGACCAACGAGAAGCGCGTCGACGGCAACTTCTTCCTGCACCAGCCCTACCTCGACGAGTTCAAGAAGAAGCAGAAGAACGACATCCAGGTCGTGGTGGCCAAGGTGCACGTCGAGCCGCTCGGTGCCTACTCGGGCAAGCACAAGGCGGTGGCCGACATCCCTGACGGCGGGACGGTTGCGATCCCGAACGACCCGTCCAACTCCGGTCGTGCGCTGCTGCTGATGGCCAAGAACGGGCTGATCACGCTCAAGGATCTGAACAACATCTCGGCCACGCAGAAGGACATCGCCGAGAATCCGAAGAAGCTCAAGATCCGCGAGCTCGAGGCTGCGACCCTGCCGCGCATCCTCAACCAGGTCGACCTGGCGGTGATCAACACCAACTACGCGATCGAGGCCAAGCTCAACCCGCTGACGGACTCGCTCTTCATCGAGGATGCCAGCTCGCCCTACGCCAACCTGCTGGTGGCGCACGAGGAGAGCGCGAACACCGAGGCGATGAAGAAGCTCGCCGCTGCGCTGAATTCGCCTGAGGTGAGGCAGTTCATCGCCGACAAGTACAAGGGCGCGGTGGTGCCGGCGTTCTGATCGGCATCTGAGGATCGCGCAGCCCGATCGCGGCGCTCATGAAGCAAGAGGCCTGCAGTCCCGTGTCCGGGGTGCAGGCCTTTTTGCTTGCTTGGGGCGCGCGTTCGCGGGCAAGCCCGCTCCCACAGTGCCGGAGGCGCGCAGATGGCGGAGTGTCTCCAACCTCGTGGGAGCGGGCTCGCCCGCGAATGCTGAGCCTGAACGGCTTGCCCCGAGGCTTGTGGGGCGTCGCAAGGCCAGGTGCGGGTGCCTCAGGGCCAGGCGCGGGCGCCGAACATCATTCGGCGCGCAACGAAATGGCGCAGCGGGGGGATCAGGTCGAGGGCGAACAGCGCGGCGCCGCGCGCGTGGCGCAGCGGGGCGAAGTCGTTGCTGAACACGCGCACCAGGGTGTCGGTGAAGCGGATCGTGCCGAGGCGGTCGAGGCCGCGGGCTGCGGCGTAGGCTGCGAGCACCTCGGCCCGACCGGGGTCGAAGGACATGGAGACTTGTGCCCCGGGGTTCGCCGTGTGCGAGCCCGAGGATTGCCCGGGTGAAGCGATCGGGCTGGCATGCGAGCGCGCCGCGGCAGCGAAGTGTGCGTCGCGCTGCTTGAGCAGCGTGTCGGCCAGCGCCCATACATCACGAAGCGCGAGGTTGAAGCCCTGGCCCGCGACCGGGTGCAGCGTCTGCGCGGCGTTGCCCAGCCACACCGTGCGCTGGGCGATGGTCGAGCGCCGGTAACGCAGCACCAGCGGATAGCGCAGGCGCGTGCCCACGCCGGTCAGCCGTGCGCGGCCGCCGATGTGGGCCTGCAGGCGGCCGAGGTAGGCGGCGTCGTCGAGCGCGAGCAGTTCGTCGGCAGTGTCCGGGCGGGCGACATGCACCAGCGCGTAGCCTTCGCCCTTGGGCAGCAGCGCAACCGGGCCCTGCGGGGTGAAGCGCTCGAAGGCGGCGTGGCGATGGCCGCCCGCGACCTGCACGTCGGCGATCAGTGCGTGCTGGTCGTAGTCGTGCTCGACCACGTTGGGGTCGCCCGCGCGCAGGCCGCCTTCTGCGCAGGCGGCAAGGCGCGTACGCAGCGTGGGCGCGGGGCGGCCGGCGCCGGCGAGGCTGGCGATCACGTCGCTCTCGCCGGCGGCCAGGTTGGTGATCTCGGTTTCGTCGAACACGGGGATGCCAGCCGCGTCCACCGCCTTGCGCAGGGCGGCGGCGAGCGCGCCGGCCGAGGCAACGTAGCCGAGCGCGGGCATATCGTGTTCGGCGGCGTCGATCAGGGTGCGCCCTAGCCCGCCCTGGTGCGAGATGTGGATGTGCTGGATCGCGGTGGTCGGCAGCCCATCCCACACGCCGAGGCGCTGCAGCGTAAGCCGGGTGCCGTGGGCGAGCGCGAGGTCGCGCGGGTCCCTTGTCACCGCGTCGCGCGTGCGTGTGTCGGCGAGCACGATGTCGAGGCCGGCGTCCTTCAGCGCGAGCGCCAGCGCCAGACCGACCGGGCCGGCGCCGACGATCAGCAGGTCATGGACGCGGTCGGGGGTGTCGTCAGCCATGGCGAGTGTCTCGCATCAGCGCCTCGATCTCTGCGACCGCCTTGGGCACGTCCCCGGTGATCAGCTCGCAGCCGTCGGCGGTGACGACCGCGTCGTCCTCGATGCGGATGCCGATGTTCCAGAAGGCCTCGGGCACATCGTCGGCCGGGCGGATGTAGCAGCCGGGCTCGATGGTCAGCACCATGCCCTCGGTGAGCGGGCGCCAGTCGCCGCCGAGCTTGTATTCGCCCGCGTCATGGACGTCCATGCCGAGCCAGTGGCCGGTGCGGTGCATATAGAAGCGGCGGTAGTCGCCGTTCTCGAGAACGCCGTCCAGGCTGCCCTTGATGAGGCCGAGGTCGAGCATGCCCTGGGCGAGCACCTTCACCGCGGCGTCGTGCGGCTGGTTCCAGTGCGCGCCGGGGCGGGTGGCGGTGCGCGCAGCGGCCTGGGCGGCGAGGACGATTTCGTAAACCTCGCGCTGCGGGCCGGAGAAGCGGCCGTTCACCGGGAAGGTCCGGGTGATGTCGGAGGCGTAGCCGTCGAGCTCGCAGCCGGCGTCGATCAGCAGCAGGTCGCCGTCTTTGAGGCGCTGATCGTTTTCGACGTAGTGCAGCACGCAGGCGTTGGCGCCGCCGGCGACGATGCTGGTGTAGGCGGGCGCCTGGCTGCCAGCGGCGCGGAAGGCGTGCAGCAGCTCGGCTTCGATCTCGAATTCGAAGTGGCCCGCGCGGGTGGCGCGCATGGCGCGGCAGTGCGCGGCGGCGGAGATCTGCGCGGCGCGGCGCATGGTTGCAAGCTCGGAAGCGTCCTTGACGAGGCGCATCTCGTCGAGCTCGGCGCGCAGGTCGCGCACCGAATGCGGCGGGGTGAGGCCGCTGCGGGCCTTGTCGCGCACGGCGTTGAGCGCGCCGAGCACGCGTGCGTCCCAGTCGTTGTCGTAGCCGAGGCTGGTCCATAGCAGGGGCTGGTCGGCGAGGTAGTCGGGCAGGCGCTTTTCGAGGTCGCCGATGGTCCAGGCTTCGTCGAAGCCATAGGCTTCGCGCGCGGCCTCGGGGCCCCAGCGGTAGCCGTCCCAGATCTCGCGTTCTTCGTTCTTTTCGCGGCAGAACAGGATCTGCTTGGGCTCCTTGCCGGCGACGAGCACAACGACGGCCTCGGGTTCGCGGAAGGCGGTGAGGTAGTAGAAGTAGCTGTCATGGCGGTAGGGGTAGTGGGCGTCGCGGTTGCGCACGCGCTCGGGGGCGGTGGGCAGGATGGCGACGCCGCCGCCGGCGGCCTGCATGCGCTGCATGAGGCGGGCGCGGCGGGCGCGGAAGGGGGCGGTGTCCATGGGGGTGGTGCCGGGTGCGTTCATGGGAGGAATTATCTCACGCGGAGGGAGTGGGGGCAGGTCGGTGGCGAGCATGAGGTGGGTGGGGCTTCTGGCGGCTCATCGGATGATATGGATCGCGTTCGTCGTGGGAAGTGCCGGGCGCGGAGCATGGGGGGGCGGGTGCTGGTCCGCTTGGGTTGGTATGTGGCGCGGTGGCACGTGGCGCGGGCTGGTCGGCGGCGGGACGGGGCGGGCGTGTGGCGGGCAGACGTTCGCGGCCTTCGGCTTCCCGATCCGGCGAACGTTCGCGGGGCGGCGATGCAAACTCGCTCGCTGCGCTCGCTCAGACATGCATCGCCTTGTTTCCCCGCGAACGCCCGCCGGATCGGCGCTCTCGACAGCCCGCCCCCCGCCCGCCCCATCCCGCCGCCTGCGTGGGCAAGCTCGCCACCTCCCATGTAGGAGCGCCGGAAGGTGCGAATGGGGGGATGGTCGGCGGATGGGCAAATGGGCAGAGGGTGGACGATGAGCGTCGCCGGAAAGCGGGCCGCCAGGTTCGCGCCTTCTGGCGCTCGCGCAGGAAAACCATCGCGGAGGGGTTCCGCAGCCGGTTCAGTCCCGCGCGCGCACCAGTTCTCGATCGAGTTCGGCCAGGCGCTCTGGCGTGCCGACGTCGATCCAGCGGCCGGTGTGGTGCTGGCCGGTGACTTGGCCGGCGGTCATCGCCGTGCGCAGCAGGGGGGCGAGCTTGGCGGGGGTGTTGTCGGCGAGGTCGGCGAACAGGGTGGGGTGGTAGGCGCCGAGGCCGGAGAAGGTCAGGCGCGGCTGGCCGTCGGTGTGGATGCGGCCTGCGGTGCCGAGGTGGAAGTCGCCTTCGGGGTGGTGCTCGGGGTTGTCCACCAGCAGCAGGTGGGCGAGCGGGCCGTCTGCGCGCAGCTTTTCGGCTGCGGTGCGCAGCGCGGTGAAGTCGGCGTCGCAGAAGACGTCGCCGTTGACGACGACGAAGGGCGCGTCGCCGAGCAGCGGCAGGGCGTGGCGGATGCCGCCGGCGGTTTCCAGGGCGCTGGCTTCGGGTGACCAGGCGATGCGCACGCCGAAGGCGGCGCCGTCGCCCAGCGCTTGTTCCAGCCGGTGGCCGAGGTGGGCGTGGTTGATGACGAGCTCGGTGAAGCCGGCGGCGCGCAGGCGCTCGATGTGCCACACGATGAGGGGCTTGCCGCCGGCTGGCAGCAGGGGCTTGGGGGTGTGGTCGGTGAGCGGGCGCATGCGCTCGCCGCGGCCGGCGGCGAGGATCATGGCGCGGGGGTGGGCCATCAGAAGGTGTAGCCGACCTGGGTCTGCTCGGGCTCGAGGCGGTCGAGCAGCTTCAACAGCGGGCCGAGGTCGCGGTAGCGTTTGCAGGCGCGGCGCAGGTAGTCCATCACCAGCGGCATGTCGGCGAGGTAGCCCTCCTTGCCGTCGCGGTGATAGAGACGCGCGAAAATGCCGAGCACCTTGATGTGGCGCTGCACGCCCATCCACTCGAAGTCGCGGTGGAAGTCGGCGAATTCCGCGCGCACGGGCAGACCGAGCTTTCTGGCCGTCTCCCAGTAGCGGATCAGCATGTCGAGCACGAAGTCTTCGTCCCAGCGGATGTAGGCGTCCTTGAACAGCGACACCAGGTCGTAGGAGATGGGGCCGTAGACCGCGTCCTGGAAGTCGATGATGCCGGGGTTGGCACCGAGGCCGTCGGAAGGCTCGAGCAGCATCAAGTTGCGCGAGTGGTAGTCGCGATGCACGAAGACCTGCGGCTCGGCGAGGTTGACCGCGAGGATGCGCTCGAACACGGTGTTGAGCTTGGCGGTTTCGGCATCGGTGAGGGTGACGCCCTTGTGGCGGGCGATGTACCACTCGGGGAAGAGCTGCAGCTCGCGCAGCAGCAGCGCGCGGTCGTACTCGGGCAGCACGTCGGGGCGGCTCGCACTCTGGATGGCGGCGAGCGCGCCGAGCGCGTCGGCGTAGAGGTGGGCGGCGCGGTGGAGGTCGGGCTCCTGGCCCGCGGGGGGCTGCAGGGCGTTCAGGTAGGTGGTCGAGCCGAGGTCGGAGAGCAGCAGGAAGCCCTGGTCGAGGTCCTGCGCGAGCACCTCGGGTACGTGGGCGCCGGCGGCGCGGAAGAGTTCGGCCACGTGCAGCCAGGGGCGCACGTCTTCCTTTTCGGGCGGGGCGTCCATGACGATGCGGGACGGGCTGCCATCGGCGAAGCTGGCGCGAAAGTAGCGCCGGAAGCTCGCGTCGGCCGAGGCCGGGGCGAGGTCGAAGGGCTGGCCGGGCAGGGTTGCGGCGAGCCAGGCCCTGAGTTGTTCGAGACGATGCAAACCGGTTCTCCGCGGACGTTCGTGTAGAATCCGCGAGTTTATCAATACGGTGGTCCGGGTGTGCAGTCGTGCATGCCGGGCAATCGCAAAGGCTTGATCCGCATGGCTCCCCGTATGGCTCCAAACGCGCGCATTCGTCTGATTCCGCTGCTGCTGCTCTGCATGTCGGGCGCGAGTCTCGCAGAGTCCTTGCCGCCGCTTAAGGTGTCGCCCGATCTGCTGCGCACGTCGCGGCCTGCGCCGGCGAAGGCATCCGTGCCGGTGGTCGAGCGCGCCGTGAAGGCGGTCGACTCCACACCGGCAACCGATGCAGTGCCCGCTGTTCCGGCAGCGAAGGCGGTTGGGGCTGGCGCAGAGCCGTCGTCCGGTGCCGACTCGACGGCTGTGCATTCGTCTGCAGTCGAGACCTCTGAGGAGCAGGCTTCAACGGCGGCGCCGCTGCCGGTCGGCACCACCGCCATCAGCGCGCTGCGCATCCACGGTTCGCGCAGCATCGAACTCGTCGCCGAGGGCGACGCCGAGCTGCAGCGCGACGACACCGTGCTCACCGCCGATAAGGTCACCTACCGCGAGCCGACCGACGAGGTGGTGGCCGAAGGCAACGTCGTGCTCAGCCGCGGCACCGACACCATCCGCGGGCCGCAGGCGACGTTGGTGGTGGGGGACCGCACGGGGCGCTTCGAGTCGCCGCAGTACCAGCTTTCCCGCGCCCGCGGCCCCGTCCTGGCCGGCGATGCGCCACGCTCGGTGTCGGGTAGCGGCGAGGCCGACGTGCTGAACCTCGAGGGCGAGAACCAGTACAGCCTGAAGAACGCCACGTGGACGACCTGCAGCCCGACCGACCCCGACTGGTACATCAAGGCGCGCGAACTCGAACTCGACTACGACCGCGAGGTCGGCACCGCGCATGGCGCCTCGATCGTGTTCATGGACACGCCGATCTTCTGGATGCCGTGGGCCGAGTTCCCGCTCAACGGGCAGCGTCAGTCAGGCTTCCTGCCGCCGACCTTCGGCTCGTCGAACAAGACCGGTGTCGACTTCACCCAGCCCTACTACTGGAACATCGCCCCCAACTACGATGCCACCGTCGCCCCCCGCATCATGAGCCGGCGCGGCCTGCAGGTCGGTGGCGAAGTGCGTTACCTGGGGGAGGACTACCAGGGCACGACGCGTGTCGAGTGGATGCCGGAAGACAAGGTGACGGGCGAAGAGCGTCGGCTCGGGTCGATCCAGCACCAGCATCGGTTTGCGCCGAATCTGTACGGTACGCTGGATCTGAACGCTGTGTCCGATGACGATTACTTCGAGGATCTGTCCTCCAACATCGGCGTCGCATCACGAGTCAACCTGCTGCGCGAGGGCCGACTGATCTACGCGGGCGGCTGGTGGTCCGCATCCGCCCTGGTTCAGCGTTACCAGACACTCAGCCCAGAGGGCGAGGCGCCCAACGCCGAGCCCTATCGGCGCTTGCCGCAGATTGCGCTCAATGCGTACCGTGCGGACCTTGTGGGTGGTCTGGCGGCCACGCTGGAAAGCGAGGTCACCCGCTTCGCGCACGCGAATCCGGACGCTAACGACGAGGCGACCCGCTTCGTTGCTTATCCGCAATTGTCGCTGCCGCTGCAGGGCGCCTCGTGGTTCGTGACCCCGAAGGCCGGCGTGCACTACAGCAGTTACGACGTCGATCGTGCCAAGGCGAATGAGGCCAAGCCGAATTCGATCACGCGCAGCCTGCCGATCATGTCGCTCGATTCCGGCCTGTTCTTCGAGCGTGAGACAAACATCTTCGGGGGCGACTATGTGCAGACGCTGGAGCCGCGTCTGTTCTACCTGCGTGTTCAGGACAAGGACCAGACTCAGATCCCGGTCTTCGACAGCAATCGCTTCGACGTGGGTTTTGCGCAGATCTTCTCTGAAAACCGTTTCTCGGGCAGCGACCGCATCGGCGACGCCAACGACCTGACCGCGGCGGTGACGACACGCTTCATCGATTCGGATACGGGTGTCGAGCGCCTGCGTGCGCTGTTGGGGCAGCGCTATTATTTCTCGGATCAGCAGGTTTATCTGTTCGACGAGAGTGAGCTACGCCGTGCCGGGCGCGGCAACGAGATCCTGGCTGGCCTGGGGGGCCAGATCAACAAGCGGGTCTCGGTCGACTCGTACATGCAATTCAACACCGAAACCAGTCAGACCGAGCGCCTGAATGCCAACATCCGCTATCAGGCCGGCTTTGCTAGAACGCTGAACCTCAGCTACCGGTACGCGCCCAAGCTGCCAGTCGACAGGGGTGTTGTCGGCCTCGAAGACATCGACGTCTCCGGCCAGTGGCCGATCGCGCGCAACTGGTACGGTGTCGGCCGCGTGACCCACTCCCTCAAGGACAACCGCGTCACCGAAGCCGTCGCCGGTCTCGAATACGATGGCGGCTGCTGGGTGTTCCGCACCGCAATGCACCGCTTCGCCATCGACGAGAACGACGTTACCAATGCCATCTTCGTCCAGCTCGAACTCAACGACCTCGCCGGCATCGGCTCCAACCCGCTCAGCCTGATCAAGCGCAGCGTGCCGGGCTATGGCAAGATCAACGACTCCTCCGCCGACCGGGTGTTCGGTGCCGAGTGAGTCCCGCTCCGCGAATCCACAGCGAATGAACATGACCCGTCTCTTTCTCCATACCCGTGTCGCGCTGGCCATCGGCCTGGCGGCGGCGACGATCGCAATGCCCGTCCACCCCGCGCCGCGCGCGGTCGAAGTCGATCGCATCGTCGCGGTCGTCAACAGCGAAGTGATCACGTCCCTGCAACTGCGCGCCCGCATCGAGCAGGCCAAGCGCCAGCTCGCCCGCCAGGGCGTCGAGTTGCCGCCCGACAACGTACTCGAGCGCCAGTTGCTCGAGCGCCTGATCGTCGAGCGCGCGCAGGTCCAGCTTGCGCAGGAGACCTCGTTGCGGGTGGACGACGCCACGCTCGAGCGTGCGATCGAGCGCATCGCGGGCAACAACAAGCTGTCGGTCGAGCAACTGCGGACGACGCTCGAAACGGACGGCGTCGCCTGGAACCGCTTCCGCGACGAGATCCGCACCGAGATCCTGCTCACCCGCCTGCGCGAGCGCGAGGTCGACAGCCGCGTGGTCGTCACCGACGCCGAGATCGACAACTTCATCGCCAACAACCCGGATGCGTTCTCCGGTCAGGAGTTCTCGGTCGCGCACATCCTGCTGCGCACGCCCGAAGGCGCCACGCCGCAGCAGATCGAGGCGGTGGCGCGGCGTGCAGAGCAGGTCATGGTGCGTCTGCGCTCGGGTGAGGACTTTGCCCGCGTGGCGGCCGAAGTGTCGGATGCACCGGACGGCCTGTCGGGCGGCGCCCTGGGCTGGCGCCCGCTCGATCGTCTGCCGGGGCTGTTCGCCGACGCAGTGCGTCGCATGCAGCCGGGGGAGACTTCGCCGATCCTGCGCAGCGCGGCCGGCCTGCACATCGTGCGTCTGGTCGAGCGTCGCGGCGGTGGCGCCGAGGCGGTACAGCAGCTCGAGCAGACCCGCGCGCGACACATCCTGATCAAGACCTCCGAGGTGCTCTCCGATACCGACGCCGAGACGCGTCTGCTGGCGATCCGCGAGCGCGTGGTCAACGGGGCCGATTTCGGCGAGCTCGCCAAGGCCAGCTCGGCCGACCTGTCCGCCGCCAAGGGTGGCGATCTGGGCTGGCTGAACCCGGGCGACACGGTCCCTGAATTCGAGCGTGCGATGAACGCGCTGCAGGCGGGCGAGGTGAGCCCGCCGGTGCGCTCGCCCTTTGGCTGGCACCTGATCCAGGTGATGGAGCGTCGCGTGCAGGACGTCACCGACGAGCGCAAGCGTTCGGCGGCACGCCAGGCCCTGCGCGAGCGCAAGGCCGAACAGGCCTACGAGGACTGGGTGCGGCAACTGCGCGACAGCACCTACGTCGACTACCGCCTAGAGCGCGAATGAGCGTCGCCGCAGGCACGCCGTCGCCGAGCGCCGCGCTCGGCGCGCAGCGGCCGATCGTCGCCATCACCAGCGGTGAGCCTGCCGGTGTCGGCCCGGAGCTGTGCCTGCGTATCGTCGAGCGTGAATGGCCGGTTCGGCTGGTGGTGCTCGGCGACATCGAGCTGATGCGCGCGCGCGCGGCAGCGCTGGGCTGCCGCGTGCGAATCGTCCCCTTCGATGCCGACGTGGCGGCAGCGCCGGATACGGTCGAGGTCATCCACCAGGGGCTCGCCCGTCCTGCGGTTGCCGGCAAGCTCGATCCTGCCAACGGCGCCTACGTCCTGCGCCTGCTCGATCATGCGATCGAGGCCTGCCTCGACGGTCGCTTCGCGGCGATGGTCACCGCGCCGGTGCACAAGGGCGTGATCTGCGAGGGCCTGGGCGCGCACGACACCATGCCCTTCACCGGCCACACCGAATACCTCGCCGAGCACACCGGCACGCCGCGGGTGGTGATGATGCTGGTGGGAGGTGGCCTGCGCGTGGCGCTGGTGACCACCCACCTGCCGCTCGCCGCAGTGCCGGCGGCGATCACGCCGCAGGCGCTGGAAGAAACCCTGCGCATCCTGCACGCCGACCTCGTCCATCACTTCGGGCTCGAGTCGCCACGCATCCTCGTCGCCGGCCTCAACCCGCACGCGGGCGAGGGCGGCCACATGGGGCGCGAGGAAATCGACGTCATCATCCCGGTGCTCGAGCGCCTGCGCGCCGAAGGCATGCAGCTCGTCGGCCCGCTGCCGGCCGATACCTTGTTCGTGCCGCACACGCTCGCGCACGGCGACGCGGTGCTGGCGATGTACCACGATCAGGGTCTGCCGGTGCTCAAGCACGCCAGCTTTGGCGGCGGCGTCAATGTCACGCTCGGCCTGCCCATCATCCGCACCTCGGTCGACCACGGCACCGCGCTCGACCTCGCCGGCAGTGGTCGCGCCGACGCGGGCAGCCTGTTTGCCGCGATCGAACTCGCGATCGCCATGGCTGCCGCCCGCGCCACCGCGCGTGCCGCGGCCTGATCCGGCGCACAAAGGATTTCCATGCACGACCTAGAAACAGACGGCCATCGCGCACGCAAGCGCTTCGGCCAGAACTTCCTGTCCGACCCCAACATCATCCGCAAGATCATCGACGGCATCCGCCCGCAGCCGGGCGAGCTGATGGTGGAGATCGGCCCCGGCCTGGGGGCGATGACCGCGCCGCTGATCGAGCGCCTCGGTCACCTGCACGTGGTCGAGATCGACCGCGATCTCATCGCCCGCCTGCACGAGCGCTACACCGCCGAGCAACTGACGGTGCATGAGGGCGATGCGCTCAAGTTCGACTTCGGCAGCCTGTGCGGCAGCCAGGACGCCGGTGCCGAGCCCTCGCTGCGCATCGTCGGCAACCTGCCGTACAACATTTCCACGCCGATCCTGTTCCACCTCGCCGGCTTTGCCGACAAGGTCAAGGACATGACCTTCATGCTGCAGAAGGAGGTGGTGATGCGCATGGTGGCCGAGCCGGGTACCGAGGAATACGGCCGGCTGTCGGTGATGCTCCAGTACCGCTTCCGGATGGGGCGGCTGTTCGACGTGCCGCCGGGCGCCTTCCGGCCGGCGCCCAAGGTGATGTCGAGCATCGTGCGCCTGGCGCCGCTGCCGGCGGATCGACTGGGCGCGAAGGATGAGGACCTGTTCAGCCGCATCGTCACCGCTGCGTTCGGTCAGCGTCGCAAGACCTTGCGCAACACGCTGCGTGCGTTCCTGGACGAGGCCGACTTCGATGCGGTGGGCATCGACCCGGGCCTGCGCGGCGAGAGGCTGTCGGTGGAGCAGTACGTCGCCATCGCCAACCACTGCGCCTCGCGCGGCTGAGATAGTGCGTCGGGCGCGGCTCGCAGCGCAGACCGCGCCCTCAGCGCGCCCTCAGGTTGGCGGCGTGGCCGCCAGACCCGAAGGCAGGCTGCTTACTTCTTGCTCAGCGGGCAGGTGTTCATGCCGAACAGCGTGTAGGCCGGGCACCAGCCGAGCAGGCCGGTAGCGAGCGGGACCACGCCGATCCAGGCCCACACCGGGCCGCCCATCAGCGCCCAGGCGATCAGAGCGATGCCTGCAAGGATGCGGATGATCTTGTCGATGCCGCCAACGTTGGTTTTCATGGTGTTCTCCTGAATGGAATGGGGTAGTGGCGCGATTGGATCACGCCAGCATGACCACCGTCTGTAACCATGGTTACACAGCCCTTACAGGATAGGTGCGCGCGCCCCGTTTTCCAAACGGCATCGACGCCCGGCCCCCGCGTGCGCAGACCGGCGCAGCGCGGTCGTCAGGCCTTGCCCGAGCCTTCGCTGGAGAGCCGGCGCAGCCCCGCGGGGTCCAGGATCTCGAGCTGTTCGCGGCCAAGTTTCACCAGACCCTGATCGGCGAAGCTCTTGAGCAGGCGGCTCACGATCTCGCGCACGCTGCCCAGTTCGTCGGCGAGCTGCTGGTGAGTGATGTGGAGCAAGCGGCCCTTGCCCAGGAGCAGGGCCGCGAGGCGCTGGTCGAGCTTGCGGAAGGCGACTTCCTCGATCAACTGCATCAGGTCGGCGATGCGCTCGGCGAAAAGGTGGAAAACGAAGTCGCGGAACGGACGCTCGCCCATCAGCTCGTCGAACACGGGCTTTGGCAGCAGCATCAGCAAGGTGTCTGACTCGGTGACGCCGCGCGCGTTGTAGTCCTCGTGGCCGAGCAGGCAGGACGAGGAGATGATGCACGTTTCGCCCGGGCCGACACGATACAGCGGCAACTCGCGCCCGCTCGGCGCGCACTTGCTGACGCGCACCGTGCCCTCGACGACGAAAGGGAAACCCTCGCAGGCCTGGCGGTCGTCGAACAACATCGCCCCCGACGGCACGCGCATCCACTGCGCGCTGTGCAGCAGGCGGCTGCGTGCGGGGGGCGACAGCGCCGACAGCACCGGGTAGCAGCGCTCGAGGCGCTCGGTTTCGGTCTGAGCCGTCGGTGCGGAGTCGGCGTGCGTGGTCATGGGCGCATTGTCGTACAGAAGAATGACGGTCAGCGCGCGCTCACACGTCGGGCGCCAGATCCAGCACCACCGGGGCGTGGTCCGAGGGGCGCTCCAGGCGGCGCGGTTCCTTGTCCACCACGCAACTACGGCAGGCCGCGCGCAGCGCGGGCGACACCAGCAGGTGGTCGATGCGCAGGCCGAAGTTGCGGCGGAAGGCCATCATCCGGTAGTCCCACCACGAGAAGGCGCGCTCGGGCTGCTCGAACAGGCGGAAGGCGTCGATCAGGCCGAGGTCCTGCAGCGCGCGGAAGGCGGCGCGCTCGGGCTCCGAGACATGGATCTCGTCCTTCCAGTCCGGGTGGGCGTCGCGGTCCTCAGGGGCGATGTTGAAGTCGCCGGCCAGCACCAGGCGTTCGTGCGTCTTCAGTTCCTCGCGCAGCCACTCGGTTAGTGCCGCGAGCCAGCGCAGCTTGTACTCGAACTTGTCCGAGCCCACCGCCTGGCCGTTGGGGAAGTAGCCGCACACCACCCGCACGCCATTGATGGTGGCTGCGATGATGCGCTTCTGCTCGTCCTCGAAGCCGGGGATGTTGCGCACCACGGTGGCTTCGTCGATCGGCTGCGGGCTCAGGATGGCGACGCCGTTGTAGGTCTTCTGGCCGATGAACACGGCGTGGTAGCCGGCGGCCTCGAACTCGGCGACCGGGAAGGCCTTGTCCTCGAGCTTCAGTTCCTGCAGGCAGAGCGCGTCGGGCTTGTTGGCCGCCAGCCAGTCGAGGACGTGGGGCAGGCGGACCTTGAGCGAGTTGACGTTCCAGGTGGCGATCTTCATGCCTGCGCCACCATGCCGCTGTGGCGCAGGAGCGCGTCGACCTTGGGCTCGCGGCCGCGGAAGGCCTTGAAGGAGTCGAGCGCCGGGCGGCTGCCGCCCACCGCCAGAATCTCGCGCCAGAAGCGCTCGCCGGTCTCCGGGTCGAGCAGGCTGCCGCGGCCGGCGCCGGCTTCCTCGAAGGCCGCGAAGGCGTCAGCCGACAGCACCTCGGCCCACTTGTAGCTGTAGTAGCCCGCCGCGTAGCCGCCGGCGAAGATGTGCGAGAAGCTGTGCGGGAAGCGGTGCCAGGCGGGCGGGATCATCACCGCGACTTCCTTGCGCACCTCGTTGAGCAGGCTCATGACGCGCTCGATCGGCACCGGGCCCGAGCTTGCATCAATCTCGCCGTGCAGGCGCAGGTCGAACATCGAGAACTCGAGCTGGCGCACGGTCTGCATGCCGCTCTGGAAGTTCTTGGCGGCGATCATCTTGTCGTACAGCGCGCGCGGCAGCGGCTCGCCGGTATCGACGTGCGCCGTCATGCCCTGCAGCACGTCCCACTCCCAGCAGAAGTTTTCCATGAACTGGCTGGGCAGCTCGACCGCGTCCCACTCCACGCCGTGGATACCGGACACCGCGAGCTCATCGACCTGGGTGAGCAGGTGGTGCAGGCCGTGGCCGCACTCGTGGAACAGCGTCAGCACGTCGTCGTGGGTGAAGGTGGCCGGCTTGCCACCCACCGGGCCGGGGAAGTTGCACACCAGGTAGGCGACCGGCGTGTCGCTGCCCCAGGTGTTGCGGTGGCGGCTGCGCGCCGAATCCATCCATGCACCGCCGCGCTTGGTGCTGCGCGCGTGCAGGTCGAGGTAGAAGTGGCCGACGAGCTCCCCTTCCTTCTCGATGCGGAAGAAGCGCACGTCGGGATCCCAGCTCGGCGCCTCGTCGGGGAGGATGTCGACGCGGTACAGCGCGCGGATCACGCCGAACAGGCCGTCGAGCACTTTGGGCTCGGGGAAGTACTGCTTCACCTCCTGGTCGGAGTAGGCGTAGCGCTGCTCGCGCAGCTTCTCGGAGGCGTAGGCCACGTCCCAGGGTTCTAGCGTGTCCAGCCCCAGCTCGGCCTTGGCGAAGGCCTTGAGCTCTTCCAGGTCCTTCTCGGCAAAGGGCTTGGCCCTGGCGGCTAGGTCGTGCAGGAAGCCAAGTACCTGTTCCGGCGTGTCGGCCATCTTCGGCACCAGCGATACTTCGGCGAAGTTGCGGTAGCCGAGCATGCGCGCCTCTTCATCGCGCAGCGCGAGAATGCGGCCGATCAGCGGGCCGTTGTCCAGTTCCGGGTTGCCGAGTTCGGACGCGCGGGTGGCGTAGGCGCGGTACATGCGCGCGCGCAGCTCGCGGTCGTCGGCGTACTGCAGCACCGGCAGGTAGGACGGCATCTGCAGCGTGAACTTCCAGCCTTCCTTGCCCTCGGCTTCGGCGGCGGCGCGGGCGGCCTGGCGCGCATCCTCCGGGATGCCGGCAAGGCCGGCTCCGTCGCTGATCCACTCGGCGTGGGCGTTGGTGGCGTCGAGCAGGTTCTCGGAGAACTTGGCGGCGAGCTGGGACTGCTCTTCCTGGATTTCCTGGAAACGCGGCTTCTGCGCGTCGGGCAGCTCGGCGCCGGAGAGGCGGAAGTCGCGCAGCGCGTGCTCGAGGATGCGCTGGCGCACCGGTGACAGGGTGGCGAATTCGGCACTGTCGTGCAGCGCCTTGTATTTCTGGAACAGCGCCAGGTTCTGCCCGACCTCGGCGAAGAAGCGCGAGATCTCGGGCAGCATTGCGTTGTAGGCCTCGCGCCACGCGGGCACGTCGAACACGCTGTGCAGGTGGCCGACCACGCCCCAGGCGCGGCCGAGGCGCTCGCCGGCCTCGTCCATCGGGCTCACGAAGTCGTCCCACGTCGGGGTGGCCGGGTCGGCGGTGAGGCGCTCGATGAGCGCGCGGTTCTCGTCGATCAGGCCGCGGATCGCGGGTTCGACGTGTTCCGGCTTGATGTCGGCAAAGCGCGGCATGCCCGAGAAGTCGAGCAGGGGATTGGTTGGGGTGGTGTTGGCGGAGGTCTTGGCGTGCATCTTCTACCTTGTCTGTTCGTTCCGGGTTGCCCGGACAAGTCGGCTATTCTGCCGCAAAAAAATGCGGCGGGCGCCGCGTTCGGCGCCCGCCGCCGGTTCGACTTGAATGGGTCAGCGGACCAGGTCGCGATACGCATGCCAGGTGGCATGGCCCACCAGCGGCAGCAGGATCACCATGCCGATCATCATGCTCGCGAAGCCGACGCCGATCAGGGCGACGATCATCACCGCCCAGAGCAGCATGGTGTCGAAATTGACCTGTACGGCCCGCAGGCTGGTCATCGCCGCGGTGACGGTGTCGCTTTCGCGGTCCATCACCATCGGAATTGCGATCGCCGAAAGTGAGAACACGACGAGCGCGAGCACGGCACCGACGATGATGTAGGCCGCCATGAAGTAGAGGTTGGAGCCCGAGCCCAGAATGCCGCTGACGAAGTTCGTCACGTCACTGACTTCGCCCCGGTAGAAGAGGGCGAACATGATGGCCGAGAGCCGTTCCCAGGCGATGAGCGCGACGGCAAGGAAGGCGCCGAACATCGCCAGCCCGTCGGCGTTCCTGGCCAGTCCGCGGATCGATCCCACGAACGAGATCTTCTCGCCCTTCTCGTAGCGGCGTGAAATCTCGTAGAGGCCGGCGGCTGCGATCGGTCCGATCAGCATGAAGCCCGAAATGGCGGCCATGAACAGATAAGGCTTGTTCGCCGCGTAGGACAGGATCACATAACCGATCGCGGCCAGGATCACGCCATAGGAAAGGCTGGCCCCCAGGTTGTCGCGCATGTCGCTCCACCCCATGCGCAACCACTGCATCGGCCGATCGGTGCCGATCGACCGGATGTGAGGCAGCTTGAAATGCTGGTCCAGCGAGTCGTAGGGTTTGTCCATGTTCTTCTCCACATCTCTGTTGTTTTGGGTGAGCCGTGCCCCGGGCGTGCGCAGGTGGCGGGCATGAATGCCCACGTCAGTCACCGGGTCTTCACTTTTTTAGAATAGGACATGTGCGAAGAGTTCGCGAATGCGAGTTATTCCTTGTTCACATAGGCTGATGCTATGCAGCATACGTTGGTTTGGCCTCACGCCGCGCGGGTGGATCGATCAGGCACGCAGTGGAAATCGGAACGCGGAACCAAAAAAGGCGCCCTCTGGACGCCCCTTCCCCTGATCACGCGTGGTCCGCGTACGCAGTTCAGGCCAGCTTCTGGCCGGTCAGGCGCTCGTAGGCCTCGCGGTACTTGCCTGCGGTGTGCTCGATCACGTCAGCCGGCAGTTTCGGGCCGGGCGCGGTCTTGTTCCAGTCCAGCGTTTCCAGGTAGTCGCGCACGTACTGCTTGTCGAAGGACGGCGGGCTGATGCCCTCGCGGTAGCTGTCGGCCGGCCAGAAGCGCGAGGAGTCGGGGGTCAGCGCCTCGTCGATCAGATGCAGCGTGCCGGCGGCGTCGATGCCGAACTCGAACTTGGTGTCGGCGATGATGATGCCGCGGCTGGCGGCGAACTCGGCCGCCTCGGAATACAGCGCGATCGCCGCCGTGCGTGCTTCCTCGGCGAGTTGGGCGCCGGTCTTGCCGGTGCCGGCGAGCGCGTCCTTCAGCATCGCCTCGCAGCGCGCCTGCGCCTGCGCGAAGGAGATGTTCTCGTCGTGCTCGCCCATGTCGGCCTTGGACGAGGGCGTGAAGATCGGCGCCGGCAGCTTCGCCGCCTGCTGCAGGCCCGCCGGCAGCGCGATGCCGCAGATCGCGCCGGTGGCCTGGTAGTCCTTCCAGCCCGAACCGATCACGTAGCCGCGCACCACCGCCTCGATCGGCAGCGGCTTCAGGCGCTTGACCACCAGCGCGCGCCCGCGCACCTGTTCACGCTCGTCGGCGGCCACCACGGTCTCGGGGTCGATGCCGGTGAGCTGGTTGGGCAGGATGTGAGCGAGCTTGTCGAACCAGAAGTTCGCCAGCGCCACCAGCACGCGACCCTTGTCGGGAATCGGGTCGGGCAGGATCACGTCGAAAGCCGACAGGCGATCGCTGGTCACGATCAGCAGCTTTTCGTCGTCGACGGCGTAGATGTCGCGCACCTTGCCGCGGCCGAGCAGCGGCAGGCTCTTGATGGAAGTCTCGAAAATGGGCGTCGCCACGGTGGGGCCTCGGGTTGCTGGCAAAGCCGGGATTATAGGGGAGGTGAAGGTGCCCGGCGGTGCTACATCCAAACGCGGAAGGGAAGCCCTTGGGGCCAGGTCTTTCGTTTGCTCGCGAGTTGCCGGGAAACTCGTTGGTGCGCTCAAGTTGTTAGCGATGATCCTTGCCAAGTTGTCACGGTGGATCTCGGCCCAAGGAAGCCTGCGCGCCAGCATTGACGAGGCGTACGCTATGTCGTACGTTCATCGTCTCGACGGAGACCAGCCATGACCACACTTACCGCCTCCGAAGCACGGGCCAACCTCTACCGCCTCATCGATCAAACCGCGGAGTCCCATCAGCCGATCCACATCGCGGGCAAGCGCACGAGCGCCGTCTTGCTGTCCGCGGAGGATTGGCAGGCCATACAGGAAACCCTTTACCTGCTTTCGATTCCGGGGATGCGCGAGTCCATCAAGGAGGGTATGGCCGAGCCGCTTGGCGAGAGTGCCGGGGAGCTTGACTGGTGAGTTGGCAGCTCGGGTTCTCGAAGCACGCCCAGAAGGACGCGAAGAAGCTGGCCGCTGCGGGCCTGAAGTCGAAAGCTCAGGAATTGCTGGCGATCCTGGCAAACGACCCTTTCCAGAAGCCGCCGCCCTACGAGAAGCTCGTCGGTGATCTTGCCGGGCCTTACTCGCGGCGGATCAACATCCAGCACCGCCTGGTCTATGAGGTCTTCGCAGATGAGCGCGTGGTTCGCGTGCTCAGGATGTGGTCGCATTACGAGTAGGAGCGCGGGCTTCCTGTGCGCCGCCCTACGCCGCAAGCTCCGGAAACAGCACGTCCGTGAACCCGAACCTGCTGAAGTCCCGCACCCGCATCGGGTACAGCATGCCGTCGAGGTGGTCGCATTCGTGCTGCACCACGCGGGCGTGAAAGCCGTCGGCGATGCGGTCGATCGGTTCCCCATCGGGCGTGAAGCCCTGGTAGCGGATGCGGGTGTGGCGGGGCACGACGCCGCGCAGGCCGGGGACCGAGAGGCAACCTTCCCAGCCGTCCTCGGTTTTGTCGTCCAGCGGCGTGATCACCGGGTTGATGAGGACGGTCATCGGCACGGGCGGCGCGTCCGGGTAGCGCTCGCTGTGCTCGAAACCGAAGATCACGACGCGCACGCCGACGCCGATCTGCGGGGCGGCGAGGCCGACGCCGCCTTCGGCCGCCATGGTGTCGAACATGTCGGCGATGAGCGCGGCGAGCTCGGGCGTGCCGAAGGCGGTGACCGGGGCGGCGGGCTGCAGCAGGCGCGCATCGCCCATGCGCAGGACGGTGCGGACGGTCATGGACGGGTGGGCCTCCGGTCGGGGCCTGGATGCGCGCGTTGAGGGTTCATGGCTGCAGGGTCATCCGCAAGAGGGCTTCAGGATCGGGGTCAGGCCGAGTGTGCCTCCCCATGTGCCTCCGGATGGGCCTCGAACAGCCCGGCCAGCACCGGCGACAACACGAAGTCGAATTCTGCCGCGAGTTCGGCGACCGGGTCATCCACCGCGACGAAGTCGGCGAGCAGCAGCGGGCGCAGTGCCTCGGGGACGCGCATGAAGAGGCCGTCGCGCTCGTTGAGCGGCTCGCCGGCGACGTAGATCTGGGTGACGAAGGGGCGGTCGGCTTCCTGGAACACCGCGGCATGGATGTGCGGCGTGCGCCCCGGGTAGGGCACCGGGCGGATGGTGCGGAAGCGATAGCGTCCCTCGGCGTCGGTGACGGTGTGGCCGAAGCCCTGGAAGTTCGGGTCCTCGTCGAGGCCGCCGCGGTCGCGCGGGTGGCGGTAGCGGCCGTTGGCGTCGCACTGCCAGATCTCCACACGCAGCCCGGCCAGCGGCCGGCCATTGATGTCGAGCACGCGGCCCGACAGGTCGGCGACCTGCCCGGCGGCGCGGCCGCTGCGACCCTCGACCTGGGTGAGGTCGTTGTCCTTGTGCAGCGGCGGCGTGACCGGATAGAAGGGGCCGAGCATCTGACTGGGCGTGAGCGCGCGTTGCGCGGCGGTGATCGGCGTGGCCAGCAGCAGGGCGCTGCTGCCGAGGACGAGCTGGCGACGCAGTCTGGCGTGGGGCGACATGGTGGCAGGTCCTGTGTTGTGCATGCTCTGCGGACCACCGCGGCGCGGTTCGGTTCCGCCTTTCGCGGCGGGTTCGGATGATCTACCTTTCGTTCAGGGCCCAGACGCGCGTTGTGTCGCTGTGGCTTCCCGCACCACGCACTGGGGCACGACCATGAAGAGAAGGGCGTTCATCACCGCAGCGACCGCCGCAGGCCTGGGCGTGGCTGGCGGCCTGGCCTATGTCTCGCACACGAGGCGTGTTGCGCACTATGAGGACGCGGTGCGCCGGATCTGGCGCCATGGCGAGCCCGCCGGCGACGACGCTGCAGCGCTGCGCGAGCTCGTGCGCTACGCCACGCTTGCGCCGTCCAGTCACAACACCCAGTGCTGGAAGTTCAGGCTGGGCGAGCGCCGGGTGTCGATCTTGCCCGACCATGGGCGCAGGTGTCCGGTGGTGGACCCGGACGATCACCACCTCTTCGTCAGCCTCGGCTGCGCCGCCGAAAACCTCATGCAGGCCGGGCTGGCAATGGGGCTTCGAGCCGAGCCTGAATTTGTCCCGGGTGCGGATGAGGCCCTGCACATCGCGCTCGAGCCTGCGGCCGCCGAACGCACCCCCTCGTTCGAGGCCATTCCGCGCCGCCAGTCGACCCGGACCGAGTTCGATGCCAGGCCGCTTGCGCTCGACGAGCTGAAGCGGCTCGAGGCGGCGGGCACCGGCAAGGGCGTCCGGGTGCTGCTGCTGACGGATTCGCGGGCCATGGAAGAAGTGCTCGGCTTCGTCGTCGAGGGCAACACCGCACAGATGCGCGACCCCGCATTCGTGCGCGAGCTCATGGACTGGATCCGGTTCAACGGCGGCGAGGCAGCCCGCTCGGGGGACGGGTTGTTCTCGGGCGCGTCCGGAAATCCGTCCCTCCCGGGCTGGTTGGGCCGGCTGATGTTCGATGCCGTCTTCTCGGAGCAGGCAGAGAACGACAAGTACGCGCGGCATGTCCGGAGCGCGGCCGGCATTGCCGTGTTCGTGTCCGAGGTGGACGACAAGGCACACTGGATCGAAGTCGGCCGTTGCTTCCAGCGCTTTGCGCTGCAGGCGACGGCGATGGGCGTGCGCACCGCACATCTGAATCAGCCGGTCGAGCTGGTGTCGCTGCGTCCCGCTTTCGCCCGCTTCCTCGGCATCACCGGCGGCCGGCCCGACCTCGTCATTCGCTTCGGCCGCGGACCCGAGATGCCGCGCTCGCTGCGGCGCCCGCTCGAGTCCGTGTTGCTGTGATCGAGCGCGCTCTGCCTCGCACGACGCCACTTGGCCGATGGCCGACCTGGACGCCGGGCCAGACCGATCGACATCTTGAGGAGCCGCGGCGTCAACCGTGCGCGTCGCCGCCTTCTTCCTTGCTCAACAGCTTGCGCATCCGCCGCAGCCCCATGAACACCAGCCCCGCGATCACCGGGATCGACAGCGCGGTAAGCACCTCCGGCGTGGCCGGGGCGATGAAGTCCTTGGCGCCCTTGGCGATGTAATTGACCAGTTGCGAGGCGTAGTAGGTGATCGCCACCACCGACAGCCCTTCCACCGTCTCCTGCAGGTGGAGCTGGATCTTGGCGCGGCGGTTCATCTGCGCGAGCAGTTCCTGGTTCTGGCGCTCGATCTCGATGTCGACGCGGGTGCGCAGCAGTTGCGAGTTGCGCGCGATGCGGCCGGAGATGTCGTCCTGGCGGCGGGCGATCGAGGTGCAGGTGTCGATCGCGGGGACCAGGCGGCGATCCATGAACTCGCCGATCGGCGAGAAGCCGGGCAGGCGCTGCTCGCGCAGGTCGTCGATGCGCTGGCGCACCAGGCGGTAGTAGGCGCCGGCGGCGCCGAAGCGGAAGGTGGTGCGCGCCACCGAGCGCTCGACCTCGGCGGCCAGCCGCGACAGGCGGACGAGCACGGCGCGGTCGTCCTCGGCGCTGCGCGACTGGCCCATGCCGTCCATCAGGTCGGCGAGTTCGTCCTCCGCGCGCGACACCAGCCGGCCGACGTCCTTGGCAACTGGGAAGGCGAGCAGCGCCATCACCCGGTAGGTCTCGATCTCGACCAGGCGCTGGGCGATGCGGCCGGCCTGGCGTGGCGTGAAGCCGTTGTCGAGCAGCAGGAAGTGCGAGAAGCCCTCATGCAGGTGGAAGTCGGTCATCACCCAGCCCGCGCCGTCGGAGACGCTGGAGGCCACCATCGCCTGGCCGTAGCGCGACTGCTGGTGCAGCACGGTCTCCAGCGGTACCTCGGTAACGCTGCGCAGCTCGATGTGGGTGGCGGCGATCAACTGGCCGGGGATCGCCTTGCGCCAGGCCGCGGGGACATGCAGCAGCGCGTATTCGTCCGGGCTGTCTTCGGGCTCGATGCGGCGGAAGAAGCAGTAGCTCGAGAATTCGTTGTGGCGCTCCCACTTGAGCCGGAAGCCCTCGGCCTCGAGCAGCACATGGCCCGTGTCGGTGATCGGTGCCGGCAGGCCGAGCTGTTCGGCGAGCTGAGCCAGGTGCGAGGACTCGCGGCTAGCGCTGCCCTCGTGGTGCAGGAAGGCGAGATAGGTGACGAACTCCGGCGTGTCGAGTGGAACCGGCGGGCGGGCATGGACCTCGTCGTTGAGGGTCTGGCGCAGGGGGTGCTGTTCGAACAGGGAGGACATGATGGCGGGCGGGTCGGCGCGCGGTTCAGCGCGTGGCGGGGCAGAAGTGCCGAGGGCCATTCTTGCCCACGGCTTCAGGCACTGACAAGCGTGAAATCATGAGGACTGGGGCGATCAGGCAAAAAAAGCCCGCTTCCGGAACGGAAGCGGGCTGAATGCCCGAGGGCAGGGAGTAAGGAGAGACGGTCGTGCGCGGCGGCAGCGGCGAGCGATGTCCGATGAAGGGCGTGCCGCGCTGGGCCTGCAGACGCGATGAGCGCGAAACGGGGCTCGGTGAGCCGCGATCCGTTGGCGATCAGCGCTGCCCGGCGGCGTAGCGACGCGCGAGCACGTCCAGCGCCAGCGGCTTGATGCGGCTGGCGTGCCCGGCGCAGCCGAAGGCCTCGAAGCGCGCGCGGCAGATGTCGCGCGCAGCATCGCGGGCGGCCTTGAAGAACTTGCGCGGGTCGAACTCCTTGCGGTCGGTAGCCATCAGCCGGCGCATCGCGCCGCTCATCGCCAGGCGCAGGTCGGTGTCGATGTTGACCTTGCGCACGCCGCTCCTGATGCCCTGCACGATGGCCTCGACCGGCACGCCGTAGGTCTCGCCGATCTCGCCGCCGTGCTCGCGGATGATGGCGAGCCACTCCTGCGGCACGCTGCTCGACCCATGCATCACCAGGTGGGTGTCGGGGATGCGCGCGTGGATCGCGGCGATGCGCTCGATTGCGAGGATGTCGCCGGTGGGCGGACGGGAGAACTTGTAGGCGCCGTGGCTGGTGCCGATCGCCACCGCCAGGGCATCGACGCCGGTGGCGGCGACGAAGTCGGCGGCCTCCGCGGGGTCGGTCAGCATCTGGCTGTGGTCGAGCGTGCCTTCGGCGCCGACGCCGTCTTCTTCCCCGGCCTGGCCGGTCTCGAGCGAGCCGAGGCAGCCGAGCTCGCCCTCCACCGACACGCCCACCGCGTGCGCCATCTCCACCACGCGGCGGGTGACGTCCACGTTGTATTCGTAGCTCGCCGGGGTCTTCATGTCCTCACGCAGCGAGCCGTCCATCATCACGCTGGTGAAGCCGCTGCGGATCGACTGCTGGCACACCGCCGGGCTGGCGCCGTGGTCCTGGTGCAGGCAGATCGGGATGTCGGGCCATTGCTCGACGGCGGCCTCGACCATCTTCTTCAGGAAGGCCTCGCCGGCGTAGCCGCGCGCACCGGCCGAAGCCTGCAGGATCACCGGGCTGGCGGTGGCCTCGGCGGCGAGCATGATCGCCTGGATCTGTTCCATGTTGTTGATGTTGAAGGCGGGCACGCCGTAGTCGTGCTCGGCGGCGTGGTCGAGCAACTGGCGCAGGGCGATCATGGCCATGAGGAGTCTCCGGGAAGATGGCTGGACGGTTTTGTGGGCGGATTCTTGTCGAGCGGGTTTTGGGGGAGCGGGCTTGCCCGCGAATGCTGTGGGCACCGTTCGCGGGCAAGCCCGCTCCCACGGCGACCCTGGTGCGGATGGTCAGGTGAGCTCGGGTTCGTGCTCGAACTGTGGTACCGGCTCGACGCGGCGGCTGGCCGGACGGGCGCGGGCGCGCAGCGCGGCGATGGCGGGCAACTCGCGGCCCTCGAGGAATTCCAGGAAGGCGCCGCCGCCGGTGGAGATGTAGTCGATGCGTTCGCCCACGCCGAAGCGCGCGATCGCGGCCAGCGTGTCGCCGCCGCCGGCGATGCTGTAGGCGGGGCTGTTGGCGATGGCCTCGGCGAGCGCGCGCGTGCCGGCGGCGAAGGCGTCCATCTCGAAGACGCCGACCGGGCCGTTCCACACGATGGTGCCGGCGCGCGCGAGCACGCTGGCGAGGGAGTCACGACTCTTGGGGCCGATGTCGAGGATCATCCAGCCCGGTGGCACGGCCTCGGCATCGCAGATGCGGGTGGCGGCATCTGCTGCGAAGCGGTCGGCGATCACCACGTCCTCGGGCAGCCAGACCACGCCGCCGCGCTCGGCCAGCCGGCGCTCGACCCGGCGCGCGGCCTCGAGCAGCTCGGGCTCGTGCAGCGAGCTGCCGACCTCGCAGCCGCGTGCGGCAAGGAAGGTGTTGGCGATGCCACCGCCGAGCACCAGCACATCGACCTTGTCGGCGAGGCTGTCGAGGATGGTGAGCTTGGTCGAGACCTTGGAGCCGGCGACGATGGCGGCGAGCGGGCGCGCGGGCTGGGCGAGTGCACGACCCAGCGCGTCGAGCTCGGCGGTCATCAGCGGCCCGGCGCAGGCCAGCGGCGCGGCGAGCGCCAGCGCGTGCAGCGTGCATTCCTTGCGGTGGGCGGTGCCGAAGGCGTCGTTCACATAGACGTCGATGAAGCGGGCGATGCGTGCGGCCAGCGCCGGGTCGTCGGCCTTCTCGCCGACGTTGCCGCGGCAGTTCTCGAGCAACACCACCTCGCCCGGCTGCACGCTGAACTGGCCGTTGATCCAGTCCCTGATCAGCGGCACCGGGCGGCCGAGCAGCGCGGACAGGGCCGCGGCGACCGGGGCGAGGGAGTCGGCCGTGGTGAGCGCGCCTTCGATGGGGCGGCCGAGGTGGGAGGTGATCATCACCGCCGCGCCGGCCTCCAGACAGTGACAGATCGCCGGCAGCGTGGCGCGGATGCGGGTGTCGTCCGAGAGCGTGCCGTCGGCATTGAAGGGCACGTTGAAGTCGGCTCGGATGAAGACTCGCGTGCCGGAGAGATCGAGCTCGGAGAGACGCAGGAAGTTCATGACAGGGCTCCGTTCGGGGTGGGGCGATGCGTTCATGGCGCGGGCGTGAGCAGGGCGCGGGCGCGCTCGACCACGGCTTCGGGGGTGAAGCCGAAGCGCTTCATCAAGGCCCCGGCGGGAGCGGATTCGCCAAAGCGGTCGATGCCGATGACCTCGCCCCCGGCGCCGCCATCGCTCGCGATATAGCGCCACCAGCCGTCGCTGCGCGCGGCTTCGACGACCAGGCGCGGCACGCCCGGCGACAGCACGCTGCGCCGCCATTCATCGGTCTGGCGGTCGAACAGCGTGGTGCAAGGCATGGACACCACACGCACGGCAAGGCCATCCGCTGCCAGCGCCTCGCGCGCGGCCATCGCCAGCGCGACCTCCGAGCCGGTGGCGATGATGATGAGCGCGGGTGTGTCCGCATCGGCGAGCACATAGCCGCCGCGCAGGATGGCCTGGACCTGCATCTCGTCTCTGGGTTGATGCGGCAGGTTCTGGCGCGACAGTGCGAGCAGGCTGGGACCATCGCGGCGCGTGACTGCGGCGTTCCAGGCAGCTTGCGTTTCCACCGCGTCGCAGGGCCGCCACACGTCCAGCCCCGGGATCAGGCGCAGGCTGGGGATGTGTTCGACCGGCTGGTGGGTGGGGCCGTCCTCGCCGAGGCCGATCGAGTCGTGCGTCATCACGTACACCACGCGCTGCTTCATCAGCGCGCTCATGCGGATGGCGTTGCGGGCGTAGTCGGAGAACACCAGAAAGGTGGCGCCGAAGGGGATGAAGCCGCCGTGCAGGGCGATGCCGTTCAAGGCCGCGGCCATGCCGAACTCGCGTACGCCCCAGTTGATGTGGCGCCCGGGCTCATCCGCGCGCACCGCGCCGCAGCCTGGCCAGTCGGTGAGGTTGGAGTGGGTGAGGTCGGCCGAGCCACCGAGCAGCTCGGGCAGCGCGCGCGCCAGGCGGCCGATGGCCTGCTGGCTGGCCTTGCGGGTGGCGACGGTTGCGGCTTCCTTGGCGACCCCGCGCAGGATGGCGTTGGACAGGATGTTGAAGCCCACCGGCAGCTTGCCCGCCATGCGGCGGGCGAACGCTTCCGCCTCGTCGGGAAACGCGGCGGCGTAGGCGTCGAAGCGCGCCTGCCAGTCGGCATGCCGGGACGCGCCGCGGGGGCGGGCGTCGAAGGCCTGGCGCACCTCGTCCGGGATCTCGAAGGGGCCGTGCGCCCAGCCGAGCGCGCTGCGGGTGGCGGCGCTCTCTTCGGCGCCGAGCGGCGCGCCGTGCACATCGGCCGTGCCGGCGCGGCCCGGGCTGCCATGGCCGATGTTGGTACGGCAGCAGATCAGGGTGGGGCCGATGTCGTTCTCGGTGTTGGCGAGCGCCTCGCGGATCGCGCGGTCGACGGCCTCGACGTCGTGGCCATTGACCGCCTCGACCACGTTCCAGCCATAGGCGCGAAAGCGTGCCGGGGTGTCGTCGGCGAACCAGCCTTCGACTTCGCCGTCGATCGAGATGCGGTTGTCGTCCCAGAAGCAGATGAGTTTCGACAGCCGCTGCACACCGGCGAAGCTCGCGGCCTCGTGGCTGATGCCTTCCATCAGGCAGCCGTCGCCGAGGAAGACCCAGGTGCGGTGATCGACGATGGCGTGGCCGGGGCGGTTGAACTCGGCGGCGAGCAGCTTCTCGGCGAGCGCCATGCCCACGGCGTTGGTGAGGCCCTGGCCGAGCGGGCCGGTGGTGGTCTCCACCCCGGGCGTGTGGCCGACTTCGGGGTGGCCGGGGGTGCGGCTGTCGAGCTGGCGGAAGCGCTTGAGCTCCTCCACCGGCAGGTCGTAGCCGCTGAGGTGGAGCAGGGCGTAGAGCAGCATCGAGCCGTGGCCGTTGGAGAGCACGAAGCGGTCACGGTCGGCCCAGGCGGGGTCCGCCGGATCGTGCTTCAGGTGCCGCGTCCACAAGGTGACGGCGATCTCGGCCATGCCCATCGGCATGCCGGGGTGGCCGGACCTGGCGGCTTCGACGGCGTCGATGGCGAGAAAGCGCAGCGCGTTGGCGCACAGGGTGTCGATCGGCGCCTGGGTGAGTCGCATGTTCATCGAGGTGTCTCCGGTGCGGTGGGCGTCACTGCGCCAGCGCCTTGCGGCGGCGGTCCATCAGGCGCCAGATGAAGGGGGTGAAAATCAGCTGCATCGCCAGTTCCATCTTTCCGCCCGGCACCACGATGGTGTTGGCGCGGCTCATGAAGCTGTCGTTGATCATGTTGAGCAGGTAGGGAAAGTCGATGCCCTTCGGGTTGGCGAAGCGGATCACCACCATCGACTCGTCTGCAGTGGGGATGGCGCGCGCGATGAAGGGGTTGGAGGTGTCCACCATCGGCACGCGCTGGAAGTTCACATGGGTGCGTGCGAACTGCGGGCAGATGTAATGCACGTAGTCGTGCATGCGACGCAGGATGGTGTCGGTGACGGCCTCGGTGGAGTAGCCGCGCATGCTCTTGTCGCGGTTCAGCTTCTGGATCCACTCCAGGTTGATCACCGGCACCACGCCGATCAGCAGATCGACGAAGCGCGCCACGTCGATGTTCTCGTGCTGCACGGCGCCGTGCAGGCCTTCGTAGAACATCAGGTCGGTGCCGGTCGGGACCTCCTCCCATGGGGTGAAGGTGCCGGGCTCCTGCTTGTACGGCTCGGCTTCTTCGACGCTGTGCAGGTATTTGCGCCGTTTGCCGGTCCCGGACTCGGCATAGCTGCGAAACAGGTTCTCGATTTCGCCGAACAGGTTGGCCTCGGGGCCGAAGTGGCTCAACTGGCAGTTGCCGTCGACGTCGCAGGCGGCGAGCTTTTCACGCATGGTCTTGCGGTCGTAGGCATGGAAGCTGTCGCCTTCGATGACCGCGGCGGTCACGCTCTCGCGGCGGAAGATCTCCTCGAAGGTGCGCTGCACGGTGCTGGTGCCGGCACCGGACGAGCCGGTGATGGCGACGATCGGATGGCGTTCGGACATGGTGTCTCCCCCTTTTCTTGTGGCTACTGAGCGAATTCGGTGTCGCGGAACAGCGAGCGGGCGTGGAACAGCGGCAGCTCGTCCTGTTCGCCGCCAATGAGCGGCTCGTTGTGGTAACGCTCGACGCGCTCGACCTCTTCCTTCGAGCCGAACACGAAGCCGATGCGCTGGTGCAGGCCCTCGGGCTGGACCTCGAGCACCGGGCGCACGCCGGTGCTGGCGCGTCCGCCCGCCTGCTCGATCAGGAAGCCGATCGGGTTGCATTCGTAGAGCAGGCGCAGCCGCCCGGGCTTGGCCGGGTCCTTGCGGTCGCGCGGGTAGAGGAAGACGCCGCCGCGCATCAGGATGCGATGGGTCTCGGCCACCAGCGAGGCGATCCAGCGCATGTTGAAGTCGGCGCCGCGTGGGCCGGTACGCCCCGCCAGGCATTCGTCCACGTAGCGCCGTACCGGCTGTTCCCAGAAGCGCGAGTTGGAGGCGTTGATGGCGAACTCGCGCGTGGTTTCGGGCACGCGGATGTCGGGGTGGGTGAGGTAGAACTCGCCGATGATCGGGTCCAGGGTGAAGCCCGCGACGCCGTTGCCGACCGACAGCATCAGCATCGTCGATGGGCCGTAGATCGCGTAGCCGGCGGCAACCTGCTGGCTGCCGGGCTGCAGGAATTCCTCGGCTGCGGCGTCCTCGCCCGGGCGCGGCGCGCGCAGCACGGAGAAGATGGAGCCGACCGCCACGTTGACGTCGATGTTGCTGGAGCCATCGAGCGGATCGAACGCGAGCAGGTACTTGCCGCGCTGGTCGCTGGCGGGCAGCGGGATCGGGGCCTCGTTCTCTTCCGAGACCATGCCGGCGAGTTCGCCGCCCCAGTGCGTGGCGCGCAGGAAGATCTCGTCGGCGAGCACGTCGAGCTTCTTCTGCTCCTCGCCCTGCACGTTGGTGCTGTCGCGGCTGCCGAGCACGTCGGCGAGGGCGCCGTGGGCCACTGCGCGCGAGATCGCCTTGCAGGCCTGGGCGACCTGCAGGATGAGGGCGTTGAGCTCGCCGGTGGCCTCCGGGTTGCGGCGGCGGTGTTCGATCAGGTATTCGGTGAGCGTGCTGCGGTCGAGGCTGAACATGGTGTGTCTCCTCCGGGTGGTGCCGGACTGGCGCCCGTTGTGGTGCGTTGTCGTTATGGTTGCGGCGCGTCTGTGGCGCTCAGTCGGCTTCGGCCTGCTGGAAGTGGCGGCTGGCGCGCACGTCGGATTCGGTGATGGTGGTCAAGGCCTCGGCATCGACGATCGCGCCGGATTCGAACAGGCGCAGGGCCTGGCGCAGGCGCATGCGGTCGAGCGCATTGCGCACGCTGCGTGCGTTGGCGAAGTGCGACTGGCGCCGGCGCAGCACGACGTATTCGTCGAAGGCGCGGCGCGCGGCCTCGTCGAAGCGGTAGTTCCAGCCGGTGAGCATGCGCTGGGCGATCTCGCCGAGCTCATCGTTGCTGTAGTCGGGGAAGTCGACGTGGTGGGCGACGCGCGACTTCATGCCGGGGTTGGATTCGAAGAAGCGCTCCATGCGGTCGGCGTAGCCGGCGAGGATCACCACCAGGTCGTCGCGCTGGTTCTCCATCACCTGCAGCAGGATCTCGATCGCCTCCTGGCCGTAGTCCTTTTCGTTCTCGGGCCGGTAGAGGTAGTAGGCCTCGTCGATGAAGAGCACGCCGCCCATCGCGCGCTTGAGCACTTCCTTGGTCTTGGGCGCGGTGTGGCCGATGTACTGGCCGACGAGGTCGTCGCGCGTCACCGCCACCACGTGGCCGCGGCGGCAGTAGCCCAGCCGATGCAGGATCTCGGCCATGCGCATCGCCACCGTGGTCTTGCCGGTGCCGGGGTTGCCGGTGAAGCTCATGTGCAGCGAGGGGTGCTCGGTGGCGAGCCCCAGGCGCTGGCGCACGCGGTCGACGAGCAGCAGGGCGGCGATCTCACGCACGCGACGCTTCACCGGGGCGAGGCCGACGAGGTCGCGCTCGAGCGACTCGAGCACCTCGCCGATGCCGGCGTCGCGGAACTCGGCGCCGAGGTCGATGCTGGCGGGAGCCTGCTCGGGGGGCTGCTTGGGGGCCTTCTCGGGGGCGTTCATGGTCTCGTCTCCTGACTGGGTGGGGGCGTGGGAGCGGGTTTCTGGGAGCGGGCAAGCCCGCTCCCACCGACAAGGGCGCCGTCAGGCGCTCAGCTCGCGTAGCGCGCGCCTTCCGGGTTGCGGCCGACGGCGTAGCTCTCCATCGTGTAGCGCAGGTTGCGGCCCTGCGTTTCCTGGCGGATGAGGCGGAAGCCGGGCTCGACGGTGGGGCGCTGGACGATGAATGACATGCGCACCGTCTCCCAGCCCTTGGTCGAGTCGAAGGCGTTGATGCGGATGTAGTTCTCGGGGTTGGCCTCGCGGCAGGCCTTGAGCTCGCCCATCACGCCGGCCGGGTCGCGCAGGTCGAACATCGGCAGGCCCCACATGTTCCAGTAGGTGTTGCGCGGGTGCGGGTCGTCGGTGAACTCGAGGGCGACCGCCCAGTTCTGCTCGAGGCAGTAGTTGATCTGCGCCGCGACCTGGGTGTCGGTGAGGTCGGGCAGGAAGGAAAAGCAGCCTTGGGTGATGCGCATGATGGTGTCTCCTCTGGCGCGATGGCTCAGGCCACGCTGGCGGTCGGCACGAAGTCGGACGTGTCGGTGCTGGTGTAGTTGAAGGTGATGTCGCCCCAGGTATCGAGCGCGGCGCGCAGCGGCTGGCACCACTTGGCGGCGTCGGCGAGGATCTGCGGGCCTTCGTTGAGGATGTCGCGGCCTTCGTTGCGGGCGAGCACCATCGATTCGAGCGCGACGCGGTTGGCGGTGGCGCCGGCCTGGATGCCCATCGGGTGGCCGATGGTGCCGCCGCCGAACTGCAGCACGCATTCGTCGCCGAACAGGTCGAGCAGCTGGTGCATCTGGCCGGCGTGGATGCCGCCCGAGGCCACCGGCATCACGCGCTTGATGCTCGCCCAGTCCTGGTCGAAGAACAGGCCGCGCGGCAGATCCTGTTTGGTGTAGGTGTCGCGGCAGACGTTGTAGAAGCCCTGCACCGTCATCGGGTCGCCTTCGAGCTTGCCCACCGCGGTGCCCGCGTGCAGGTGATCGACGCCGGCCAGGCGCAGCCACTTGGCGATCACGCGGAAGCTCACGCCGTGGTTCTTCTGCCGGGTGTAGGTGCCGTGGCCCGCGCGGTGCATGTGCAGGATCATGTCGTTGTCGCGGCACCAGTTGCTGATCGACTGGATCGCGGTCCAGCCGATGACGAGGTCGATCATGACGATGCACGAACCGAGCTCGCGGGCGAACTCGGCGCGCTTGTACATCTCCTCCATGGTGCCGGCGGTGATGTTGAGGTAGTGGCCCTTGGATTCGCCGGTCTGCGCCGCGGCCTGGTTGACGCCTTCCATGCAGTACAGGAAGCGGTCGCGCCAGTGCATGAAGGGCTGCGAGTTGATGTTCTCGTCATCCTTGGTGAAGTCCAGACCGCCGCGCAGGGCTTCATAGACCACACGGCCGTAGTTCTTGCCCGAGAGTCCCAGCTTGGGTTTCATCGTCGCGCCGAGCAGCGGGCGGCCGTATTTCTCGAGGCGCTCGCGCTCGACGACGATGCCGGTCGGCGGGCCGCGGAAGGTCTTCACGTAGGCCACCGGCAGGCGCATGTCCTCGAGGCGCGCGGCCTTGAGCGGCTTGAAGCTGAAGACGTTGCCGATGATCGACGCGGTGAGGTTGGCGATCGAGCCTTCCTCGAACAGGTCGAGGTCGTAGGCGACCCAGCAGAAGTACTGGCCTTCCTGGCCCGGCACCGGGTCGATGCGGTAGGCCTTGGCGCGGTACTTGTCGCAGGCGGTGAGGCGGTCGGTCCACACCACGGTCCAGGTGGCGGTGGAGGATTCGCCGGCGACCGCGGCGGCGGCCTCGATCGGGTCGACGCCTTCCTGCGGGGTGATGCGGAAGACGGCGAGCACGTCGGTGTCCTTCGGCTCGTAGTCGGCGTCCCAGTAGCCCATCTGCGCGTACTTGAGCACGCCAGCCTGGTAGCGCTTCTTGGGATCGAGGATCTGCTGCGGGGTGTCTGCGGCGCCCATGTCGTGTCTCCTTCCTTTTGTATGCTGCGAGTGGTGTGTCAAGCAGTGGTGACTGGACAATAGTTCGGCGCTTCAATAAGCTCAAATGACGTTTTATGGCCTTTTGAGATAAGGTTTTCTGATGAAGCTCGCGCAACGCCTGACCTTCAAGCAGCTCCGTGCCCTGGTGGCGGTGGCCGACAGCGCCAGCTTCACGCAGGCCGCGCGCCTGCTGCACCTGACCCAGCCCGCGATCTCGATGCAGATCCGCGACGCGGAGGCCATCGTCGGCCAGGTGCTGGTCGATGGCCGGCGCGAGATCCACCTCACGCCGGCGGGCGAAATCCTGGTGCGGGCGGCGCGCCAGGCGCTGCAAAGCCTGGAGATGGCCGAGGTCGAGCTGAAGGCGCGCATGGGCGTGGCGGCGGGCACGCTGGATGTGGTGGCGATCACCACCGCCGAATATTTCGTGCCGCACCTGCTGGCCGAATTCGGCCGCCGTCACCCGGACATCACCTTCCGGCTGACGGTGGAGAACCGCGAGCGCGTGCGCACCCTGCTGCAGGAGCAGCGCTGCGACGTCGCCATCATGGGCCAGCCGCCGCGCGGGCTGGACCTGCGCCGCATCCCCTTCGCGCCGCACCGGCTGTCCTTCGTCGCGCGCCCGGATCACCGCCTGGCGGGGCGCAAGCGCATCCCGCCCGCGGCGCTCACCGACGAGCGCCTGCTGCTGCGCGAGCAGGGCTCGGGCACGCGCGACAACCTCGAGCGCTTCCTGCGCGCGCACGGCGTCAAGCCGCTGGCGGCGGACGAGCTCGGCAGCAACGAGACCTTGAAGCAGGCGGTGATGGCCGGCATGGGCATCGCCTTCCTGTCACACCACACCTTTGCGATGGAGGTGGAAAGCGGGCGCCTGGTGCGCCTGGACGTGGCCGATACGCCGGTGATCCGGGAGTGGAACGTGGTGTCGCGCACCGACCGGCCGATGACGCCGGCGCTCGATGCGCTGCTGGAATTCCTGCAGACCGAAGGGGCGGCGCGGATGCGGGCGATGGAGCGCTGAAGGTCTTGCAGCCGGGCAGCGCCCAAAATGAAAAACGCGCCACGAGGGCGCGTTTTCAGGTGCTTCGGAGGCGGTGAAACTCAGCGCACGATCTGCGTCAGCTCGCCCGCCTTGTAGCGCGCTGCCATCTTCTCGAGCGAGACCGACTTGATCTTCGAGGCCATGCCGGCGCAGCCGAAGGCTTCGAAACGCGCCTTGCACACCAGCTTGGCGGCTTCGCGGGCGGGCTTGTTGAACTCGCGCGGGTCGAACTTGGAGGGGTTCTCGACCAGGAACTTGCGCACCGCGCCGGTCATCGCCAGGCGGATGTCGGTGTCGATGTTGATCTTGCGCACGCCGTACCTGATGCCCTGCACGATCTCCTCGACCGGCACGCCGTAGGTCTCCTTCATGTCGCCGCCGTACTGGCGGATGATCTCGAGCAGCTCCTGCGGCACCGACGACGAGCCGTGCATCACCAGGTGGGTGTTGGGGATGCGGGCGTGGATGGCCTTGATGCGCTCGATGGCGAGGATGTCGCCGGTGGGCTTGCGGCTGAACTTGTAGGCGCCGTGGCTGGTGCCGATGGCGATGGCGAGCGCGTCGCAGTCGGTGTGCTTGACGAAGTCGGCGGCCTGGTCGGGGTCGGTGAGCATCTGGCTGTGGTCGAGCGTACCCTCCGCGCCAACGCCGTCTTCCTCGCCGGCCTGGCCGGTCTCGAGCGAGCCGAGGCAGCCGAGCTCGCCTTCCACGCTGACGCCGATCGCGTGCGAGAACTTCACCACCTCACGGGTGACGGCGACGTTGTATTCGTAGGAGGAGGGTGTCTTGCCGTCTTCCAGCAGCGAACCGTCCATCATCACGCTGGAAAAACCGGAGCGGATCGCGCCCATGCAGATCGCCGGGCTCTGGCCGTGGTCCTGGTGCATGACGATGGGGATGTTCGGGTAGGACTCGACGGCGGCCTCGATGAGGTGGCGCAGGAAGGCCTCGCCCGCGTACTTACGCGCGCCGGCCGAGGCCTGCATGATCACCGGGCTGTCGCATTCGGCAGCCGCTTCCATGATGGCCTGGACCTGCTCGAGGTTGTTCACGTTGAAGGCGGGCAGGCCGTAGCTGTGTTCGGCGGCGTGGTCGAGCAGCTGGCGCATGGAAACGAGGGGCATGGAGTCTCTCCGGAAGAGGGCAGCCCGCGTGGGCGGCGGGCGATCGTAAAATGATATTTTAGCCTGTGTCGCGACGAATGCGGCTTCCGGGCACGGCCGGCGTGTGAGCGACGCGTGCGCGGAGCCTGATCGTGAGCGTCAGACCGGGTCGTCGAGCGTGCCCGGCATGTGGTGCTCGCCGACGCGCACGATCTTGAGCGTGTTGGTACCGCCCGCGGCGCCGATCGGCTCGCCGATGGTGAGCACGATCAGGTCGCCGTAGTCGACCACGCCCTGCTCCAGCAGCACCTGCTCGGCCTCCCACAGCAGCACGTCGCGGTCCTGGTGGGTCTGGCTCATCAGCAGCGGATGGACCTCGCGGTACAGCGTCATCTGGTTGCGCGCCGAGACCTCGGGGGTGAGGGCGTAGATCGGTACCCCGGCATTGAGCCGGCTCATCCAAAGTGCGGTCGAGCCGGTCTGGGTGAGCGAGGCGATCGCCTTCACCTTGAGGTGGTAGGCGGTCCAGATAGCAGCCATCGCGATCGACTGGTCGATGCGCGTGAACACGCGGTTGAGCACCTCGCGGTCGAGGCTCACCTCGGCGGATTTCTCGGCCTCGAGGCAGACGCGGCTCATCGCCTCGATGACCTCCACCGGGAACTGCCCGGAGGCGGTCTCCGCCGACAGCATCACCGCGTCGGTGCCGTCGAGCACCGCGTTGGCCACGTCCGAGACCTCGGCGCGGGTCGGCACCGGGCTGGTGATCATCGACTCCATCATCTGGGTGGCGGTGATGGTGAGCTTGTTGCGGTCGCGCGCGGCGCGGATCATCTTCTTCTGCAGCGCGGGCACCGCAGCGTCGCCGACTTCCACCGCGAGGTCGCCGCGCGCCACCATGATGCCGTCCGAGGCGTCGAGGATCTCGTCGAGGTTGGCGACTGCCTCGGTGCGCTCGATCTTGGCGATCAGCAGCGCCGAACTGCCTGCCGCGCGCAGCAACTGGCGTGCCATGTACATGTCGGCCGCGGTCTTGGGGAAGGACACGGCGACGAAGTCCACGCCGATCTGCGCCGCGGTGCGGATGTCGTCCATGTCCTTGGCGGTGAGCGCCGGCGCGGTCAGGCCGCCGCCCTGGCGGTTGATGCCCTTGTTGTTCGACAGCTCGCCGCCCACCTTCACGACGGTGTGGATCTCGTGGCCGAGCACGCGCTGCACGGTCAGCTTCACGCGGCCGTCGTCGAGCAGCAGCACGTCGCCGACCTTGACGTCTTTCGGCAGGTCCTTGTAGTCGAGGCCGACGCGCTGGATGTTGCCCAGCTCGCAGCGCGCGTCGAGCACGAAGGGCGCATCGCGGGTCAGGGTGATGCGGCCGTTCTCGAACTTGCCGATGCGGATCTTCGGGCCCTGCAGGTCGGCGAGGATGCCGACCGGGCGCCCGGCAAGTGCGGATGCATCGCGGATGGCATTGGCACGCGCAACATGTTCTTCCGCCTTGCCGTGGGAGAAGTTCATGCGTACGACGTCCAGGCCAGCCTGCACCATGCGTTCGAGGGTGTGGAGGTCGGACGAGGCGGGGCCGAGGGTGGCGACGATCTTGGTGTGGCGGGACATGCGGTCTCCGGTTCGATGTTTTGCCTGGCGCGTGGTGCCTGCGGATTCTACCGTGGCCGGGTTTGGCGAAAACCTGAAGATCGTCCGCGCAACGCAGTCATGCTGAGGGCACGCGAATTCGATTGTTGATCGAATCGGTTCTTGATCGCATTGACAGGCCCAAAGGCGTCTGCCACAACACAATCATGGTCCCCGTCCCCTTGCGGGAGGCGCGATGCAGGCAGATGTCTTTCTCAGCTATGCCGAAGAAGATCGCGCACGCGCTGGTGCGGTTTCGAGCGCGCTCGAAGCCTTGGGCTGGACGGTGTGGTGGGATCGCGAGATCGCACCCGGCAGCACTTGGCGCGAGACGATCGAACGCGCGATCGAAGGCACGCGGTGCATGGTCGTGCTGTGGTCGGCAAGCGCGCTCGCGAGCCGCTGGGTGCACGAGGAGGCGGAGGAGGGGTTGGCGCGTGCGCGCCTGGTACCGGTGCTGATCGAGCAGGTCCGGCCGCCGATGGGGTTTCGCAGCGTGCAAGCCTGTGACCTCAGCGACTGGGAGGGGGACCCCGAGGCGGCGGAGTTCGTGGCCCTGACGAGGGCGATTTCCACGCTGGCGGGTCCGCCACCTCAGGGCGGGCCGGTCCAGTCCAGTACGCCATTGCCGCCGGCCGAGCCGCCGCGGCGCGGAGTGCGGCGGTATGCGTGGGGTGTCGCTGCCGTCATGGCTGCGTCAGTGCTGGCGGTGGCGGGCATGTGGCGGTGGGGGAGCCCGGCGCCGACGCCCGATCCGTTGCCGGTCTCGACCGTGGTCGAGTCTGCTCCTCGAAGTGATCCGCTTGTGCCGGGTGGCTCCCCGATTCCGGCGCCGCCCCTTGCGCCGGAAGCAGGCCCTGTGCAGCGTGAGATCGAAGCTCGGGTGATCACCGTCCCTGGCGCGGATTCGCCCGTAGCGCCGAACGTTGATGTACAGCAGGCGACGGTGTCCAAGCCACCGCCGGCACCGCGCATCGCGCCGAAGGCGCAGACGCGATTGAGCAGTTCGACGCTGTCGGCACGCTGTACCGCGGTGCTCGAGCGCATGCAGCTCGGCGAACCCGTATCCGACAGCGAACGCAGGGAGTGCACGCGATGAAGCACAAGGCCATTCAGATCCTCGCCGTGGCGACCATGCTCTTCATCGGCGGCTGCACGCAGATGTCGGCGCTGCTCGACGGATCAGCACCTGCGCCTGCTCCTGCGGCATCGACGCCAGCGCCCGCTGCGGCACCCGCGTCCCCGCCGATCCTGGCATTCGACGAAGCGGTGCTGGCTGCGGCCAACGACGTGTTCACCCGCGCCGCTCTGCCTGCCGGAGCCGATCGCGTTGCCGTGGTCATCGACCCGCTGGTCGACGGCATGGCCGGTGAGCAGACCGTCGCCACGAAGGCGATCGGCGAGCGCATTGCCGAACTGGCGCGCAGCCGTTACCCCCGCTTCGAGATCCTGCCCTTCGATGCCGCCAGCCTGCGCCGTGCGCCCTGGGTGCTGGTCGGCACCTTCACCCCGGTGAGCGCGGCGGGACGCACCGAAGGCAGCCGGGCCGCTTATCGCTTCTGCCTTGCGCTGGCCGACCTGGGGACTGGCAAGATCGTCAGCAAGGGCTTGGCACGTTCGCAGCTCGAAGGCGTGGACAGCACCCCGCTGCCGGCCTTTCGCGACAGTCCCGCCTGGGCGCGCGACCCGCGTGTCGACGGCTACATCCGCACCTGCCAGGGCACCAAGGCGGGCGATCCGATCCAGCCCGCATATCTTGACGGCATCCTCACCGCAAGCCTCATCAGTCAGGCGGTCGACGCCTACAACGCGGGGCGGTACAGGGATGCGCTCGAGCGCTACGAGGCTGCCGAGGAAACGCCGGCGGGCCGACAACTGCGCGTGCTCAACGGGCTCTATCTCACCAACACTCGACTGGGGCACGTGGATGCGGCGAACCGGGCTTTTGGCCGGCTGGTCGATTTCGGGCTCGAGCAGCAGCGCCTGGCGGTGAAGTTCCTGTTCCGCCCGGGCAGCACGGGTTTCGTCCCCGAGCGCAGGCTGTCGGGCGCTTATCCGATGTGGCTCGGCCAGATTGCGCGCAGCGCGGCACAAGGCGAAGCCTGTCTCGAAGTGGCGGGACACGCCAGCCGCACGGGGCCCGAGCCGCTGAACGAGCGGCTGTCGCTGCTGCGTGCCGAAGCCGTGCGCCGGTCGCTGCTTGCGAACGAGGCGAAGCTGGCGACACGCACGATCGCGGTCGGCTATGGCTCGCGCGAGACCATGGTGGGCACCGGGCGCGACGACGCCAGCGATGCGATGGATCGTCGCGTGGAGTTCCGCGTGGTCAACTGCGCCGCCGGTTGAGCTTGGAAATGAAAGCGGCCACCCGAAGGTGGCCGACAGCGGACGTGGGGCCGCGGGTCAGCCCTCGTAGCGCTCTTCCAGCGCCGCGATCGCCGGCAGGGTCTTGCCTTCGAGGAACTCGAGGAAGGCGCCCCCGCCGGTGGAGATGTAGCCGACGTCCTGGGCGATGTCGAACTTTGCGATGGCGGCCAGGGTGTCGCCGCCGCCGGCGATCGAGAAGGCTTCGGAGTGGGCGATGGCCGAGGCCATCATCTTGGTGCCGCCGGCGAACTGCGGGTACTCGAACACGCCGACCGGGCCGTTCCAGACGATGGTCCCGGCGTGGGCGATGATGTCCGCGAGCTTGGCCGAGCTCTTCGGGCCGAAGTCCAGGATGCGGTCGTGCGGGCCGACCTCGTCCACCGAGATGCGGTTGGCACGGGCGAGCGCGGAGACCTCGTCGGCCACCACCACGTCAACCGGGAGCGGCACTTCGGCGCCGCGCGCCTTCATGATGTCCATGACCTGCTGCGCCTCGCGCACCATCTCGGGCTCGGCGAGCGACTCGCCGATGCGCTTGCCAGCAGCGAGCAGGAAGGTGTTGGCGATACCGCCGCCGACGATGAGCTGGTCGACCTTGTTGGCCAGGGTCTTGAGGATGGTGAGCTTGGTCGACACCTTGGCGCCGCCGACGATGGCAACCAGCGGACGCGTCGGGCTCTCGGTGGCCTGGGACAGGGCGTCGATCTCGGCGCCCATCAGCATGCCGGCACAGGCGACCGGGGCGAAGCGGGCGATGCCGTGGGTGGTGGCTTCGGCGCGGTGGGCGGTGCCGAAGGCGTCATTGACGTAGACGTCGCACAGCGCCGCCATCTTTCTCGACAGCTCTTCGTTGTTCTTCTTTTCGCCCTTGTTGCAGCGGCAGTTCTCCAGCAGCACCACTTCTCCGGCCTTCACCTCGAAGCCGCCGTCGACCCAGTCCTGGATCAGGCGCACCGGCTTGTGCAGGAGCTGGCCGAGGCGCACCGCGACCGGCGCCAGGGTGTCGTCGGGGCCGACCGTGCCCTCGGTGGGCCGTCCCAGGTGCGAGGTGATCATGACCGCAGCGCCCTTGTCCAGGCAGTACTGGATCGAGGGGATCGAGGCGCGGATGCGGGTGTCCTCGGTGATGTTACCGGCGTCGTCCTGAGGCACGTTGAGGTCGGCGCGGATGAAGACTTTCTTGCCGCTGACGTCGAGTTCGGCGAGTTTCTTGACTTGCATGGTCTGTTCGGTCTCGTGAAAACGCCCTGCGGGGCAGGGCGTCGTGGGTTCTTGACTGGCGGTCGGCTTGGTCGGCGCTTACTTGGCGTTGCAGAACGCGCGGGCGGCGTCGAGCATGCGGCAGGAGTAGCCCCACTCGTTGTCGTACCACGCCAGCACCTTGACCAGCACCGAGCCGTCCTCGCCCTTGATGACGCGGGTCTGGGTGGCGTCGAAGGTGGAGGACACGGTGGTGTGGTTGAAGTCGGAGGACACCAGCGGCTCGGTGTTGACCGCGAGGATGCCCTTCAACGGGCCCTTGGCCGCGGCGGTCATCAGTTCGTTGATCTCTTCCTTGGTGGTGGCGCGCTCGGCGGTGAAGGTGAGGTCGACCAGCGAGACGTTGATGACAGGCACGCGCAGCGC
The DNA here is from genome assembly GCF_034003485.1 of Thauera sp. Classification (GTDB taxonomy): domain Bacteria; phylum Pseudomonadota; class Gammaproteobacteria; order Burkholderiales; family Rhodocyclaceae; genus Thauera. Next base: position 43,695 of record NZ_JAVEYL010000011.1, read on the forward strand.
AAAGCCATCGACCTTGCCCACGAGCTGCGGCAGCACCAGGCCGACGGCCTTGGCGGCGCCGGTCTTGGTCGGGATGATGTTCGCCGCAGCGGCACGGGCGCGGCGCAGGTCCTTGTGGCGCACGTCCACTGTGACCTGGTCGTTGGTGTAGGCGTGGATGGTGGTCATCAGGCCCTGCTTGATGCCGACGCTATCGGCCAGGACCTTGGCGACCGGCGCCAGGCAGTTGGTGGTGCACGAGGCGTTGGAGACGACGGTCATGCCGGCCTTCAGCACGCCTTCGTTGACGCCCATGACGATGGTGGTGTCCACGTCGTCGCCGCCCGGGGCGGAGATCAGTACGCGTTTGGCGCCCTGGTCGAGCAGGACCTGGGCCTTGGCCTTGGTCGTGTAGGCGCCGGTGCATTCGAGCAGCACGTCCACGCCGTGGCTGCCCCAGTCGACGCCCAGTGGGTCCTTGGTGGAGTAGAAGGGGATCTTCTTGCCGTCGATGATGATGACGTTCTCGCCCTCGGTCTCGACCGAGGTGGCGAAGCGGCCGTGGGTGGTGTCGTACCTGAGCAGGTGGGCGTTGGTGGTCAGATCGCCGGAGGCGTTGATGGCGACCACTTCGAACTCATTCTGCAGGCCCTGCTCGTAGATGGCGCGCAGCGTGCAGCGACCGATACGACCGAAACCGTTGATGGCGACCTTGATGCTCATCGATGCTTCTCCTTGGAATAGTGGTGGAAAACCGGGTGCTTGTGTTTGCTGTTGCCCTGCCGGCCCGTGTCGAACCGAGCCCTGATGTACAGCGGGAGCGGTCCGCTTCCGGAGCCGCTCCCGCGCCAGGTCGTGGTCAGAGCACCGACTTCACGGCCTGCACCACCGCATCCGCGGTGATGCCGAAATACTTGAACAGCTCGCCCGCCGGTGCCGACTCGCCGAAGCGGTCGATGCCGATCACGCGGCCTTCCAGCCCGACGTACTTGTACCAGCCGTCGGTCGTGCCGGCCTCGACCGCGACGCGCGGCAGGCCCGCGGGCAGCACGCTCGCCTTGTACGCGGCGTCCTGGCGGTCGAAGACGTTGGTCGAGGGCATGGACACCACGCGCACGGCCACGCCTTGTTCGGCCAGGGTCTGCTGCGCGGCCATGGCGAGCGCGACCTCGGAGCCGGTGGCGAGGATGACCGCCTGCGGCTTGCCTCCATTCACCTTGGATGGGGCTTCCGACAGCACGTAGCCGCCCCTGCGGATCGCGGCGACCTGTTCTGCCGTCCGCGCCTGGAAGGGCAGGTTCTGGCGCGAGAAGCACATGCTGGTCGGACCATCCTTACGCTCGATCGCATTCGCCCACGCCACGGCCGATTCGGTGGTGTCGCAGGGGCGCCACACGTCCATGTTGGGGATCAGGCGCAGGGTCGCGGTCTGTTCCACCGGCTGGTGGGTGGGGCCGTCTTCGCCGAGGCCGATCGAGTCGTGCGTGAACACGAAGATCTGGCGGATCTTCATCAGCGCGGCCATGCGCAGGGCGTTGCGCGCGTACTCGCTGAACATCAGGAAGGTGGCGGTGTAGGGGATGAGGCCGCCGTGCAGCGCGACACCGTTGGCGATGGCCGCCATGCCGAATTCGCGCACGCCGTAATACACGTAGTTGCCGCCGCTGGTCTTGCTGACGCCCTTGGCGCCCGACCACAGCGTGAGGTTGGAGCCGGCGAGGTCGGCCGAGCCGCCGAGGAGTTCGGGCAGCTTGGGCGCGTAGGCTTCGATGCTGTTCTGGCTGGCCTTGCGGGTGGCGATGGTCTCGGCCTTATCGACGACCTTGGCGAGCACCGCGGCGGCGTGGGCGTCCCAGTCGGCGGGCAGGTCGCCGGCCATGCGACGCTCGAACTCGGCGGCGAGCTCGGGGTGGGTCGTGCGGTAGGCAGCGAAGCCGGCGTTCCACTGCGCCTCGAGCGAGGCGCCCCTGGTGCGCGCATCCCAGGCGGCATAGACGTCGGCCGGGACGTGGAAGGGCGGGTGGCTCCAGCCGATGAAGGCGCGCGCGGCCTCGATCTCGGCAGTGCCGAGCGGGGCGCCGTGCACGTCGTGGCTGTCCTGCTTGTTGGGCGCGCCGGCGCCGATGATGGTCTTGCAGCAGATCAGCGTGGGCTGGGCGGTGTTGGCCTTGGCCTGCTGGATGGCGGTCTCGATCTCGACCGGGTCGTGGCCCTGCACGTCGCGGATCACCTGCCAGCCATAGGCTTCGAAACGCTTGGGGGTGTCGTCGGTGAACCAGCCGTCGACGTGGCCGTCGATCGAGATGTTGTTGTCGTCGTAGAAGGCGATCAGTTTGCCCAGCCCCCAGGTGCCGGCGAGCGAGCAGGATTCGTGCGAGATGCCTTCCATCAGGCAGCCGTCACCGAGGAACACATAGGTGTTGTGATCGACGACTTCATGGCCTGGGCGGTTGAACTCGGCGGCAAGGATCTTCTCGGCCAGCGCCATGCCCACGGCGTTGGTGATGCCCTGGCCGAGCGGGCCGGTGGTGGTCTCGATGCCGGGGGCGTAGCCGTACTCGGGGTGCCCGGGGGTCTTGCTGTGCAGCTGGCGGAAGCGCTTGAGCTCCTCGATCGGCAGATCGTAGCCGGTCAGGTGCAGCAGCGCGTAGATCAGCATCGAGCCGTGGCCGTTGGAAAGCACGAAGCGGTCGCGGTTGGCCCACTTCGGGTTGGCAGGGTTGTGGCGCAGGTGGTGACGCCACAGCACCTCGGCGATCTCGGCCATGCCCATCGGCGCGCCCGGGTGGCCGGAGTTGGCCTGCTGCACGGCGTCCATCGCAAGGGCGCGGATTGCGCCGGTGATGGGGTTGAAGACCGGGGGCTTGACGTTGCGGGTCGACTGCATGCTGTTCTCGGGCCGGAGGCCAACATTAGAAAGGCCGCAATTATCCCTTAAAAGGCAGGGTGATTGGCAATGTTGCGGTGCACTTACGTCGTGCGCTGGCCACTGCGAGCGTGCGGCGTGCGCGCTCCTACACCCACTGTCGCCTGCGTTCCATCAGCTTCCAGATCAGCGGCGTGAGGATCAACTGCATTGCCAGATCGAGCTTGCCGCCAGGGATCACGATGGTGTTCGCGCGGCTCATGAAGGCGTCGTGGATCATGCGCAGCAGGTAGGGGAAGTCGACGCCGCGCGGGTCCTTGAAGCGGATCACCACCATGGATTCGTCCTGCGTCGGCACGTCGCGTGCGATGAATGGGTTGGAGGTGTCGACCACCGGCACGCGCTGGAAGTTGATGTGGGTGCCCGCGAACTGCGGGACGATGTAATGCACGTAGTCGTGCATGCGACGCAGGATGGTGTCCTGCACCGCCTCGGCGGTGTAGCCGCGCAGCTTGGTGTCGCGATGCAGCTTCTGGATCCATTCGAGGTTGATTGTCGGCACCACGCCGATCAGCAAATTTACGTGGCGGGCCACGTCGACGTCCTCGGTCACGAGTGCGCCATGCAGGCCTTCGTAGAACAGGCAGTCGGTACCCACCGGCAGGTCTTCCCACTCGGTGAAGGTGCCCATCGGCAGGTTCCAGCGCATCGCCTCGGCTTCGTTGTGGATGTAGAAACGGCGGCGCCCGGTCGCGGCTTCGCCGTAGGCGCGGAACAGGCTCTCGAGCTCGGGCAGCAGGTTGGCCTCGGGGCCGAAGTGGCTGATGCCGCGCTTGCCTTCGCGCTCCGCGTCCTCGATCAGGACCTTCATCTCGGCGCGGGTGAAACGGTGAAAGCTGTCGCCCTCGACGATGGCGGCGTTGACGTTCTCGCGGTGGAAGATCGCTTCGAAGGTGTGCTTGACCGTCGTCGTGCCCGCGCCGGACGAGCCGGTGACTGCGATGATCGGGTGCTTCATGGACATGGTGTGCTCCGCCGCTTGCCTATATGAGATCTCGCTTATTGTGCGCCGCCGCATCGCATCAGGAAAGAGGAGCGCAGTCCAAGCTCAGCACCCGTCGCCTGATCAGGAGTGCCCCTTGATCCAGGCCGACCATTCGGCAAACAGCGTCGGGCTGGCGGCCGCGATCACGCCGCGCTTGATCGCAGGGCCCGACATCAGATGGCCACCGTCGAGCGCTTCGGCCTGGCCGCCGGCTTCGGCGAGGATGAGCCGCCCGGCGGCGTAGTCCCACAGCATCTGGCCGCCGTGCACATAGACATCGAGCCGGCCGGCGGCGACGAAGCACCATTCGAGCGCACTGGAGCCGAAGTTGCGCTGCGAGTAGTAGGGCGGGCGCACCGCGAGTTCGTCGCCGAGGTGGTGGCTGATGCGCTTGAAGTCGACGCCGGCGACGGCGTCGCGCAAGCTGGTCGCGCCTGCACGCAGCGGCAGTTCGGTGCCGTTCAGGAAGGCGCCCGCGCCCCGTGCGGCGTAGAAGGATTCGTCGGTGATCGGGTTATAGACCACGCCGAGCACCGGTTCGTGATCGATCAGGTAGGCAATCGACACCGCAAACAGGGGAATGCCGTTGGCGAAGTTGGTGGTGCCGTCGATCGGGTCGATGCACCACAGGCCGCGCGCACCTTCGTTCCACAGCTCGCCCTGTTCGGCGGCGGTCATCTCCTCGCCGAGGACGTTACCGGGCAGGAACTGCGGCAGCGCTTCGCTGAAGCGGCGCTGGGATTCGATGTCGGCCTCGGTGAACAGCGAGCCGTCGGCCTTGCGGTTGCGCGCGGACTTGAGGTAGCGCGGCAGGATCTCGTCACGGGCGATGTCGCGAACCACGGATTCGAGTGCGCGGGCGCGGGCGAGACGTTGCGAGGCGGTGGGCATGGCGGGCTCCTTGCCGGTCGGATGGGGGGGCGCAGGCCTATAATCTTACGATGATTTCACGCTTTCACTTTCCCGGCCGCCTGCCCGCTGCGGGCGAACTCGAATTGCCCGACGCGCTCGCCCACCACGCCGTGCGTGTGCTGCGCCTGCGCGAGGGCGAGCGCATCGTGCTCTTCGACGGCGAGGGCGGCGAGGCCGAGGCCACGCTGCAGGTGCGCGGCAAGGCCGCCTGGGCCCAGGTCGAACCCCGGCGCGAGGTGGATCGCGAATCGCCCGTGCACATCGTGCTCGTGCAGGCGCTGGCCTCCGGCGACAAGATGGACTGGGTGGTGCAGAAGGCGGTCGAGCTCGGGGCGAGCGCGATCCAGCCGGTGCAGGCCGAGCGCTCGGTGCTGCGCCTGGTGGGTGAGCGCGCCGACAAGCGCCAGGCGCACTGGCAGCAGGTGGCGGTGGCGGCCTGCGAGCAGTGCGGACGCAATCGGATCCCGGAGGTCCGGCCGCTGCAGCCGCTGGCGCACTGGCTCGCAGCCCATCGCGATGCGCTCAGCTACGTGCTGGCCCCCGGCGGCGCAGCCAGCTTCGGGGAGGAGTCCGCACCACAGGGCGCGGTGCACGTGCTGGTCGGCCCCGAGGGCGGCTGGAGCGACGCCGAGATGGCCGCCTTCGACGCCGCCGGCTGCCGCCGAGTGCGCCTCGGGCCGCGCGTGCTGCGCACCGAGACCGCGGGCCTCGCGGCGATCGCGGCCCTGCAGGCGCGCTGGGGCGATTTCTAGGCCACCAGGCGGCCCTCACGCCTCACCCGGAGAACCCCATGTTCGAATCCGCTGAACTCGGCCACCGTACCGACGACGAAAGCTTCCGCGCCGCGGTGCCCGGCCTGCGCGCCGAGCTGCTCGATGCCCAGTTCGATCTGCTCGAGCTCAAGCAGTTTGCCGTCGTGGTCCTGATCAACGGCGTGGACAAGGCGGGCAAGGGCGAGACCATCAACCTGCTCAACGAATGGATGGATCCGCGCCACATCGAGACCTGGGCCTTCGACACGCCCACCGCCGAGGAGTCCGAGCGCCCGTTCATGTGGCGGTTCTGGCGGGCGCTGCCGCCGCGCGGCAAGATCGGTGTGATGTTCAACAACTGGTACACCCAGCCAATCCGCGAGCGGGTGGGCAGGGACAGCAAGCGGTCCGAACTCGACCAGCGCCTGGACGAGATCCGCCGCTTCGAGGCGATGCTCACGCGCGAAGGCGTGCTGCTGGTGAAGTTCTGGTTCCATCTCTCCAAGGACGGGCAGAAGACGCGGCTGAAGGTGCTCGAGAAGGACCCGCGCACGCGCTGGCGCGTCACCGAACGCGACTGGTATTACTACGACCAGTACGACCGCTATCGCGAGGTCGCCGGGCACGTGCTGCGCACCACCAGCACCGGCGAAGCGCCGTGGCTGATCGTCGATGGCTCGGACGCCAACTATCGGGCGCTCTTCGTCGGCCGCACCCTGCTCGCAGCGCTGCGCCGGCGTCTGGACGCCGCCTCCCAGCATTGGGCGCCGCGTCTCTCGGCCGCGCCGCTGCCGCCCTGCATCGACCGCCTCAACATCCTCGACAGCCTCGTGCGCCAGGACATGAAGCGCAAGGAATACGAGGCCTTGCTCGAGCCGCTGCAGGGTCGGCTGGCGCTGCTGTCGCGCACCGCCGAGTTTGGCCGCCGCAACCTCGTGCTGGTGTTCGAGGGCGTGGACGCCGCGGGCAAGGGCGGCGCGATCCGGCGCATCGTGGGCGCGCTCGACGCGCGCCAGTACCGCATCGTGCCGATCGCCGCGCCCACCGAGGAGGAGCGCGCGCAGCCCTACATGTGGCGCTTCTGGCGCCACCTGCCGGCGCGCGGCAAGGCGGTGATCTTCGACCGCTCGTGGTACGGCCGCGTGCTGGTCGAGCGCGTGGAGGGCTTCTGCTCCGAGGCCGACTGGATGCGCGCCTACGCCGAGATCAACGACTTCGAGGACCAGTTGATCGCAGCGGGCGCGATCGTGGTCAAGTTCTGGCTGGCGATCACCAAGGAAGAGCAGATGGCGCGCTTCCAGGCGCGCGAGGCCGAGCCGCACAAGCGCTTCAAGATCAGCGCGGAAGACTGGCGCAATCGCGACAAGTGGGACGACTACCGGCGCGCGGTGTGCGACATGGTCGATCGCACCAGCACCGAGCGCGCGCCGTGGACGCTGGTCGAGGCCGACGACAAGCACTTTGCGCGCATCAAGATCCTGCGCACGGTGTGCGAGCGGGTCGAGGCGGCGCTGGGCTGAGCGCCCTGGCGGGCGCGCCTCACTTGCCGTGCAGCGCCTTCACCACCCGGCGCAGCGCGTTCTCCTCCGGGTGCGGCTGCACCAGGAAGCCCAGGCTGTGCATCAGGCGCAGCATCTTCGGGTTCTTGCCGAGCACGTCACCAAAGATGCTGCGATAACCGTTGCTGCGTGCGACCTCGATGAGGGCGCCCATGAGGCGACGGCCGAGGCCGTGGCGTTGCCAGTCATCCGAGACGACGAGGGCGAACTCGACCGATTCGCCATCGGCGGCGAGCGAGTAACGCGCGCTGCCGATCATCTGTTCGGTGCCCTTGTCGTCGGCCGTGGTGGCGATCAATGCCATCTCGCGGTCGTAGTCGATCTGGGTGAAGCGCGCCACCATCGCCGGGCTGAGCTCCTGCAGCTCTTCCATGAACCGCATGTAACGCGTTTCGGCGCTCAGCCCGTCGAAGAAGGCGAGCACCAGATTGGCGTCCTCGGGGCGCACCGGCCGGGTGCGCACGGAACGGCCGTCGCCCACCTTCCAGTCCTGCATCAGGTGCAGCGGATAGGGGTGGATCGCCATGTGCGCGTAGCGATCGCTGCCGGCAGGCATGCCCTGGTCGATGACGACGCGAGCGTCGGCCGCGATCGCGCCGTCGGCGTCGATGATCAAGGGGTCGATCTCCAGCTCGCGTACCCAGGGCAGCTCGCAGACGAGGTCGGACACCGACACCAGCACCTGCTCGACCGCCGCGCGGTTGAGCAGGCCCGCCTGGCTGCGCGGGCCTTGCGCTGCGGCCGGCATGGCCGAGTCGATGAGGTCGCGGGCCAGCACCGGGTTCAGCGGCGGCAGCGCGAAGGTGCGCGGGGCCGAGGCGTCCTGTGCGCCGAGGCTGATGACCGGCCCGAAGGTTGCGTCGCGATGCACCCGGACGCTGAACTCGCGCGCCTGCGGGCGGTACAGGTAGGGCTCGATCGACACGCCGTTGATCTGGGCCTCAGGGTGGCGCAGGCGCACCGCGTCGAGGATGTCGTGGTAGGCGCTCCACACCGATTCGGTGGTGTTGAGGTTGAGCCGCACGCCGCCCGACTCCGACTTGCTGGCGAGCTCGGGCGCGTCCACCTTCATCGCCACCGGAAAGCCCGCCTGCTCGGCGACGAACAAGGCCTCGGTGGCATCGCGGGCGACGGTGGTGTGCGTGACCGGGATGCCGAAGCTGCGCAGCAGCGCCTTCGATTCCATCGCCGACAGGATGTGGCGGCGCTGGTTGAGCAGGGTCTCGATCAGCACGCGCGCGCCGCCGGTGCGGCGATAGGCGGTGGCGCTGCCGCCGCCGGCGGTCTGCAGCAGCAGGGTCTGGCTGTGGTGGAAGCGCGAGATGTTGTGGAACAGCTCGATCGCCGCCTCGGGTGAGTTGAACACCGGCAGGCCAGCCTGTTCGAGCAGCGCGCGCGCCTCGGCGACCTGGCCGCCGCCCATCCAGCAACAGCACAGCTTGAGTCGCACCTGGGCGGCGAGGTCGATGATCTCCTGCGCCACCTCCACCGGATCGACGAGCGCGTGCGGCGACAGGATGACCAGCAGGTTGGACACCGCGGCGTCCTCGGCGAGGGCGAGGATGGCGTCGCGGTAGAGCTGCGGGCTGGCGTCGCCGCCGAGGTCGAGCGGGTTGTGCGAGCGGCGCTCGCGACCGCCGAGGCGCTCGAGCGTGGCGACGGTGGGCGAGCCCAGGCTGACCAGTCCGGTGCCCAGGTCCTTGGCGCGGTCGGCGGCGAGGTCGGCCGGACCGCTGCCGTTGGAGACGATGGCCAGGCTGTCTTCACGCGGTCGAAAGCCACAGGACAAGGCTTTGGTGGCGAAGAAGAGCTGGTCGATGTTCTGCACGCGCACCACACCGGCGCGGCGCATGGCGGCATCGAACACCACGTCGGCGAGTCCGGCGTTGTCTGCGTCCGGGGCGTTGTTATCGTCGCGGCCATGGCGGCCGGCCTTGAGCAGGATGATCGGCTTGACGCGCGCGGCCGAGCGCAGCGCGCTCATGAAGTGGCGGGCGTTACGCACATGATCGACGTAGAGCAGGATGTAGCGCGTCTGCACGTCGTGGATCAGGTATTCCAGGGTTTCGCCGAAGTCGATGTCCACCGTGCCGCCGAGCGAGATCACCGACGAGAAGCCGACGTCGTTGGTGAGCGCCCAGTCGAGCACCACCGAGCACATCGCGCCCGACTGCGAAACCAGCGCGATCTCGCCGGGCTTGACCGCGATGCGGGTGAGCGCGGCATTGAGCCCGCTGCCCGGGCGGGCAATGCCGAGGCTGCCGGGGCCGATGAGGCGCAGGCGGGTTTCACGTGCGGTCTCGATGATGCGGCGCTCGAGCGTGTGCCCGGTGTTGCTGACGATGACCGCGTTGCGCACGCCGGCGCGTCCGCACTGCGCGGTGACGCTGTGCAGCATGCGCGCGGGGGTGGCGATGATGGCGAGATCGACCGGGCGCCCGATGTCCTCGACCGAGCGGTGGCAGGGGTGGTCCTGAACGCTCGGGTACTTCGGATTGACCGCGTAGAGCGTGCCGCGATAGCCGCCCTCGAGCAGGTTGCGGAAGATGATCCGACCGACTGAGCCGGGCGCGTCGGAGGCGCCGATGACGGCGATCGAGGACGGTTCGAAGGCGGTGCTGAGAGCGTGGGGGCCGGCCATGGCGTTCGCAGTGCAAGGTGGATCGAGGTTGAAGTGATACCAGGGTGTCGCAGTTGCTTCGTTGATCTGTATCAGATATCGCCGACGACAAACCCTGCCGCAATAAAAAAACGGCCGTCGAGACGGCCGTCGAAAACGGTGAGCGACCTGCGGGCACGCCTGGCCCGCATGCCGGATCAGCGTTCGTCGAAGCTGATCTTCAGGCGCTTGGTGGTAGCGCGCGCCTGGCAGCTCAGCACGTAGCCCTGCGCCATCTCGTCGGCCTCGAGGGTGAAGTTCTTGTCCATCACGACTTCGCCCTCCGTCACCTTGGCGCGGCAGGTGCAGCACACGCCGGCCTTGCACGAGAACGGCAGGTCGAGGCCGGCGTTGAGGCCGGCGTCGAGCAGGTGCTCGTCCGGGCCGATCGCGATCTCGTGCTCCTTGCCGTCCAGCACCAGGACCATGGTGATGTCCTTGGTCGCCGCGGCGGCGGCCTCGGCGGTGCTCGAGGCACCGACCGGGTGGGCGCCGGCGGGCAGGTTGACGGTGAAACGCTCGGTACGGATGCGGTCGGCGGCCACGCCGGCCTCGACCAGGGCGTTCTCGGTCGCGGTGATCATCTCGTCCGGGCCGCAGATGAAGACTTCGTCCATGCTGCCCACCGGCAGCAGGGTGTTGATGATGTCGCGTACCTTGCCGCCATCGATGCGACCCTGCAGCAGGTCGACTTCCTGCGCCTGGCGCGACAGCACGTGGATCATGGTCAGGCGGTCGCGGAAGCGGTCCTTGAGGTCCTGCAGGGCCTCGTTGAACATCACCGTGGACATGCGGCGGTTGCCGTAGATCAGCGTGAACTTGGAATCCGGCTGCTCTTCGAGCGTGCTCGCGGCGATGCACAGGATCGGCGTGATGCCCGAGCCGGCAGCAAAGCCGACGCGGTGGATCGCACGCTTCTTCCTGATCACGAAGCGGCCGTCAGGCGGCATCACCTCGAGGGTGTCGCCCGCCTTGATGGCACGCGTGGCCCAGTTCGAGAACAGGCCGCCTTCGACCGGGCGGATGCCGATCTCGAGCTCGCCGTTGCGGGCGAGGCGGCTGCGCGGGCTGCTGATCGAGTAGGTGCGGCGCACCTCCTGGCCGTCGATGGTGGCGCGCACGGTGAGGAACTGGCCCGGCTCGAAGGTGAAGCGTTCGCGATCCGAAGGCGGGATGTCGAACGTGATCGCCACCGCGCCCGCAGCCTCGGGGCTTACGCGCTTGACGGCGAGTTCTTGAAAACGGAGTGCTGACATGACGTTTTGGGCTCCGGCTTTAATAGGGTTTGAAGTAGTCGAAGGGCTCCTGGCAGTCGAGGCACTTGTACAGTGCCTTGCACGCCGTGGAGCCGAACTCCGAGGTGACGATCGTGTGCGTGGAGCCGCATTGCGGGCAGGCCACCGCCTCGGCGACGGGGCGGCGCATGAACTTCACCACGCTCACGTCCTGCCGGGTCTGGTGCGGTGGCGCGATGCCGTAGGCGCGCAGCTTTTCCTTGGCCTCGTCGCTCATCCAGTCGGTGGTCCAGGCCGGCGCGAGCTGCGTGATCACACGCGCCTCGATGCCGGCCTGTGCCAGGCTTGAACGCACGTCGTCCTCGATCTGGCCCATGGCGGGACAGCCGCTGTAGGTCGGCGTGATGACGACCTCGATGCCCGCGGGCGTTTCCCTGACCTCGCGCAGGATGCCCAGCTCGCGCAGGGTCACCACCGGGATCTCGGGGTCGGTCAGGGGCTCGAGGGTGGCCCAGACCTTGTCGACGACGTTGCTCATGGCGTTCGCCCTTACCAGGTTGCGCCGGGGTGGGCGCGTGCCAGACCCTGCATCTCGCCGAGCAGGTAGCTCAGGTGCTCGGAGTGCAGGCCGATCTTGCCCTCGGTCACGTAGCCGTGGAAGTTCGGGCGGGTCAGGGTGGCCTCGGCCAGGGCGCTGTTGACCAGCGCATCCCAGGCCGGGCGCAGCGCCCACACATCGATCGCGATCTTGGCCGCCACCGCGGCGCCTTCGGCCGGGCTGGTGGTCCAGAACTCCTCGGTGTACGGCATCAGGTGGTTCACCGCCGCCTGCGCGCGGGCGTGCGATTCTTCGGTACCGTCGCCCAGCCGCACCAGCCAGTCACGCGAGTGATGGAGGTGGTAGCTGGTTTCCTTCAGCGACTTGGCGGCGATGGCGGCGAGGCTGGCGTCGGCGGATTGCTGCAGCCCGTCCCACACATGCACCATCAACGCCGAGTACAGGAAATTGCGCACGATGGTGGTGGCGTAGTCGCGGTCGGCCGCAGCGTAGCCGACGAGCGGGCCGTGGTGCGGCAGCTCCAGCAGCGTGTAGTTGCGGAACTCGTGCGGGTCACGGAAATAGGCCAGCTTGTCCTCGGTGGCGTCGCCGCCCTTCATCTCGGCCGCGCGCTGGTAGAGCAGGCGCGCCTGGCCGATGAGGTCGAGGCTGACGTTGGCCAGCGCCATGTCTTCTTCGAGGATGGGGCCGTGCCCGCACCATTCGGCGTTGCGCTGACCGAGCACGACGGCGTTGTCGGCCAGGTGCAGCAGGTAGTCGATCGGCGTGCTCATTACATGTGCCCCACTTCTTCAGGGATTTCGTAGAAGGTCGGATGGCGGTAGATCTTGTCGGCGGCGGGGTCGAAGAGTTCGCCCTTGTCGTCCGGGTTGCTGGCGGTGATGGAGACCGAGGGCACCACCCAGATGCTCACGCCTTCCTGGCGGCGGGTATAGACGTCGCGCGCCATGTGCAGGGCCTGGGCGGCGTCGGCGGCGTGCAGGCTGCCACAGTGCTTGTGCTCGAGGCCTTGCTTGCTGCGGACGAAGACTTCCCAGAGCGGCCAATCCTTGAGTGCGGGGGTGTTCATGCTGCCTCCTTCAGTGCGCGTTCTTTTTGTTTGCTGGCATAGGCCTGGGCCGCGTCGCGGACCCACTGGCCATCGTTGTGAGCCTTGACCCGGGTGGCCAGGCGCTCCTTGTTGCACGGTCCGTTGCCTTCGACGGTGTTCCAGAACTCGGCCCAGTCGATCTGGCCGTAGTCGTAGTGGCCGCGCGCCTCGTTCCATTTCAGGTCGGGGTCGGGCAGGGTCACGCCCAGCACCTTGGCCTGCGGCACGGTGGCGTCGATGAACTTCTGGCGCAGGTCGTCGTTGCTGATGCGCTTGATGCCCCAGCGCATGCCTTGCGCGCTGTGCGGGCTGTCGGCGTCCGGCGGCCCGAACATGGCGAGGCACTTCCACCAGTAGCGGTTGACCGCGTCCTGCACCATGGCCTTCTGTTCGGCGGAGCCCTTCATCATCACCAGCAGGGCTTCGTAGCCCTGGCGCTGGTGGAAGGATTCTTCCTTGCACACGCGAACCATGGCGCGCGCATAGGGGCCATACGAGCAGCGGCACAGCGGGACCTGGTTCATGATCGCCGCGCCGTCGACCAGCCAGCCGATCACGCCGACGTCGGCCCAGTTCAGGGTCGGGTAGTTGAAGATCGAGCTGTACTTGGCCTTGCCGGAGTGCAGGCCGTCGAGCATCTGCTCGCGGCTGGTGCCCAGGGTTTCGGCGGCGGAGTACAGGTAGAGGCCGTGGCCGCCTTCGTCCTGGACCTTGGCGATCAGGATGGCCTTGCGCTTGAGGCTCGGCGCACGCGAGATCCAGTTGCCTTCGGGCAGCATGCCGACGATCTCGCTGTGGGCGTGCTGGCTGATCTGGCGCACCAGCGTCCTGCGATACGCGTCGGGCATCCAGTCCTGCGGTTCGATGCGGCCATCGGCATCGATGCGGGCCTCGAACGCGGCCTCCTGGTCGCTCGGCGCATTCGCGACCGAAGCCAGCTTCTTACCGGACTCGTCCGGCATGTCCATTGCTTGGGTATACATGTGTTTCCTCCTGGCAAACACCGCTCCGGGAAATACCGGGGCGGAACGCGGGACGTTGATGCGGCCCGCCCTCTCCTCAATGCTCCGCCGCGCGCAGGGCGCGACGGGTATTCATGCCATCCATGCCGGCGCGCGCTTGTCGAAGAAGGCCGCGAAACCTTCGCGGGCCTCCGCCGTGGCGCGTTGGCGGGCGATGCGGGTGGCGGTTTCCTCGCCGACGGCGTCGTCGATCGGGCGCCCGGTGAGCGCGGCGATCAACTGCTTGGCGGCGAGCTGGGCTTGCGGCCCGCAGGCGAGCAGGGCCTGGACCAGGCGGTCCACCGCGGCGTCGAGCTCATCCAGCGTGACCACCTCATTGACCAGTCCCATGGCTTTGGCCTCCAAGGCGCCGAAGCGTTCAGCGCTCTGGAAGTAACGCAGCGCATGACGCGGGCCGATGGCGCGCAGCACGTAGGGGCTGATGACCGCGGGGATGATGCCGAACTTGACCTCGGAGGTCGCGAAGCTGGCGTCGTCGGCCGCAATCGCCATGTCGCAAGCCGCCGCGAGGCCGGTGCCACCGCCGAGCGCGGCGCCCTGCACACGGGCGATGGTCGGCTTCGACAGCCCGGACAGCGCGCGCAGCATGGCGGCGAACTTGCGCGAATCGGCGAGGTTCTCGGCCTCGGTGCTGTCGGCGGCGCGGCGCATCCAGTTGAGGTCGGCGCCGGCCGAGAAGTGCTTGCCGCGGCCGGCCAGCACCACGACCCGCACCGCGGCGTCGGCATCGAGCTCCGTGCAGGCGGCGGCGAGCTCGGCGATCAACTGCTCGTTGAAGGCGTTGAACACCTCGGGGCGGTCCATCCAGATGGTGGCGACCGCGCCGCGGCGTTCGATGGCGAGGGTTTCGTAGCTCATGTCGCTGTCCCGTGCCTCAGACGCGCTCGATGATCATGGCGATACCCTGGCCGACGCCGATGCACATCGTGCATAGCGCGTAGCGACCATTGCGCCGCTGCAGCTCGTACGCCGCGGTGGTGACCAGGCGCGCGCCGCTCATGCCCAGCGGGTGGCCCATGGCGATCGCGCCGCCATTGGGGTTCACGCGGGCTTCGTCGTCGGCGAGGCCGAGGTCACGCAGCACGGCGAGGCCTTGTGCCGCGAAAGCCTCGTTCAGTTCGATCACATCCATCTGATCGAGCGTGAGCCCGGCCTTGGCCAGCACCTTGCGCACCGCGGGCGCGGGGCCGAAGCCCATGATGCGCGGCGGCACGCCGGCGGTGGCCATGGCGACGACGCGGGCGCGCGGCGTCAGGCCATGCTTCACGGCGGCGGACTCCGAAGCCAGCACCAGCGCGCAGGCGCCGTCATTGACGCCCGAGGCGTTGCCGGCGGTGACGCTCAGGTCCGGGCCATTGACGCCCTTGAGCCTGGCCAGCATCTCGAGCGTGGTTTCGGGACGCGGGTGTTCGTCGGTGTCGAACACGATTGGCTCGCCCTTCTTGCGCGGGATCTCCACCGGCACCAGCTCGTCCTTGAAGCGGCCGGCGGCGTTCGCGGCGGCCCAGCGCTGCTGCGAGCGCAGCGCGAAGGCGTCCTGATCGGCGCGCGAGATGTTGAACTCGGCGGCGACGTTGTCCGCGGTCTGCGGCATCGAGTGCGTGTCGTAGAGCTTCTTCATCTGCGGGTTGGGGAAGCGCCAGCCGATGGTGGTGTCGTAGATCGCAGCCTGGCGCGAGAAGGCCGACTCGGCCTTGCCCATCACGAAGGGCGCGCGCGACATGCTCTCGACGCCGCCGGCGATCATCAGCTCGGTCTCGTCCGACTTGATCGATCGCGCGGCCAGACCGATCGCGTCCATGCCCGAGCCGCACAGGCGGTTGACCGTGGTGCCGGGCACTTCGATCGGCAGCCCGGCGAGCAGGCCGGACATGCGGGCGACGTTGCGGTTGTCCTCGCCGGCCTGGTTGGCGCAGCCGTAGATGATGTCTTCCACCGCGGCCCAGTCGACCTGCGGGTTGCGCGTCATCAGCGCCTTGAGCGGAACGGCGCCGAGGTCGTCGGCGCGCACGGCGGCCAGGGTGCCGCCGTAGCGGCCGATCGGGGTGCGGATGGCGTCACAGATAAAGGCTTGGGTCGTTGAGGCTAGAGTCATCGTGCGCTCCTCAGAGCTGCTTCGGGCGCTGGTCGATGACGCGGCGAGCCTTGCCGGTCAGCGTGCGCGGAATGGTGTCGAATTCCATCACGTTCACCTTGGTGGTGATGCCGATGATGGTCTTGATGTGATGCTGCAGTTCGCGCGCGATGGTCTCGGTCTCGGTGCGGCTGAGTGATCCCGACAACTCGCGTTGCACCTCGCAGCGGATCTCGACGTTGTCCATGTGGCCATCGCGGGTGAGCACGATCTGGTAGTTCCCGGACAGACGCTTGTCGCGCAGGATCTGCTCCTCGATCTGGGTCGGGAACACGTTCACGCCGCGGATGATCAGCATGTCGTCGGAGCGCCCGGTGATCTTGCCGATGCGACGGAAGGAGCGCGCGGTCGGCGGCAGCAGGCGGGTGAGGTCGCGGGTGCGATAGCGGATGACCGGGAAGGCTTCCTTGGTCAGCGAGGTGAACACCAGCTCGCCTTCCTCGCCGTCGGGCAGGACTTCGCCGGTTTCGGGGTCGATGATCTCGGGGTAGAAGTGGTCTTCCCAGATCACCGGGCCGTCCTTGGTCTCGATGCATTCGCAGGCCACGCCCGGGCCCATGACTTCGGTGAGGCCGTAGATGTCGATGGCGTCGATGCCGAGCTTGCGCTCGATCTCGGCGCGCATGCCTTCGCCCCAGGGCTCGGCGCCGAAGACGCCGATCTTCAGCGAGATTTGATCCGGGGTGATGCCCAGACGCTCGAATTCCTCGGCGATCACCAGCGAGTACGAGGGCGTGACCATGATCGCGTCGGGGCGGAAGTCCATGATCTGCTGAACCTGCTTCTCGGTCTGGCCGCCGGACATCGGCACCGCGGTGCAGCCGGCACGCTCGATGCCGTAGTGCGCACCGAGGCCGCCGGTGAACATGCCGTAGCCGTAGGCGTTGTGCACCATGTCGCCGGCGCGCACACCAGCGGCGCGCAGCGAGCGGGCGACGACGTCGGCCCAGTTGCCGAGGTCGTTCAGGGTGTAGCCCACGACCACCGATTTGCCGGTGGTGCCGCTCGAGGCGTGCAGGCGGGCGACCTTGTCGCGCGGTACGGCAAAGAGGCCGAAGGGGTAGTTGTCGCGCAGATCCGTCTTCGTCATGAAGGGGAACTTGGCGAGGTCGGCGAGCGACTTGAGGTCGTCGGGGTGCACGCCCGCTTCCTCGCAGCGCTTGCGGTAGGGGGCGACGTTGTCGTAGGTGTGACGGATCGACCACTGCAGGCGCTGCAGTTGCAGGGCGGAAATTTCGTCGCGGCTGGCGGTCTCGATCGGGTCGAGGTCGCCGGGGCGGGGGCTCTTCACTGGCATGTTGTTCTCTCCTCCTTCTCTCTCTGGGTGTGTGCGGCCGTTAAGGCCCGCTTCAGACCGTCTCTGCGGCGAGTCCGGCGATCACCTCGCCGGCAATGCGGTAGCTCTTGCCACGGAACAGGGCGATGGTCTTGCCGGCGCTGTCGCGCACGGTGATGTCATAGACGCCGGTGCGGCCCGACAGTGCGCGCTCGACCGCTTCGGCCTGCAGCGTGTCGCCTTCGCGCCCCGGGGCGACGAAGTCGATGTTGCAGCCCGAGGCCACGGTGTTGCGGTTGTAGGCGTTGCAGGCGTAGGCGAAGGCGGTGTCGGCGAGGCTGAAGATGAGGCCGCCGTGGCAGATGTGATGGCCATTCACCATGTCACCGCGTACCAGCATGCTGAGCGTGGCGGTGCCGGGGCCGACGGCCTCGATGCGGATGCCGAGCGCCTGGGCGGCGCGGTCGCGCGACCACATCGCGGCGGCGACGGCCTCGGCCAGCGCCTGCGGATCGGTGGGGATGTCGTGCTTGTCAGTCATGGATCTTCTTTCCGGCAAAGACGCGCTGCTGGATCAGCGGCGAGACGCGGTAGCGATCCTCGCCGTAGAAGCGGGCGAGGTTGGCGAGCACGGTGCAGATGGTCGGCAGACCGACGCGATCGGCCCATTCCAGCGGCCCGCGCGGGTAGTTCACGCCCAGCTGCATGGCGGAGTCGGCCGCAGCCGCATCGCAGACGCCCTGGTTCACCGCGTCGGCGGCTTCGTTGGCGAGCATCGCGACCGTGCGCATCACCGCCAGGCCTGGCGTGTCGCCGAGGCGACAGACCTCGAAGCCGGCGGCCTGGAGCAGGCCGATCGCCGCGCCCAGGGCCGGGGCCCAGCAGTTGATCGAAGCACCGACCGCGATGCGGGTGGCGCTGGCATAGTCCTGCGCAAGGTCGATCAGCACCACGTTGTCGATGCAGGTCTCGGCCGCGCGCTGGGTGGCGGTGCGCCCGTCGGTGACGAAGATGACGGCGCCGCCGACTTCGGCGATCCGGCCATCAATGGCCTCGCCCCAGGTATGGGCGATATTGCGCTCGAACAGGCGGTCGGCGATCGCATGCACCGCAGCCGAATGGCCGTGCAGCACGATCTCGGCGGGTGCGTTCTGCGCCACCGCGACCTGCGGCTCGGGGCGAGGTACGCCTTCGCGGTAGTCGTAGAAACCACGGCCGGACTTGCGGCCGTAAAAGCCAGCATCAACCAGCTCCTGCTGGATCAGCGACGGGGTGAAGCGCGGATCGTTGTAGAAGGCGTTCCACACCGAGCGGGTCACGGCGAAATTCACGTCGTGGCCGATCATGTCCATCAGCTCGAACGGTCCCATGCGGAAGCCGCCGGCGTCGCGCATCAGTGCGTCCAGCGTGGCGCAGTCGCCGCCGCCCTCATTGAGGATACGCAGCGCCTCGGCGTAGTAGGGGCGGGCGACGCGGTTGACGATGAAGCCCGGCGTCGAGCGCGCATGCACCGGCGTCTTGCCCCAGGCCGCGGCGGTGGCGAACAGGGTGTCGGCAACCGCGCGGTCAGTGGCGAGGCCGGAGACGATCTCGACCAGTTTCATCAGTGGCGCGGGGTTGAAGAAGTGCAGGCCGGCCAGGCGCTCGGGGCGCTTGAGCGCGGCGCCGATCGAGGTCACCGAGATCGACGAGGTGTTGGTGCCGAAGATGCAGTCGGCGCCGACGATGTCCTCGAGGTCGCGATACAGCTTCTGCTTGGCCTCGAGGTTCTCGACGATAGCCTCGGTCACCAGCGCGGCGTCGGCCAGATCGGCCAGTTGTTCGACGGCGATCAGGCGTGCGCCGGCGGCCTGTGCGGCGTCGGCGCTCATCCTGCCCTTGTCGGCGAGCTTGCCGAACTGGGCGCGGATGCCATCGATCGCCTTGGCGGCGGCGCCGGGGCGGTTGTCAAGCAGCTTGACCACGTGGCCGGCGGTGGCCGCCACCTGGGCGATGCCGGCACCCATGGCGCCGGTGCCGACCACGGCGATGACGGAGGAGGTGGGGAGGGCTTGCGGGTTCGTCACGCTCATTCCCCGGTGAACTTCGGTGCGCGCTTTTCCATGAAGGCGGCTACGCCCTCGGCGTAGTCCGGGCTCCAGCCCAGTTCGCGCATGAAACCGCCTTCGAAGGAGAGCTGTTGCTCGAGCGTGTGGCCCGGCGCCGCGTGCATGGCCTGTCGCGTGCGCACCAGCGCCTTGGTCGGCATTGTGGCGAGTTGCGCGGCCATGGCGTCGACCTTGGCCGCGAATTCGGCGTCGTCCCAGGCGGCCCAGATCAGGCCCCAGTCGGCGGCCTTCTCGGCGGGCAGCTTGTCGGCCAGCATCGCCAGGCCGATGGCGCGCGCCATGCCGACGCGCTGCGGCAGGAACCAGGTGCCGCCGGTGTCGGGGATCAGGCCGATCTTGCTGAAGGCCTGCAGGAAGGAGGCCGACCTTGTCGCCACCACCAGGTCGCAGGCCAGCGCCACGCTCGCACCGGCACCGGCGGCGATGCCGTTGACCGCGGCGATGGTGGGCACGCGCAGGTTCTGCAGGCGCAGCACGAGCGGCTTGTAGTTCTTCTCGACGACGTTGCCGATGTCGGGCATCGGCCCGCCGGGCTGCATCGCCATGTCCGGGTCGGCCAGGTCCTGGCCGGCGCAGAAGGCGCGGCCGGCGCCGGTGAGCACCAGCACGCGCACCGACTTGTCGGCCTGGATGGCGTCCAGCGCGTCACGCAGTTCTGCATGCATGTCGCCGGTGAAGCTGTTGAGCTTGTCCGGACGGTTCAGCGTCAGGCGGGCGATGCCCGCGTCCACGGTGAAGAGAATGTTCCTGTATTCCATGGGAGATCCTCAGGCGTGGTAGCGACGCTGGACGACGCGGAAGCGGTTGGCGACGAAGGCGGAGTCGGAGTACGACGCGTTGGCTGCGGGGTTGCCGCCGGTGCCGTGGTAGTCGGAGAAGGCCGCCGACTGATTCACGAAGATGGCACCGGTGAGGTTGATCGACAGCGCGACCTTGCTGCGCCAGGTGGCCTCGGTCATGGCATCGATGACGTCCTGCCTGGTGGAGTACAGCCCGACGGTGAGTGCGCCGTGGGTGCTGACCACACGCTCGGACAGTGCGACCGCCGCTGCGGTGTCGGCCACCTTGACGATGAAGCTGATCGGGCCGAAGCGCTCTTCCATGTAGGCCTTCTCGTCGCTGGCGTCGCAGGCGAGCAGCACCGGGGTGCGCACGGTGGCGCCCGGGAAATCGGGGTTGTCGAGCTTGGTCGAGGCGAGCACGACCTTGCCCAGTGCGCCGCTGTTGGCGATGTCGATGCGCTCGGCGGTGTCGGCGGACTGGATCGCACCGAGCACGGCGTGGGCGACCTCGGGCTTGGACAGGAAGCGCTCGATCGAGCGGGCGAGGTCGGCGCAGAACTCGTCGTAGCTCTTGTGGCCGTCGTCGGTGTCGATGCCGCCGGCGGGCACGAAGACCGCCTGCGAGGTCGTGCACATCTGGCCGGAATACAGCGACAGCGTGAAGGCGAGGTTGTTGAGCATCGCCTTGTAGCTGTCCGTGGAGTCGATGACGATGTTGTTCACACCGGCCAGCTCGGCATACACCTGAGCCTGGCGGGCGTTATCGATCAGCCACTGGCCGAACACGTTGCTGCCGGTGAAGTCGACCGACTTGACCGCCGGGTGGGTGGCGAGCTTCTGGGTGACGCTGCGTTGGGTGGCGACGCACAGGCTCACCAGGTTGGGGTCGATGCCGTTCTCGGCGAGCACGGCGCGGATGGTGCGCACGGTGATCGCGGCGGGCAGGATGGCGTTGCTGTGCGGCTTGACGATCACCGCGTTGCCGGTGGCGAGCGCGGCGAACAGGCCGGGGTAGGTGTTCCAGGTCGGGAAAGTGCCGCAGCCGATCACCAGGCCGACGCCGCGACCGACGATCTGGAAGTGCTTCTTCATCACCAGCGGCGGGTTCTTGCCTTGCGGCTTTTCCCAGGTGGTCTCGGCGGGGACGAAGCTCTGCTCGCGCCAGGCGTAGGTGACGGCCTCGAGGCCGCGATCCTGCGCATGGGGGGCGCCGGCCTGGAAGGCCATCATCCAGCCCTGGCCGGTGGTCATCATCACGGCGTGGCCGAGTTCGAAGCTCTGCTTGTTCAGGCGGGTGAGGATCTCGAGGCAGATGCCGGTGCGGCCGTCGGCGCCCACCGCCTGCCAGCCCTTCATGGCCTCGAGGCCGGCGGCGATCAGCGCGTCCGGGTCGCACACCGGGTAGCTGACGTCGAGCGCGACGCCGTATGGAGAGGTTTCCCCGCCGTGCCAGCCGGTCTGTCCAGGCTGATCGAGTTCGAACTGCTTGCCCAGGTGCGCTTCGAAAGCACGTTTGCCGTCATCGGGCGCGGTTTCACCGTAGAGCTTGGGGCTGGGCATCTCGGGAAAGGGCGTCCAGTAGCCGCGCGTCGCAATCGCGTTCAGCGCGCCATCGAGGGTGTCACGGTGCTTTTCAAGAAGGGGGTGGCTCATTCGTCTCTCTCCGGGCGGGTTGTTCTGCGTCAAACGATACAAAGTGAGTTGGACTTGGTCAAGGTGATGTATCGATGTAAAACGGCAGAAAGTGATTGAATTCTGACATAAGAAAAAGCTTCTGCAAATCAAAATCTGTTTTAAATCAGAAAATTAAGATCGTATGAAGCTGGGAGGTGTCGATTGTTTGTTCGCAATAGAATTTTTCTATCGATGTTTTTCCGGCAAAAAACGATACTAAAATCTTTCAAAACATCGAGTTCCGGTATCGGGTTGATTGGCGCCGAGTGCCTTTGCTGGAAGGAGGCAGGACCGAGAGGCTGACTGAGCGTGGCGTCCCCTGTCGAGCGGGGTGTTTCACCAGTGGTTGTGCTTGGAGTGAACAAATGACAGGGATGGAGAAATGACGGGGCGAGGCGGGGTCCTGGCGAGTTCCAATGGCCGGTTGGCTATGCGCAAGCCCCTGAAACCGATAGACTTCGCGCCCGCCACCGTAACCCACTCCAGCGACGCCGTGTCCAGCCCTGTGCAAATGATCCTCGATGAGTACCGTCGGCAAGATCGTGTGCATGCGGGTTCCCTGATCATCTCGGTGCTTGGTGACGCGGTCATGCCGCGGGGTGGTCGTGTCTGGCTGGGGAGCCTGATCCGCCTTCTGGAGCCGCTCGGTCTCAATGAGCGCCTGGTGCGCACAGCGGTGTTTCGCCTCGTGCGCGACGAGTGGCTGACGAGCGAGCGCTCGGGGCGGCGCACCGATTACCTGCTTACCCCATCGGGCGAACAGCGCATCGACGAGGCCTCGCGCTTGATCTACGCCGCCGCCATGCCGCAGTGGGACCGGCGCTGGCGACTGATCGTCACCGTTGGCGAACTCTGCGCCAAGGATCGAGATCGTCTGCGCAAGGCTTTGCTCTGGCATGGTTTTGGCTCGCTCAACAGCGATTGCTTCGTGCACCCGAGTGTCGACCTGATCGCCGTTTTCGACGCGCTGGTGGCCGAGGGTCTCGGGGGGCTGCGCGATCGGCTCAAGCCGCTGATCGCGGCCGACGCAGCGCTCGGCATGGCTGCGAGCGACGCCGCGATGGTGCGTTCGGCCTGGGATCTCGAGCAGTTGGCGGACACGTATCGTGACTTCGTCGCGCGCTATCGCCCCGTGCTCGGTCAGTTGCGCGACGGCGGTTTCGAGACCGCGGACGAGACCGCCTTCCTGTTGCGCGTGTTGCTGATTCACGACTACCGCCGCCTGCTGCTGCGCGATCCGTCCCTGCCCGGCGTGCTGCTGCCGCCCGACTGGCCGGGGCAGAAGGCGCGCCTGCTGTGCAGCGAGCTCTATCGTCGGCTGCTGGTGGCGTCCGAGCGTCATCTCGACGCCTGCCTCCAACTCGCCGATGGCGTCATCCCCGAGGCCTCGGTGCGGCTGCACGAGCGCTTCCGCGACACCGATCTGCTCGCGCTGCCTGCCTGAGTCAACGCGCTTCGCACCAGCGGGTGCCTTAGCTCTCACGCTTTCGGGTTGCGACCAGTGGCACCACATCGGGCATTTCGATGCGCTTGCGGTCGGGTTCGATTTCGGTCAGCGGCACCGTTTCGTGCAGGGTCGCGAGGCAGCGCCGGGTCAGGTCCTGGTAGGTGGCGGTGCCCTGGCTTTTCCAGCGGATCTCGTCCTCGCTGAGCGGCCTGATCACCTTTGCGGGCACCCCGGCGACGAGCACGCGCGGCGGAATCTCGACGCCCGCCTTGACGAAGGCGGAGGCGGCGATGATGGCTTCCTCGCCGATCACCACGTTATCCATGATCACCGCGTTCATTCCGACCAGCGCGTTGCGCTTGATGCGACAACCGTGCAGCACCGCGCCGTGACCGATGTGCCCGTCTTCCTCAACCACCGTGTCGGTGCCGGGAAAGCCATGCATGACGCAGGTGTCCTGGAGGTTTGCACCACGCTCGAGGATGAGGCGGCCAAAGTCGCCGCGCAGGCTGGCGCAGGGGCCGACATAGCAGCCCGGGCCGATGATGACGTCGCCGATCAGGATCGCCGAGGGATGGACGTAGGCGGTCGGATCGACCACCGGGACGATGCCATCGATGGCATAGACTTTCAGTTCGGGCTTGGGCATGCGCGCGCTCCGGGGTTTGTGTTACATATAAATAAACGATTTCTTCGATAAGGAACAGTCTCGATGAGCACGGTGAACGACGAGCTTGAGGGAAAGCACGGGGTCCAATCGCTCGAGGTGGGCATGAGCATCCTGCGCGCGATGGCGACGGGAAGGCGCTCGATGATGCTCAAGGATATCGCTCTGGCCGCCGGGATGCCGCCCTCGAAGGCGCACCGCTACCTCGTCAGCCTGATCCGTAGCGGTCTGGTCGAGCAGGACCGGCTGACCTCGCGTTACGACCTTGGCCCCTTTGCGCTCAACCTGGGTCTCGTTGCGCTCGATCGCATCGACCGGATTCGTCTCGGCCTGACTGCGATCACCGATCTGCGTGACGAAACCAACGAGACGGTCTCCCTCACCGTGTGGAGTGATGCTGGTCCGGTCGTCGTGCGCTGGGAGCGTCCGCGCCGCCTGATCACGGTCAACGTGGTCACCGGTACGCATCTCAGCCTGCTGCGCTCGGCGGGTGGCCGGGTGTTTGCCGCCTGGTTGCCGGAGCGCCAGACCGAGGCGCTGATCCGCCGCGAACTCGAGTCCGGCAAGGCGCCTGCCGGTGTGACCACGTTCGATGAGGCGCGGGCCCTGCTGGCGAAGGTCCGGGAAGAGGGGCTAGCCGTCATCACGGACGAAGACTACTTCGCGCACGGTGTCGAGGCCGCTGCGGCGCCCGTGTTCAACTTCAAGAACGAGATCACCATGGCGATTGCGCTCGTCGGTGTCGAGGGTTCGATGGATCTTTCTCCTGACGGCCCGACGCTCACCGCGTTGCGGCGTACCGCGGACGACCTCTCGCGACGATTGGGTGCCACGCTGGCGCAGGATTGACCTTGTCTGTCCGCACGGGTGGGCGAGATGGAGCCTGGATCGATGCCCGAGTGGGCGAATCGACCAGGCTCTTGTTCTTTGCGGTTCCTGTATTGCATCCGTCTCGCGTGCTACGGTTGCAGTGCCGTGCGATGGTGGCCGTGGCGGCTTCTGTTGGTGTCACCCGTCTCGGCTGCCCGCCCGCCGTGGGCGGCGTCCGTGGCCGGGCGGCGGGGACATCGAGGATCCAGGCCAGGTAACTCTCAAGCGATACAAAATTATCGCTTGACGCGATGTTTTGTATCATTTCTAATAAGAGAAACAACTTCTGTAATTCAGAATTTTGTTGGATTCACTTTGCTGTTCGTGCGGTGAAGGCCAGCAAAGGTTGTGCAGATCAAGCGCTGGCGTCCGGGCAGCGCAGCGAGACCGACCCGGTACGGGTCCCCGGCTCATGTATCAGCACCAATAACGGAGGAGACACCATGAAACTGCGTCACACCCTGCTGGCCGCCATCGGCCTTGCCTTTGCCGCCACTGCCGCCCAAGCCGAAATCAAGGTCGGCGTCGTGCTGTCGGCAACCGGTCCTGCCGCTTCGCTGGGCATCCCGGAAAAGAACTCGATCTCGCTGCTGCCGACCACCATCGGTGGCGAGACCGTGAGCTACATCGTGCTCGACGACGCCTCCGACACCACCACCGCGGTCAAGAACGCCCGCAAGCTGGTCGCCGAGGACAAGGTCGACGTGATCATCGGCTCCACCACCAGCCCGGCCTCGCTGGCGATGATCGACGTCGCCGCCGAAACGCAGACGCCAATGATCTCGATGGCCGCCTCGGCACGCATCGTCTCGCCGATGGACGACAAGAAGCGCTGGATCTTCAAGACCCCGCAGAACGACCAGCAGATGGCATCGGCGATCATCGAGCACATGAGCGCCAACAACATCAAGAAGGTCTCCTTCATCGGCTTCGCCAACGCTTACGGCGAAGGCTGGTACGAGCAGTTCAAGAAGCTGGCCGAGGGTGCCGGCATCGAAATCGTTGCCAACGAGCGCTTCAACCCCGCCGACACCTCGGTGACCGGTCAGGCGCTCAAGCTGATGTCGGTCAAGCCGGACGCGGTGTTCATCGCGGGTTCGGGCACGCCTTCGGCGCTGCCGCAGAAAACCCTGCGCGAGCGTGGCTACAAGGGCCCGATCTACCAGACCCACGGTGTCGCGAACAACGACTTCCTGCGCATCTGCGGCAAGGACTGCGAAGGCACGCTGCTGCCGGTGGGCCCGGTGCAGATGGCGCGTAGCCTGCCGGACAGCCATCCGGTCAAGGCAAGCGCGCTCACCTACGTCGAGAAGTACGAGGCGGCCAACGGCGCCGGTTCGGTGTCGAGCTTCGGTGCCTATGCCTGGGATGCGGGCGTGCTGCTGCAGGCGGCGGTGCCCAATGCGCTCAAGGCCGCCAAGCCGGGTACGGCCGAGTTCCGCAGCGCGCTGCGCGATGCGCTCGAGGGCGTCAAGGAAGTCGCCGGCGCCACCGGCATCTACTCGATGAGTGCCGAAGATCACCTCGGGCTCGACGATCGCTCGCGCGTGATGATCGAGATCCGCAACGGCACCTGGTCGCTGCTGAAGTAAGCATCCCTAACCCGCGGCGGGGCGCACTGCGTCCCGCCGCGCGTGCGTCCGGCACTGCCGGAGCATCCATACAAATGCGGCGATGGGCACTTCATCGCCGGGACGAGGCTTTTCCATGGACATGTCAATTGCACTGATCCTGGGCCAGGACGGCATCACCAACGGTGCGATCTACGCGCTCTTGGCGCTGGCGCTGGTGCTGGTGTTCGCGGTCACGCGGGTGATCTTCATCCAGCAGGGCGAGTTCGTTGCCTATGGGGCGCTGACGCTGGCGATGATGCAGTCGGGCGCGCTGCCGGCCACCGTCTGGCTGCTGGTGGTGATGGGCGTGCTGGTGACGGTGCTCGACGGTGCCCGTGCGCTCAAGGCCGGGCAGGGCCGCCGCGCCGCCGCGGTGGCGGGCTGGAACCTGGCGTATCCGCTTGCGCTCGCCGGGCTGCTGTCGGCGCTGCCGGCCAACACCCTGCCGCTGGCGCTGCAGGTGCTCCTGACGCTGGCGATCGTGGTGCCGATGGGGCCGATGATGTATCGCCTGATGTACCAGCCGATCGCCTCCGCCCCGGTGCTGATCCTGCTCATCGTCTCGGTGGCGCTGCACATCACGATGGTGGGCCTGGGCCTGCTGTTCTTCGGTGCCGAAGGTCAGAGAACGCCGTCCTTCAGTGACGCCAGCTTCGAGCTCGGCCCGCTGATGGTGTCCGGGCAGACGGTCTGGGTGCTGGTGGTGTCGGTGCTGCTGATCGTGGCGCTGTACCAGTTCTTCGAGCGCACGCTCTACGGCAAGGCGTTGCGCGCGACCGCGATCAACCGCGTGGGCGCGCAGCTGATGGGGATCTCGCCCACGCTCGCGGGCAAGCTCACGTTCTTCCTCGCCGCCTTCATCGGTGCGCTCTCCGGGGTGCTGATCGCCCCGATCACCACCATCTACTACGACACCGGCTTCCTCATCGGCCTCAAGGGCTTCGTCGCCGCCATCATCGGTGGCCTGGCGAGCTACCCGCTCGCGGCGGCGGGCGCACTCGTGGTGGGGCTGCTCGAAGCCTTCGCCTCGTTCTGGGCCAGCGCCTACAAGGAAGTCATCGTCTTCACCCTGATCATTCCCGTGCTGCTGTGGCGCTCGCTCACCAGCCGTCACGTGGAGGAAGAAGAATGAGAACCGACCGTCTGGTGCTGGGGGCCTTCGTCGCCCTGTTGCTGGTGGTGCCGGCGATCCTGTCGCCGTACTACGTCACCTTGTTGAACTACATCGGCCTGTACGCGATGGTCGCGTTGGGCCTCGTGCTGCTGACCGGCGTGGGCGGGCTCACGAGCTTCGGCCAGGCCGCCTTCGTGGGCCTGGGGGCCTACACTACCGCCGCGCTCACCACCGCCACCGATCTGCCCGCGTGGATCGCCTGGGTCGGGGCCTCGCCCTGGCTCACGCTGATCGCAGGCCTCTTGATCACCGCCACGGTGGCGATCGTCCTGGGCTCGCTCACGCTCAAGCTCTCGGGCCACTTCCTGCCGCTGGGCACCATAGCCTGGGGCATCAGCCTGTATTTCCTCTTCGGCACCATGCAGAGCCTGGGCGGGCACACCGGCATCAGCGGCATCCCGCCGATCGAGCTCTTCGGCTGGAAACTGGACGAAGGCGGCGAGATCTACTACCTGATCTGGGCCTTCCTGCTGCTGGCCATGCTCACCACGCACAACCTGCTCGACTCGCGCGAAGGCCGCGCCATCCGCGCGCTCAAGGGCGGGCGGGTGATGGCCGAGGCGATGGGCGTGGATACGGCGCGGGCGCGCATGGTGATCTTCGTCATCGCCGCGCTCTTGGCCTGTGCCTCGGGCTGGCTATACGCGCACATGCAGCGCTTCGTCAATCCGACCCCGTTCGGTGTGCACATCGGCATCGAGTACCTGTTCATGGCGGTGGTCGGCGGTGCCGGCTACGTGTGGGGCGCGATCGTCGGCGCGGGCGTCATCACCGTGCTCAAGCAGTGGCTGCAGGACTGGCTGCCGAGCATCCTGGGCGCGAGCGGCAACTTCGAGATGATCGTGTTCGGCATCCTGATGGTGCTGGTGCTGCACCGGGCGCGCGAAGGCCTGTGGCCGATCCTGAAGAAACTGGTGCCGATGCGTGCGATCCACAAGACCATCGATGCCAACGCCGAGCCGCTGCCGCGGCGCACGCTCCCCAAGGCAGGCGAGCTGATCCTCGAGGCCAAGGACGTCACGCGCAAGTTCGGTGGTCTGGTCGCCAACAACAACATGAGCCTCGAAGTGCGCGCGGGCGAGATCCTCGCGCTGATCGGCCCCAACGGCGCGGGCAAGAGCACCATGTTCAACCAGATCTCGGGCGTCGACACCCCGACCTCGGGCGAGGTGCTGTTCCTGGGCAAGCCGGTGGCGGGCCACGACTCGCGCGAGATCGCGCGCATGGGCATGAGCCGCACCTTCCAGCACGTCAAATTGCTGCCCACGATGAGCGTGCTCGAGAACGTCGCCATCGGCGCCCACCTCAGGAGCGGCAAGGGCGTGCTCAGTTCGGCGTGGCGCATGGACCGTGCGGAAGAGGCGCGCATCCTCAAGGAGGCTGCGGCCCAGATCGAGCGCGTGGGGCTCACCGAGCACATGTTCGACGAAGCCGGCAGCCTGGCGCTCGGCCAGCAGCGCATCCTCGAGATCGCGCGTGCGCTGTGCGCCGACCCCTGCCTGCTGCTGCTCGACGAGCCCGCGGCCGGCCTGCGCTACAAGGAGAAGCAGGCGCTGGGCGACCTGCTCAAGCGGCTGCGCGCCGAAGGCATGGCGACCTTGATCGTCGAGCACGACATGGACTTCGTGATGGGCCTGGTCGATCGCGTGGTGGTGATGGAGTTCGGCCAGAAGATCGCCGAGGGCCTGCCCGACGAGATCCAGAAGAACCCGGCGGTGCTCGAAGCCTATCTGGGCGGCGTGGAGTGAGCGAGGAGAACGCGATGACACAACAGCAAACGCAAGCCGGCAGCCTGCCTTCCAACGCCAGCGCGAAGAACCCGGTGCTCGAGATCAAGGACCTCTCCGTATCCTACGGCAAGGTCGAGGCGCTCACCGGCGCCAGCCTCACCGTGGGCGAGGGCCAGATCGTCACCGTGATCGGCCCCAACGGCGCGGGCAAGACGACGATGCTCTCGGCGATCATGGGCGTGCTCGGCTCCAAGGGGCAGGTCGCCTTCGACGGCACGCTCGAAGTCGTGCCCGAGGTCGAGCGCATGGTCGCGCGCGGCATGACCCTGGTGCCCGAGAAGCGCGAGCTCTTTGGCGAGATGAGCGTCGAGGACAACCTGGTGCTGGGCGCCTTCCAGCGCTATCGCATGGGCAAGCGCGACCACGGGCAGACGCTCGAGGAAGTGTATGCGCTGTTCCCGCGCCTGAAGGAGCGTCGCGACCAGCACGCCGGCACCATGTCGGGGGGCGAGCGCCAGATGCTCGCCGTGGGCCGCGCGCTGATGGCCAAGCCCAAGCTGCTGATGCTCGACGAGCCCAGCCTGGGGCTGGCGCCACTGATCGTGCGCGAGATCTTTCGCATCATCGGCGAACTCAGAAGAAGAGGCGTGTCGATCCTGCTCGTCGAGCAGAACGCACGCGCCGCGCTGCAGGTGGCCGACTACGCCTACGTGCTCGAGACCGGCCAGATCGCGATGGAGGGCCCGGCGCACACCCTGGCCGACGATCCGCGCGTGATCGAGGCCTACCTGGGCTTTGGCGGCAAGCATCAGGCGATGCTGTCGACCTGAACCCGCCCCCTCATCGGTACGAACAGAAAAGGACCTCCCCATGGACGCAATGCGCATCCTGATGGACGAACACCAGTCGCTGGCGGCGATCATCCACGCCATCCGCCACATGATCAGCGAGATCGGCGCCGGGCGCCTGAAGCCCGACCACAAGCTGCTCGAGGCGATGGTGCATTACCTGGACGCCTACCCCGAGAAGCGCCACCACCCCAAGGAAGACGAATTCCTCTTCGGTCCGCTGCGCGCGCGCACCCACGACGCGGACGCCGCGCTCGACAGGCTCGAGGCCGAGCATGCCCAGGCCGAGGCCCGCATCGCGGTGCTCGAGGCTGCGGTCAAAGGCTATGCGCAGGACCCCGTCGGCGGCTTCGAGGCCTTCAGGACCGCCTTCAACGCCTACGCCGAGTTCTACCGCACCCACATGATGACCGAGGAGCGCGAGGTGCTGCCGCTGATCCGCAAGCACTTCACCGCCGAGGACTGGGACCGTGCCAACGCCGGCTTCATCGCCGACGACCCCCTGAGCGGCAGCCGCGCCACCGCGAAGGACGGCGACGAGAACTTCGCGCACATCTTCTCGAAGCTCGTCGCTGCCGCGCCGGCGCCGATCGGGCTCGGGGCCGGGCCGTACAAGGAAGGTTGAACGCCGGATCCGCGTCACGGGGCAGTACGCTCACCGCGAATCCCCGATCGCACCGCAGGATCACTCAGGTTGCGCGGCTGTACGGGCCTAACTTCAGTGAACGATCCGGGCTAGAATCCCTCATCGATTCCAGTTTGCCGGGCGTGCAGGTGCGCCCGGTTCCAGCAGCGGTGAATGCGTGAGCGCCGAAAAAAACAGTTCCAGTCCGGAGTCCTCTCCGCCTTCCTCGACCGTCCCGCGGGTAGATGACACCACCGCCCAGTTTGTCGCCTGGGTGCGCGGTGCGGCACCCTACATCCACGCTTTTCGCGGCCGCACCTTCGTGGTCGGCTTCGGCGGCGAGGTTGCCGCGGGCGCGCGTGCCCAGAGTCTGGCCTACGACTGCAATCTGCTCGCAGCGCTCGGCATCCGCCTGGTGCTGGTTCACGGCGCGCGGCCTCAGATCGATGTCGAGCTTGCGCGTCGTGGCCTGGAGTCACGCTTCCACCACGGCTTGCGCGTCACCGACGCCGATGCCCTCGAATGCGTGAAATCCGCCATGGCCGTTACCCGCTTCGAGGTCGAGGCGCTGCTGTCCCAAGGCCTGCCCAACACGCCGATGGCGGGGAGCTACATCCGCGTCACCGGGGGCAACTTCATCACCGCGCGCCCCGTCGGCATTGTGGACGGCGTCGATTACCAATACACCGGTGCGGTGCGCAAGATCATCGCCGAGGAGATCAACGCCGACCTCGACCAGCAGAACGTGGTGCTGATCACGCCGCTCGGCGTGTCGCCTGCGGGCGAGATCTTCAATCTCGCAATGGAAGAGGTGGCCGAGGCGGTCGCGATCGCGCTCAAGGCCGAGAAGCTGATCTACCTGTGCGATGCGCCCGGCCTGCTCGATGAGGCCGGGCAGCTCGTCGAGTCGGTGACCGCCGACGAGGCGCAGGGCAAGCTCGAGACTGGCGAAGGCCTCACCGAAGACCTGCACCTGTTCCTGCCCTGCGCAATACGCGCGGTGCGCAAGGGCGTGGCGCGCTGCCATCTCATTGATCACGACCTCGACGGCGGCCTGCTGCTGGAGTTCTTCACTCATGCCGGCGTTGGTACGGTAGTGTCGCGCGACCCGCTGTTCCGCCTGCGTGAGGCCACGGTCGACGATGTCGGTGCGCTGGTGGCGCTGATCTCGCCGATGGAAGCCGACGGCACGCTCGTGCGGCGCGGGCGTGAACTGCTTGAACAGGAGATCGAGCGCTTCACCGTCGTCGAGCACGATGGCGTGCTGGTGGGCTGCGCTGCGCTGTATCCGTTCAGCGAGGACAACGCTGCCGAACTCGCCTGCCTTGCGGTGACGCCCGAATACCGTCGCGCGGGCCTCGGTGATCAGCTGCTCAAGCGCATCGAGCGTCGCGCCCGCGTGCAGCGTCTCGAGCGCCTGTTCGTCCTCACCACGCGCACCGCGCACTGGTTCCGCGAGCGTGGCTTCAGCGAGATCGGCCCGGAGGCCCTGCCGCGACAAAAGCGCGAACTGTACAACTTTCAGCGTCGCTCCAAGGTTTTCGTCAAAGCGCTATGAAGTGGGGTCGAAAGCCTGCCAGTCCCAGTGAAGCCGACCTGCTGGGGGAGATCGCCGAAGGTGTGCATGGCATCGAGGCGGTTTTCGACGCTGCCCTTCGGCTGCGCTGGATCAGTCCTTCGATCGAACGCATGACCGGTTTCACCCCCGCAGCGTGCGTGGCGGCCGAGAGCGCTTTTGATCTGCTGGTGTTCGAGTCCGATCGTGACTTCTGTCGGCGGATGGTCAGTCAGGTGCTCGCAGACGGGCTCCCGCAGGACTTCGAGCTCCGTCTCACCACCCTGGACGGGCGCGCTGTCTGGGTTGCGGCCCACTGGCGTCGACGTAAGGAGGGCGTGGGGGAAGGGGGGGTGCGCCTGTCGGCCGAGGACATCGGGGGGCGTAAGCAGACCGAGTACACCCTGCTCGAGACGGTCGCGGAATTGCGCCGGGCGCAAGCACTACGCGAGCACTACCTGCTGCGCAGCAACGATGAGCGTCAGCGGCTCGCCGCCCTGCTGAACCTGATCCGCCTCGGCATCCTGTTCATGGACCAGGATCGCCGCGTGCTCTATCACAACCGCGCGATGCTCGAGATCTGGGGATATCCGCCGGACGCCCAGCTGGTGGGCTGCCGCGAGGCCGTGCTCAAGGACAACGCGGCAGCAGTCGTGGTCGACCCGGAGACGTACTTCGCCCATATCGACGAAGCAGTGCGCGAGCGCAGTGTGGCAAGCGAGGAATACGAAATCCGCTTCGTTGATGGCCGCATCGTCACCGATCGCTCGGCGATCGTGCGTGGTGGGGACAATGCGCGCAGCATCGGACGGCTGTGGATCTACGAGGACGTGACGGTCGCGCGCCGGATCTCTGATCGGCTGGTGGAACTGGCCGAGCGCGACGAATTGACCGGACTCTACAACCGCCGCCGTTTCCATGAGGAGCTCGAGCGCACGCTGGTCGATGCGGCCCGGCGCGGGGCGCAGGTCGGCCTGCTGTCATTCGATCTTGATGGCTTCAAGCCGGTGAACGACTCCTTCGGCCACCAGGCTGGTGACGAGGTTCTCATCGGTCTCGCGCAGGCTGTGGGGCGGATCGTGCGCCGCAACGAGATGCTCTGTCGCGTCGGCGGCGACGAATTTGCCTTGCTGGTGCCTGGTAGCACCGCCGAAGGCCTGCTCGAGCTTGCGCACCGTCTGGTCGAGACGGTGGCGGCGTCGAGCTTCCGGTTTGCGGGCACCACGGTAGGGGTCACCGCCAGCGTGGGTATTGCCCGTTTCCCGGACAACGCGGCAGATGCGGAAACGCTCATCGCCGCCGCCGACGAAGCGCTTTATCTTTCCAAGAGCGAGGGCCGGAACCGGGCGACCGTGTCGACGAGGCGATGCGGTGAATCGGCTAGAATGCTGGCTTCGAGCTCCGATGAACATGAAAGCAGAGAGGATTGAAACATGGCTCGCATGGTTAACTGCGTGAAACTGGGCCGCGAGGCCGAAGGCCTTGACCTGCCCCCGGTCCCGGGCGCGCTCGGCAAGCGCATCTTCGAAAACGTGTCCAAGGAGGCCTGGCAGCAGTGGGTCAAGTACCAGACCATGCTGATCAACGAGAACCGGCTCAACCTGATGGATGCGCGTGCGCGCAAGTACCTCGCCGAGCAGATGGAGAAGCACTTCTTCGAAGGCGGCGCCGATCAGGTTGCCGGCTACGTTCCGCCGCAGCAGTAAACCCGCGCCTGGCGCCGCGGCACCAACGAAAAAGGGGATGCAATCGCATCCCCTTTTTTGCACCGTGCCGCGGATCGGGCAGGGTTCAGCGCTTGTCCCCGAGCGCGGCCTGCGACTTCTCGAAACGCACGTCCTCGCCATGGGCCACATAGACGACGTGTTCGGCGATGTTCATCGCGTGGTCGCCGATACGCTCGATCGACTTGGCGATGAAGAGCATCTCCAGGCTGTTCGAGATCGTGCGCGGGTCTTCCATCATGTAGGTGATGAGCTGGCGCATGATGCCCTTGAAGCCGCTGTCGACTTCGGCGTCCTTGCGCCGCATCTCATCGATGCTGTCTGCATTCACGCGCGCAAAGGCGTCGAGCGCGGTGCGCAGCATCTCGATCGCGGTGTCGGTCGCTTGCGACAGACCGATGCGCGGCGTGAACTTGACCTCGGACTGGTGCAAGCGGCGTGCGGCCTTGGCGACCTTCTTTGCCTCGTCACCGATGCGCTCGAGATCCGA
This sequence comes from Thauera sp., assembly GCF_034003485.1. Lineage (GTDB taxonomy): Bacteria > Pseudomonadota > Gammaproteobacteria > Burkholderiales > Rhodocyclaceae > Thauera. Next base: position 78,090 of record NZ_JAVEYL010000011.1, read on the forward strand.
TGCGGCCTTGATCGTGGCGAGCACCATGCGCAGGTCGCCCGCGGCCGGCTGCTGCCGGGCAATGATGTGGGTGCAGGCGTCGTCGAGTTTGACCTGTGCGAGGTTGACCGCCTTGTCGCCCTGGATGACCGCTTCGAGCAGTTCGATGTCACCACTGCGCAGTCCGTCGAGCGCCTTCGTCACCTGGGCTTCCACGAGACCGCCCATCTGCAGCACGCCGCGGCGGATTTCTTCCAGTTCGGTGTCGAACTTCCTGAGAGTGTGTTCGGTCATTTTTGCCATGATCTATCCGTAGGAAGCGTGCACGCTAACAGGTCATTGTTAAGATTTTGTTGCGTGAAACGGATCTGAAACCGCGGCTCAGCCTGCCTGCAGTCGTTCCACGCCGCCAGCACCGGCCAGCAGCAGTACATCGGCGCCACGGGCGGCGAAGAGGCCGTTGGTGACGACGCCGACGATCTGATTGATGTGCGTCTCCGTCGTTACCGGATCGGTGATCTGCAGTCCGTGGATGTCGAGGATCAGGTTGCCGTTGTCGGTCACGAAGCCCTCGCGCACCCTGGGCTCGCCACCGAGTCGGCGCAGTTCGCGCGACACGTGGCTGCGCGCCATCGGAATCACCTCGATCGGCAGCGGGAAGCGGCCAAGTATCTCCACCCGCTTGCTGGCGTCGCAGATGCAGATGAAGCGCTCGGAGACGGCAGCGACGATCTTCTCGCGCGTCAGCGCGCCGCCACCGCCCTTGATCATCGCGAAGCCGCCATCGATTTCGTCCGCGCCGTCGACATACACGGGCACGGACTCGATGTCGTTGAGATCGAAGACCTCGATGCCGTGCGCGGCGAGCCGGCGCGAGCTGGCCTCGGAACTGGAGACCGCGCCGCGGATGCGATCGCGCATGCCGGCCAGTGCGTCGATGAAGTGGTTGACCGTCGAGCCGGTGCCGACGCCGACGATGCTGCCATCAACGATGTAGTCGAGTGCCGCGTGCGCCGCGGCCTTCTTGAGTTCGTCCTGGGTCATGGGGTAGGTCGTGCAGGTTAGGGGCGCTCAGACGAGGCCGTGGAAGGGTTGGACGCAGACCGTGTCGCCCGGTTGCACTGCGGTGCAGTCCTCGGGCAGCACGACGAAACAGTCCGCTTCGGACATCGAGCGCAGCACGCCCGAGCCCTGCGCGCCGGCGAGCGTGACCGACAGGCCGTCAGCGCCGCGCTGCAGGCGGCCACGCAGGTATTCGACGCGGCCGGACTGCTTGCGCAGCGCAAAGCCGGCGCGCACCGGGAAACACTCGGCGGCTGGCAGCGGATTCACGCCCATCAATTTCAGCAGCGCGTCCTGGACGAACTGATAGAAGGTCACCATGACCGCCACCGGATTTCCGGGCAGCCCGAAAAGCACCGCATTGCCGATGCGCCCGAATGCCATCGGGCGACCGGGCTTGATGGCGAGCTTCCAGAACGCCACCTCGCCCAGGCGCGACATCATCTCGCGGATGAAGTCGGCCTCGCCGACCGATACGCCACCGCTGGTGATGATCACGTCGGCGGCCTGTGCGGCGTCGCGGAAGGCGGCCTCGAGCGCCTCGGGACGGTCGGGGATCACGCCCATGTCGACGAGCTCGCAGCCCAGGCGCGACAGCGCGCCGAAGAGCGTGTAGCGGTTGCTGTCATAGACTTCGCCCGGCCCGAGCGGGCGGCCGATCGAGGCGATCTCGTCGCCGGTGGACAGGATGGCGACGCGCAGCCGGCGGCGCACCGCCACCTCGGCGATACCGAGGGAGGCGATCAGTCCGAGCTCGGCCGGGCCACAGCGGCTGCCCGCGGCGAGCGCCACGCCACCTTCGGTGAGGTCCTCGCCCGCACGGCGCAGGTTCTGCCCCTTCTTCTGGCCGACGGGGATGAAGACCTGGTCGTGCTCGCGGCGGGCAATTTCCTGCACCACGATGGTGTCTGCACCCTGCGGGATGGAGGCGCCGGTCATGATTCGCGCCGCCTGGCCGGGGCCGACGATTCCGGAAAAGGGGCGGCCCGCGAACGCGGTGCCGACGACGCTCAGTACCGTCTCGCCGTTCGCCCCCAGATCCTGCGCACGCACCGCGTAGCCGTCCATCGCCGAGTTGTCGTGCGCAGGCACGTTGTAGGGGGCGATGATGTCCTCGGCGAGCACGCGCCCGAGCGCACCGCGTACGGCGACGCGCTCCCAGCCGGCGATCGGCTGCAGCTTGTCGAGGATGGCGGCGCGCGCTTCATCGACGGGTAGGAAGCTGCGGCTGCTGCCGGTGTCTGCGGAAGTGGTGGTCATGGGGCGGACTCCCGGCTGCAGGCCGCTGCGCCGACGTCGAGTGTCTGCGTCGGAGCGACCTCCAGCTTTACCGAATCAGAATGAACAAGGCGGCCGTAGCCGCCCTGTCGTGTTGCAAGCTCAGGCGCGATCAGCGCAGTCCGGCAGCATAGTCCGAAACGGCCTTGATTTCCGGATCGGTCATCTTGATGGCGATCATGCGCATCATGCTGTTCGGATCGTTCTGGCGCACGCCGTCGCGGAACGCCTTCATCTGTACGTCGATGTAGTCAGCGAACTGTCCCGACAGCCGCGGATACTGCGCGGGCATGCCAGCACCGGCGGGGCCGTGGCAGCCGGCGCACGCGGGTACGCCCTTCGAGGCGATGCCAGCGCGCCAGATCTGCTGACCGAGTTCGATGGTCTCGAGGTTCTTTGCGGGCTCGGGCTGCAACTCGAAGGACGAGTAGTACTTCGCCAGGGCGCGCATGTCCGCTTCCTCGAGGCCGGCAACCATGCCGCCCATGATCGCGTTCTCGCGCACCGGCGGATTGCCGTTCCAGCCCTTGAACTCACGCAGTTGCTTGAAGAGGTAGTCTTCATGCTGACCGGCGATCTTGGGGTTGGCCGCCAACTGGCTGTTGCCATCAGCCATGTGACAGGCGGCGCACAGCGTCTCGGCGGTCTGTTTCGCCTTGTCGAGATCCGGAGCCTGGTCCTGGGCCTGAAGGCTGCCGGCAACCAGCAGCAACGACGAGAGCAGCAGGGAACGCTTGATCATGATGTCCTCGGAAAGCCGTGAGTGATTTTTTCAAACGAGGTATTCTAATACACGAAAGCCGAATTGCGCGATGCGATGAGGGCTTTCTCCCGCAGCCAACCGGTTTTTCACCGACTTTTTTCATGCCTCTGTTCCGCAACGCACAATTCGAGATTTCAATCGCCAAGCCGTCCGGCTTGCTTCCGCCCTCAGGCCCGGAGATCGCGTTCGCGGGACGCTCCAATGCCGGCAAGTCGAGCGCGATCAACACGCTTGTGGGGCACGTGCGGCTCGCCTTCGTCTCCAAGACGCCGGGGCGCACGCAGTTGATCAATTTTTTCCGCCTCAATTCCGGTGCGCTGCTGGTCGACCTGCCCGGCTACGGCTACGCCGCCGTGCCCGAGAAGATCCGGCGCCAGTGGCAGGGCCTGATCGAATCCTATCTGAAGCACCGCGAGAGCCTCATCGGCCTGGTGCTGATCATGGATTCCCGTCGCCCGCTCACGGCACTTGACCGCCAGATGATCGACTGGTTCGCGCACTCCGGCCGGCCGATCCACGTGCTGCTGACCAAGAGCGACAAGCTCTCGCGCGGTGCGGCCGCGGCGGTGCTGCAGGAGGTTCGTCGCGCGCTGCAGCCGCTCGGGCCGCAGGTCACGGTGCAGCTTTTCTCGAGCCTGAAGAAGAGCGGGGTGGAAGAGGCGGAGGCCGTGATTGGCGGCTGGCTGACGGGTGAGATCGCGCCGGCCCCGGCTGCCGACGAAGCGGAGCCCGCGCCTGAAACCGATCCTGCGACCGACAAAACAAAAGCCCCCGACCAGGGGACGTAGTCGGGGGCAAAAATGCCTCACCGGGCGTGAGGCACCCGCTCAGGGAGGTGAAGCGGGAGATGGCCCAAGAAGCGGGCCGCCGGAGCGGCCGGGCACCATCTGCTTGCTAAGATGCAGGCGCCACCCTGAAAGTTCCACGCGCGCGCTGCGCAATCTGCGTTCTGCCCCCTCGTTATCGGTCCGCGTCGCCTGCGGGCGAACGGACTTCATGATTCACCGATCTCCAATCGACGACCTGATAGAGACAGAGACCACGATGCGACCCACTGGAACCTTTCCCTCAATCCGCATGCGCCGCATGCGCCGCGATGACTTTTCCCGCCGCCTGATGCGCGAGCATGTGCTGACCGCGAACGACCTGATCTATCCGGTGTTCGTGCTCGATGGCCAGGCGCGCACCGAGGCCGTGCCCTCGATGCCCGGCGTCGAGCGCGTGTCGGTCGACAATCTGCTGCGCGTGGCCGAAGAGGCGCTGAAGCTCGGCGTGCCCGCACTCGCGCTGTTTCCGGTGATCGAGGCTTCCGGCAAGACCGACGGCGCCGAAGAGGCCTGGAACCCCGAGGGCCTGGTGCCGCGCACCGTGCAGGCGCTCAAGGCACGCTTTCCGGAGCTGGGCGTGATCACCGACGTGGCGCTCGACCCCTACACCAGCCACGGTCAGGACGGCCTTATCGACCCCGCCGACCCGCGCGGTTACGTGATGAACGACGAGACCCTGGAGGCGCTGGCCAAGCAGGCGCTGTGCCATGCCCAGGCGGGCGCCGACGTGGTCGCGCCGTCCGACATGATGGACGGCCGCATCGGCCGCATCCGCAGCGAGCTCGACCGTGCCGGCCACATCCATACCCGCATCCTGGCCTACTCGGCCAAGTACGCGTCGAGCTTCTACGGTCCGTTCCGTGACGCGGTGGGCTCGGCGGGCAACCTCGGCAAGGGCAACAAGTACACCTACCAGATGGACCCGGCCAACAGCGACGAGGCGATCCGCGAGGTCGCGCTCGACATCGCCGAGGGGGCCGACATGTTCATGGTCAAGCCCGGCATGCCCTACCTCGACATCGTGCGCCGCGTGAAACACGAACTGCAGGTGCCGACCTACGCCTACCAGGTGAGCGGCGAGTTCGCGATGCTCAAGGCCGCCGCCGCCAACGGCTGGCTGGACGAGAAGGCGTGCGCGCTCGAGGCGCTGCTCGCCTTCAAGCGCGCCGGCGCCGACGGCATCCTGACCTATTTCGCGCTTGACGCAGCGCGCTGGCTGAAGGCCGGCGCCTGATGGCAGGCGTCGGCTGCGCGCCGGCGCCCGTGTCGCGACTGACTTTGCGGCCGTTGGGCGCCGCCGATCTGCCCGCCGTGCTGACGGTTCAGCGTGCTGCCTACGGCGAGGGCTACCAGGAATCTGCGACTGTGCTCGGCCGCAAGCTTGAGCTCGCGCCGCAGGCGTGCTGGCTCGCGCATGCGGGCGAGGAAGCAGTTGGCTACGTGCTCGCCCACCCGTGGGACGATACCGGTGCGCCCCCGCTTCATGCGCCGCTTGCCGCACTGCCGGCGGCGGCCGACCGTGGCTTCGTGCATGACCTTGCGGTATCGCCCACTGCGCGCGGACTCGGTGTGGCATCGGCGCTGTTCGCGTGCGTGCGGGACTGGTCGAATGTCGCTGGCTATCGCGGCATGCGCCTGGTCGCGCTTGCCGATGCAGTGCCGTTCTGGGTGCGCCACGGTTTCAGCGCACTGCCGGCGGCGTTGCCAGCAGGCTACGGAGATGGTGCCTGTCTGATGGAGCGTTCGCTCCACGATCTGCAGGCCTGATACGCGCGGCGAGTGCTGGCGAAGGCCTCAGCGCGCGAGCAGGCGCCCGAGCTGGCGGCGCAGGCCGAGGATATTCGGGATGCGCAGATCCACATAAGCCGGCGTGCGCAGTCCGCCGCCCACCAGCACCGTGCGCATGCCCAGGCGCTTGGCGGTGCGCAGGTTTACCGCAGAGTCCTCCAGCATGATGCACTGCTCGGGGCGCAGGCGCTGCGCGTGGAGCAGGCTGCGGTAGGCGCGGATGCCGGGCTTGGGTTGGTAGGCGAGATCCTCGATCCCGACGACGTCCTCGAACAGCCGGTTGATGCCCATGACGGCCAGCACCGCCCGCGCGTAATGGCGTGGCGCGTTGGAGAACACGATCTTGCGCCCGGGCAGGCGCCTCAGCATGCTGCGCAGCGCGCGCTCGAACACCATCATCTCGTGCAGGCGGTCAAAGCGATGGGTCTCGACCAGGAAGTGGTCGGGATCGGTGCCGTGGTGGCGCATCAGGCCCAGCATCGTTGCGCCGTAACGATGCCAGTACTGCATGCGCAACGCATTGGCCTCGTCGAGCGGGAGCCCCAGGTGCAGCTCGAGGTAGCGCGTCATGCTGCGGTTGATGTGCGGAAAGATGTGCGGGCTGGCGTTGTGCAGCGTGTTGTCCAGGTCGAACAACCAGACTGGGGCGTTGGGCATCGTTGTCTTTCGCGTTCAGGGTCAGCGCGCCGGCGGACGGGGCTGGAAGCGGACGATGCTGCGTCCGTCGTCGGTGGTTTTCGGCGCGGCCTTCCAGGCATGGCCCTGGATGATCTCGAAGGTGGCGGGCAGGCGGCCGTCACGGCGCAGGCGTTCGTAAGCGGTGCGTGCCTCGGCCCACTCCTGGCGTCCCGACAGGCCGCGCGGCCGGCTGGTGGCGGCATTGGCGCTGCCGCTGCGGCGTAGGTCCTGCAGCAAGGTGTCGAGGTCGGGGTAGGTCAGGGTGACGATCTCCATGTCCATGACCGGGTCGGTGAAGCCGGCCTGGACCAGCGCATCGCCGATGTCGTGCATGTCGATGAAGCGATGCACGCGCTCGCCGCGACGGTTCGGCAGCGCGGCGCGCAATTCGCGCAGCGTGTCCGGTCCGAGGGTGGAGAACATCAGCAGGCCGTCGACTTCGAGGGTGCGGTGGATCTCGCGGAAGGTGGGCAGCGGATCGTCCAGCGCCGGCAACATCAGGTTCGACCACACCAGGCCGAGACTGGCGCGTGCGAGGGGCAGCGCGTCGGACTGCGCCACCAGGTGCGGCAGCGGTGCCGGGGCCGCGGACAACAGGCGGCGGAACAGGCCGCCGCTGCGCGCGGGGCGGAGCCGAGCGTCTGCGCCGGCAACCATCGCGGGTGAAAAGTCGGCGGCGATGAGGGTCGCGTCGGGAAAGCGCTCGGTGAGCCGCGGCAGGTCGGCGCCGGTGCCGCAGCCCAGGTCGAGCACGCGGCGCGGGGTGACGCGGATGTAGTCGAGGCGCTCGTCCATGCGTCGGGCGATCTCGCGCGCGAGCAGGTCGGCGCTGTCGCAGGTGGCGGCGGCGCGTTCGAAGCGCCGGCGCAGCAGGTGGCGATCGAGTGCGAAGCTTGTGCAGTGCGTCTCGTCGCCAGTGTGTTCGGGCATGGGGTCGGGGCTCAGATCGCGCGCAGGCCGAGGCGCTCGAACAGGCGGTCGTCGCGGTCGGCGTCGGGGTTGTCGGTGGTGAGCAGGCGTTCGCCGTAGAACATCGAGTTGGCGCCGGCCATGAAGCACAGCGCCTGCAGCTCGTCGCTCATCTGCTCGCGACCGGCGGAGAGGCGCACGTAGCTCTTCGGCATGGTGATGCGTGCGGCGGCGATCGTGCGCACGAACTCGAAGGGGTCGAGTGCGCCCGCACCGGCCATCGGCGTGCCCGGGATCTGCACCAGGTTGTTGATTGGCACCGACTCGGGCGGCGTGGGCAGGTTGGCGAGCTGGGCGATCAGCGCGGCACGCTGGGCGCGCGATTCACCCATGCCCACGATGCCGCCGCTGCACACGTTGATGCCGGCCGCGCGCACCTCGTCGAGGGTGTCGAGGCGGTCCTGCATGGTGTGGGTGGTGATCACCTGGCCGTAAAACTCGGGGGCGGTATCGAGGTTGTGGTTGTAATAGTCGAGGCCGGCCTCGGCGAGGCGCTCGGCCTGGCCGTCCTTGAGCATGCCCAGCGTCACGCAGGTCTGCAGGCCGAGCTTCTTGACCTCGCGTACCATGTTCAGCACCGGTTCGAGGTCCTTGTCCTTGGGCCCGCGCCACGCGGCGCCCATGCAGAAACGGCTCGCGCCCCTGGCCTTGGCGGCGCGTGCGTTTTCGAGCACCTCGTCGATCGGCATCAGGCGTTCGCGTTCGAGTCCGGTGTCGTAGCGCGCCGATTGCGAGCAGTAGCCGCAGTCTTCCGAGCAGCCGCCGGTCTTGATCGAAAGCAGGGTCGAGCGCTGGACCGCGTTGGGATCGAAATTTTCGCGGTGCACCATCTGGGCGCGGGGCACGAGGTCGAAGAAGGGCAGTTCGAAGAGCGCCTGAACCTCGGCGACGGACCAGCGCTTGTGCCCGGTGGGCCGCGGCGTGGCCAAATTGCGGTCGAGCGTGGCTGAAGTCGTTGTCATTTAAGGCGTTCCGGGCTGTAATTACGAGGCACGCATGTTCTTCCATGGACTCAAATCTTGTCAAATTCCCCGCGTTCCCTTCACGCACTGTGGCTGCATCTTGCGGACGTGCTCGCGCCGCAGGATTGCTTTGTGTGCGGTGCAGAATCCGCGGGCGACGCCGTATGCGAGGCCTGCGCGGGTGCGCTGCCGGATCGCCCGCAGACCGCCTGCCCCCGTTGCGGTCTGCCCGGGCTCGGTGGCGGGTGCTGCGCCGCCTGCGAGCGCGACAAGCCGGCCTACGATGCAACGCTCGCGCTGTACGACTTCGTTTTTCCGGTCGATGCCATGGTGCATGCGCTCAAGTACCGACACCGCTTGTCGATGGCGTCGTTCTTCGGTGCGGCGCTGGCAGCGCGTGCGCAGGACTTCGGTGCGCAGGCCGACCTCATCCTGCCGATGCCGCTGCATCCGCGCCGGCTTGCCGAGCGCGGCTTCAACCAGGCGCTGGAGCTTGCGCGACCGCTGGCGCGCGCGCGCGGCCTGCCGCTTGGGCTGGCGGTGGTGCGCAAGATGAGGGACATTCCGGCGCAAGCCGGGCTCGACCGCGAGGCGCGCCTGCGCAATCCGCGCGGCGTCTTCGAGTGCGATGTGAGCCTGCACGGGCAGCGCGTGATCGTGGTCGATGACGTGATGACGACCGGCGCCACGCTTGGCGAGCTCGCTCGCACGCTCAAGCGCCAGGGGGCGAGCTGGGTCGGTAATCTCGTGGTGGCGCGTACGCCGGCCCCTTACTGAATCTTTCCGTACCTTTGCCAATGTTCGAAATCGTCCTTTACCAGCCCGAGATTCCACCCAATACCGGCAACATCATCCGCCTTGCCGCCAACACCGGCTCGAACCTCCACCTGGTGGCGCCGCTCGGTTTCGATCTTTCGGACAAGCAGCTTGCGCGCGCGGGCCTGGATTATCACGACCTGACCTGCGTCACCGTGCACCCGGACTGGGCGCACTGCCGTGGGGTACTCGCCGGCCGTCGCATGTACGCACTCACCACGCGCGGCAGCCGCCGCCATGACCGCGTAGCGTACCAGCCTGGTGACGCCCTGCTGTTCGGTCCGGAGAGCCGCGGCCTGCCTGCGGAGCTGCTGGCGGGGTTTGCGGACGATGCGCGCATCCGCATTCCGATGCGCCCGACCAACCGCAGCGTGAATCTGTCCAATGCGGTGGCGGTGGTGGTGTACGAAGCCTGGCGCCAGCACGGATTCGCGGGCGCGACGGACGTCTAGGAGATTGTGCCGGATCGCCCGCTGCGGGCGGTCCGCGCCTCACTCTTCGCGCGGGTCGCGCGCGAGCAGGCGCTCGACGGCGCTGCGTGCGTTGAGGCCGTGGTGGAGCAGGGCGTCGACGGCCTCGCACACCGGCATCTCGACGCCATGGCGGTGCGCGAGCTGAACCACCTCGCGTGCGGTGGACACGCCTTCGGCCACATGACCGAGTTCGCGCAGGATGTCGGTCAGGCTCTTGCCTTCGGCCAGCGCGAGTCCGACACGGCGGTTGCGCGAGAGGTCGCCGGTGCAGGTGAGGATGAGGTCGCCCATGCCGGCAAGCCCCATCAGGGTCTCGGTGCGCCCGCCGAGATCGCGCGCGAGGCGGGCGATCTCGGCCAGGCCGCGGGTGATCAGGGCGGCGCGGGCGTTGAGCCCGAAGCCCATGCCATCGGAGACGCCGGCGGCGATCGCCATGACGTTCTTCACCGCGCCGCCGACTTCGCAGCCGACGAGGTCGGTGTTGGCGTAGATCCGCAGGCGCGGCTGGTGCAGCATGGCGACCCAGTGATGGGCAAACGTGGCATCGCGTGCGGCGAGCGTGACCGCCGCCGGCAGGCCACGTCCGACCTCGGCAGCGAAACTCGGGCCGGTGAGTACGCCGCTGGGCGCGTCCGGGCCGAGCTCCTCCGCGATGATCTCGTGCGGAAGGCGGCCGGTGCCAGCCTCGAAGCCTTTGCACGCCCACAGCAGGGGCGTGCCGGGGCGGATGCGCTGCAACTGGCGGACGGTTTCGCGCAGGCCGGCAAGCGGGGTGACCACGAGGTGGAGGTCGCCCTGCTCCGCAGCAGCGCGGAAATCGCCCTGGATGCCGAGCGAGTCGTGCAGCCGCACGCCGGGCAGATAGCGGCGGTTCTCGCGCAGGTGGGCGATTTCTTCCAGGTGCGGGCGGTCGCGACCCCAGAGATTCACCTCATGGGTGTTGCAGAACGCCTGGGCGAGCGCCGTGCCCCAGGCGCCCGCGCCGAACACGGCGATGCGGCAGCGGCTCACAGCCCCCAGACCTCGCTCGCATGGATGTAGCCTTCCAGCCCCTGGCCGTGCCGGACGCGTGCCCAGCCCAGCGCGGGCGGGCCGACGACCTCGAGGACGACATTCCGGGTGGCTTCGAAGGCAGGGGCGGCGGTCGATTGCGGCTCGCGGCGGATGGTCGCACGCTCGGCGGTGACCATCACCGTGCGCCGGTTGCTCAGCGCGCTCTGCTCGACCCAGTTGAGCGCGCCGCCGGGTTCGCGCACACGCGCCCATCCGTCCTGGGTGACGATGATCTCGACCGGCGTGCCGGGCCGCAGGCGAAACAACTGCCGCCCCTGGGGCGACGGCGCATCGCGTGTGATTAGCGACGGGCCGGCGGAACGGTATTCGATGCCCTGCGCGACCAAGGAACCCGAGGCCGCACACAGCACGACGACAGCCAGGGCGAGGCGCCCGGGCAATGGTATTGCGGTGATGCGGCGCTCGGGGTTCATGCTGGCTGGCTCACTGGACGGGGACGTCGCCGGTAGCCTGCTGACGCTGGGCCTGGTAGAGCGATTCGAAATTCACCGGCGACAGCAGCACGGGCTGGAAGCCGGCACGCGTCACCGCGTCGGAAACGGCTTCGCGAGCATAGGGGAAGAGGATGTTCGGGCAGCCGATCATCATCACCGGCTCGAGGTCGCCCTCGGGGATGTTGCGGATCTGGAAGATGCCCGCCTGGGCCACTTCGACCAGGAAGAGGTTGCGGTCTTCGCCGACCTTGGCGGTGACGGTGACGGTCAGGGTCACTTCATACACGCCGTCCTCGACCGCCTGACCAGAGGTGCGCAGTTGCACGTTGATCTGCGGGGTTTCGCGCTCGAGGAAGATCTGAGGCGCACCCGGGACTTCCAGCGACAGGTCCTTGACGTAGAGCTTTTCGATCGAGAAGACGGGTTGGTTGTTTTCAGCCATGAAAGCGCATCCGGTTAGATTTGAAGTCGGGTTTGGAGTCGGTACTCAGCTCGGTCGCGGCCTGATGAGCGCGCCGCGTCGTTAAAGCAGTTACAGCCGGACTCAGGCCGGCTCGCCGCGCAGCAGCGCGTCGAGCTTGCCGGCGCGTTCGAGCGCGAATAGGTCGTCGCAGCCGCCGACATGGTAGTCGCCAATGAAGATCTGGGGAACCGTTCGCCGTCCGCTTGCACTGATCATTTCTTCGCGACGGCCTGGCTCGAGATCCACGCGGATCTTCTCCACGCCGGTCACGCCCTTGTGCTGCAGCAGCTGCTCGGCGCGGATGCAGTAGGGGCAGGTGGCGGTGGCGTACATGCGGACGTGGGGCTGCATGGTCATTTCCTCTTGCGGCTCACTGGCTGGCCCGCCTTCTGCCATTCCATCATGCCGCCGCGCAGGTTGAAGACCTTGGTGAAGCCTGCCTTCTTCAACGCATTGCCCGCGTTGTTCGAGCGGGCGCCAGTGGCGCAGCACAGGATCACCGGATGATCCTTCCACTTTTCCATTTCCTTGCTGCGGCGATCGATTTCGCCGGCCGGGATGTGCCGTGCGTTGGGGATGTGTCCCTGGGCGTACTCGCCCTGCTCGCGCACGTCGATGATGATCGCGTCTTCACGGTTGATCAGCATCGTGGCTTCTACCGACGAGAGCTGGCTCTTGTCGCCACGGTTGCGGATGAGGTCGGCCATGAGCCAGGCGCCCGAGACGGCGGCCAGGGCGGCCCAGTACCAGTTCTGTTGCAGGAATTCCACGGAAGAAGGTGCTCCGGTTGGGGTGGTGGGGATCAGTGCTCGTCTGGCTCGACACCGCAGAAGACTTCGCGCATGAGCACGATCAGCTGCAGGGTGCGTTCGTCGCAGACGCTGTAATACACGCGGTTGGCGTCCTTGCGTGTTTGTAATACGCCCTTGTCGCGCAGGATTGCGAGGTGCTGGGAGATATTGCTCTGCGACGTCCCCACCGCCTCGACGATATCCTGGACACACTCTTCACCGCCGCCGAGCACGCAAAGGATCTTGAGGCGCAAGGGGTGGGCGATCGCCTTGAGCGCGCGTGCGGCGGTTTCGATGTGCTCATGCTTGTCGATGAGCGCGGTGATGTCGTCTTTGTTCACGATGGGGCCGGATCGGGCAAAGCAATAGTATAAAATATTGCGTTGCCCCGATGCAGGCGATCGTACCCGACAGTGTCCGGCCTCGCATCGTTGATCAAGCGGAAGCCCCATGCACGGAATCACCCCATCTTGCCTTCAAGCGCCCGCCCGCACCCGGGGAGGGGGCGCCATTGTGCTGGGCGCGAGGTTTCCGGATGCGCGCAACCGCGGCTGCGCCCGTGGCGTGGCGCAGGCTTGAGTGTTGCTGGACGCGGGGACCTTGCACGGCATGCTGCATCGACACACCGGGACTGCGCTTGTCGTGATCGTCGCGTTGCTCTGCGGCGCGACGCCCGAAGCGGTCCTGGCCCAGCCTGCGGGCGAGATTGCGGAGCGGCGCTCTGATCTCGACGATCTCAAGAAGCGGATTCGCGACCTGCAGCGGGACATGGCCCGTACCGAGGCCAGCCGATCCAGTGCGACGAAATCGCTGGCGGACTCCGAGCGCGCGGTGTCCCGCGTGGTGCGCGAGCTGGCCAAGCTCGAGGCCGAGCGCCGTGATGCCGAGAAGAAACTCGCGCTGCTCGAGGGCGAACAGCGCGAGACCGTGGCGCGCATCGACGCTCGCCGTGACGAGCTTGCCGAGTGGCTGCGCCGTCACTACCTGCAGGGCGGCGCCGACAGCATGGCGCCGCTGCTCTCTGCGCAGGACCCCAATCAGCTCGCTCGTGATGCGCATTACCTCGAGCACCTCGGACGCGCACGGCTTGAGCTGATCGACGGCCTTCGCGCCGACCTCGACCAGACCCGGCGCCGTGCCGAGGAGATCCAGTCGCGCCGCGACCGGCTTGCTGCGCTCGAGGGCGAGCAGCGCAGCCGGCGCGGCGAACTGCAGGCAGAGCAGGCTCGGCGCAAGCAGGCGCTCGCCGAGGTGTCGCGCCAGCTGCAGGCGCAGAAAAAGCAGGTGGGGACGCTGCAGCAGGACGAGCAGCAACTCGCAAAGGTGATCGACACCCTCGTCAAGCGTGCGCGCGAGGTCGCTGCCCGCGAGGCCGCGCGTCGGCTGGCAGCGCAACGCGAAGCCGAACGGCGCGCAGCGGAGGTGCGTGCGGTGCAGGAGCGCGCCGCCCAGGCGCGTGCGCCCGAGCGCCCGGCAAGCCCGCGCCCGCGCGCAGCGGAGCCGGTGGTCGGCGAGGTGCGCGATGCCGCCGGGCCGACGCCGACCGGTGTGCGTTTCGGCCAGTTGCGCGGGCAGCTGCGTTTTCCGGTGCGCGGAGAACTCGTCGGCCGTTTCGGTGCTCCAAGAGCAGATGGTGGCACGACCTGGAAGGGTGTTTTCATCCGCGCCGGGTCGGGGGCCGATGTTCGTGCGGTGGCGGGGGGGGAAGTCGTCTTTTCCGACTGGCTGCGCGGCTATGGCAACCTCATCATCGTTGATCACGGAGGTGATTACTTGTCGATCTATGGCAACAACGACGCCTTGTTGAAAGAGGTGGGCGAACGGGTGGGTGGGGGCGACGCCATCGCCAGCGTGGGCGCCGGCGGGGTCGGCAACGAATCGGGTTTATACTTTGAAATCCGTCATCAGGGGCAGCCGCTCGACCCGATGCAATGGGTGCGGCTCAACTAGTCATGGCGGGACGGCCGGCAATGAAAGCCGGCGCACCACTGGAGTTCTCATGCGCAGCAGCAAGCTGAAACAGTTCGGCCTCGTGATGACCGGCATGGTTGCCGGGATCATGATCAGTCTCAATTTTTCCGCCAACGCCGATCGCAGCACGCAGGTGCCGCTGCCGGTAGAGGAGTTGCGTGCCTACGCCGACGTCTTCAATGCGATCAAGCAGGGTTACGTCGAGCCGGTGGAAGACAAGAAGCTGATCACCGATTCGATCAGCGGCATGCTGTCCGGACTCGATCCGCACTCGGCCTACCTCGACGCCGAGGCCTTCAAGGACCTGCAGGTGGGGACCCAGGGCGAATTCGGCGGGCTCGGCATCGAGGTCGGCATGGAAGACGGCTTCGTCAAGGTCATCTCGCCGATCGAGGATACGCCCGCCTTCCGCGCCGGCGTGCTCGCGGGCGACCTGATCGTCAAGCTCGACGATACCCCGGTCAAGGGCATGAGTCTGAACGACGCCGTCAAGCGCATGCGCGGCAAGCCCCGCACCGACATCGTGCTCACCATCATGCGCAAGGGCGAGTCACGACCGGTCGTCATCACGCTGACGCGTGAGGTGATCAAGGTGCAGAGCGTGAAGTCCAAGGTGATCGAGCCCGGCTACGCATACCTGCGCATCGCGCAGTTCCAGGAGAACACCGCAGCGGCAGTCGTCGAGCACCTGAACAAGCTCGGCGCTGAGGGGCCGGTGCAGGGGCTGGTACTCGACCTGCGTAACGATCCGGGTGGGCTGTTGCATGGCGCCGTGGGCGTGTCCGCCGCCTTCCTGCCGACCGATACGCTGGTGGTGTCCACCGATGGCCGCACCGAGGATGCCAAGCGCGAGTATCGTGCAACGCCCGCAGACTATCTGCGCGGCACACGCGACGACTTTCTGCGCAGGCTGCCCGACATGGCGAAGGACGTGCCGATGGTCGTGCTCGTCAATGCCGGCTCGGCGTCGGCCTCCGAGATCGTCGCCGGCGCGCTGCAAGACCACAAGCGCGCGAAGGTGCTCGGCACGCAGACCTTCGGCAAGGGTTCGGTGCAGACCATCCTGCCGCTCAACAACAGCACGGCGATCAAGCTGACCACGGCGCGTTATTACACGCCGAACGGGCGCTCGATCCAGGCCAAGGGCATCGAGCCCGATATCGTGATCGAGGAAACCGCCAACGGCTCGAGCCGTCGCGTCCGCGAGGCCGACCTGCTGCGCCACCTCGGCAACGACAAGGAAGTAGAAGCCGCCAAGAGCGAAGCGGATGCGAAGGCCGCAGCCGCAGCGCCGGGCGTGGAAGAGGCCGAGGCCGAGCCTACGCGCTTTGAGCTTGCCGGCGAAAACGACCACCAGCTGCAACAGGCCATCCGCCTTCTCAAGGGTGAGCAGATCGTCCAGAATGGAACGAAACCACAAGCTGAGGAGGGGAATGATGCGGAGGGAGACCGCCTATAAGCTCGCCGGCAGGCATCACGACCGTCCGCTGCCCGGGGCGGACATCCACAAGCAGCGTGAGCTTCGTTTCAAGCTGCTGCCTCCCGGGCAAGTCGAGCACGCCTGGAAGGCCCTTCAACTGCTGAAGGGCCTGCAGATAGAACGAGCCGACGATCCGCTCACCATCGTCGTGCGCTATTCCGTTCTCGATTACTCGCTCGAGACACTCGAGGAGGCGCTGCGGGACGCCGGCTTCGCGCTCGAGAACTCGCTCTATGTGAAGCTGGTGCGGGCTCTTGTCTATTTCAGCGAAGAAACCCAGCGCCACAACCTGCTTTCGCCCGAGCGCCTGATCAAGCAGTCGAACGAGGTGTACATCCAGGCCTGGGACCACCAGGTGCATGGTGATCACGACGACACACCGCTCGATTTGCGCGAATACAAGTAATCCTGATGAACGACGACCAGCTCCTGCGCTACAGCCGCCACATCCTGCTGCCCGAAATCGACGTCGAGGGTCAGCAGGCATTGCTTGATGCGCGGGCGCTGATCATCGGCGCGGGCGGGCTGGGCTCTCCGGCCGCCATGTATCTCGCTGCGGCGGGCGTCGGTACGATCGCCATCGCGGATGACGACACCGTCGATCTGACCAATCTTCAGCGTCAGATCCTGCATTCCGCAGATATGGTGGGCGCTCCCAAGGTGGTCTCGGCGCGGGCGACCCTGCACCGGCTCAATCCGCAGACCCGCATCGAACCGATCCAGCGCAGGCTGGCGGGCGAGGACCTGGCGGCCGAAGTCGCGCGCGCCGACGTGGTGCTCGACTGCAGCGACAACTTCGCCACCCGCCACGCGATCAACCGCGCCTGTGTGCGCCACCGCAAGCCGCTGGTTTCCGGCGCGGCGATCCGCTTCGACGGCCAGGCGGCGGTGTTCGATCTGCGCCGACCCGACAGCGCCTGCTACCACTGCCTGTTCCCCGAGGGGGAAGACGTCGAGGAGGTGCGCTGCGCGGTCATGGGTGTGTTTGCGCCGATCGTGGGCATCATCGGCACGACGCAGGCGGCCGAGGCCTTGAAGCTGATCATCGGCTGCGGGAAGTCCCTCGATGGCCGGCTGCTGCTGCTCGACGGGCTGGCAATGGAGTGGCGCAGCGTGTCGCTCGGCCGCGATCCGGGCTGCGCGGTCTGCGCCCGAGCGGCACATCCCGCCTGAGAGCCTGCTTCAGCCAGCGGCGCGCAGGCGCGCAATCAGCCGCAGGTCGGGTCCGATCGTGCGCAGGTCACGAATTTCGAGGCGCGTCGCACCCTGCAATGAAGCCAGGTCGGGCAGGTTGAAGAGCCCCTGCGCGGCGTCACCCACCAGCATCGGCGCGAGATAGAGCAGCAACTCATCCACACAGCCCTCGCGCATCAGCGAACCATTGAGCTTGAAGCCAGCCTCGACGTGCACCTCGTTGAGGCCAAGAGTGCCGAGTGCGGTCATCAGCCCCGGGAGGTCGACCTTGCCAGCGCTGTTCGGCAGCACCAGCACCTCGTGGCCGCGTTCGCGCAGGGTACTGGTCCGTAACGCGTCGGTGCTGGCGGTGGCAACGAGAATGGGCTCGCCCTGCAGGATGCTGGCTTCGGGAGAGACGGCGAGCGTGGCGTCGACCAGCACCCGCAAGGGCTGGCGCGAGCAGGGGATGGCGCGCACGGTCAATTGCGGGTCGTCTTCGCGCACCGTGCCGATCCCGGTGAGGATGGCGCAGGCCCGTGCCCGCCAGCGATGGCCGTCGGCGCGCGCAGCGGGCCCGGTGATCCACTGGCTGACGCCGTTGCTCAGTGCGGTCTTGCCGTCGAGTGTAGCGGCCGCCTTGAGGCGCACCCAGGGACGGCCGCGGCTCATGCGCGATACGAAGCCGATGTTGAGCTCGTGGGCCTCGGCCGCGAGCAGTCCGTGCTCGGTGACGATGCCGGCGGCACGCAGGCGCGCGAGGCCTCGTCCCGCCACCAGCGGATTCGGGTCTTCCATGGCGATGACGACGCGGGCGACGCCAGCCTCGATCAATGCGTCGGCACACGGCGGGGTGCGCCCATAGTGCGAGCACGGCTCGAGGGTGACGTAGGCGGTGGCGCCGCGGGCGATCTCGCCGGCCTGGCGCAGGGCGTGGATCTCCGCGTGCGGCTCGCCGGCGCGGGCGTGCCAGCCCTCGCCGACGGTGCGGCCGTCCTGCACCAGTACACACCCGACCCGCGGGTTGGGTGAAGTCGTGGTCAGGCCGTTGGCAGCAAGCTGCAGCGCACGCGCCATTGCCGCATGGTCAGCCGCCGAAAAGGTCATGCTCGGGGTCCGGCTCGGGCTTGCCAGTCTTGCTGCGTCGCGGACGACTCTGCACCTCGCGGATCACTTCGGAGAATTCGTCCACATCAGCGAAGTTGCGGTACACGGACGCGAAGCGGATGTAGGCGACCTTGTCGAGTTTCTTGAGCTCCTTCATCACCAGCTCACCGATCTTCTCGCTCGGTACCTCCTGCTCGCCCATCGCAAGCAGGCGGGCCTCGATGCGGTCAACAGCGGCGTCAATCGCCTCGATGGTGACCGGCCGCTTGCGCAGCGCCAGCTTCATGCTGCCGGCGAGTTTGGCGTGGTCGAACTCGGTGCGGTTGCCGTTACGCTTGACGATGTGCGGCATCTTGAGGTCGATGCGCTCGTAGGTGGTGAAGCGCTTGTCGCACTTCACGCAGCGACGGCGACGCCTGACGACGTCGCCGTCCTCGTTCTCGCGCGTATCGGTGACCTGGGTGTTGGGGTCAGCGCAGAAGGGGCATTTCATGGCCGGTAGGCAGTGGCGGGCGGAGCGGACCACATGTTGGCGTTCGCCCCGCCGGATGCCTTACTTGCCGTAGACCGGGAACTTCGCGCACAGCTCGGCCACCTGGCCGCGCACGCGCTCGATCACCGTCTGGTCTTCCGGCGCGTCGAGCACGTCGGCGATCAGGTGAGCGATCTTCTCGGCCTCGATCTCGGTGAAGCCACGGGTGGTCATTGCCGGCGAGCCGAGACGAATGCCCGAGGTGGTGAAGGGCTTCTCCGGGTCGTTCGGGATCGAGTTCTTGTTTACGGTGATGTGGGCGCTGCCGAGCACGGCTTCAGCGGCCTTGCCGGTGATCTTCTTGTTGCGCAGATCGACCAGGAAGACGTGGGACTCGGTGCGTCCGGAGACGATGCGCAGGCCGCGCTCTTCGGACAATACGCGCGCCATCACGCGGGCGTTGGCGATCACCTGTTCCTGGTAGTTGCGGAACTCGGGCGTGGCCGCTTCCTTGAAGGCCACCGCCTTGGCAGCGATCACGTGCATCAGCGGGCCGCCCTGCAGGCCGGGGAAGATCGCCGAGTTGAGCGCCTTTTCGTGCTCGGCCTTCATCAGGATGATGCCGCCGCGCGGGCCGCGCAGGGTCTTGTGGGTGGTCGAGGTAACGACGTCGGCGTGCGGCACCGGGTTGGGGTAGAAGCCCGCGGCGATGAGGCCGGCGTAGTGCGCCATGTCGACCCAGAAGATGGCGCCCACGTCCTTGGCCACCTTGGCAAAGCGCTCGAAGTCGATGCGCAGGGAGTAGGCGGAAGCGCCGGCGATGATGATCTTCGGCTTGTGCTCGTGCGCCAGGCGCTCCATCGCGTCGTAGTCGATCTCTTCCTTCGCGTTCAGTCCGTAAGCGACGACATTGAACCACTTGCCAGACATGTTGAGTGGCATGCCGTGGGTGAGGTGGCCGCCTTCGGCCAGGCTCATGCCCATGATGGTGTCGCCCGGCTTGGCGAACGCCATCAGCACGGCCTGATTTGCCTGCGAACCGGAGTTCGGCTGAACGTTGGCAGCTTCGGCGCCGAACAGCGACTTGAGGCGCTCGATCGCCAGTTGCTCGGCCACATCGACGTGCTCGCAACCACCGTAGTAGCGCTTGCCCGGATAACCTTCGGCGTACTTGTTGGTGAGCTGGGAGCCCTGGGCTTCCATCACCGCGTGGGAGACGTAGTTTTCGGAGGCGATCAGTTCGATGTGGTCTTCCTGGCGCTTGTTTTCGGCCTGGATGGCGGACCACAGTTCGGGATCGACTTTGGCGAGGGAGTCTTGCGAGGAGAACATGGCGTGCCCGTCTGAAATGGGAGAGGGGGAATCGGGAGGAGGGGAATCGATCGATTCGAGCCCCGAATTCTATCACGCGACCGTGCCCGAAAAGGCAGCGCGCGCCGCTCGGGCGCGCGCTGCGGTCGGAGAGGGGCAGGCGCTTACCAGCCGCGCTGCTGGGTGCCGAGGCCGTCGCCGCTGCCGGTCGGCGCGGCCTCGCCTGCCGGTGCGGTCGTGCCTTCGTCCGTGGGCGTGCTCGCACCGTCGGCGGGGCTCGGCGCGGCCGGCGCGTCGGTCGAGGCGCCTCCGCCCCAGCTGTCGGACTGCTGCTGGCCCCAGCCGCCGTCGCCGCCGCCCTGGACGTTGATCTCGATGGTGTCGAGGTCCACCTCGACCTTCTTGTCCAGGCTGAAGGTCACCAGACCCGGGAACACGATCAGTGCGACCACCATGATGATCTGCATGATCACGAACGGGATCGAGCCGCGGTAAATGTCCATCGTCTTCACCCCGGCCACGAGCTTGCTGGTCACGCGGTCGGTGTAGTCCTTGGCTGGCGCCACGCTGCGCAGGTAGAACAGCGCGAAGCCGAAGGGCGGGGTCAGGAACGAGGTCTGCAGGTTCATCGCGAGCAGCACGCCGAACCACACCAGGTCGATGCCCATCTTGTCGGCTACGGGCGCAAGCAGCGGGATCAGGATGAAGGCGATCTCGAAGAAGTCGATGAAGAAGCCGAGGAAGAAGATCATCGTGTTCACGAACACCAGGAAGCCGATCTCGCCGCCGGGCAGCTTGTCGAACAGGTGCTCGACCCAGATCTGGCCGTCGACCGCGGTGAAGGTGAAGCTGAAGATCGTCGAGCCGATGAGGATGAACAGTACGAAGCAGGACAGGCGGGCAGTGGCCTCGAGCGCATGCTTTAGCAGCGGCATGCTGAGCTTGCCACGCACCAGCGCCATCGCCATCCCGCCGACTGCACCCATCGCGCCGCCTTCGGTCGGCGTCGCCACGCCGAGGAAGATCGTACCGAGCACCAGGAAGATCAACGCCAGCGGCGGGATCAGCACGAAGGTCACGCGCTCGGTGATGCGCGACAGCAGGCCCATGCCGGTCAGCTTGTTGACCACTGCGGCGAAGAACGCGAACAGGGTGCCGCCGGTGAGCGCGACGACGATGGTCTCGTCCAGCGCCGGCTTGACCTCGGTGCCCGCGAATGTGCTCAGGATCTCACCGTAGTAGAGGCCGAAGGCGACCGAGACGATGGTGACGAAAAGGCCGAACACGCCGAGCGAGCGCATCCCCGAGCTGCCGTCCGGCTCGCGGTAGGTGCGCGCTTCCGGCGGCAGGGCCGGAACCAGAGCGGGCTTGAAGATCGCCAGGCCAATGATGAACAGCGCGTACATGGCGATCAGCGCGAAGGCGGGGATGAAGGCGCCCTTGTACATGTCGCCGACGCTGCGGCCGAGCTGGTCGGCGATCACGATCAGCACCAGCGAGGGCGGTACGATCTGCGCCAGCGTGCCGGAGGCAGTAATCGCGCCGCTCGCGATGGCCGGACTGTAGCCGTAGCGCAGCATGATCGGCAGCGAGATCAGGCCCATCGAGATCACCGAGGCGGCGACCACGCCGGTGGTCGCCGCGAGCAGCGCGCCGACGAAGATCACCGCCAGCGCCAGGCCACCGCGGATCGGGCCGAACACCTGGCCAACGGTGTCGAGCAGGTCCTCGGCCATGCCGCTGCGCTCGAGGATCAGGCCCATCAGCGTGAAGAAGGGAATCGCGAGCAGGGTGTCGTTCTGGACGATGCCGAAGACGCGCAGCGGTAGCGCCTGGAAGATGCTCGGCGAGAGCAGGCCCGCCTCCATGCCGAGGAAGCCGAACAACAGGCCGCAGGCGGCGAGTGCGAAGGCGACCGGGAAACCGGTGAGCAGGAACAGCATCAGCGACCCGAACATCATTTCGGGCGCATGGGCGGCGAAGAATTCGATCATTTCTGCACCTCGCCGGCCGTGTCACGAGGGGCGTGGGCCGCGTCTTTCGACTCGTTGCCTTCGTGTGCGCCATGCAGCAGCGGGTTGGGTGCCTTGCCCTGCAGGAAGGCGAAGCGCTTGATCAGCTCGGAGATCGCCTGCAGTCCGAGCAGCGCAAAGCCGAGCGGCACCAGGGCGTACACCGGCCAGCGGATCAGGCCGCCCGAATTGGACGACATCTCGCCCGAGACGTAGGCGCCCTTCACCACGGGGAGGGCAAAATCGATCATGAACCAGCACATCGGCAGCACGAACACGATGATGCCGGCGATGTCGATGAACATGCGGGTGCGCATCGACAGCCTGCTGGCGACGACGTCGATCCGTACGTGGGCGTTCTGCAGGAAGGTGTAGCCGGCGCCGAGCAGGAAGACTGCGCCGAACAGGTACCACTGGATTTCGAGGAAGGCGTTCGAGCCGATGTTGAAGGCCTTGCGTGCGATTGCGTTACCGGCGCTGATCAGCGTCGCGGCCAGTACCAGCCAGATGATGAACTTGCCGAAGAACCGGCTCACGGCATCGATGATGCGTGACAAGCGGAGGAGGGTGTCCATGGGGATCGCCTGGAACCTTGCGTGCACAAAAATGCCGAGCGGGGCGGGTGGCGCGCTCGGCGATCGGGTGTTGAGGGAGCTGCGGACAAGACGGTGAAAGAGCCGCCGGGAGGGCGGGGTGGCCTCCCGGCGGTGCGTTCCGCTTACAGCTTCTGGGATGCCAGGTATTGAGCGTAGTTGCCTTCGGCCACCGACTCCCACTGCACCTGGTCGGCCAGGAAGCGGCTGTAGTCGGGGTAGACCTTCTTCCAGTTGGCGTTCTTCTCGTTCAGCTCGGCATAGACCTCGCGCGAGGCCTTGAAAGCGGCGTCCATGAAGTCCTTCGGGAAGCGCGACAGCTTTGCGCCCTCAGCGACCAGTTGCTTGAGTGCGGTCGGATTGCGGGCGTCGTAGCGTGCCTGGCAGCCCACGTGCGCGGCTGCAGAGGCCTGCTCGACGATGGCCTTGTACTCGGGCGAAAGGCTGTTCCACTGCTTGTCGTTGATGTACACCGAGAACTGGGTGCTGCCTTCCCACCACGCCGGGAAGTAGTAGTTCTGTGCGACCTTGTGCAGACCCAGCTTGAGATCGTCGTAGGGGCCGATCCACTCGGCGGCGTCGATCGTGCCCTTCTCCAGCGCCTGGTAGATCTCGCCGGCCGGGATGTTCTGCGGCACCGCGCCCAGCTTCGCGAGCACGCGGCCGCCGAAGCCGCCGACGCGGAACTTCAGACCTTCGATGTCCTTGACCGATTTGATTTCCTTGCGGTACCAGCCGCCCATCTGCGCGCCGGTGTTGCCGCAGGGGAAGTTCACGATGTTGAACTGGGCGTAGAACTCGCGCATCAGCTTCATGCCGTTGCCTTCGTACATCCACGCGGTCATCGCGCGCGAGGTCATGCCGAAGGGAATCGTGCAGTCGAAGGCGAAGGTCTCGTCCTTGCCGAAAAAGTAGTAGGGCGCGGTGTGGGCGCACTCGATCGTGCCCTGCTGCACCGCGTCGACCACGCCGAAGGCGGGCACCAGCTCGCCTGCCGGGTGGACCGAGATCACGAACTTGCCGCCGGTCGCGTCGGAGACGTTCTTGGCAAACGCCTCGCTCGCACCGAACACAGTGTCGAGTGACTTCGGGAAGCTCGAGGCAAGGCGCCAGCGGATCTGCTGCTGGGCGTGGACGAGGGCCGGGGCGGTGCCGGCAGCCAGAATGCCGGCCATGCCGGCGCCCTGCAGAAATTTACGACGTTGCACAGTGTCTCCTTGTCGCGTGAGTGGAATCCAAAGCTTCGATCACATGATAGGGAGCGTCGATCCCGGGTCGCAATCCACGGAAAACCCTAATATTGGCTGCATCCGGCATTATTGACGACGATGTCATCAATTTCCGGGCAGCTCGTCGAGCGCGCCCTGCAGATGGCTTTCGTCGGCCCAGGCAATGAGTTTCCAGCTTCCGGCGGTGTGCTCGATCCAGTTCAGCGCCGCATTCGGAATCGCGAATTCACGTGCGCTCTGCAGTGCTTGTCCGGTGGCCAGGCGATGCGCGATGTCGAGCACACCGCCGTGGGTCACGACAACCACCGTTTCCCCGACGTGCTGGCGTGCGATGTCTTCGAGCGCCGCGTGCACGCGGGCAGCGAGCGCCTTCAGGCTCTCGCCGTCGTCGGGCAGGGCGAAATGCGGGTCGCGCGCCTTGAAGCGACGGAAATGCTCCGGGTGGCGGTCTTCGGCCTCGTCGAAGGTCAGGCCCTGAAAATGGCCGTAGTGGCGTTCGCGCAGGCGCGGGTCGTGCTTCAGAGGCAGGGCATGAGCGCGGGCGATGGCGGCCGCGGTCTGGCGCGCGCGCTCGAGGTCGCTGCTGTAAAGCCCCGAAAATTGCAGGCCGGCGCGCGCGAGGCTGCGCGCAGTGGCTTCCGCCTGGCTCAATCCGGTCTCGTTGAGGGGAATGTCGATATGACCCTGCAGCCTGCGCTCGGTGTTCCAGGCGGTCTCGCCGTGGCGCACGAGGCAGATCCGGCATGCGTTGGTGGAGATTGGTGTTTGTTTTGATTTCATCGTTTTTAGACGACCGTGGCAGCGCGGGATCGTGCCTCGGTATGGAATAATTAGACGTTTCTGATTTTTCATGCGCGCCCATGCCGGGCGCCGGGACGGCTTTGCGCTGTCCTTCGTCGTGGAGTTTTCCCCGTGTCCTCTCTGCTGCGCTTATCCCGGTTGATCGACTGGATCAACGAACGGGTCGGCCGTAGCGTGATGTGGCTGGTGCTGATCGCGGTCGTGATCAGTGCCGGCAACGCGCTCGTCCGCAAGCTGTTTAACACAAGTTCGAATGCCTTGCTCGAGATCCAGTGGTACCTGTTTGCGGCGATTTTCATGCTCGCAGCGGGCTACACTTTCCTGCGCAACGAGCACGTGCGCATCGACATCCTGACCAGCCGGCTGTCGCCGCGCGGGCAGAACATCGTTGATGTGATCGGCATCCTGTTCTTCCTGCTGCCGATGGCGGTGCTGATCCTCTGGCTGTCTTGGCCGATCGTGGTGAATTCGGTGCAGTCGGGCGAGATGTCGCAGAACCCGGGCGGCCTGATCCGCTGGCCAGTGAAGATGCTGCTGCCGGCCGGACTGGCGCTGCTCGTGCTGCAGGCCATCTCCGAGCTGATCAAGCGCGTCGCCTTCCTGACCGGGCACGGGCCCAACCCGCTGCGCAGGAAGTCCTCGGGAGCAGGGACCGAAGACCTCGTCGCCGCGATCAAGGCGCAGAGCGACAAGGCGAGGGCGGGGCAATGACCGAATTCATCATCGCCAACATGGCGCCGCTGATGTTCGCGTCCATGATCCTGTTCCTGCTGTTCGGTTTTCCGGTGGCGTTCGCGCTCGCTGCCAACGGCATTCTGTTCGGGCTCATCGGCATCGAGCTCGGCCTGCTGCACGGCGCGCTGTTCCAGGCGCTGCCCGAGCGCATCTTCGGCATCATGGCCAACGACACGCTGCTGGCCGTGCCCTTCTTCACCTTCATGGGCCTGATCCTCGAGCGCAGCGGCATGGCCGAGGACCTGCTCGACACCATCGGCCAGCTCTTCGGCCCGATCCGCGGTGGCCTGGCGATCGCGGTGATCTTCGTCGGCGCGCTGCTGGCGGCGACTACCGGCGTGGTGGCGGCGTCGGTGATCTCGATGGGCCTGATCTCGCTGCCGATCATGATGCGCTACGGCTACGATCACCGGCTTGCCACCGGCGTCATTGCGGCCTCGGGCACGCTGGCGCAGATCATTCCGCCCTCGCTGGTGCTGATCGTGATGGCGGACCAGCTTGGTCGCAGTGTGGGCGACATGTATCAGGGGGCGTTGCTGCCCGGTCTCATCCTGACCTCGATGTACGTGGGCTACGTGGTGCTGGTGGCGATCTTCCGCCCCTCCTTTGCGCCAGCGATGCCGCTCGAGGCGCGGACCCTGCGCGAGGCCGACGGCGCGAGCGGCATGCGTTCGCTCGCGGTGCTGACCGTAGCAGCGGTAGGCGGTGCGTGGCTGTTTGCAGGCCAGGTTTACCGCGCCGATGCGCCGCGTGACGAGCTCATCGTCGTGTCCTCGATGGTCGGCATCGGCATTGCCTTCGTGGCGGCGATGGCGAACCGCCTCTTCGGCATCGGCCTGCTCTCGCGCATGGCCGAGCGCGTGACCTTCGTGCTGATCCCGCCGCTCGGGCTGATCTTCCTCGTCCTCGGCACCATCTTCATCGGCGTTGCGACGCCGACCGAGGGCGGCGCCATGGGGGCGCTGGGCGCGGTGCTGATGGCGGTTGCGCGCAGGCGGCTGTCGATGACGCTGCTCAAGCAGGCGATGGACTCGACCACCAAGCTGTCGTGTTTCGTGCTCTTCATCCTTATCGGCTCGAGCGTGTTCGGCCTCACTTTCCGCGGCGTCGATGGCGACCTGTGGGTCGAGCACCTGATGACCTCGCTGCCCGGCGGGCAGACCGGCTTCCTGATTGCGGTCAACGTGCTGGTGTTCGTGCTCGCGTTCTTCCTCGACTACTTCGAGCTCGCCTTCATCATCGTACCGCTGCTCGCACCGGTGGCCGACAAGCTCGGCATCGACCTGATCTGGTTCGGCGTGCTGCTCGCGGTCAACATGCAGACCTCGTTCCTGCACCCGCCCTTCGGCTTCGCGCTGTTCTTCCTGCGTTCGGTCGCATCCGAGAAGGTGAAGACGGCGTCGATCTACTGGGGCGCGGTGCCGTTCGTGATCATCCAGCTCATCATGGTCGGCCTGATCATCGCCTTCCCGGGGCTGGTTTCCTACGGCGACGGCGGCGCGAAGGCGGTGGAGCAGCAGGAACTCAACCTCGATGAGTTGCTGCATGGCGGCGGCGGGGCGGCCCCTGCCAACGACAGCAACTCGGACCTGATGCGCCAGCTGCAGGGCAACTGAGCGGTCGGGGCTTGGGCAAGGAAGCCGGGTGCAACCCGGTTTTCTTGTGGGCGCCGCAGTGGTTCCGCTTGTGTGATGAGCAAAAAAAAGCCCGCGACTCGCGCGGGCTTTTCGATCAAGCGACTTTATCGCCCTCAGCGCACCGACTGCATGAAGCGGTCGAAGCCGGCTTCGGCGACGCTGAACCAGGCGTTCTGCGACTTGCGATACTTCTCGAACTCGGTGTAGATCTTGGCCCAGGCCGGGTTCTTGGCAGATTCCTCGGCGTACAGCTCGCGCGACACGTCGTAGGCCTTCTTCATGATCTCGTTGGAGAAGTTCTGCAGCTTCACGCCCTGCGCCAGGAGGCGGGCGAGCGCCTGCGGGTTCTTGTGGTCGTAGGTCGCGGTCATCAGGATGTGCGCCTCGCGCGCAGCGGCACGGAAGGCGGCCTGGTATTCCTTGGGCAGCTTCTCCCACTCGGCCTTGTTCACGTAGAAGTGCACGGCCGGACCCGGCTCCCACCAGCCCGGCGAGTAGTAGTGCGGCGCCACCTTGTAGAAGCCGAGCTTCTCGTCGTCGTAGGGAGCGACCCATTCGGCGGCGTCGATCGTGCCCTTCTCGAGCGAGGGGTAGATGTCCGAGCCGGCGATCTGCTGCGGGATCGCACCCATGCGCGACAGGATCTCGCCGCCAAGGCCGGCGATGCGGATCTTCAGGCCCTTGACGTCTTCCAGCGTGTTGATCTGCTTGCGATACCAGCCGCCCATCTGCACGCCGGTGTTGCCACCGAGGAAGGAGTAGACGTTGTAGGCGCTGTAGAACTCGTCGAGCAGTTCCTGGCCACCGCCGGCAATCACCCAGGCGTCCATCTGGCGAGCGTTGAGGCCGAAGGGCACGGCCGTGCCGAAGGCGAAGGTCTTGTCCTTGCCGACGTAGTAGTACGAACAGGAGTGGCACATCTCGACGGTGCCCTGCTGCACGGCGTCGAGCGCCTGCAGGCCGGGAACGATCTCACCGGCAGGGAATACGCGGATGTCGAACTTGCCGCCGGTGATCTCGCGCAGACGGCTGGCCAGCAATTCGGCACTGCCGAACAGCGTGTCGATGCTCTTGGGGAAGCTCGAAGTCATGCGCCACTTGATTTCGGGCAGACCGGTCTGCACGGCGGGGGCGGCGACCGCGGCGGTCGAGGCAACGCCTGCAGCGGCGCCGGCGGCCAGGCCTACGCCTGCTTTCTTGAGGAATGAACGACGTTCCACGGTTTCTCCTTGCGGTTGCGTGTGAAATATAGGGGATCGATTATAGACCCCGCTCTGCCAAGGGTGAGAGGCTTGCCGCCCGTTGATCCTGGTATCCGGAAAGCGCTCAGCGGCCAGCGACTTTCATGCGTTCGATCAGCACCGACCCGCACAGCTTCGCGCCTCGCGGCAGGGCATCGTTACCCACCGCGACGATGTTGCGGAACATGTCGCGCAGGTTGCCGGCGATGGTGACCTCTTCGACGGCGTGCTTGATCTTGCCCTTCTCTACCCAGAAGCCTGCCGCACCACGCGAGTAATCGCCCGTGACGTAATTCACGCCGTGGCCGAGCAATTCGGTGACCAGCAGGCCCTTGTCCATCTGCTTGATGAGGCCGGCGAGGTCGTGCTCGCCCGGCTTGACGATGAGGTTGTGCGAGCCGCCGGCGTTGCCGGTGGTCTGAAGGCCGAGCTTGCGGGCGGAGTAGGTCGACAGGAAATAGCCGTTCAGCACGCCATCGGTGACCACCTCGCGGTCGCGGGTGACGACGCCGTCGCTGTCGAAGGGGCTGGAGCCGAAAGCCTTCTTCAGATGCGGGCGCTCGGCGATGCTCACCACCGGCGAGAACACCTGCTCGCCGAGGCTGTCGAGCAGGAAGCTCGACTTGCGGTAGAGCGAGCCGCCGCTCACCGCCTGCACGAAGTTGCCGATCAGCGCCACCGCCAGCGCGGCGTCGTAAAGCACCGGCACCTCGCAGGTGCGGATCTTCTTCGCGCCCAGGCGGGCGAGCGCGCGCTCGCCGGCGAGGCGGCCGATGTCTTCGGGCGACATCAGCTCGGCGGGGTCGCGGCGCGAGTCGTACCAGTACTCGCGCTGCATCGCATCGTCTTCACCGGCAATCACCGAGCACGACAGGCCGTGGCGGGTGCTGGCGTAGCCGCCGATGAAGCCATGGCTGTTGGCGGAAATGAAGTGCGACTGCTGGATCGAGGCGTTGGCGCCTTCCGAGTTGCTGATCCTCGGGCTGACCGCAAACGCGGCGTCTTCGCAGCGGCGCGCGAGCGCGATCGCCTGGCCGACGTCGATCTGCCAGGGGTGGAACAGGTCGAGGTCGGGCATGTCCTTGGGCTTCGCCATCAGCGCCGCATCGGCGAGGCCCGCGCAGGGGTCGGGCGCGGTGAAGCGGGCGATCGACAGCGCCGCCTCCACCGTGGCCTTGAGCGCCTTCTTGGAGAAGTCCGAGGTGCTCGCGTAGCCGCGCTGCTGGCCGACATAGACGGTGACGCCCACGCCCTTGTCGCGGTTGTACTCGATGGTGTCGACCTCGCCCTTGCGCACCGCAACCGATTGGCCGAAGCCTTCGGAGACGTCGGTCTCGCAGGCGGAGGCGCCGTGCTTTTTCGCGTGCTTGAGGATGTCGGTGGCGATTTCGGCGAGATGTGCCTGGGAAAAGGAGAAGCCTTGGCTGGACATGGGCGGGCCGGGTGCGTGCAAAGGCTATAATCTTAACCCGATCAAGCCAGACCCCCCGCACGCAATGCGCCCAGATTCGCGCCGTCAAGACCAATCCGCCCCCGATGACGAGGACGACTTCCTCGAGCCGCCGAGCAAGAGCAGCCGCAAGCGCGACATGCACGCGCTGCAGGATCTCGGCGAACGGCTCGTCGCATTGTCACCCGAGCGCCTGAAGAAGGTGCCGCTGCCCGATGCGCTGTACGACGCGATCCGCGCCGCGCAAGGCTTCAAGATGGAAGCCCGGCGGCGCCAGCTTCAGTACGTCGGCAAGCTGATGCGCAAGGTCGACCCCGTGCCGATCCAGGCCCAGCTCGAGATCTTCGCCGGCAACTCCGCCGCCGAGACTGCCAAGATGCACCGCCTCGAGCGCCTGCGCGAGCAGTTCCTCGAGGACGAGCAGACCATCGGTACCATCGCCGAGACCTGGCCCGAGGCTGACCTGCAGTACTTGCGCACGCTGCGCCGCAACGCGCTCAAGGAGCGCGAAGCCGCCAAGCCCCCAAAGTCCTTCCGTGAAATTTTCCGGGTCCTGCGCGATCTGCAAAGCGCGCAGGACGCCGCCGAGGAAGCGGCGGCAGAGGCTGCAGCGGCCGCCGAGGCCGAGCGTGCTGGCGAATGAGGCCGAGCGCGCTCGGCCCGCGGGGCGAAGCGTCCGTCGGCGTCGCTGCGTGAGCGCAGCGCGCGCCGTACATTCAGATCCGCATGGCGGCCCCATCCGAACCCACCCGAGCAGAGACCGACCTCATGAGTGAACACACCCGCATCGGCCTGGTGTCGATCAGCGACCGCGCCTCCGAAGGCACCTATGAAGACCAGGGCATCCCCGCGCTGAAGGACTGGCTGGGCAAGGCGCTGACTTCGCCGTGGACCGCCGAGGCCCGGCTGATTCCCGACGAGCGTGCGCTGATCGAGCATACCCTGGTCGATCTCGTCGATATGGCCGGCTGCAATCTTGTGCTCACCACCGGCGGTACCGGTCCGGCGGTGCGCGACGTCACCCCCGAGGCCACGCTCGCCATCGGCGACAAGGAAATGCCCGGCTTCGGTGAGGAGATGCGCCGGATCAGCCTCAACTTCGTACCCACGGCGATCCTGTCGCGCCAGGTCGCGGTGATCCGCGGCCAGTGCCTGATCATCAACCTGCCCGGCCAGCCCAAGTCGATCCGCGAGACGCTGGAAGGTGTGCGCGACGCCGACGGCAGCGTGCGCCACGTCGGCATCTTCGCCGCGGTGCCCTACTGCATCGACCTCGTCGGTGGCCCCTACATCGAGACCGATGACGCGGTGATCAAGGCCTTCCGGCCGAAGCACGCGATCCGGCCGAAGCAGGCGTGAACGCGGTGAGCGCGCCGGCGGAGCTGGCCTGGGAAGAGACGACGGGCGACGGCACGTCGCACGCCGGTCACGCCCGCTGGCGCTCGGAGAGCGGTCAGGCGCCGCCGCGCCGCGTGGTGGTGGCCGATGACACGATGAAGGCCGACACCGCCTGGCGCCTGGCCTGCGAGGGCACCGCGCTGCTGTGGCGCGGTGACTACCACAACGCCCGCCTGTTGCTGCAAGCGATGGCTCGCCGCGCCGACGCCCGCCCGCGCAAGCGCGCAAAGGCGCCGGCGTCCACCGCCGAGGCCTTCCACCTGCACCGCATGGCGCAGGCGCAGCGTGCACGCACGCTCGGCATGCTGCTGATTCCCTTCGAGGCCGGTGCACAGATCCCATTGCGGCGCGCGCCCGCGGTGGTGGAGGTGCTTGCCGAGGCGGTCGCCGCCACCCCGGATGCGGATCTCGCCGAGGCGCCCTTCGTGATGTCGCTGCGCGAACTGCTCGGCCTGATCGGCGCCCACGAGTGGCGGCGCAAGGGCGTCCTGGTGCCGGCGCTCGGCGATCGCATCCATCCCTGGTATGGCGTGTATTCGCCGATCCGCGGCGAGTATCTCGACCTCGTCGCGCGCACGCCGCTACCGTCGGCCACGCTCGCTTTCGACATCGGCACCGGCACCGGCGTCATCGCCGCGCTGCTGGCGCGCCGCGGCGTGCGCAAGGTGGTCGCCACCGATGTGTCGCCGCGGGCGCTCGGCTGCGCGGGCGAGAATCTCGAGCGCCTGGGTATGCTCGCCGGTGCCCCGGGTGCTGCGGCCACGTCCGCGGCTGGAGTCAGAGCGGGGTGTATCGAGCTGATGCAGGCCGACCTCTTCCCGCCCGGCCGCGCGCCCCTGGTCGTGTGCAACCCGCCCTGGGTGCCGGCCAGGCCGAGCTCGGCGATCGAGCACGCGGTCTACGACCCCGAAAGTCGCATGCTGCGCGGCTTTCTCGCCGGGCTGGCGGCGCATCTGGAGGCGGGCGGCGAGGGCTGGCTGATCCTCTCCGACCTTGCCGAATACCTCGGGCTGCGCACCCGCGCCGAACTGCTCGGCTGGATCGAGGCGGCGGGGCTGAAGGTGCTCGGGCGCGAGGACATCCGCCCGCATCACCCCAAGGCGAGCGATGCGGAAGACCCACTGCATGCGGCGCGGGCTGCGGAGGTGACCTCGCTGTGGCGGCTGGGTGTCGCAGTGCGCTGAGTTTCGGATGCGCCTGATCAGCCGCGGACGCGCCGGGTATTGCTTCCGTGGCTGCGGAACTCGCCCTGCGGGCTCAGACAGTCCTCGCCTCTTCACCAATACCCGACACATCCTCGGCTAGCGCTCGCGCCACTGGGCCGCATCGAAGAGCTCTCCACGCGCACTCAAGCAACGCACTACAAACCTACTGCCGCGGCACGATCCTGATCACCGGTCGCTGCAGGTGCTTCGCCGGCGGCGGCACCGACAACTGCCTGCGGCGCTCGAGCTCCCGCCACCACGCGCGCACGCCCAGCAGCGCAGCGAGGATCAGCGCGTAGATCGCCGGTTCGAGCACGTCGGCCTTCACCAGCCACCAGAAATGCACCACGGCGATGATCGCGATCGCGTAGACCGAGCGATGCAGCGACTGCCACTGGCGTCCGCCGAGGCGGCGGATCGCGAAACTGTTTGACGTCGCGGCGAGCGGGATCAGAAGCACGAAGGCGGCGAAGCCGACGGTGATGAAGGGGCGCTCGAGGATGTCGAGCGCGATCGCGCGCCAGTCGAAGAACTGGTCCAGCCACAGGTAGATCGCGAAGTGCGTGGTGGCGTAGGCGAAGGCATACAGCCCGAGCATGCGGCGCAGGCGCAGCAGCCAGTGCAGGCCGGTGAGCCGGCGCAGCGGCGTGACCGCCAGGGTGATCAGCAGGAATCGCAGCGTCCATTCGCCGCTGGCGCGGGTGATGGTCTCGATCGGGTTGGCGCCGAGTTCATCGGCCTGCCAGCCGAGCGCGAGGTTCACAGCCGGCAGCAGGCAGAGGACAAAGACGATCGCCTTGATGGCGGCGATCGCGGCGGCGGAAGGGGCTCTCAGGGACAGGCTCATTGGTTCGATTCATGGGCTGCATCCGGCGCCGCGCGGGCGGCGGGATGCAGTCGGGTCAATAGGGCTGGGTCAGAAGAATTTCTTCAGGTCCATGCCCTGATACAGGCCTGCGACCTGGTCGGCGTAGCCGTTGAAGGGCAAGGTGGGGCGTTTGCGCAACTCGCCGATACGGCGCTCGGTGGCCTGGCTCCAGCGCGGATGCGACACCGCCGGGTTCACGTTGGAGTAGAAACCGTATTCCTGTGCCGCGGCCTTGTTCCAGGCGGTGGCGGGCTGTGTTTCGGTGAGGCGGATGGTGACGATCGACTTCGCGCTCTTGAAGCCGTACTTCCACGGCACCACCAGGCGAACCGGCGCGCCATTCTGGTTCGGCAGCACCTCGCCGTAAAGCCCGACGGCGAGGATCGTCAGCGGATGCAGGGCTTCGTCCAGGCGCAGACCCTCACCGTAGGGCCAGTCCAGCACCGGGCGGCGGCTCATGATCGCGAGGTCGTAGTGGGTCAGGAACTCCACGTACTTCGCGCTGCCCAGCGGCTCGACCTCCTTGAGCAGCGCGGCGAGCGGGAAGCCCACCCACGGGATCACCATCGACCAGCCCTCGACGCATCGCATGCGGTAGATGCGCTCTTCGAGCGGCGCGAGCTTGAGCAGCTCGTCGATGTCGAAGCGGCGCGGCTTGCCCACCAGGCCTTCGACCGCCACCGTCCACGGCCGCAACGCCATGCGGCCCGCGTTCTGCACCGGGTCGCCCTTGTCGGTGCCGAATTCGTAGAAGTTGTTGTAGGTGGTGACCGCCTTGTAGTCGGTGAGCGGCTCGGTGGTGCTCAGCGCCGAGGGTGTCGTCTGCAGCTTGGCGGCGGCGTGCGCATCGGCGGGCAGGCCGTGCCACAGCGCCGTGCCGGCGATCAGGCCGGCGCCGCTGCGGGTGAGGAATTCTCGCCGGCGCTCAAACAGGCTGTGCGGCGTGATCTCGGAGGGCAGGACGTCGTGGGGTTTGTGGATCAGCATCGTCGTGATTCTCGAAGGAGGGGGCGGCAGCGGGGCAGGCCCGGCGCGCGCGTGCAGAAAGCCGGCAGGAAGTGTACGAAGAGACGCCTGAAACGCCGATCGGTTCAGTGCATGACGGTCATAACGCGCGTGATGCCCAGCCCAGGATACCTTTCCGCTAGAATCGCGACTCCCCGCCAAGTATCGAGCAAGAGTCCCGCATGACCGCCTCAGTTAAAGTGCATATCGACGACGTCCGTATCGCAGAAATCAAGGAGCTCGTGCCGCCCGCACACGTGCTGCGCGAGTTTCCAGCCACGCCGAAGGCGGCCGAAGTCTCCTACGAGGCGCGCCAGGCCATCCACCGCATCCTCTACGGCGCCGACGACCGCCTGCTGGTGGTGATCGGACCGTGCTCGATCCACGACACGGCCGCGGCCATGGAGTACGCGCACCGGCTCAAGGCCGAAGCGGACCGGCTCAGGAACGACCTGCTCATCGTGATGCGCGTCTATTTCGAGAAGCCGCGCACCACCGTGGGCTGGAAGGGGCTGATCAACGACCCCGGGCTGGACAACAGCTTCCGCATCAACGACGGCGTGCGCCTTGCGCGCCAGGTGCTGTGGGAGATCAACGAGATCGGCCTGCCTGCCGGCACCGAGTTCCTCGACATGATCACCCCTCAGTACATCGGCGACCTGATCGCCTGGGGCGCGATCGGCGCGCGCACGACCGAGAGCCAGGTTCACCGCGAGCTCGCTTCGGGCCTGTCGTGCCCGGTCGGGTTCAAGAACGGCACCGACGGCAACCTGCGCATCGCGGCCGATGCGATCAAGGCCGCGCAGGCGCCGCACCACTTCCTGTCGGTGACCAAGGCCGGGCATTCGGCGATCGTATCCACCCGCGGCAACGAGGACTGCCACGCCATCCTGCGCGGTGGCCAGGAACCCAACTTCGACGCCGCCAGCGTCGACGCGGCCTCGAATGCGCTCGCCGCGGCGGGGGTGTGCAACAAGGTGATGGTCGACTTCTCGCACGGCAACAGCCGCAAGCAGCACCGCCTGCAGATCGAGGTGGCGAAGGACGTTGCCAGCCAGCTTGCCGCGGGCGACGACCGCATCATGGGCGTGATGGTCGAGTCGCACCTCAAGGAAGGCCGCCAGGATCTGGTGCCGGGCAAGGAGCTCGAATACGGCAAGAGCATCACCGACGCCTGCATCGGCTGGGAAGACAGCGTCGAGGTGCTCGACATCCTCGCCGAGGGCGTGCGCCAGCGTCGCGTCAAGCGCGCTGCGGAGTTCTGACCTCGGCCTGTCGATCATCGCCGCGCGGCGCTCGTCTCGCTGGGCGGCGCGGCGCGGGGTGAAGCGTCGGGAGCTGAACACTCGCGCGGAGGAGACGAGCCTTCGGCCAGCAGTGCACATGCGCGTTCGATGAGGTCTTTCACCGACCCACACACCGGGCAGCGCCAGGCCACTATCTGTTTGCCGACCATGGCGAGAACGTGGCGGTCATCGTCGGCGAAACCCACTGCGTCGGCTGAGTCGGCCGAGTCGGGTGCGCCGTTCAGGGGGGTGACGGTGAGCTGGCGCAGGGTGTCGGGATCGAGCACCCGGACGGTGCCATCCCTGCCCGCCGTGGCGAGCAGGGTGCCGTCGTCGTTGAACTGCAGGTCGGTTATCTGGCCGCCGTGTTCGCTGCGCCGGCGCGTGGGTTCCGGGCGCGAATTCACGGCCGCCTGGCCCTGGCCGCCGGCGACGTCGAGCACGTAAAGCATGCTGTTTTCGAGCGCGAGCGCGATGCGTCTTCCGCTCCGGTCGAAGCTTGCGAGCGCGATCGGCTGGGCAGGGGACCACACCACTGCAGATTCGCCCCCGATCACCAATTGCAGGGTGTGGCTCACCGTGCGCCCCTGGGTCTCGCTCTGAGTGCACGCAAGTGCGAAGCGCGTGCCATCGGGGGAGCGAGCCAGCGGATGGCAGCCTGCCTGCAGGTCGCCGAGCTGCTGCCTCAAGGCCGTGGCGGCGCTGCCGTCGGCGCGCGCACGCAGTGCGCTGATCACCGCGTCTGCGCCCTGGTCGGACGCGCGGTCTTCGAGGCTGATGCTGCGAACCCCGTGATCGGGGAGTTGCCACAGGCGTAGCGCATCGTCGTCCGCCAGGGTGAGCAAGCGTGCGCCATCGGGTGAGAACACGGCCTCGTGGATCTGGCTCGGGTCGCGCAGCAGGTCGATCTGGATCGGTGCGCGCGGCGTGCTGTCATCGCCGAGGTTCCAGAAGACGACGCCACGCTCTCCGCCCGAGGTCAACAGGATGCAGGTGTTTTTCGGGTGAAAGACGACGGTTTGCGCCCAGTCCGCGTTTTTCGGCAAGGCCGGGAGGCGACGGCCCCGAAGCGCGTCCCAGATCCTGACCCGCCCGTCGCTGGTCGCCGCCGCGAGGCGCGAGCCGTTGCGGTTCCAGGCAATCGAGCAGAAGCGCTCGTGGGCCGGCAGTTGCCAGCCGGTGCGTGTGTCGAGCGCGTACGTGACGGCGTCGAACAGGGTGCCACGGCCGGCGTGGTCGAGCACGGCGAGGGTATGTTTGTCGGGGCTGAAACTGATGGCGGCCTTGACGGCCTCGTTGCAGATCGAGGCACGGCGTTCTGAGGGGCTGCCGGATTCGCCGACGGTGCGATCGAACGGGAGTTCCTTCAGCGCGACGCCGGTGGCGGCATCCCACACCGTGACATAACCGCCCGCGGCCAGGGTCAGGACCTGCTTGCCGTCCGGGCTGAACACCGCATGGACGATGGCGTCGTCGGCGTACTTGAGCGGGCGGACGTCGATGCGCTGACCATTTTCCAGATTCCACAGCCGGGCCTCGCCATCGCCCTGCGCGTTGCGGCCCGCGGTCACCAGGCGTGTGCCGGCCGCGTCCGGCTCGGCCGTCGTGATCCGGCCACCGCCATGATCGACTGCGTGCAGCGCTGCGCCGTCGTCCGCGCGCCAGATGCGGACGACCTCGTCGGCGTGGACGGTGAAGATCCGCTCGCTCGCGGGCGGCAGGAAACGTGCCGCGCGTACCGTCGAGTCGCTGTCGCCGGGCAGGGTAAGCGCTACAGCCGATGCGCCCGACTCAAGCGAGCGGAGCTCGGCGCCCATCGTCGCGGGAATCGCGACTCGCGAGCCCCGTTGGTCGAAGCTTGCCGTGGCGAGCGCGAACCGACGCGAAAAAGCATCGCCCGTGGCGCGCGGCGACGCGTTCCCCGCTGCGCGCAGCTCGGTCGTGTGGACGCGGACCGGCGAGCCGGTGGCACGGCGCAGTGTGGTGACGGCGTCGGCGTTCTCCGGATTGGCGAGCACGGCCAGCAGGGCGCTGTGCAGGGCCCGCGGGGCACCCGTGAAGTACGCCGCCCGTGCGTCGGCGGCGAGGGCGAGTGCGCGTTCCCGGTCCTTGCTTGCCTCGGCCTGCTCCTTGCTCGTCTCGGCCTCCGCCTTGCGTGCCTCAGCTTCTTCCTTGGCGAGGAAGGCGAAGATGGCGAACAGGACGGCGAGGGCGCCGAGGATGCCGAGGACGCCCGACAGCCGCAGCAGCTTGCCGGCCATCGCGGCTTCGCGTTCGAGCGCGGCCTTTTTCTCGTCGCGCTGGCGGCGGTCCTCTGTCGCGCTCGCTTCGATGAACTCGAGCGTCACGGCGTAGTCCGTGGCGACCGGCGCATAGCGTGCGGCCCACGCGGCATTCGTGGTGCCACGTGCGCGCCAGGCGAGCGCGCGACGCAGGTCGTTGCGCGTGGCGAGCTCGGCGGTGTCGCGGCTACTCTGCGCCCAGCGCTGGGCCCGTGCCCGCAGCTCGAGGAAGGTGTGCGCATCCTCGGCTTCTTCGCCCACCCATGCGCTGAGCCGCGGCCACTGGCGGATCAGCGACTCGTGCGAAATGTCGAGCCGTGTGTCGGCGACGAGCTCAACCCCGGGCGGGGGCATCAGGAAGTTGCGCCCCGGATGGCGGAAAACCTCGATCACCTCGCAAAGCGGCGCTGCTTCCGTCCCGATGGCGGCGGCGACTTCGCCGAGGCAGGCGGGGCGGCGAAGGTCGCGGGCATTGTGGTCGCCGCCGGTCACCGCCTTGAAGAGCCCCGCGCAGATCACCTGCTGCGCCGGTGTGAGCGTGCTGAAGAGTTCCTCCAGATGCTGCTCGAGCGCGCCGTGCAGCCCGCCGAGTTTGCCAAGGAGCTCGAGCGTGAGCCGTGGTGGCCGGCCTTCCCGCGAGGCTAGCTCCCATAGCCGCATCAGCAGGTGCTGCAACAGCGGGAGCTGGTCGGGGTCGTCCCCGACCTCGTTCTCGAGCGTGGCCACGAGTTCCGGATCGACCATCCCGCCGAAGACGCGCGCCGGTCCGTCGATCGCCATGCCGAGTTGTTCGCGCGTCAGCCGCGGGGTCAGGAACTGGTTGTCGTTGAGGGCTTCGGGCAGACCGCGAAAGCGTGCGCAGGCGCCGATGTAGTCGGAGCGCATGGTCAGCACCAGATACAGCGGAAGCTCGCGCTGCGCGACCGAGTGCAGCAGCAGGTCGACGAAGGCGTCGGCTTCGTCGCGGTGGGCGGGGCTGCGGAAGCGGAAGATCTCTTCGAACTGGTCGACGACCAGCAGCAGATTGCTGTGCGCCGGCAAGTGCGTGTCGCGCAGCAATTGCAGCAGGCCCAGCGGCCCGCGGCGGAGTTCGGCTGCAGCGAAGGCGTGGGCAGGTACGCCGCCGTCGGGGCTGAGGACGCCTGGTTCGAGCAGGGCCTCGGTCAGCGCCTCGAGCGGGGCGGCGCCCGGGCGCATGAGCAGGATCCGCCAGTCAGCCCCAGCGTTGGCGAGAAAGCCGGCCTCCAGTGCCGGAAGCAGGCCGGCCCGCACCAGCGAAGACTTTCCGGCGCCCGACTCGCCCACCACGGCCACCAGGCGCGAGCGGTGCAGGCGCGCAAGCAAGGCGTCGACCTGCTCCTCACGCCCGAAGAACAGATGCGTCTCGGACGCTTCGAACGGCCGCAGGCCGGGGTAGGGGCTGCCGTCGGGAAGCATGGGGTCACGCGATGTCACCCGGCGCCTCCAGCAAGTCGGTGAAGCGGCGCAGTTCGGTCTCGTCGAAACCGCGTTCGCAGCGCAGGAATCGCAGCGCCTCGAAGCGCAGGCCGAGTCGTGACAGTTTGTCCGGCTCGACCGGCGGCGGGCCGACGCACACCGACCACAGCTCGATCGGCTCGCTGCGGCGCGCGTTCACCTTCATGCTCTGCAGCACTTGCTGGGTGATCCAGCCAGGCTTGGTCTGCCCGTAAATCAGCATCAGGCTCTGGCAGTGCGTGAGATTGTTCTCCCAGGACTCACGCCATTCGGCCGGATCGCTGGCGTTGGGGGGGTCGAGCACGATGTAACCGTGGTCCGCGAGCCAGGCCGATATCTGATCGGCAAAGGCACGGTCGGCCCCTTCCGCGTTGACGAACACGCATTTCGGCACGGGTGCCACCATCGTCCGCTTCGGCCGCTGCAAGGTTTCCGCGATCGCGCGCTTGAGTTCGGCGAGGCCGCAACTGCGCACCGTGGGCAGGCGCAGCAGGGCCTGTGCGTCGGCGTCGTCGATGGTGTCGATCGCAAGTTGCGGGTCGCGCCACTGGATGATGGATTCGTGGCTCAACACCTCGTCGGCCACCGACCAGCGCAGCCATGCCATCCCGCGGGGTTCGTCACTGCGGTCGCCGGCGAGCGGACCGAGCAACTGCACGAACAGGCGCGCCTGTTCGAGGTCTTCCCGCAACTGGGTGCGGTGCAGCGCGAGGTCGTCGCGCGAGTAGCGGCGCTTGGGCAGGACGACGAAGCCGAGCTGTTCGAGGTAGGACCGGACGTCCTCGCGCTGGTGGACCAGGTCGTCGGTCACCTCGGCAAGCACGACCCGGGGGGCGTCGGCATCCACGACCCGCTCTACACTGTCAATCGCGCCGCGCTTTTCGGGGGCGCGCGCTGCCAGCGCGTCCAGGTGGTCGGCCACGTTCTGGACGAGTTTGCAAAGACGGTCGTAGTAGGTCTGGCGCTCGGTTTCGAAATCCACCCGTAGCGGGCGTGTGGTGCGATCGTCGTCGAGTTGCTGCCAGAACGGGTAGCCCACGAGATCCTGGAACTCTTCGGGCAGTTTCTCGCGGGCGAGATTCTCGATCGAGACGATGAAGACCGCCCCGGTGCGCGCGCGTGCGCGCAGCGCCTGGAGAAAGGTGGAGCGTTCGCGGCGACACCACGCCGAGCGCAGGTATGCGGGCGACACCAGGACCACGATGCCTGCGGCTTGCGACGCCGCCTCGACGATCTCGGGCGAAACCGGCATGTTGCCGGCAAGGTCGTGATGGTCCCACCAGATGTCGAGTGCGCCGCCGAGCTTGCGCTCGACTTCGGCCATCAGGTCGGTGACGAATTGCGAGACAAAACCGGCAGTGCGCCCGCCGCTCGGCTTGTCGTCGGCGTGGGCGTAGCTGATGAAGAGATCGTGCGCGAAACCGCTCGCAATGCTCATGTCGCACTCCCCGCTCGCCCCATCGTCCCCTGGTGTCTGCAGCCCGAAATGGGCAGCAGTGATCGATGCTTTTCCAATATAGGACGCGTAGCCGGAAGCGCCAGATGGGTCGGCGGCGGACGCATTCTCGGCACGTTCTGCGCCCGCAGGCATCTCGATGGGCGGCATTTGTTATGCTGCTGCGCATCAACCCGCGCCGATCGCGATGTAATGCCCGTCACCCGAAAAATCATCCACTGCGATTGCGACTGCTTCTATGCCGCGGTCGAGACGCGCGACGACCCGCGCCTGCGCGGACGGCCGCTGGCGGTGGGCGGGCGCGCGGAGACGCGCGGCGTGATCGCCACCTGCAACTACGAGGCGCGTGCCTTCGGCGTGCATTCGGCGATGCCCACGGCGCGCGCGCTGCAGCTTTGCCCGCAACTGATCCTGCTGCCGCCCGACTTCGAACGCTACCGCGAGGCCTCGCGCAACATCCTCGCCATCTACCGCGACTACACGGCGCTGGTCGAGCCGCTGTCGCTCGACGAGGCCTATCTGGACGTGAGCGGTGTCGACCGCTGCCGTGGTTCGGCCTCGCTGATGGCGCAGGAGATCCGCGCCCGCATCCATGACGAGGTCGGCATCACCGCCTCGGCGGGCATCGCGCCCAACAAGTTCATCGCCAAGGTGGCGAGCGACTGGAACAAGCCCGACGGCCAGTTCGTCGTGCGCCCGCAGGACGTCGACGCCTTCGTCGCCGCGCTGCCGGTGAAGAAGATCTTCGGTGTAGGCAAGGTCACCGCGGCCAAGCTCAACCGGCTCGGCGTTAACAGCTGCGCCGACCTGCGCGCCTGGAACGTGGCCGATCTGACCCGGGAATTCGGCAGCTTCGGCGCCAGCCTGCACCAGCTGTGCCGCGGCGTCGACGAGCGCCCGGTGCAGCCCGACCGCGTGCGCAAGTCCTTGTCGGTGGAGACGACCTACACACCGGATCTGCACGATCTCGACGCCTGCCGCGCAGGTCTGCTCGCATTGCTGGAAGACTTCCGCCGCCGCTTCGAGCGCGCGCGCGACCGCCCGCCGGTGCACAAGGCCTTTGTGAAGGTGCGCTTCTCCGACTTCAGCCGCACCACCGCCGAATGCGTCAGCAACGCGCCCGACGACGCGGTATGGCTGCGTCTGCTCGCCGAGGCGCACGGGCGCAAGGCGCTGCCGGTGCGCCTGCTCGGCGTGGGCGTGCGCTTTGCCGAGGACGATGGCGGCGCGCCGGCGCAGAGTTCGCTCTTCGATGCAGCGCTTGCGCCCGCCGCGCCCGAGCGCCGCTAGCGGCGAAAACCGCGCACGTGGTGCGTGGCACGGTGGGTGGATGAGGGTCGGGCTTGCGGCTGGTCGCGCCCGCAGCCCGCCTCAGCGCTCACCCCTCAACCCTTCAACCCTTCAACCCTTCGACCCTTCGACCCTCAACCATCACGCGTTCTTGCGCTTCTGCCACAGCACGTCACCGCGCCCGCCGGCACGGTTGAGCACACGGCCGAGCACGAACAGCAGATCGGACAGGCGGTTGAGGTACTGGCGCGGGGCGTCGTTCACCGCCTCTTCCAGCGCCAGCGCCACCAGCGCGCGCTCGGCGCGGCGGCACACGGTGCGGGCGTGGTGGGCGTAAGCGGCAGCGCGCGTGCCGCCGGGGAGGATGAAATCCTTGAGCGGCTCGAGCGGCTCGTTGAAGCGGTCGAGTTCCTCTTCCAGGTGCGTGACCTGCTTGTCGGTGATCATGCTCATGCCCGGGATGCACACCTCGCCGCCCAGGTCGAACAGGTCGTGCTGCACGTTGG
Organism: Thauera sp.; assembly: GCF_034003485.1. Classification (GTDB taxonomy): domain Bacteria; phylum Pseudomonadota; class Gammaproteobacteria; order Burkholderiales; family Rhodocyclaceae; genus Thauera. The sequence continues at coordinate 120,431 of NZ_JAVEYL010000011.1, forward strand.
TCAGCAGCACGCGCACGTCCTCGGGCAGCTCCTCGCACAGCAGCAGGCCGATGATGGCGTTGGTCTCGTCGACCTCGCCCAGCGCGTGGATGCGCAGGCTGTTCTTGGAGACGCGCTTGCCGTCGCCCAGGCCGGTGGTGCCGGCGTCGCCGGTGCGGGTGTAGATTTTGGAGAGGCGATTACCCATGGTGTGCTCGTGTCCCGTTCGTTGGTTGACGTGAGCGTCAATTATAGGCGCCGCAGCCGAAATTGACTTCGATTCGAGTGCGGCATACGATGCGATACGTTTTGTATTACAGGAAGCCGTCGCCATGACCCTGTCGATCCGCCTCGACCCCGAGCTCGAGGCCGAACTCGCGCGCGCCGCGGCGCAGACCGGGCGCAGCAAGAGCGAGCTGGTCAAGGCCAGCCTTCGGGAATACCTCGCCCGCGTCGTGCCGCGCAAGACACCGTATGAACTCGGCAAGGACCTGTTCGGCGACCCGTCGGCTGCTGCGGCAACGCTCGACCTCACCAGCAAGGACCGCGTCCGCAGCACCATCGTGGAGCGGCTGCGTGCTGAGAACGATCGCTGATTCCGGGCCGCTGATCGCGCTGTTCGAGCCCGCCGAGCGCAATCATGCGCGCGTGCGCAGCTTCATCGAAAATTACGAGGGCGCCTTGCTGACCACCTGGCCGGTGCTGACCGAAGTCGGCCACATGCTCGGCCATTCGGTCGATCGCCAGCTTGCTTTCCTGGAATGGGTGGAGCGCGGTGGCGTCGAGGTCACGACGCCTGGCGCCGGCGCCGTTTCCCTGATCCGCCAGCTCTCCGAAAAATACCGCGACCTGCCGATGGACATCGCCGACGGGTCGCTGATCGTGCTCGCGCTGGAAAGCGGTGTGCGCGACATCCTCACGCTCGACCGGGACTTCGACGTCTATCGTCTGCCCGATCGTTCCCGATTCAACAACGTCCTGGCCACAACCTGACATGAAATCCGCCGAAATCCGCGACGCCTTCCTCAAGTTCTTCGAATCCAAGGGCCACCAGATCGTGGCCTCCAGCTCGCTCGTGCCGCACGAGGACCCGACGCTGCTGTTCACCAACGCCGGCATGAACCAGTTCAAGGACGTGTTCCTCGGCTTCGACAAGCGCGCCTACACCCGCGCCACCACCTCGCAGAAATGCGTGCGCGCCGGCGGCAAGCACAACGACCTCGAGAACGTCGGCTACACCGCGCGCCACCACACCTTCTTCGAGATGCTGGGCAACTTCAGCTTCGGCGACTACTTCAAGCGCGACGCCATCTCGTACGCCTGGGAATTGCTCACCGAGGTCTTCAAGCTGCCCAAGGACAAGCTCTGGGTCACGGTGTATGCCGAGGACGACGAGGCCTACGACATCTGGACCAGGGAAGTCGGCGTGCCCGCGGAGCGCGTGATCCGCATCGGCGACAACAAGGGCGCGCGCTACGCCTCGGACAACTTCTGGATGATGGGCGACACCGGTCCCTGCGGCCCGTGCACCGAGATCTTTTACGACCACGGCGAGCATATCTGGGGCGGCCCCCCGGGATCGGCCGAGGAAGACGGCGATCGCTACATCGAGATCTGGAACAACGTGTTCATGCAGTTCAACCGCGACGAGCAGGGCGTGATGCATCCGCTGCCCAAGCCCTCGGTGGACACCGGCATGGGCCTGGAGCGCATCTCGGCTGTGCTGCAGCACGTGCACGCCAACTACGAGATCGACCTCTTCCAGGCGCTGATCAAGGCTGCTGCGCGCGAAACTTCCAGCGCAGACATGGAGTCGCCTTCGCTGAAAGTGCTGGCCGACCACATCCGCGCCTGCTCCTTCCTGATCGCCGACGGCGTGATCCCGGGCAACGAGGGCCGCGGCTACGTGCTGCGCCGCATCATCCGCCGCGCCATCCGCCACGGCTACAAGCTCGGCGCGCGCGCCGCCTTCTTCCACAAGATGGTGCCGGACCTGGTCGGCGAGATGGGCAGCGCCTATCCCGAACTCAAGGACGGCGAGCGCCGCATCATGGACGTGCTGCGCCAGGAAGAGGAGCGCTTCTTCGCCACCATCGAGAACGGCATGACGATCGTCGAGGCCGAGCTCGCCGCGATGGAGAAGGCGGGCAACAAGGTCTTCGACGGCGACACCGCCTTCAAGCTGCACGACACCTTCGGCTTCCCGCTCGACCTCACCGCCGACATCTGCCGCGAGCGCGAGGTCACCGTGGACGCCGCCGCCTTCGACGCCGCGATGGCACGGCAGAAGGAGCAGGCGCGCGCCGCCGGCAAGTTCAGGATGGCGGCCAACCTGGACTACGACGGCCCGGCGACCACCTTCCACGGCTACGACGTGCTCGAGGAGAAGGGCAACATCCTCGCGCTGTACAAGGACGGCGCCCCGGTCAATGAGCTGCTCGAGGGCGAGATGGGCGTGGTCGTGCTCGACCACACCCCGTTTTACGCCGAGTCCGGCGGTCAGGTCGGCGACCGCGGCGAGTTGCGCGCCGCCGCCGGCATCTTCGGCGTGGAAGACACGCAGAAGATCCAGGCCGCGGTGTTCGGTCACCACGGTGTGGTGCGCACCGGCAGGCTCGCGGTGGGCCAGGGCGTGGCCGCCCGGGTGGACGTCGCCGCACGCGCCGCCACCGCGCGCAACCACTCGGTCACGCACCTGATGCACAAGGCCTTGCGCGAGGTACTCGGCGCCCACGTGCAGCAGAAGGGCTCGCTGGTCGACGCCGACAAGACCCGCTTCGACTTCGCCCACACCGCGCCGATGAGCGCCGAGGAGATCCGCGAGGTCGAGGAAATCGTCAACCGCGAGGTCCTCGCCAACGCCGCGACCCAGGCCGAGTTGATGGCGCTGGAGGCGGCGCAGAAATCCGGCGCGATGATGCTGTTCGGCGAGAAGTACGCCGACGAGGTGCGCGTGCTGTCGATCGGCACGTCCAAGGAACTGTGCGGTGGTACCCACGTCGCGCGCACTGGCGACATCGGCCTGTTCAAGATCGTCGCCGAGGGCGGCGTCGCCGCCGGCATCCGCCGCGTCGAGGCGATCACCGGCGAGAACGCGCTGCGCTACGCTCAGGAGCAGGAGCGCCGCGTGCAGGGCATGTCCGCGTTGCTCAAGGTCCAGCCCGACGAGGTCGCCGAGCGCGTCGCCGGCATCCTCGACAACGTGCGCGCGCTCGAGAAGGAACTCGCCCGCCTCAAGAGCAAACTCGCCGCCAGCCAGGGCGACGAGCTGGTGAACCAGGCGGTGGAGGTGGGCGGCATCAAGGTGCTCGCAGCGCTCCTCGAAGGCGCCGACGTGCCGACCCTGCGTGACACCATGGACAAGCTCAAGGACAAGCTCAAGTCGGCGGCGATCGTGCTCGCCGCCGTGGCCGACGGCAAGGTCAGCCTGATCGCCGGCGTCACCGCCGACCACACCGCCAAGGTCAAGGCCGGCGAGCTGGTCAACTTCGTCGCCCAGCAGGTCGGCGGCAAGGGCGGCGGCCGCCCCGACATGGCCCAGGCCGGCGGCACCCAGCCCGAAAACCTGCCGGCGGCGCTGGCGGGGGTGAAGGCGTGGGTGGCCGGGAAACTGTAAGCGTCTTGCTTTGAGCTCCCCCCACGACACTCGCTGCCGTGGGGGGAGTTGCGATCGAATTGAGCTATGCCTTGTTCAGGCCAAGCGGGCATTCCGTGGGGCACCCGAGCGGGCTTGCTCAGGGAGCCACCCCCAACACAAAATTGCCAATGCCGATTCCCGACTACCAAACGCTAATGCACCCTTTGCTGCGCCTCGCCGGTGATGGCGGGGAACACCGTTTTCGTGACGCAGTGGAGCACTTGGCTGCACAGTTCGGATTGACGGATACCGAGCGCGGCGAACTTCTTCCGAGTGGTACTGCACCTGTTTTCGATAACCGAGTGGGCTGGGCCAGGACCTACCTCAAGCAGGCTGGTCTGATTCAGTCGGTAAAGCGGGGTATCTTCAGGATCTCTGAGTCCGGGGCTGAGCTACTTGCCCGAGGGCCGGATCGAATTGATACCTCGACGCTTGAGCGCTACGAGGCTTTCCTGGCATTTCGCAATCGAAGACGCGAACGAGGCGAAGGCGATACGCGCGAGCAGGCTGAAGCTGTGAACGAAGACCTCACTCCGGAGGATGCGCTTGCCGCGGCCTATCAAAAGCTCCGGAAGAGTCTCGAAGCCGACCTGCTTGATCAGGTGAAAGGCTCATCACCGGCATTTTTTGAACGGCTGGTGATCGATCTGCTTGTATCGATGGGTTACGGTGGTTCGCGGCGTGATGCAGGTCGAGCCATTGGCAAGAGTGGTGATGGTGGCATCGACGGCATCATCAAAGAGGACAAGCTTGGACTCGATGCGATCTACATTCAGGCCAAGCGATGGGAGGGGACCGTTGGTCGGCCTGAAATCCAGAAGTTCGCTGGAGCACTTCAAGGGCAAAGAGCGACCAAAGGGGTCTTCATCACCACTTCAAATTTCAGCCGAGAAGCGGAAGAGTACGCCAGCATCATCAACACTAAGATCATTCTGCTGGACGGCGAACGCCTTGCCACGCTGATGGTGGATCACAATGTCGGCGTGTCGATGCTCGGTGTCTATGAGTTGAAGAAAGTGGACTCCGACTATTTCGAAGGCGACTAGAGCAGCGGTGTCGGCAGGCTTGGACAGTTAAATTTATGGGGTGGCTCATGGCTCGACTCGTCGCGTTTCTAGCATTACTGGCAATGCCTCCTGCCTTTTCCGCGGGGCCACAAACGACGATATTGCCCTCAGGCATCACCGTCGAGACCTACCGTGTGGGCGAGGCCGGTTCGCCGCCGACACTCGCGGACGTGGTGCGGGTGCATTACCAGGGCACGCTCGCCGATGGCAAGGAGTTCGACAGTTCCTACAGCCGCGGCCGCCCGACCGAGCTGCCGCTCGAGGCGCTGATTCCGTGCTGGCAGGAGGTGCTGCAGCAGATGAAGCCGGGCGGCGCGGTGCGCATCGTGTGCCCGCCGGAGACCGCCTACGGCGGCCGTGGCGTCGCGGGAAAGATTCCGCCCGACAGCACGCTGAACTTCGTGATCGAGCTGCTCGAGGTCAAGCGCTGAGCGTGCATTCGTCCGACGCGCGCCGGCGGCACCCATGCCGATGAGTCCGCTCGTTTCGGCCTACGCCACGCTTCTGAGCGCGATCGTGCTCGAGGTGATCGGCACCACGCTGCTGCAGAAGTCGGCGCAGTTCACCCGGCTGTGGCCCACGCTCGGCATGGCGGTGTGCTACCTGGGCTCGTTCTGGCTGCTGTCGCTGACCTTGCGCACGATTCCGGTGGGGCTGGCCTATGCGATCTGGAGCGGGCTGGGGATCGTGCTCATCTCGCTGATCGGCTGGCGAGTGTTCGGCCAGGCGCTCGACCTGCCGGCGATGATCGGGCTGGCGTTGATCATCGCCGGGGTGATGGTGGTCAATCTGTTTTCGAAGTCGATGCCGCACTGAGCGTGCTCAGTCCGCCGTCGCCAGGCAGGCGTGCGTCGGCGCCGGCGCTCCGCAGTGCTGCCAGCTCGGCGCGGATCGCGCGCAGCTCGCTGAGCACCGCGTCGTGGTCCATGCTCACCAGCTCGCGGGTCTGCTCCTGCTCCTCGTGCTCCACCGTGCTCATCGAATCCACGACGATGGCGATGAAGAGGTTGAGCACCGCGAAGGTGGTGAGCAGGATGAAGACGACGAAGAAGATCCACGCAAGCGGGTAGGCCTCCATGACCGGGCGGACGATGCCCATCGACCACGACTCCAGGGTCATGACCTGGAACAGGGTGTAGAACGAGGCGCCGATGGTGCCGAACCACTCCGGGAAGCTGGCGCCGAAGAGCTTGGTCGTCATCACCGCGGCGACGTAGAACACGAGCAGCAGCAAGGTGAGCACCGAGCCCATGCCGGGGATGGCCTTGAGCAGCGCATTGACGACCTTGCGCATCGAGGGCACCACCGAGATGAGGCGCAGCGCGCGCAGGATGCGCAGCGAACGCAGCACCTGCAGGCCTTCGCCGGTGGGGGCGAGGGTGAGCGCGACGATGATGAAGTCGAACACGTTCCAGCCGCTGCGGAAGAAGCGCAGCCGATACACGAAGAGCTTGAGCGCGATCTCGACCACGAACACTGCAAGCGCGCTGCGGTCGAGCGCGAGCAGCAGGCCACCGGCCTTTTCCATCGCGGTGGTTGAGGTCTCGAGGCCGAGCGTGATCGCGTTGATGATGATCACGACGATGATGAAGCGCTGGAAGGCGGCGGATTCGACGAGGCGTTGGAGAGTCGAGGTCATTTGAGATTCTCTGAGAGAACGAGGGAGGTGGCCGCGAGGCAGGTGTGCCGCGGCCGCAATCGTGGATCAGGTTGTTTGCGCTTCCTTGCGCCCGCTGTGCCACAGGCTCGCCACCACCGCGATCGCGAGGAGGGTGCCGACCACCGCGAGCGATACCAGCACCGGGATCTTCACCCAGTCGACGATCAGCATCTTGGTGCCGATGAAGACCAGGATCGCGGCCAGGCCGTACTTGAGCAGCTCGAAGCGGTCGCCGAGGTCGGCGAGCAGGAAATACATCGCGCGCAGACCGAGGATGGCGAAGAGGTTGGAAGTGAGCACGATGAAGGGGTCGGTGGTGATCGCAAAGATCGCCGGGATGCTGTCGACCGCAAAGATCACGTCCGAGATCTCGACCAGCACCAGGGCGAGGAAGAGCGGGGTCATCATGCGCACGCCGTCGCGCATCACGAAGAAGCGCTCGCCCTCGAGCTTCTCGGTGACCGGGTAGTGGCTGCGGATCCAGCGGATGAAGGGGTTCTTCTCCAGGTCCGGGTCGTGCTCGGCGAACCACACCATCTTGATACCGGTGGCGACCAGGAAGGCGCCGAAGAGGTAGAGGAGCCAGTGGAACTCGGTGATCAGCCAGCTTCCGGCAAAAATCATGATCGTGCGCAGGATGGTCGCGCCGACGATGCCGTACAGCAGCACACGGCGCTGCAGTTCCAGCGGCACCGCGAAGAAGCTGAAGATCATCATCCACACGAAGACGTTGTCGACCGCGAGCGACTTCTCGACCAGATAGCCGGTGACGAAGGCGAGCGCCTGCTCGTTGGCCAGCGCGCGCCCGAGAGTGCCGTCGAGATACCACCACAGGCCGGCGGCAAAAAGCAGCGACACCGTGACCCAGGCGAGCGACCAGCCCGCTGCCTCCTTCAGCGACACCCGATGCTGCTTGCCGCCACCGAAGGCGAACAGGTCCACCAGCAGCATCGTCCCCACGATCGCGGCGAAGGCCGCCCACATCCACCACGTTCCGATCGATTCCATCGCGCGCTCCACACCAAAACAAAAAGGGCCTGTTCCCGAAGGACACAGACCCTTGCGTATGCCTTGCGCGCACGGACCTTGCCCTTGGGCAAGGTCTCGCTTGCAACGAACGAGCGAATTCCGTCGTTGCCCCCGGCACCGGGAGGCGGTCTGGCGACCGGCCTACCGTATTGACGATGCCGCGGCGAAAAAGCTACTCCCCTTGATTGGTCGGAGTGTGTCTGTTGCGCTGCGGCAATGTCAAGCGGTGCGTGTGAAGGCGGCCGGTGCCCCGCGGTCGACACCCCGTAACGGCTCGGGCATGATCGGCGGCATCCGGTTCGCCTGCCATCCTTTGTGGGCTGCCGGCGCCTTTTTTTCTATCGTCCGGATCCCATGGAAATCGTCTTTCTCATCGCTCTCATCGTGCTCAACGGTCTCTTTGCCATGTCCGAGATTGCGCTCGTAACCGCGCGCCGGGCACGCCTCGCACGGCTTGCCCAGGACGGTGACGGCGCGGCCGAGGTGGCGATCAAGCTCGGCGATGACCCGACCCGCTTCCTGTCCACGATCCAGATCGGCATCACCTCGATCGGCATCCTCAACGGCATCGTCGGTGAGGCCGCGCTTGCCGGGCCGCTCGCTGAATGGCTTCAGGGCCTGGGCCTTGAGCAGCGCGTGAGCGAGATCGGTTCGACCGTGCTGGTCGTGGTGGTGATCACCTACGTGTCGATCGTGGTCGGCGAGCTGGTGCCCAAGCGCATCGGCCAGATCGATCCGGAAGGCATCGCCCGCCTGGTGGCGCGTCCGATGAACGTGCTGTCGGTCGCGTCGCGCCCGTTCGTCTACCTGCTCGCCAGCTCCACTGCGCTGCTGCTGCGTCTGATGGGGCAGCGCGAGATCGCCGGGCCCAGCGTGACCGAGGAGGAGATCCACGCCATGCTGGTCGAAGGCTCCGAGGCGGGCGTGATCGAGAAGAGCGAGCACGAGATGGTGCGCAACGTGTTCCGCCTCGACGACCGCCAGATCGCCTCGCTGATGGTGCCGCGCTCCGACATCGTCTCGCTCGACCTCGCGCACCCGCTCGAGGAGAACCTCGAGCGGGTGGCGTCCTCGGCCTATTCCAGCTTCCCGGTGTGTCGCGGCGGGCTCGACGACATCCTCGGTATCGCCAGCGCCAAGAAACTCTTCAACCAGTCCCTGCGCGGCGAGGTGATCGACCTCACGAAGGAGCTTCAGCCGGCGGTGTACGTGCCCGAGTCACTGACCGGCATGGAGCTGCTCGACCAGTTCCGCGCTTCGGGCACCTACACCGTGTTCGTGATCGACGAGTACGGCGAGGTCCAGGGCATGGTCACGCTGCACGACGTGATCGAATCGGTGACCGGCGAATTCCTGCCGCACGACACCGAGGAGGCCTGGGCGGTGCAGCGTGAGGACGGGTCGTGGCTGCTCGACGGCCTGATCCCGATCGTCGAGCTCAAGGACCGCCTCGGCATCAGGACCGTGCCGGAAGAGGACAAGGGCCGCTACCACACGCTGTCGGGCATGGTGATGTGGCTGCTCGGTCGCCTGCCGGGCACCGGCGACATCGCCACCTGGGAGAACTGGCGGCTCGAGGTCATCGACCTCGACGGCAAGCGCATCGACAAGGTGCTGGCGACGCAACTGCCTGAACCCGCGCCGGCCGAAGTGCTCGGTGCCCAGCAGGAAGCCGACGCGGCGGCGGACCGGAACGACGACGCATGATCGACCAGGTCGCCGAAAAGGTCGTCCGCCGCGTCATCCTGGGCTTCCTGCTCGGTGGCCTGCTGCTGCTGAGCTACGCGGTGCTGCACATGTTCATCGTGCCGGTGGCGTGGGCGGTGATCCTTGCCTTCGCCACCTGGCCGGCCTACCGTCGGCTACGGGCCTCGATGCGGCGTTATCCCACCCTGAGCGCGCTGCTGATGACGCTGCTGCTGAGTGCGGCCTTCGTGCTGCCCGGGCTGTGGATGGGGATGCTGCTGCGCACCGAGGTGGGAGTGGCGATTGCGGCGGTGACGGCACAGATCAAGGAGGGCTCGCTGGTGCTGCCGGATTTCGTGCGCTCGCTGCCGTGGATCGGCGACGGCCTGCAGGCCCTGATCGAGGACCTCACGCGCGATCCAGAGGCCCTCAGGACGCGGATGACCGAGTGGGTGAGCCAGGGTAGCGACCAGTTGGTGGCGTTGATCGGCGACGTCGGGCGCAATGCGGCGAAGCTTGGCTTTGCGCTGATCACGGTGTTCTTTCTCTACCGCGATGGCGAGCGCCTGCTTGCGCAAGTGGTGGCGGTGCTGCGCCGCTTCCTCGGTGAGCGGGTCGATGCCTATCTGGCCGCCGTGGGCGGCATGACCAAGGCGGTGGTGTGGGGGCTGATCGCCACCGCGATCGGCCAGGGCATCGTTGCGGGCCTGGGATACTGGTGGGCGGGGGTGTCGGCGCCGGTGCTGATGGGCGCGGTCACCGCGATGATCGCGATGATCCCCTTCGGCACGCCCTTCGCCTGGGGCTCGATCGGGGTGTGGCTGCTGGTCAGCGGCAACACCGTCGAGGGCATCGGTCTGCTGTTGTGGGGCGCGCTGGTGGTGAGCTGGGTCGATAACCTGGTGCGCCCGCTGGTCATCAGCAGCGCCACCCGCATCCCTTTCCTGCTGGTGATGTTCGGCGTGCTTGGCGGATTGGCGGCGTTCGGACTGGTCGGCCTGTTCCTCGGCCCGGTGGTGCTGGCGGTGCTGATGGCGGTGTGGCGGGAATGGCTCGAGGAGTCCCAGTTCGGGCGGCTGGCGCCGCCGCGCTGAAAGCTCGGGGCGCAGCCTCAGGTGCCGTACTTACGCACCAGCGTGTCGTGCAGTGCGACGAATTCCTGCGACAACTTGTGCTTGGGGTCGAGGTGGATCATCGGCTTGGCCTGCTCGTGCGATTCCTTGATCTTCACCGAGGCCGACAGATAGGGCTGCAGCACGGGCAGGCCCTCGTCGATCAGCTCCTGCACCACCTTCTGCGGCAGGCTGGCGCGCGGCTGGAACTGGTTGACGACGATGCCTTCCACCTGCAGGTCGCGGTTGTGGTCGGCCTTGATCTCCTGCACGTTTTCGAGCAGCGAGTACAGCGCCCTGCGCGAGAACTCGTCGCAATCGAAGGGGATCAGGCAGGCATCGGCAGCGATCAGCGCGGAGCGGGTGAAGAAATTGAGCGCGGGCGGCGTGTCGATGTACACGCAGTCGAAGTCCTCGGAGAGTTCTTCCAGTGCGTCGCGCAGCTTGTAGATCTTGTAGCGCGATTCGAGCTTCCCCTGCAGTTCTTCAAGCAGCGGATGCGAGGGCATGACGTGCAGGCCCTCGAACGGCGTGGCGACGACGAATTCGGCAGTGGCGCGCGGGTTGAGCTTGAAGTTGAGCGTCTGGTCGAAGAAGTCCGCCAGCGTGACATCGAGATCGTCGCTGGCGGCGCCCAGCAGGTACTGGGTGGAGTTGCCCTGCGGGTCGAGGTCCACGACCAGGGTGCGTTTGCCCTGCTGGGCGCTGATTGCCGCCAGATTGCAGGTGATCGTCGATTTTCCGACGCCGCCCTTCTGATTGAACACCACTCGCCGCATGAAGGTCTCCCCGTGTTGTTTGCAGGCGTGGTGGGATCGCCGCGCCCGGAGCCCGCATTCTGCCAAAAGCACGGCAGTCCGGGGCGCTTGCTTCATTGACGCGGACAGGCGTCATTGCACGGCGGTCCTGCCAAAGGGGGGGCGGCTGCGCTAAACTCCCGCGACGTCACTCGAGGCCGTTCCCGCGTCATGCTGGCGCGAACAATAACAAAGCCTTTGCGAACATCCCGAACGATGGACCCGTGTCCGTGCTGCCCGGCCGACACGTGCCGTGCCGATCCCGTTAGATCGGTGCGGCGTCACGACACAGCCACAACATAAACCTCAGTGTTCCGAGAGGGGAGAACATGGATCAGGATTTCATCACCGCTGCGCTCGACTATCACCGCTCGCCCACGCGCGGCAAGATTTCGGTCGTGCCCACCAAGGGCCTCACCAACCAGCGTGACCTTGCGCTTGCTTATTCGCCGGGCGTGGCCGCGGCCTGCGACGCGATCGTTGCCGACCCTGCCGAAGCCTTCGAGCTCACCAGCCGCGGCAACCTGGTGGCGGTGGTCACCAACGGCACCGCGGTGCTCGGCCTGGGCAACATCGGTCCGCTCGCATCCAAGCCGGTCATGGAAGGCAAGGGCTGCCTGTTCAAGAAGTTCGCCAACATCGACGTCTTCGATATCGAACTGGCCGAGAACGACCCCGACAAGCTGATCGACATCATCGCCGCCCTCGAGCCCACGCTGGGCGGCATCAACCTCGAGGACATCAAGGCGCCGGAGTGCTTCTACATCGAGAAGAAGCTGCGCGAGCGCATGAAGATCCCGGTCTTCCACGACGATCAGCACGGCACCGCGATCATTTCCTCGGCGGGCCTGCTCAACGGTCTCAAGGTCATCGGCAAGGACATCGACAAGGTCAAGCTGGTGTGCTCGGGCGCAGGTGCGGCGGCGATCGCCTGCCTCGACCTGATGGTCAGCCTCGGTCTCAAGCGCGAGAATATCTTCGTCTGTGACTCCAAGGGCGTCATCTACCAGGGCCGCGACGAGAACATGGAGCCCACCAAGGCGCGCTACGCTCAGGAAACGGCCGCGCGCACCCTGGGTGAGGCGATCATCGGCGCCGACGTCTTCCTCGGCCTGTCGACCGCGGGCGTGCTCAAGCCCGAGATGGTGGCGAAGATGGCCGACAAGCCGCTGATCTTCGCCCTAGCCAACCCCAACCCCGAGATCCTGCCGGCCGATGCCAAGGCCGTGCGCCCGGACTGCATCGTCGCCACCGGCCGTTCGGACTTCCCGAACCAGGTCAACAACGTGCTGTGCTTCCCCTTCATCTTCCGCGGCGCGCTGGATGTGGGCGCGACCACGATCAACGAGGAGATGAAGCTCGCCTGCGTGAAGGCGATCGCCGAGCTCGCCGAAGCCGAGGCGAGCGACATCGTCGCCAGCGCCTACGGCGGCCAGGAGCTGAGCTTCGGCCCCGAATACATCATCCCCAAGCCCTTCGATCCGCGCCTGATCGTCAAGATCGCGCCCGCGGTGGCGAAGGCGGCGATGGATTCGGGCGTGGCGACCAAGCCGATCGCCGATTTCGACGCCTACGTCACCAGCCTGAACGGTTTCGTCTATCAGTCGGGCATCGTCATGAAGCCGGTGTTCTCGGCCGCCAAGGCGGTGCCGATGGAACAGAAGCGCGTGATCTACGCCGAAGGCGAGGACGAGCGCGTACTGCACGCGGTGCGCGTGGTGCTCGACGAAGGTCTGGCGCGTCCGATCCTCATCGGTCGTCCCGAGGTCATCGAGATGCGGATCAAGAAGATCGGTCTTAACCTGGTGCCCGAGCGCGACTTCGAGATCGTGAATCCGGAGTCCGATCCGCGCTACCGCGAGCTGTGGAACGAGTACTACAAACTTTTGAGCCGTGACGGCGTGACGCCGGACCTGGCCAAGGCCAAGATGCGGCGCGACACGACGCTGATCGGCATCATGCTGCTGCGCCGCGGCGATGCCGATGCGATGGTGTGCGGCACCTTCGGCTCCTACGACTACCACCTCAAGCAGGTAGCCGACGTCATCGGCCTCGCGCCCGGGGCCAAGCAGTTCGCGGCGATGAACCTGCTGCTGCTCACCAAGCGCATGCTGGCGGTGACCGACACCTATGTGAACGAGAACCCGAGTGCCGAAGAGGTTGCCGAGATCGCCCGCATGGCAGCCGACGAGCTGCGCCGCTTCGGTATCGAGCCGAACGTCGCCTTGTTGTCGCACTCGAACTTCGGCAGCTCGAATTCGGCTTCGGCACGCAAGATGCGCAAGGCCTGCGAGATCCTGCACGCGACCTCGCCCGACCTCAACGTGGACGGCGAGATGCACGGCGACGCGGCGCTCTCGGTGGAGATGCGCGACAAGCTGCATCCGGACTCGCGCCTCAAGGGCGAGGCGAACCTGCTGGTGATGCCCAATCTCGACGCTGCCAACATCTCCTTCAACCTGATGAAGATGGCCAACGGCGATGGCGTGTCGGTGGGGCCGATCCTGCTCGGCGCAGCCAAGGCGGTGCACATCGTCACCCCGTCGGCCACAGTGCGTCGCCTGGTGAACATGACCGCGCTCGCGGTGGTGGACGCCAAGGAGACGCGCAACGCCGGCCTGTAATGCGATCGGGCGGCACGTGTTTGGCGCTGCCCCTGCGCGGGCGTCGCGCGTGACGCCCGCGGTGAAGCTTTCGGGGGCAGTCCTGCGAGGGGCTGCCCCGCTTTGTTCCTGTCGTAGCGGAAGTGTCCGATGAAGAATCCTAGATCGTTCCTCCTGCGCCCGTTGCTGCTCGCGGGCGTGCTCGTCCTGACCGCGCCCGTGGCAGTCGCCGCCGACTGGCTGCTGGCGGCCCCTGCGCTGCAGGTCGTGCCTGGCCAGCGCTTCGAGGTGGTGGTGATCGGCGACGGCAGGGCGGCGAACTGGCCCGCGCGTCTGCCCGCGAGCATCGAGCTGCCCGGCGGCGGTCCGCGCATCGCGGTCGAGCTGGTGGCGATCGGCAGGGCGGAGGCGAATGCGCGCCAGCGCCGCTACTTTGCGCGCTGGCCGATGGAGGTGGCGGGCGTGGCCACGCTCGCGCTCACCGACCACCCCTCGGCGCGCCTGCTGCTCGATGGCGGCGCGGCGACCCGCGTGGTTTCGGCACCGGCCCCCGCGCCTGCGGGCGGGGTGAGCGCGGGCGAAGCGACTGCATCTGCCGCGCCGGTCGCGGCGGCGCCCGCCTCCTCAGTCGCGCCAATGGGGCGCGTAGCCGACGTGCCCGCGGATCCGGCACTGGTCGAGCCGTCGGCATTCGGGTTCCATGAGCCGATGTACTTCCTCATCGGCGGCAAGGACCCGGTGAGCGCCCGCTTCCAGTTCAGTTTCCGCTACCGCATCTTCGACGAGCAGGGCGTGGTCGCGGAGACGATTCCGGTGGCGAGCGGGGTGTACTTCGGCTTCACCCAGACCTCGCTGTGGGACCTGCAGGGCGAATCGAAGCCGTTCCGCGATTCGAGCTTCCGGCCGTCGCTGTTCTACCGCTGGGGGCTCGACGACCCTGACCAGCGCGGCGCGCTCGCCCTGTACGGTGGCTACGAGCACGAATCCAATGGCAAGGAGGACATGCCCTCGCGCAGCATCGACACCCTGTTCGTGCGTGCCGATGCGCGCATTCGGGTGGATGACTCCGGCACGTATGTCGGCATCGCGCCCAAGGTGTGGACCTACCTCGATCGCGAGGACAACCCCGACATCGCGCGCTACCGTGGCCATGCCGAACTCGGCCTGCGCATCGGTCGCGACGACGCGCTGATGTTCTCGACCCTGATCCGGCGCGGCACGGAGGGCAAGATGGGGACCCAGTTCGACCTGTCTTACCCGCTGCGGCGCAGCGTGTTCTCCGGGGTGGGAGCGTTCGTTCACCTGCAGGCCTTCAAGGGTTACGGCGAAACCCTGCTCGAGTACGACGAGAACAAGGAGACGCAGTACCGGCTGGGAATTTCGCTGGTACGCTGAACGTGCCCAACCGCCCCGATCGACGCGGCCCCTCGAGGGCGGCGCAACAAGCCAGACGAGGAGATCACCCATGACTCATGCGATCCGTTTTCACCGCACCGGCGGCCCCGAGGTCCTGCAGTGGGAGGCGGTCGAGCCGCCGCCGCCCGGTCCTGGCGAGGTCCGCCTTCGCCATCATGCGGTGGGGCTCAACTTCATCGACACCTATCACCGCAGCGGGCTGTATCCGCTGGCGCTCCCCTCCGGCCTCGGCATGGAAGGCGCGGGCGTGGTCGAGGTGGTGGGCGAGGGGGTGAGCGAGGTGAAGGTGGGCGACCGCGTGGCCTATACCAACGGCCCGCTCGACGCCTACTCGGAGGTGCGCACCATTCCCGCGCGCCACCTCGTCGTGCTGCCCGATGAGATCGCCTTCGAGCAAGGGGCGGCGATGATGCTGCAGGGCATCACCGCGCACTACCTGCTGCATTCCACCTACCCGGTGAAGGCCGGCGAAACGATCCTGGTGCACGCTGCGGCGGGCGGCGTGGGCTCGATCCTGGTGCAGTGGGCCAAATTGCTCGGCGCCACCGTGATCGGCACCGTAGGCAGCGACGACAAGGCGGTGCGCGCGAAGGCGCTCGGCTGTGACCACGTGATCGTCTATTCGCGCGAGAAATTCCCCGCGCGTGTGCGCGAGCTCACCGGCGGCAAGGGGGTGGCGGTGGTGTACGACTCGGTCGGTCGCGACACCTTCCTCGCTTCGGTCGCCTGCCTGCAGCGCCGTGGCACCATGGTGAGCTACGGCAACGCCACCGGCCCGGTCGCGCCCTTCGACTGCGCGCTGCTGCACAAGGCGGGCTCGGTGTATGTGACTCGCCCCGGGCTGCCCGACTACATCGTGACTCGCGAGGAACTCCTCGAGCGCGCGACCGCGTTGTTCGAGGTGGTGCGCAGCGGCAAGGTGAAGATCGAGGTGATGCAGCGTTACGCGCTGAAGGACGCCGCCCAGGCGCATCGCGACCTGGAAGCGCGCAAGACCACCGGCTCGACCGTGCTGCTGCCCTGAGTTTAAGGGCGGGGGCGGACAGCCTCGGGTAAAATCCGCGCCATGAATTCTGCAGCCCATACCCCGGTCGAGCCGGGCTTCGTGCCTAGCGCTCCGCGCTTCGTTCACCTTCGCCTCCATTCCGAATACTCGATCACCGACGGCATCGTCCAGATCGACCAGGCGATCGCCGCCGCGGCCGACGACGGCATGCCGGCGCTCGGCATCTCCGACCTCGCCAACCTGTTCGGCATGGTCAAGTTCTACAAGAGCGCGCGCGGCAAGGGCGTCAAGCCGATCATCGGCGTCGATGCGTGGATCCAGAACGAGGCCGAGCGCGACAAGCCGCAGCGGGTGCTGCTGATCTGCCGCAACCGCGCCGGCTATGGCCAGTTGTCAGAGCTGCTCACGCGCGCCTATCTCGACAACAAGCACCGCGGCCGCGCCGAGATGCGTCGCGAGTGGTTCGAGAACGGCGCGGCGGCCGATCTGCTGTGCCTGTCGGGGGCGATGAGCGGCGACATCGGTGCGGCGATCGCCGCAGGCAATGTCGAGCAGGCGGAGCAGCTCGCTGCCGACTGGGCGCGGCTGTTTCCGGGCGCCTTCTACATCGAGGTCCAGCGCGCCGGCCATCCCGGCACCGAGCGCTACATCCGCCACGCGGTGGACATCGCCGGCCGCCTCGGCCTGCCGGTGGTGGCTACCCACCCGGTGCAGTTCCTCAAGCGCGATGACTTCAAGGCGCACGAGGCGCGGGTGTGCATCGCCCAGGGCTACGTGCTCGCCGACAAGCGCCGGCCACGCGACTTCACCGAGGAGCAGTACCTCAAGAGCCAGGCGGAGATGTGCGAACTGTTCGCCGACCTGCCCGAGGCGCTCGAGAACGCCGTCGAGATCGCCCGCCGCTGCTCGCTGACCGTGCAGCTCGGCAAGAACTTCCTGCCGCTGTTCCCGACCCCCGAGGGCATGACGCTGGACGACTTCCTGGTCCAGGAGGCCAAGGCCGGCCTGGAGCGGCGCCTGGCCCAGCTCTACCCGCACCCGGACGAGCGCGAGAAGCAGCGTCCGCGCTACGAAGAGCGCCTCAAGTTCGAGACCGACACCATCATCCAGATGGGCTTTCCCGGCTACTTCCTGATCGTGGCCGACTTCATCCGCTGGGGGAAGAAGAACGGCGTGCCGGTCGGCCCGGGCCGCGGTTCGGGCGCGGGCTCGCTGGTGGCGTATTCGCTCGACATCACCGACATCGATCCGCTCGAGTACGCGCTGCTGTTCGAGCGCTTCCTGAACCCGGAGCGGGTGTCGATGCCCGACTTCGACATCGACTTTTGCCAGGACAACCGCTACCGCGTCATCGAGTACGTGCGCGAGCGCTACGGCAAGGACGCGG
>NZ_JAVEYL010000060.1:0-8446 GCF_034003485.1 Thauera sp.
CAACGTGTCGATCACCGTCAAGCTGATCGCCCCGATCGCCATGGAAGAAGGTCTGCGCTTCGCGATCCGCGAAGGTGGCCGTACCGTCGGCGCCGGCGTCGTCGCCAAGATCATCGAGTAATCGACTCGCTGATTGCCAGACAAGCGCACCCGCTCGGGTGCGCTTTGCAGTCTCTGCTGCAGGGGTATAGCTCAACTGGCAGAGCGTCGGTCTCCAAAACCGAAGGTTGGGGGTTCGATTCCCTCTGCCCCTGCCATATTTTTCCGGGTGATAATCCGCAATGGCCGATAAGTTGAAATTCGCGTTGGCGCTGGCACTGTTGGCAGCCGGCGTGGTCGGCTTCTATGTGCTGTCCGAGCAGCCGCTCGTGCTGCGTGTGCTCTCCGTCCTCGCTGGTCTGGGGGCGGGCGTTGCTGTTGCCTCGATCTCCGAGCCGGGTCGGCGCTTCATCGGATTTGCCGGCGAATCGATTACCGAAACCAAGAAGGTCGTCTGGCCGAGCCGGAAGGAAGCCACGCAGACCACGGGTCTGGTGTTTGCCTTCGTGGTCGTGATGGCGATTTTCCTTTGGCTGACCGACAAGAGCCTGGAATGGGTCCTGTACGACCTGGTTCTGGGTTGGAAGTGATATGACCAAGCGTTGGTATGTAGTTCACGCCTATTCGGGCTTCGAGAAGTCCGTGCAGCGCACGCTGATCGACCGCATCAATCGGTCGGGCATGCAGGACAGCTTCGGCCAGATCCTGGTGCCGGTCGAAGAGGTCGTGGAGATGCGCGGCGGCCAGAAGACCGTCACCGAGCGTAAGTTCTTCCCGGGTTATGTGCTCGTCGAAATGGAAATGAACGACGAGTCCTGGCACCTGGTGAAGTCTACGCCCAAGGTTACCGGCTTCGTCGGTGGTACCGCCAACAAGCCCGCTCCGATCTCCGAGAAGGAGGTCGAGAAGATCATGCAGCAGATGCAGGAGGGGGTGGACAAGCCCCGTCCGAAGGTACTGTGGGAGATTGGTGAGGTCGTTCGCGTCAAGGAGGGGCCGTTCACCGATTTCCACGGTGCGGTCGAGGATGCGAACTACGAAAAGAACAAGCTGCGCGTTGCCGTGACCATTTTCGGTCGCGCCACGCCGGTGGAGCTGGATTTCGCTCAGGTCGAGAAAACCTGAGCAAGGCGGCGGGTCGCGAGGCCTGCCGAAGCCCGTTGACTCATGCAATGAGCGCGGGTGATGCGAGGAGCGCCGGTTGTCCCGGTGCGTTAGCACTCATCACAGGAGCGAGCCGCAATGGCAAAGAAAATCACAGGTTACGTCAAGCTGCAGGTGCCGGCCGGTAAGGCCAACCCCAGCCCTCCGATCGGTCCCGCGCTCGGTCAGCGCGGCCTGAACATCATGGAATTCTGCAAGGCCTTCAATGCCAAGACCCAGGGTCTTGAGCCGGGCCTGCCGATTCCGGTGGTGATCAC
This sequence comes from Thauera sp., assembly GCF_034003485.1. Taxonomy (GTDB): domain Bacteria; phylum Pseudomonadota; class Gammaproteobacteria; order Burkholderiales; family Rhodocyclaceae; genus Thauera. Next base: position 1,461 of record NZ_JAVEYL010000060.1, read on the forward strand.
CGCTTACGCCGACAAGTCCTTCACGTTCATCATGAAGACACCGCCGGCGACCGTGCTGATCAAGAAGGCCGCCGGCCTGCAGAAGGGCTCGGCCAAGCCGCATACCGACAAGGTCGGCAAGATCACCCGCGCTCAGGTCGAGGAAATCGCCAAGACCAAGATGCCCGATCTGACTGCCTCCGATATGGAAGCTGCCGTGCGCACCATCGCCGGTTCCGCCCGCAGCATGGGCATCACCGTGGAGGGTCTGTAATCATGGCGAAACTGTCCAAGCGAGTTCAGGCGCTGCGCGCCAAGGTTGATCGTAACCAGGCCTATCCGGTCGCCGACGCCCTGCGTCTGGTCAAGGAGTGCGCCACCGCCAAGTTCGACGAGTCGATCGACATCGCCGTCAACCTCGGCGTCGATGCACGCAAATCGGACCAGGTTGTCCGTGGTTCTGTCGTGCTGCCCGCCGGTACCGGCAAGTCGGTGCGCGTGGCCGTGTTCGCCCAGGGCGACAAGGCCGAGGCTGCCCGCGCTGCTGGCGCCGAGGTCGTCGGTTTCGACGACCTGGCAGAGCAGATCAAGGCCGGCAACCTCAATTTCGACGTCTGCATCGCGACTCCCGACGCCATGCGCGTGGTCGGCCAGCTCGGTCAGATCCTCGGTCCGCGCGGCCTCATGCCGAACCCAAAGGTTGGTACGGTGACCATGGATGTCGCCACCGCGGTCAAGAACGCCAAGGCCGGTCAGGTCCAGTACCGTACCGACAAGGCCGGGCTGGTGCACGCCACCATCGGTCGTGCCTCGTTCGAGGTCGATGCGCTGCAGCAGAACCTCTCCGCCCTCATCGATGCGCTGGTCAAGGCCAAGCCTGCCGCCGCCAAGGGCATCTATCTGCGCCGCATCGCCGTCTCGAGCACCATGGGTGCCGGCGTGCGCGTGGAGCCGGGCAGCCTGAACGCTGCCTGATTGACAGGGTTGCCCGCCGCAGGCGGGTGATCCTACGAACTTTGAGCCGCAGCCGCCTTCGGGTGGCTACGGATCGTCAAAGACCGCAGGTGCGTGCGCCGCAAGGCAACGCTTAAGCATGCGAGTGGCCTGCGCAGACGGTGTGCTCAGAACAGGATTTGGCCGGCCCGCCGGCCCCGCTCCTGATCCAGGTCGCCGTGGGTGCGAATCGCAGATGCGGTTCGCGTGTTGACTTGAAAGGAGGAAAGACCTGTGGGTCTCAATCTCGATGACAAGAAAGCCGTAGTGGCTGAGGTGTCGGCACAAGTGGCCAACGCTCAGACGATCGCGGTGGCCGAGTATCGCGGCATTGCGGTGGGTGATCTCACCGCGTTGCGTGCCAAGGCTCGCGAGTCGGGCGTTTTCCTGCGTGTGCTGAAGAACACCCTGGTCCGTCGCGCGATCGCCGGTACCCCGTTCGAAGGTCTGGCGGCCGATCTGACCGGTCCGCTGATCTATGGCATCTCGACCGATCCGGTCGCCGCTGCCAAGGTGCTCAACGACTTCGCGAAGGGTAACGACAAAATCGTTCTGCGTGCGGGTTCTTATGGGGGCAATACGCTCGATAAGGCCGGTATTCAGGCGCTCGCCTCGATCCCGAGCCGCGATGAGCTGCTCGCCAGGCTGGTGGGCGTCATGCAGGCGCCGGTGTCCGGCATGGCCGGTGTGCTCGCTGCCCTCGCCAAGAAGCGTGAGGAAGAAGGCGCCGCCGCCTGAGCTCCGCCTTCCGCTACGAAAGTTTTCGCAAAAATATCGATTCTGGAGTGATTTGAAATGGCAATCAGCAAAGAAGACATCCTGGAAGCCGTTGCTGGCATGACCGTGATGGACCTGAACGACCTGGTCAAGGCGTTCGAAGAGAAGTTCGGCGTCTCGGCTGCCTCGCTGGCCGTGGCTGCCCCGGGTGCCGCTGCCGCTGCCCCGGTTGAAGAGAAGACCGAATTCGACGTCGTGCTGCTCGAAGCCGGCGCCAAGAAGGTCGAGGTCATCAAGGTCGTCCGCGCCGCTACCGGCCTGGGCCTGAAGGAAGCCAAGGACGTCGTCGACGGCGCACCGAAGGCCGTGAAGGAAGGTGCTTCCAAGGCCGACGCCGAGGCGCTGAAGAAGCAGCTGGAAGATGCTGGCGCGAAGGTCGAAATCAAGTAATATTCGACTTCCCAGCGGGGCTGGCACTCTTCGGAGTGCCGGCCCTTTCGTGCTTTGTAATCGAGATAGCGGAACCACTCGCGATCCTCGATGGCAGGCCAGAGCGTTTGCCGCCCGTCCGGCCGGGTCTGTGATCACCCGACAGCCCTCCGGAACCGCCCGAACGTTGTGTCCTGTCTTTCCGATGTTAGCCCTCTAGCCGGAGCATCCATGGCGTATTCCTACACCGAAAAGAAACGTATCCGCAAGAGCTTCGCCAAGCGCGCGGCCGTGCTCGATGCGCCTTTCCTGCTCGCCACCCAGATCGAGTCCTTCGCTGAATTCCTCCAGGCGGACACCCCGCCCGAAGCGCGGCGTAACCAGGGTCTGCAGGCCGCGTTTACTTCAATCTTCCCGATCTCGAGCCACAGCGGCAACGCACGCCTCGAGTACGTCCAGTACATGCTGGGCGAGCCTGCCTTCGACGTGAAGGAATGTCAGCAGCGCGGCCTGACCTTTGCTTCGCCGCTGCGCGCCCGCGTGCGCCTTGTCATCATGGACCGCGAAGCGCCGAAGGAGACCGTCAAGGAGGTCAAGGAGCAGGAAGTCTACATGGGCGAGATCCCGCTCATGACGACCACCGGCTCCTTCGTGATCAACGGCACCGAGCGCGTCATCGTCTCTCAGTTGCACCGTTCGCCGGGCGTGTTCTTCGAGCACGATCGTGGCAAGACCCACTCCTCGGGCAAGCTGCTGTTCTCGGCGCGGATCATCCCCTACCGCGGTTCGTGGCTCGATTTCGAGTTCGATCCGAAGGACTACCTGTACTTCCGGGTCGACCGTCGCCGCAAGATGCCGGTGACGATCCTGCTGCGCGCGATCGGCCTGACCCCGGAAGAGATCCTGGCGACCTTCCACGACACCGACACCTTCCATCTGCAGGGTGAGGGCTCGCAGTTCGAGCTCGTGCCCGAGCGCCTGCGCGGCGAAGTGGCGCGTTTCGACATCACCACCGCCGACGGCACGATCATCGTCGCACGTGACAAGCGCATCACGTCCAAGCACATCCGTGAGATCGATCAGGCCGGCGTCAAGACCATGGCCGTGCCGGATGACTTCATTCTCGGTCGTGTAATCGCCAACAACGTCGCCGATCCCGAGACCGGCGAGGTGCTGGCGCGGGCCAACGACGAGATCACCGAGGATCTGCTCGACAAGCTGCGCCTGGCGAACGTGACCGAGCTGCGCACGCTCTACATCAATGACCTCGACCGTGGTGGCTACATCTCGCAGACCCTGCGCATCGACGAGACTGCCGACCAGTGGGCGGCCAAGGTCGCGATCTACCGCATGATGCGTCCGGGCGAGCCGCCCACCGAGGACGCAGTGGAAGGCCTGTTCAAGGGCTTGTTCTACGCCGAGGAGCGTTACGACCTGTCTACGGTCGGGCGCATGAAGTTCAACCGTCGCGCTTATCCCGAGAAGATCGACGACAAGGCTCCGGCCTGGCTCAAGCGCTTCCACGAGCGCGTCGGCGCGCAGGGCGAGGATGGCCCGGGCGTGCTGACCAACGAGGACATCCTCGCCGTGGTCGGCGTGCTGGTGGAGTTGCGCAATGGTCGTGGCGAGATCGACGACATCGACCACCTCGGCAACCGTCGTGTGCGTTCGGTGGGCGAACTGGCCGAGAACCAGTTCCGCGCCGGCCTTGTGCGTGTCGAGCGCGCCGTCAAGGAGCGCCTGTCGCAGGCCGAATCCGACAACCTGATGCCGCACGACCTGATCAACGCCAAGCCGATCTCGGCCGCGATCAAGGAGTTCTTCGGCTCCAGCCAGTTGTCGCAGTTCATGGACCAGACCAACCCGCTGTCGGAGATCACGCACAAGCGCCGTGTCTCCGCACTCGGCCCGGGTGGTCTGACTCGCGAGCGCGCCGGCTTCGAAGTGCGCGACGTGCACCCGACGCACTACGGACGGGTGTGCCCGATCGAGACCCCGGAAGGCCCGAACATCGGCCTGATCAACTCGCTCGCCGTGTATGCGCGCACCAACCGTCACGGCTTCCTCGAGACGCCGTACCGCAAGGTCAATGACGGCAAGGTCACCGACCACATCGATTTCCTGTCAGCGATCGAGGAAGGTCAGTACGTCATCGCCCAGGCGAACGCCGAGATCGACGCTGCCAGCATGCTGACCGGCGACCTGGTGTCCTGCCGTCACAAGGGTGAGTTCCTGCTCGCGACCTCCGACATGGTGCAGTACATGGACGTGGCACCGGGCCAGATCGTTTCGGTCGCGGCCTCGTTGATCCCGTTCCTCGAGCACGATGACGCGAACCGCGCGCTGATGGGCGCCAACATGCAGCGTCAGGCTGTGCCCTGCCTGCGTCCGGAGAAGCCGCTGGTCGGTACCGGTATCGAGCGCCGCGTCGCGGTCGACTCGGGTACTGCGGTTCAGGCGACCCGTGGCGGTGTCGTGGACTATGTGGATGCGAACCGGATCGTGGTCCGGGTCAATGACAACGAGACCCTGCCGGGCGAAGTTGGCGTCGACATCTACAACATGATCAAGTACACCCGTTCCAACCAGAACACCAACATCAACCAGCGTCCGGTGGTGAAGGTGGGCGACCTGATCGCCAAGGGTGACGTGGTGGCTGACGGCGCCTCGACCGATCTTGGCGAGCTCGCGCTTGGCCAGAACATGCTGGTCGGCTTCATGCCCTGGAACGGCTACAACTTCGAGGACTCGATCCTCATCTCCGAGCGCGTGGTCGCCGACGACCGCTTCACCTCGATCCACATCGAGGAACTGACCGTCGTCGCCCGCGACACCAAGCTCGGACCCGAGGAAATCACCCGCGACATCGCGTCGCTGGGCGAGGCGCAACTGTCGCGCCTGGACGAGTCGGGCATTGTCTACATCGGCGCCGAGGTCGAAGCCGGCGACGTGCTGGTGGGCAAGGTGACGCCCAAGGGCGAGACCCAGCTCACGCCGGAAGAGAAGCTGCTGCGCGCGATCTTCGGCGAGAAGGCGTCCGACGTGAAGGACACCTCGCTGCGCGTGCCCTCGGGCATGGTCGGCACCGTCATCGACGTACAGGTCTTCACTCGTGAGGGCATCGAGCGCGACAAGCGCGCGCAGTCGATCATCGACGACCAGCTGCGCAGCTTCAAGACCGACCTCGCCGACCAGATGCGGATCGTGGAGCGTGACGCCTTTGCGCGTATCCGCCGCATGATCGTGGGTCAGCTCGCCAATGGCGGCCCGAAGAAGCTCGCCAAGGGCACTGCCCTGACCGACGCCTATCTCGATGAGCTCGAGTTCTACCACTGGTTCGACATTCGTCTTGCCGACGAAACCTTGGCGGTCCAGCTCGAAGCGGTGCGTGAAGGTCTCGAGAACACCCGCAAGGACTTCGAGCAGGCCTTCGAGATCAAGAAGAAGAAACTCACCCAGGGCGACGAACTGCCCCCGGGCGTGCAGAAGATGGTCAAGGTCTACCTTGCCGTCAAGCGCCGCCTGCAGCCGGGTGACAAGATGGCCGGTCGTCACGGCAACAAGGGTGTGGTGTCGAAGATCGTTCCGGTCGAAGACATGCCCTACATGGAAGACGGCACCCCGCTCGACATCGTGCTCAACCCGCTCGGCGTGCCGTCGCGGATGAACATCGGCCAGATCCTGGAGACTCACCTGGGCTGGGCGGCCAAGGGCCTCGGCCAGCAGATCGACAAGATGCTGAAGGCTCAGGCTTCTGCCGACGAACTGCGCGGCTACCTCGAGCAGATCTACAACGACAGTGGCAAGCCCGAGGACCTTGACGCTTTGACCGATGGCGACGTGCGCGAGCTGGCGTTCAACCTCAAGAAGGGCGTGCCCTTTGCCACGCCGGTGTTCGACGGCGCCAAGGAAGAGGAAATCCGCAAGATGCTGGAGCTGGCGGGCCTGCCCACCGGCGGCCAGGTCACCCTCTACGACGGTCGCACCGGCGAGGCCTTCGAGCGCCAGGTTACCGTGGGCTACAAGCACGTGCTGAAGCTGCACCACCTGGTCGACGACAAGATGCACGCCCGTTCGACCGGCCCGTACTCGCTCGTCACCCAGCAGCCGCTGGGCGGTAAGGCGCAGTTCGGTGGTCAGCGCTTCGGTGAGATGGAAGTGTGGGCGCTGGAAGCGTACGGCGCGGCCTACACGCTGCAGGAAATGCTGACGGTCAAGTCCGACGACGTGACCGGCCGGACCAAGGTGTACGAAAACATCGTCAAGGGCGAGCACAAGATCGATTCCGGCATGCCGGAGTCCTTCAACGTGCTGGTGAAGGAAATCCGCTCGCTCGCGATCGACATCGATCTCGATCGCGGCTGAGTCGCTTGATTCCTTCCCTGAAAACCGCCTGCGATTGAATCCCGCGGCCGTCGCACACGATGCGGCGGCCCGGATGGAGTGATACATGAAAAGCCTGCTCGCTGACCTGTTCAAGCAAACCCTGCCCAACGAGGAAGAGTTCGACGCGATCACCATCGGCCTCGCGTCGCCGGACAAGATCCGCTCCTGGTCCTACGGTGAGGTGAAGAAGCCCGAGACCATCAACTACCGTACCTTCAAGCCCGAGCGCGACGGTCTGTTCTGCGCCAAGATCTTCGGGCCGGTGAAGGACTACGAGTGCCTGTGCGGCAAGTACAAGCGCCTCAAGCACCGTGGCGTGATCTGTGAGAAGTGCGGCGTCGAGGTGACCCTGTCGAAGGTGCGCCGCGAGCGCATGGGCCACATCGAGCTGGCCTCGCCGGTCGCCCACATCTGGTTCCTGAAGAGCCTGCCGAGCCGTCTCGGCATGGTGCTCGACATGACCCTGCGCGACATCGAGCGCG
>NZ_JAVEYL010000061.1:0-8374 GCF_034003485.1 Thauera sp.
CTACCTGCGCATGTCCAAGCTCAAGCATCTACCACAAAGCCCCTTGGTGCCGGCCATCCCCCGCGACTACGGGCGCTACCGTCATGTTTGTTGAGAAGTCAATTTCCACTGGAAACGGCATAGAGCCGCCGAACTTCGATGACTGCCTGAGCGCTGACCGGCCACGCCTGCGTCGTATGGCGCGCGATCTGGTGCGCGGTGTGCAGGCCGCGGCCGAGGCGCGGCACGGGCGTGATCGGGCCGCGGCACGCACGACCCGGCTGCAGGCCGATTTGGATGCGCTCCTCGCGCGTTCGCGTGCCGCTTTTGCCGCCCGTCGCGCCGCCCTGCCGGTGCCGGACTTCCCGCCCGAGCTGCCGGTGTCCGCGCGCCGCGACGAGATCGCCGCCGCCTTTACCGCCCACCAGGTCATCATCGTGTGCGGCGAGACCGGCTCGGGCAAGACCACCCAGTTGCCCAAGATCGCGATGACCCTCGGGCGCGGTGTCGCCGGCCTGATCGGCCACACCCAGCCGCGCCGGCTCGCCGCACGCGCCACCGCCAGCCGCATCGCGCAGGAGCTCAAGAGCCCGCTCGGCGAGGTCGTGGGCTACAAGATCCGCTTCACCGACAAGACCAGCGAGCGCAGCCACATCAAGCTGATGACCGACGGCATCCTGCTCGCCGAGACCCAGACCGACCCGCTGCTGGCCGCCTACGACACCCTGATCATCGACGAGGCGCACGAGCGCAGCCTCAACATCGACTTCCTGCTCGGTTACCTCCGGACGCTGCTGCCGCGCCGGCCGGATCTCAAGGTGATCGTCACCTCGGCGACGCTGGATGCGGAGCGCTTCGCCAAGCACTTCGCCGACGCCGCGGGCAAGCCGGCGCCGGTGATCGAGGTGTCGGGCCGGCTGTATCCGATCGAGATGCGCTACCGGCCGGTGGAGAGCGAGGACGTCGACCCGGCGGCCGCGGCGCGCGCGTCCGCGAAAGGTGGGAAGGAGGGCGACAAATCCAGGGCGGGTGACAGGGACAGGGGCCGCGACCTGATGGACGCGCTGGTCGACGCGGTCGACGAGGCGCAGCGCTGCGGCCCGGGCGACGTGCTGGTCTTCCTGCCCGGCGAGCGCGAGATCCGCGAGGCCGCCGAGGCGCTGCGCAAGGCGCATCACCTGCCCGGCACCGAGGTGCTGTCCTTGTTCGCCCGCCAGTCGGCGCAGGAGCAGGCGCGCGTGTTCTCGCCCTCCAACGGGCGCCGGGTGGTGCTGTCGACCAACGTCGCCGAGACCTCGCTGACCGTGCCGGGCGTGCGCTACGTGGTCGATACGGGACTGGCGCGCATCAAGCGCTACTCGCCGCGCACCAAGGTCGAGCAGCTGCAGGTCGAGAAAATCGCGCAGTCGGCCGCGCAACAGCGCGCGGGGCGCTGCGGGCGGGTGATGGACGGCATCTGCATCCGGCTGTACGACGAGGACGACTTCAACCGTCGCTCGCTGCACACCGACCCCGAGATCCTGCGCTCGTCGCTGGCCGGCGTGATCCTGCGCATGAAGGCGCTCAAGCTGGGCGCGGTGGAGGATTTCCCCTTCATCGATGCGCCCGGCTCGCGCCTGATCGGCGATGGCTACGCGCTGCTCGCCGAGCTCGGCGCGGTCACCGACGACGACGAGCGCAAGCTCACCCCGACCGGCATCGAGCTCGCCCGGCTGCCGCTCGACCCGCGCATCGGCCGCATGATCCTCGCTGCGCGCGACCGCGGCGCGCTCGCCGAGCTGCTGGTGATCGCCGCCGCGCTGTCGGTGCAGGACCCGCGCGAGCGCCCGCAGGACAGCCCCGGCGGCGCCGACCAGGCGCACGCGAAGTTCCGCGGTGGCGAGCAGGACGAGAAGTCCGAGTTCCTGTGGTACTGGCATCTGTGGAAGGCCTGGGACGAGGTCCAGCGCCACGAGTCGTCCAGCAAGCAGAAGGCCTGGTGCAAAAAGCACTTCCTCAACTACATGCGCATGCGCGAGTGGCGCGACGTGTTCACCCAGTTGCACACGCTGTGCGCCGAGCACGGCTGGAAGGAGAACACGCAGCCGGCGAACTACGAGGCGATCCACAAGGCCTTACTCGCCGGCCTGCTCGGCAACATCGGCTGCAAGGTGGACGATGCCTCGGGGCCGCAGGCGGGCTCGTATCTGGGCGCGCGCGGCATCAAGTTCTGGCCGCATCCAGGCTCGGCGTTGGCGAAGAAGGCGGGCAAATGGATCATGGCCGCCGAGCAGGTCGAGACCTCGCGCCTGTTCGGGCGCTGCATCGCGCGCATCGAGCCGGAGTGGGTGGAGGAGGTCGGCGGCCACCTGATCAAGCGCCAGGTCTTCGAGCCGCACTGGTCGAAGGCCTCCGGTGCGGTGCGCGCCTGGGAACGCGGCACGCTGTATGGCCTGGTGATCTACCCGCGCCGCGGCGTGGCTTACCGCGACATCGACCCCGCGCTGTGCCGCGAGCTCTTCATTCGCGAGGGTCTGGTGCAGGGCGAGATCGCCGAAGGGCCTGCGCGCGCGATGGCCTTTCTCGCCCACAACCAGCGCCTGGTGGCGGAGATCGAGCGCCTCGAGCACAAGTCGCGCCGCCCCGACGTGCTGGTGGACGAGACCCTGATCGAGGCCTTCTACGACAGCAAGATCCCCGCGGACGTCTGCGACCTCGCCGGCCTCGAGGCGTGGCGCAAGCCGGCGGAGAAGGCCGCGCCGAAGCTGCTGCACCTGTCGCGCGAGCAGCTGATGCGCCACGAGGCCGAGGGCGTCACCACCGACCGCTTCCCGCCGGCGATGGAGGTACTCGGGCAGAAGCTCAAGCTCGCCTACCTGCACCAGCCGGGTGATGCTGACGACGGCGTCACGCTGGTGGTGCCGCTGGCGATGCTCAACCAGATTCCCGCCAACCGCTGCGAGTGGCTGGTGCCCGGCCTGCTGGAGGAGAAGGTCGCGGCGCTGATGAAGACCGTGCCGCAGAGGCACCGCCATCGCCTGCAGCCGGTCGCCGAGAGCGCGGCAGCCTTCGTGGCGGCGTTCGAGGCCGGCGAGTTCGATATCGACGAGCCGTTCCTGAAGATGCTGCAGCGCTTCGTCGAGGAGCGCGTGCAGCTGAAGTTGCCGCTGGAAAGTTTCCGCCCGGAGAACCTCAAGCCGCACTGCTTCATGAATTTTCGTGTGATCGACGAGCACGGACGGGTGATGGGCCAGTCGCGCAGCCTGATGGAGTTGCGCGCACGCTTTCGCGAGCAGGTGGCGGCGCGCTTCTCGGCGGCGCAGATCGACGGCGCATTGGCGGGGGCGTTCTCTGCGGCGGGCGTGGGTAGCGGCGAGGGCGCACGGGCTGGTGGCGATGAGGCTGCGGCGTCTGCCAGTGGGGCATCGGCGCTGCGCTCTGGCGACCAGCGGCAAGATGGCGGCGCGGCCCGGGCGGGCGATCGTGACCTCTCGACCCGAAAGGGCGCGGCAGCCGCAAGGGCGGTTGGTGAAGATGGTTCCGCGCGTGCAGCGGCGCCGACGCTGTCCGGTTTCACCACCTGGTCTTTCGGTGCGCTGCCCGAGTTGCTGGAGATCCGCATTGCCGGCCGCGACGTGATCGGCTTTCCGGCGCTGCACGACGACGGCGACAGCGTTTCGTTACGTCCCTACGACACGCCGGAAGAGGCTGCGCGCGTGCATCGGCGCGGCCTTGCGCGCCTGTTTGCACTCAACCTGAAGGATCAGGTCCGCGCGGTCGAGCGCCTGCCCGGGTTGCGTGAGCTCGCGCTGCAGTACATGAGCTTTGGCACCGAGGCTGAACTCAAGGCGCGCCTGGTCGAGGCCACGCTCACGCGTTGCTGCCTGCTCGATCCGCTGCCGGCCGACGCCGAGGCGTTCGCGAAGCGCTGCGCCGAGGCCAAGAGCCGGATCAGCCTGGTGGCACAGGAATTCATGCGCCTGGCTGGCCAACTCCTTGTGGAGTACGCCGGGCTGCAGAAACGTCTGTCTGGGCTCAAGGCCTTTCCCGACGTCATTGCCGACATCCAGGCGCAGCTTTCAGTGCTACTGACGAAGGACTTTCTCGTTGCCTTCCCGTGGGAGCGGCTTGCCCATTTCCCACGTTACCTGAAGGCAATGGGGATCCGGGTCGACAAACTCCGTAACAACCCGACGCGCGATGCGCAGTCCATGGCCGAGTGGAAGGTGCTGGCGCAGGCTTGGGAGCGCGAACTTGCGGCCAAGCGCCGCGCCGGCGTGGTCGATCCGATGCTGGAGGACTTCCGCTGGATGCTGGAGGAGCTGCGCGTTGGGCTGTACGCGCAGGAAGTGAAGACGCCGATGCCGGTTTCGGTCAAACGCCTGCAGAAGATCTGGGACAGCCGCCCGCGCTGACGGGTGGCGAGATCAGGGCGAGCGCGACGTGCTCAGCGCAGCGGGATCACCAGCGGCGGAATATCCACCCCGATCACCACGGCGGGCGAACGGCTGTAGCCATACGAACGGTAGGGGCGTTCGTAGTAGTAGTTATTGACCACGGGTTCGCGGTAATAACGCGGGCGTTCGCGGATGATGACCTTTTCGCGATAGACGGTGCGTCGTTCGTCCCAGTGACGGCGATGCTTGTGATCGTGCTTGTAGTGGTGCTTCTGATGGCCCCAGCGCGGGCCGCGGTCGTCTCTGTCGGCATGCGCGGCGGGTGCTGCGGCGGCAAGGATTCCGCCGCAGATCAGGGCGGTGACGAGCTTGCGCGTCAGGGTCGTGTTCATGGTCTGCCTCGTTGGTGTCGTTGCAGGGCAGCGCCCCGGTGATTCCGATACTAGGTGAGGCCTGCGCCGCAGGGCACTCGCAGAGTGTAAGCAGGCTTTTGTAACGGGACTGCCGGCTTTTCCCCGTTGGCCGTGGTCTCCCGGCGGCCTCGGCAGTCTTTGATTTTCCTGGATTTCTTGTTATAGTCTTCGGCTTCCCTTGCTCCACCGGACCGCATGCCGGGGGGCTGCAACAACTAACCGCAAGGAGTTTGCATGCGACATTATGAAATCGTATTCATCGTGCACCCGGATCAGTCCGAGCAGGTGCCGGCGATGGTCGAGCGCTACAAGTCCATCGTGACCACCCGCAACGGCCAGATCCACCGCCTGGAAGACTGGGGCCGCCGTCAGATGGCTTACCCGATCCAGAAGGTGCACAAGGCCCACTATGTGCTCATGAACATCGAGTGCGACGGCGAAACGCTGGCCGAACTCGAGCACTCGTTCAAGTTCAACGATGCCGTGCTGCGTCACCTCACCATCAAGATGAAGAAGGCCGTCACCACGCCTTCGCCGATGATGAAGGAAGAGAAGTCGCGCTCGATGAACATCGGGTCCGACGAAGCCAAGCCGGCCGACAGCGAAGCCGCTGCCGCCTGAGTTGCGAGTTGCCTGAACCGGGACTGAACGAACTACGCCTCGATGCGCGCGTGGCCGAAGTGCTGCCGCTGCGTCGAACCCCTGCAGGAGTGCCGATCGCAAGCTGCGTGCTGGCACACGAATCGAAACAGGTCGAAGCGGGACTGAGCCGCGACGTTTCGGTGGAAGTGCAGGCGGTGGCGCTGGGCGATCTGGCGGCGGTGCTGGCTGCGGCGGTTCCGGGAAGTGCGCTGCGCGCCACCGGATTCCTCTCCGCAAAGAGCCTGCGCAGTCGAACCCCGGTTCTGCATCTGAACACAATCGAATTTCTCGAAGGAAACTGAAGATGGCCTTCAAGCCGAAATCCAAGTTCAAGAAGAAGGACGACCGTGGTGGTCGTGGTCTGTTCAAGCGTCGCAAGTTCTGCCGCTTCACCGCGGAGAAGATCGAAGAAGTCGACTACAAGGATGTGGACATCCTGAAGGACTTCATCACCGAAAACGCCAAGATCATGCCGGCGCGCATCACCGGCACCAAGGCTGGTTACCAGCGTCAGCTGTCGGTCGCCGTCAAGCGTGCGCGCTTCCTGGCGCTGATGCCTTACACCGACCTGCACCTGTAAGAGGGGAGCGAACTCATGCAAATCATTCTTCTCGAGAAGGTCGTCAATCTGGGTGGCCTCGGTGATGTGGTCAAGGTCAAGGATGGCTATGCCCGCAACTACCTGATTCCTCAAGGCAAGGCCAAGCGTGCCAACGCCGCCAACCTGGCCGAGTTCGAGGCCCGTCGCGCCGAGCTTGAGCGCGTTCAAGGCGAAAAGCTGGCTGCCGCACAAGAGCTGGCTGGCAAGCTGGAAGGCGTCAGCGTCGAGGTCTCCCGCAAGGCCGGGATGGACGGTCGTCTGTTCGGGTCGGTGGGTAATGCCGATATCGCCGAGGTGCTTGTCGCCAAGGGTTTCGACATTGATCGCTCCGCCATCCGCATGCCGGAAGGTCCGCTCAAGCAGGTCGGCGAGACCTCGCTCGAAGTGTCGCTGCACGCTGACGTGCTGGCCAGCATCACCGTCGTGGTGAAGGCTGAGCAGTAATCGCGTCTGCGAATACCCGCAAAAAGGGCTGCCGTGTGCAGCCCTTTTTGCTTTGGTGCGCCGGAGAAATTCGTGGCGTACACATCTGGCGGTCCGTTTGTGGTCGGCGCAGGGTTCGTTGGCCGTGCTCGTTCTGGCGGTGTCCGTTCCTGTCAGGCCAAATGTGAATCGGCCACTGTCCCCGTTCATGCTCCAGCCTGTCGTTACAATGGCGTAATCAGGTCTAGATGGTGTTTCCAATGAGCTCCGCGCCCTCCCGCTTTTCCGATTTTTCATCTGACCCGCAAATGGCGCACATCAAGCTCCCTCCGCATTCGCTCGAGGCCGAGCAGTCCCTGATCGGTGGCGTGTTGCTTGACAACCAGGCATGGGAGCGAATTGCAGACCTCGTCAGCGAGGTCGACTTCTATCGAGATGATCATCGACGTATCTACCGTCACATCACCAAGCTGATCGATCAGGGACGACCCGCCGACGTGGTGACGGTGTTCGAGTCCCTCGAGAAGAATGGCGAGGCCGAGCAGGCGGGCGGCCTCGCTTATCTCGCCGAGATTGCCAACAACACGCCTTCGGCCGCGAACATCCGCCGTTACGCGGAAATCGTCCGTGAGCGTGCAATCCTGCGCAAGCTGGTGGCGGTCGGGGATGAGATTGCGGCCAGCGCGCTCAGTCCCTCGGGCAAGGACGCCAAGGCACTGCTCGACGAGGCTGAGGCCAAGGTGTTCCAGATCGCTGAGGCGGGGGCGCGCCATACGAGCGGTTTCGTGTCGATCCAGCCTATCCTCAAGCAGGTGGTCGATCGTGTGCAAGAGCTCTACGACCGCGACAACCCGTCCGAGGTGACTGGTGTGCCGACCGGTCTGGTCGACCTCGATGAAAAGACCTCCGGCCTGCAGCCATCGGACATGATCATCGTTGCCGGGCGCCCGGCGATGGGCAAAACGACCTTCGCGCTCAACCTGGCCGAGCACATCGCGATCGAGCAGCGCCTGCCGGTCGCGATCTTCTCGATGGAAATGCCAGGTACTCAGCTCGCGACACGTTTCATTTCGTCGGTGGGGCGGATCGACATGCAGAAGATCCGTAGTGGCCGCCTGACCGACGACGACTGGCAGCGCCTGACCATGGCGATGGGCAAGCTCTACGATGCGCCGCTCTTCATTGACGAGACTCCCGGGCTCAACCCGATCGATCTGCGCGCCCGTGCCCGCCGACTCGCTCGTCAGTGCGGAAAGCTAGGGCTGATCGTGATCGATTACCTGCAGCTGATGAGCGGCACCCGCGAAGGCGACAACCGCGCCTCCGAACTGTCCGAGATCTCGCGCTCGGTGAAGTCGCTGGCCAAGGAGCTGAATGTGCCAATCATGGCGCTGTCCCAGCTCAACCGAAGTCTCGAGCAGCGTCCCAACAAGCGCCCAGTGATGTCGGATTTGCGTGAGTCGGGTGCGATCGAGCAGGACGCGGACATCATCATGTTCATCTATCGAGACGAGGTCTACAACCCGGACTCGCCAGATAAGGGTACCGCCGAGCTGATCATCGGAAAGCATCGTAATGGCCCGACCGGTACGGTCAGGCTCACTTTCATCGGGGAGAACACTCGCTTCGAGAACTACGCGGCTGCTCCGGGCGGGTATTGAAACTGCCGGCTTGGAGGCGCGCCAGGCGGAGCTAGTGTCTGCGTAACAACTGGCGTCTGGTGGTTGGCTTGCGGCGGCGTTCCTGTTCCGTGCGGCCCGTCTGGGTACTGGTCCGCCATGCCGTTTCGCTATCTTCGTGCGGGTTGCCAAGTCACGCATCCTCTCATAAGAATCTTTTTTCTTATTTTTCTTGACGGTTTTTTTTGGGTGTCTATAATTCGGCCCTCTTCAGCGCTGCAGCGGTTTTCAAGGAAGTCGTGGCGGCGTTGGAGGTTGGGG
>NZ_JAVEYL010000012.1:0-136266 GCF_034003485.1 Thauera sp.
ACACCCACCTCACCCCAACCTCCAACGCCGCCACGACTTCCTTGAAAACCGCTGCAGCGCTGAAGAGGGCCGAATTATAGACACCCAAAAAAAACCGTCAAGAAAAATAAGAAAAAAGATTCTTATGGAGGAATGCCCCGATGCCTAGCGCCACCAAAGGCCCGGGCTCCCCGTGATCGCGACAGGCTCCGTCGCACCAGTTCCGGGGTAACCACCCAGCGGCCAGTGCAGCCTGGGTTCTTGCGAACAGGTCAGCCTCACGCGGGTTGCGACAAGCCGCTCGGCAATGTTATCGTCCGCGCGACACGCGGGAGAGAACTTCCATCTATATTGATGGAGTCGCCGAAGGCGCAACCCCCGGAACCGCTCAGGCAAAAGGACCGCGCGTGTTGCACAAGTCTGGAGAGCGATACGAACGCAGCGCGTTTGCGTATCCACCGAAGGGGCACGCTGTCGGCTGCCGTCCAAACTAGATAGAGACGGTTTCAACGACGGAAAATCTCTCAGGTACAAGGGACAGATGGGGCGAGCCCGGCGAAATGCCGAGGCCGCCCTTTTTCGTTCACCTTTACGGAGCGCCTCCGCGATGACCATCGCCGCCAAGCAGACCCCTCTCCACGCCGCCCATGTTGCCGCCGGTGCGCGCATGGTCGACTTCGCCGGCTGGGACATGCCGGTCAACTACGGTTCGCAGATCGAAGAACACCATGCGGTGCGTCGCGATGCCGGCATGTTCGACGTGTCCCACATGCTCGCCCTCGACCTTGCCGGCCCGGACGCCACGTCCTGGCTGCGCGGGCTGCTCGCAAACGACGTCGCCAAGCTCAAGGACAGCGGCAAGGCCCTTTACTCTTGCATGCTCAACGAGCGCGGCGGCGTGATCGACGACCTGATCGTCTATCGCTTCGGCGATACCGACTACCGCATCGTGGTCAATGCAGGTACCGCTGACAAGGACGTCTCCTGGATGCGCCAGCGCATCGCCACCACCGGCGCCAACGTCACACTGCAGGAGCGCCGCGACCTGGCGATGATCGCCGTACAGGGCCCGCGCGCGATCGAGCGCGCCACCGCCGCATTGCCCGAACTGTCCACCGCCAACGGCATCCCCACCCACTTCGTCGGCGCCCGCGTTGGGGACTTGCTGATCGCTCGTACCGGCTACACCGGCGAGGACGGTCTCGAAATCGCCGTACCCGCCAACCGCGCCGAAGCGATGTGGAATGCGCTCGCCGCCGCCGGCGTCAAACCGTGCGGCCTGGGCGCGCGCGACACGCTGCGACTTGAAGCCGGCATGAATCTCTACGGCCAGGACATGGACGACGAGGTCTCGCCGCTGGACGCCGGTCTGTCCTGGACGGTGGACATGAAGGATGAGGCGCGTAACTTCGTCGGCCGCGCCGCCCTGCAGGCAAACCCCGCAAGCCAGCGCCTGCTCGGCCTGATCCTCGAAGACAAGGGTGTGCTGCGCGCCCACATGAAAGTCTTCACCGCCAACGGCGAGGGAGAGACCACCAGCGGCAGCTTTTCGCCCAGCCTCGAGAAATCGATCGCCTTCGGCCGCCTGCCGATTGCCACCCAGCCCGGCGAGACCGTCGAGGTCGACATCCGGGGCAAACGCCTGAAGGCGCGCACCGTGAAGCTACCCTTCGTGCGCAACGGCAAGGCCCTCGTCTGAACCACCCCCTTGCCGGCCCGAAAAGGCCGGTAGTTTCCGGGCGCACCACCGCAACGTGCAGTCCGGACAGCCCCTGTCACGCCCACTTTCCCGATCGGAGAACACCATGAGCAAGGTCCCCAGCAACCTCAAGTACACGAAGTCCCATGAATGGGTGCGCGTCGAAGACGACGGCACGCTGACCATCGGCGTCACCGACCATGCCCAAGAGGCCCTAGGCGATATCGTCTTCCTCGAACTGCCGGAAGCAGGCCGGCAACTCGCCGCAAGTGAGGCCTGTGCGGTGATCGAATCGGTAAAGGCTGCCTCCGACATCTATGCACCGGTCGCCGGTGAAGTCGTCGCCGCAAACCAGGAGGCCATCGACGCCCCCGAGGGCATCAATGCCGACGCTTACGCCAACTGGCTGTTCAAGCTCAAGCCGGCCGACGCCGGCGCGGTCGGCGCGCTGATGGACGCAGCGGCCTACGAAGCGGAAATCGCCCAGGCCTGATCATGAGCGACTCCCTGCTTTCCTCCCCGCTCGCCAGCCTCGAGCAGCGCGACGCCTTCGTCCATCGCCACCTCGGCCCCAACGCCGGCGAGATCGCGCGCATGTGCGCCACGATCGGCGTGGCCGACGTCGATGGACTGATTGCGCAGACCGTCCCGGCCGGCATCCGCCTCACCGCGCCGCTGCCGCTCGCCAGAGCGATGCCCGAGCACGAGGCACTCGCCCGCCTCAAGAGCATCGCCGACCGCAACGTGGTCAAGAAGTCCCTGATCGGCCAGGGCTACTACGGCACCCATACGCCTGCGGTGATCCTGCGCAACGTGCTCGAGAACCCGGGCTGGTACACGGCCTACACGCCCTACCAGGCCGAGATCTCCCAGGGCCGCCTCGAGGCGCTGCTCAATTACCAGCAGATGGTCATCGACCTCACCGGCCTCGAACTCGCCAACGCCTCGCTGCTCGACGAAGCCACCGCCTCCGCCGAGGCGATGACGATGGCGCGCCGGGTTTCGAAGTCGAAATCGAACGTGTTCTTCATCGACGAGGCCTGCTTTGCGCAGACCATCGACGTGGTGCGCACTCGCGCGCACTACTTCGGCTACGAGCTCGTCTATGGCAAGGCTGCCGAGGCTGGCAGCCACGACTGCTTCGGCGCCCTGCTGCAGTATCCGAACGCGCGTGGCGAGGTCGTGGACCTCAGCGCCCCGATTGCCGAGCTCAAAGCCAGGGGAACCGTGGTCGCGGTCGCCACCGACCTGATGGCGCTCGTGCTGCTGAAGAGCCCCGGTTCGCTGGGCGCCGACATCGCGCTCGGCTCGGCTCAGCGTTTCGGCGTGCCGATGGGCTTTGGCGGCCCGCACGCGGCGTTCTTCGCTACCCGCGAAAGCTACGTCCGCTCGATGCCCGGCCGCATCATCGGCGTATCGAAGGACGCGCGCGGCAAGACCGCGCTGCGCATGACGCTGCAGACGCGCGAACAGCACATCCGCCGCGAGAAGGCGAACTCGAACATCTGCACCTCGCAAGTACTGCTCGCCAACATGTCCGGCTTCTATGCGGTCTACCACGGCCCGCAAGGCCTGCGCACGATCGCCGCACGCATTCACCGCCTCGCTGCGGTGCTCGCCGCCGGGCTGCGCGAAGCGGGTCTCGGAGTGCACGACCGTCCCTTCTTCGACACCATCGAGGTGGATGTCGGCGCGCGCGCGCCGTCCGTACTGCGTGCCGCCGAAGACGCCGGCTTCAACCTGCGCTGCGTCTCGGGCACCACGCTCGGCCTCTCGGTTGATGAGACTACGACCCGCGACGACGTCGCCGCGGTGCTGGGCTGCTTCGGCGCCTCCACCGACATCAGCGCACTCGACGCCCGCGTCGCTGCCGCTGGCGGCGCACTGCCGGCCGAGCTGCTGCGTGCCGACCCGGTGCTCGCGCATCCTGTGTTCAACACGCACCACACCGAGCATGAGATGCTGCGCTATCTCAAGAAGCTGCAAAATCGCGACCTCGCGCTCGATCATTCGATGATCTCGCTCGGCTCGTGCACGATGAAGCTGAACGCGACCAGCGAGATGATCCCGATCACCTGGCGCGAGTTCGCCAACATGCACCCGTTCGCGCCGCGCACACAGGCCGCCGGCTACCTCGAGATGATCGAGGGCCTGGCCGACTACCTGCGCGCGGTCACCGGCTTCCCGGCGATCAGCATGCAGCCGAACTCCGGCGCGCAGGGCGAATACGCCGGCTTGGTAGCGATCGCGCGCTACCACGCCAGCCGTGGCGAGGCCCACCGCAAGGTGTGCCTGATCCCGAAATCCGCCCACGGCACCAACCCGGCGACCGCGCAGATGTGCGGCATGCAGGTGGTGGTGGTCGAGTGCGACGACAACGGCAACGTCGACGTCGCCGATCTGCGCGCAAAGGCCGGGAAGCACGCGCCCGAGCTGGCTGCGCTGATGATCACCTACCCGTCGACGCACGGCGTGTTCGAGGAATCGATCCGCGAGATGTGCGACATCGTGCACCAGCACGGCGGCCAGGTTTACATGGACGGCGCCAACCTCAACGCCCAGGTCGGCCTGACCTCGCCGGCGACGATCGGCGCCGACGTGTCGCACATGAACCTGCACAAGACCTTCTGCATCCCGCACGGCGGCGGCGGCCCGGGCATGGGGCCGATCGGTCTGGCAGCGCATCTTGCGCCCTTCATGGCCGACCACGTGGTCCAGCCGACCGGCGGCGCCGAGCGCCCGAACCTCGGGCAAGGTGCGGTTTCCGCAGCCCCGTTCGGCTCGGCCAGCATCCTGCCGATCTCGTGGATGTACATCGCGATGATGGGTGGCGACGGCCTCAAGCAAGCCACCGAGGTAGCGATCCTCAACGCCAACTACCTCGCGGCGCGCCTCGCGGACCACTACCCGGTGCTCTACACCGGCAGCCAGGGCCGCGTCGCCCACGAGTGCATCCTCGACATCCGCCCGATCAAGGCCGCGACCGGCATCTCCGAGGTCGACATCGCCAAGCGCCTGATGGACTACGGCTTTCATGCGCCGACCATGTCCTTCCCGGTGCCGGGCACGATCATGGTCGAGCCGACCGAGTCGGAAGACCTCGGCGAGCTGAATCGATTCGTCGACGCGATGATCGCGATCCGCGAAGAGATCCGCCAGATCGAGGCCGGCGCCTGGAGTGCGGAGGACAATCCGCTCAAGCATGCCCCGCACACGCAGGCCGACTTCCTCGGCGACTGGAGCCGTCCCTATTCGCGCGAGCAGGCGGTGTTCCCGCTGTCGTGGGTGGCGGAGAACAAGTTCTGGCCGAGTGTCAATCGCATCGACGACGTATATGGCGACCGCAACCTGTTCTGCGCCTGCGTGCCGATGAGCGACTACGCCGAGTAAGCCGACCGCGCAGCCAGCGCGCTGGTAGAATCCGGCCGCCCCGGCAAGAAGCCACGCCTTCGGGCGTGGCTTTTTTTCGCTCCCGTGGCGCAAGGCTCGCCGCACGCCCGGTCAGACGAATCGTCTGCCCACTGAACTTTTCCAGCCCCAGACGGAAACCACCCAGGTGATCATCCCCCCACGCACCGACCGCAAGACCCTCTGGCTCACGCTGCTGCTCGTCAGCCTGAGCGTGCTCCTGTTGCTGTCCGCGATCCTGTGGTCGCGCACGCGCCCGGTCGAGATGCACGACCTGCATCTCGCTGCCGGCGAAAAGCTCAAGTGCGTCTCTTACGCGCCCTATCACCGCCCTGGGCAGACGCCCCTCGAGATCGACACCCGGATCGATCGCGAGCAGATCGCCGCCGACCTCGCCGCCCTGTCGAAGATCACCGACTGCGTGCGCCTCTACTCGGTCGACCAGGGCCTCGATCAGGTTCCCGAGCTTGCCCGTCCGCTCGGCATGAAGGTGCTGCTCGGCGCCTGGATCGGCTACGAGAAGTCGCGCAACGCGCGCGAACTCGAGCACGCCATCGCGCTGGCCAATGCCAACACCGACGTTGTGCGCGCACTCATCGTCGGCAACGAGGTGTTGCTACGCCGCGAGCGCACCGAGGATGAGATGCGCGAACTCATTCGCCATGCCAAGGCGCAGGCAAAAGTGCCGGTCACCTATGCCGATGTCTGGGAATTCTGGACCCGCCATGACGGCCTCGCTGCCGAAGTCGATTTCGTAACCGTACATATCCTGCCCTTCTGGGAGGATGAGCCGGTGGACATCGAACTCGCGCTCGCGCACGTCGCAGAAACACGGCGCCACGTTGGCGAGCACTTCACCGGCAAGCACATCCTGATCGGGGAAACCGGATGGCCGAGCGCCGGGCGCCAGCGCGAGGAATCCACCCCTTCTCGGGTGAACCAGGCGCGCTACGTGCGAGAGTTCGTCCACCGCGCCCATGCCGAGGGCTGGGACTACAACCTGATCGAGGCCATCGATCAGCCGTGGAAGCGCAAGCTCGAAGGCACGGTCGGTGGCTACTGGGGGATGCTCGAGGCCGCGAACCTCACCGCGAAGTTCCCGCTCGCAGGCCCGGTTGCCGAACGCGACAGCCTCTTTGGCCCGATCGGCGGCGCCCTCATCGGTGGTGTGCTGACATTGCTGCTTGCGGCCACGGGCCGGCGCACCCACTGCCTGCGCGTGGGGGCGCTCACTGCCACCGGCGCACTCGGCGGCGTGGTCGCCGTATTGCATTGGGAGCACGCCCACGTGGCATACCGTGACGCGCTGGAGTGGATCCTCCTCGGCGGCGTCGGCGCCCTCGCCGGTCTGCTCCCACTGACACTGGCGCGCTGGTACGGCGAATCCATTCCGGCCAGCGGGATGGCTGGTCGGACCCTGTGGCAGACGGAACGCCTTCGATCCAAGGCAGCCTCGCTCGGCATGTTGCGCGGCCTGCTGCTATTCGCCGCGGCGGTGGCAGCCTTGCTGCTTTGGGTCGACCCGCGCTACCGCGACTTCCCAACCCTGCTCTACCTGGTACCCGCCGTGGTCTTCGGCGTCACCGGCTGGTGGCGCAACGGCACCACGCGACGCGAGCGCACCTGTGCCGCGGTCATCGCCGTCGGCGTCATCGCACGCTGGTCAACCGAGCCCGCCAACGCGCAAGCGATCGCCTGGCTGGTGGTCGGACTCGCTCTCGCACTTCCGCCCCTGTTCGTCCGTACCCACCAGGACGAGCAGCGCTAGCAACCCGCCCACCGCAGCCGGGTCGAAGCTGTACAGCACCAGTCCGGCAACGCCGGTGAGCCAGCCGACCCAGGCCAGCCGGCTGCATGAGAGCGCGAAAGCCAAGACGCCGGTCGCAAGGCTGACCCAGCCCAGGCGCTGGTGCAGGAAGCTCTGCACCAGCGCCTCCTTGAACACGCAGGCCGCACCCGATGCGTCCGCAAGCGCGCAATCGCGCGGCAGCAAGCCCGCCTCGAGCAACCCATATCGGAACCACAAGGCGATCGTGGCGACCAGAGCGCCGGCAAGCAGCGGTGCCGCGACGCCATGTTTTAACAAATTAATTCGCATCGTCAGATCCTTTCCCTTCAAAATCAGCGCACAGTCGGCTGCTTGCAAAACTGTTGCAAATTGGCACCGACGCTCGCTCGTAAGCAGCTGAAATCGTGCATAAAATGCGCCCCGACGGCGCTCGTCCGATCGTCATGGCGACGCGCGCACATTCTGTCACAGCCCAGCCGAAGCGGTGGTTTGCGCGGCGCAGCATCCAAGGCGCCAGCAGGCCGCGGCCACGATCGATACTTCGCCCTACCTGCCCATAAGGCACCCGTAACGCTTGCGCGCTGCCCGATCAAGGCAACGCACTGGAAACAAGATGAAAAAAGCCGCCTCTTTTGCTGCTCGCGTCGCCATCGCGGTCATGATCGCCGCCGCCGTCGCGTTCGCACAATACTGGATCTGGCAGCAACTCAACCGCAGCGCTGAATTCATCGGCACCAACCAGAGCATCAAGGGCTTCGCCTACAACGGCTTCCAGCGCGACCAGAGCCCACTCAAGGGCACCTACCCCACGCGCCAGGAACTCGCCACCGACCTCGACCTGCTCGGGCGCCGCTCCGATGGTCTGCGCACTTACGGCGTCACCGACATGCCCGACCTGCTCGACCTCGCAGGCCAGCGCGACATGCTGGTCACCGCAGGGGCCTGGCTCGACGCCAACATGGAAACCAACGAGCGTGAAATCGAGACCCTGATTGACGTTGCCCGCCGCATGCGCCACATCGAACGCGTGATGGTGGGCAACGAAGCGATCCTGCGCGGCGACCTCACCATCGCCGAGATGATCGGCTACCTCGACCGCGTCCGGAAGGCGATCCGCAAACCGGTGTCCACCGCCGAGCCCTGGCACGTATGGCTGCGCTACCCCGAACTCGCCAAGCATGTGGACTACATCACCGTGCACCTGCTGCCCTATCATGAGGGTCTGCCGGTAGATAAGGCGGTCGAATACGCCTTCCAGCGCTACGACGAAGTCGCGCGCGCGCATCCGCGCAAGAAGATCGTGGTTGGCGAAATCGGCTGGCCGAGCCGCGGCCCGACCATCGACGCCGCCATCCCCTCGCTCGACAACCAGGCGCGCTTCGTCCGCGAATTCCTCGCCCATCCGCGCACCGCACGCATCGACTATTTCCTGATGGAAGCGATCGACCAGCCGTGGAAGGTCGACGTGGAAGGCTGGGCCGGCCCTTACTGGGGCATGTACAACGCCGACCGCGAGCCGAAGTACGCCCTCGAGGGCGTCGTCGAGCGCGACCCGCACTGGTCGCAGAAGGCAAGCAACGCCGCTGCGCTCGCCTTCGTCCCGATGATGCTCGCCGCCTTCTTCCTGCCCGGCTGGAGCGTCTTCGGTCGCTTCTTCCTCGCCGCGCTGATCCAGGCTTGCGTATCGACGCTGATTATCGGCATCAATGTGCCGGTCGAGTACTACCTCACGCAGCGCGACCTGATCGGTCTCGTGCTGCTGATCAGCGCCACCTGCATGACCGCAGCCGTGCTGCTGTCACACGGCTTCGAGTTCGGCGAAGTGCTGTTCAAGAAAAAGTGGCAGCGCCGCTTCATGCCGCTGCCGCCGCACGCGCCCGAGCAGCAACCCTTCGTGTCGATTCACCTGGCCTGCTACTCCGAGCCGCCCGAGATGGTCATCGCCACCATCGATAGCCTGGCAAGGATGAACTACGAGAACTTTGAAGTCCTCGTGCTCGACAACAACACCCGCGACGAGGCGCTGTGGAAGCCGCTCGAGCGCCGCTGCGCCGAGCTCGGCCCGCGCTTCCGCTTCTTCCACCTCGCCAACTGGCCGGGTTTCAAGGCCGGCGCGCTCAATTACGGCCTCAAGGTCACCGACCCGCGCGCAGAGGTGGTGGGCGTGGTCGATGCCGACTATGTGGTCGATCCCGACTGGCTGGCCTGTCTGATCCCGCACTTCGACCAGCCCGACGTCGCCGTGGTGCAGGCGCCGCAGGCGCACCGCGACTGGGAGACCCAACCGTTCAAGCGCATGTGCAACTGGGAGTTCGACGGCTTCTTCCGCATCGGCATGCACCACCGCAATGAGCGCAACGCGCTGATCCAGCACGGCACCATGACCCTGGTGCGCCGCCTCGCGCTCGAAGAGGTGGGAGGGTGGTCGGAATGGTGCATCTGCGAGGACACCGAACTCGGCCTGCGCCTGATCGAGAAGGGCTACGACACCCGCTACATCGACCACATCCTGGGCCGCGGCCTCACGCCCTCGGGCTTCTCCGCAATCAAGAGCCAGCGTTTCCGCTGGGCCTTCGGTGCGATGCAGATCCTCAAGGCGCACCTGCCGCAGATGATCGGACGCAGCAGCCTGAACCTCGCACAGCGCTACCACTTCCTCACCGGGTGGTTCGCCTGGCTGGGGGACGCCCTGCAGCTCGTTTTCGCCTTCGGCAGCCTGGCATGGACGCTGGGCATCCTGCTCTTCCCGAAAGCCTTCGGCCTGCCGGTGGTGTCGCTCGCGCTGCCGATCTTCGGCTTCATGATCTTCAAGGCTGCGCTCGGCCCGATCCTTTACCGCCGCACCATGGACTGCCCGTGGAAGGACATTCTGGGCGCGTCGATCCTGTCGGTGGGTCTGGCCCATGCGATCGCGCGCGGCGTGTTCGCCGGGCTGGTGAAGAAGAAGGGCGTGTTCGTGGTCACGCCCAAGGGCTGGCATGGCGGCGGCGCACTCGCCTTCTTCAACCCGATCCGCGAGGAGATCGGGCTGCTGGTCGCGCTGCTGATGGGGGCGGCGACACTGGTTGCACAACGCGGCGCGGCCAATCTGGAGACGCAGCTTTGGGTGGGCATCCTGTGCCTGCAATGCATCCCCTATCTGGCCTCCATCCTGTGCCAGGTCGCGGCCTACATGCCCGAACGCAAGGAGACGGTGCCCGCGTGTGCGCTGCCGGGCAAAGCGTGACCTGCCCCTCGCCCGCGCCTGCCGGTTCTCGCACGCCCGGAGCGCCGGCGCAGCGCAGGAACGGCATGCGGGTGGTTCAGTACAGGGCCAGCGCGAGTGCGGCAATGGCCACCAAAGCCGGATAGACCACCAAGGTCACGCGCGTACCTGCAGAGATCATCACCCGCTGCGGCACGTGCCCACTGCCGAACACGATCGCGTTGGGCGGCGTCGCCACCGGCAGCAGGAAGGCGCAGGACGTACCCACCGCCACCAGCACCGCAAGCGGCACGCGGTCGACATGCGGTGCGAGCCCCAGGAACAATGGCACCAGCAGGGCCGCGCTCGCTGTATTGCTGGTGACCTCGGTCAGCAGCAGCGCGAACAGCACCATCAGCGCCACGCACAGCAGCACCGGCATCTGCGCGAGCGGGCCACCGAGCTGCGCCGCCAGCCAGTTCGCAGCCCCGCTGTCCGCGAGCGCCTTGCTCAGCGTGAGCCCCCCGCCAAAGAGCAAGAGCACGCCCCACTCCGTGCTGCGCTCGATGTCTTGCCAGCTCGCCAACTTCAGGCCATGAAGCAAAACCAGGGCAAATACGGCCACCGCCGCATCGTAGCCACGACCCAGCCCGGCCCCGGCCGCGATCGGGGCACCGAACACCCACAGCGACACGGTAAGCCCGAACACGCCCAGCATCTGCTGCTGCGCGGCCGTCCACCCGGCCTGCGGCGGGGGCGGCGTCACCTTGACCTCGAGCGCGGGCTTGAGCGCCCAGCGCAGCGCGAGTTCCATCAACGGCATCAGCACCAGAACCAGCGGCAATCCCCACAAGAGCCAATCAGCGAAGCTCAAGCCCACGTTCGAGGCTGCAATCGCATTCGGCGGGCTGCCCACAAGCGTACCGATACCGCCTATGTTGGCCGAAAACGCCACCCCGAGCAGCACATACATCCAGGTGCGACGGTAATCCTCGATCGCGAGCGGCGCGAGCAGGCCGAGCGCAAGTGGCAGCATCATTGCGGTCGTCGCCGTGTTGCTGATCCACATCGACAGGAAGGCAGTGAGCCAGAACAGCCACCGCACCGACCGCCCGAAATGCGCGCCTGCGCGCCGCATGACCTGGCCCGCCATCCAGCGGTCAAGACCCTGGCGCTGCAGGCCTGCGGCAAGCGCGAAGCCACCGAGAAAGAGGAAGATCACCGGATCGGCGAACTGCAGCAAGGCGTCGTCGAAGGCCAGCGCCCCGCTCAGCGCAGCCAGCAGTGGCACCAGCAGCGCTGTGACGCTGACATGCAGCGCTTCGGTCAGCCACAGCCAGGCAATCGTGGCGACCAGCGCCAGTCCAGCGCCTGCCGCTCCAAGGGTGGCGCCAAGCCACAGGTTCAGCCCGGCGAACAGCAGCACGGCAATGACCAGTTTGAAGTTGCGCGTCACCTTCGTACTCCTCTACAAGGCCACGGTGTCGGCCACCACCGCACGCGGAGGGGCTCACGGCCATCGGCCACCCGTCATGTTCGCCAGGCAGGCAAGCGCCGGTCCACCCGCGGCAGGACGAAGTCGCGGTAGTCCGGCAGGCCGTCCACCGTAGGCTGGGCGAATTCACCCGCGATCAGCGGACGGATGTAGTCACAGGCCGCCGGCGTCACGTGCAGGCCGTCGGCAGCGACAAACTCGGCAGGCAGCGAGCGCTCGAGGTTCGCAATCGGTGCGGTGTCGACCGGTACCACATCCCAGCGGTAGGGCGCATCCTGCAGCCGTCGGATCGCCGGCATCGCCCCGCCACGCCCCTCCATCGCGTACTCGACCGCAGCGCGCCCGACCGCCAGCGCCTGCTCGTGGTCGGTCGCTGACAGCAAGTGCGCCCCGGCACGCTGCATGTAGTCCGGAATCGCCCAGTGATGCTTGTAACCAAGTCGCGTGTGAATCATGCGCGCCACCGCCGAACCGGCGCCGCCGAGCTGAACGTAACCGCGTGGGTCCCTGGACTTTTCGAGGATCAGGCTGCCATCGGCGCGGTGGATACCTTCGGACACGGTGATCGCGCAGTAGCCGAGCCGCTCTGTGACCGCCTGCACGCGCGCGAGGAAGGCGTCCTCATCGAAGGCGACTTCGGGCACGAGCACGATGTGCGGGGGGCAATCGGGATCGCCCCGCGCCGCCAGCGCCGTCGACGCAGCCAGCCAGCCGGTGTTGCGCCCCATCACCTCCATGACGAACACGCTGCCCTTGGCCCCAACCATAGAGGCGATGTCGAGCCCCGCCTCCAGCATCGAGGTCGCCAGGTACTTCGCCGCCGACCCGAAGCCCGGGCAGCAGTCGGTGCCGACGATGTCGTTGTCCACCGTCTTGGGCACACCGATGCACTGCAGCGGATGAGCGCGCCGGCGGGCCTCGGCCTGCAGACGCGCGACGGCATCCATCGAACCGTTGCCGCCGTTGTAGAGCAGCCAGCCGACGCGATGGGCATCGAACACGGCGAACAGGCGGTCCATCACCGCGCCGCCATCGTCACGCGGCAGGTCGAAGCGGCAGGAACCGAAAGCGCCGCCCGGCGTGCGCGCCAGCCGTTCCAGGGCGACGGCATCGAACGCAGCCGTGTCGATCAGGTCCTCGCGTAACACCCCGCCGATGCCGCGATGTGCGGCCAGGATCCTGCCGACGCGCTCCACCTGCTCCCGCGCTGCAGTGATCACGGCGGCTGCCGTGGCGTTGATCACGGCGGTCACGCCACCGGAGTGCGCATAAAGGAGGGTGTCGTAGCTCATGACTGATGTTTCCTGCGAGCGCTCTGGCCAAGCCGGCCAAGGCGTACGACCAAAAAGCAGGCGCGGCCGCCCCTCTTCGGGAAAGCGGCCGCGCCGGCATGCTCGGGGCGCATGCGAGGACACCCCGGAGACATTGTGATGCTGCTTACTTCAGCGCTTCGAAAGCACGCGCGGTGATCTCATCCACCGCGCCCAGGCCGGCGATCTTGCGCACCTTGGGCGCCTTGGCGTCGCCCGAAGCCGCCCACTTGCTGTAGTACTCGACCAGCGGCTTGGTCTGCGAGTGGTAGACGTCGAGGCGCTTCTTGACGGTTTCTTCCTTGTCGTCGTCACGCTGCACCAGGTCTTCGCCGGTGACGTCGTCCTTGCCCTCGACCTTGGGCGGGTTGTACTTGACGTGATAGGTGCGACCGGAGGCGAGGTGGGCGCGGCGGCCGCTCATGCGTTCGACAATCTCGGCGTCAGGCACGTCGATCTCGAGCACGAAGTCGATCGGTACGCCGGCGTCCTTCATCGCGTCGGCCTGCGGAAGGGTGCGCGGGAAGCCGTCGAACATGTAGCCCGACTTGCAGTCGTCCTGCTGCAGGCGGTCCTTGACCAGGCCGATGATGATGTCGTCGGACACGAGGCCGCCGGCATCCATGACCTTCTTGGCCTCGAGGCCCAGCGGGGTGCCCGCCTTCACCGCGGCGCGCAGCATGTCGCCGGTGGAGATCTGCGGAATGCCGAACTTCTCCTTGATGAAGTTGGCTTGCGTACCCTTGCCGGCGCCCGGCGGTCCCAAAAGAATCAGTCGCATACTCCCTCCCGTGAATGGCCGGCCATCGCGCATGGCCGTTTCCTTATTGAATAAACAGCCGAAACTTAACCGACGCACGCCGGGTGGTCAAACCCCGCCGGCGGCAAACAGCGCGCGCATGCGCTCGAGATCCTGCGCGGTATCGACACCCGCCGCCGGCGCCCGATCCAGTTCGAGCACGCGGATGCGGTAGCCGTGCCACAGCGCACGCAACTGCTCGAGTGCCTCCCAGTACTCAAGCGGCGAAGGCGCGAGGCCAGCGTAGTCGCGCAGGAAGCCGACGCGGTAGGCGTAGAGGCCGACGTGACGCAGCACCGGCAGGCCCTCGGGCAGCGCGCGCGCGCCCTCGCTCCAGGCGTCGCGCGCCCACGGAATGGGCGCCCGCGAAAAATACTGTGCCCGCCCGGTCGAATCACAAACCACCTTGACCACATTGGGATTGAAGACCTCCGCCGGGTCGTGGATGGCGTGGGCTGCGGTGGCGATCGCCGCCCCCGCGTCCTGCGCCAGCACCTCGGCCACGGCAGTAATGATCGCCGGGTCGATCAAGGGCTCATCGCCCTGCACGTTGACCACGATGTCGTCGTCGGCCCAGCCGCGCAGCGCGGCGACCTCGGCGAGGCGGTCGGTGCCGCTCGGATGGTCGGCGCGGGTCATCACCACCGCGCCGCCGGCGGCCGCGACCGCGTCGCGCACCCCGACGTGATCAGTGGCCACCAGAGTCTCGAGCGCACCGGCGCCCTGCACACGCTCGAGCACGCGCACGATCATCGGCTTGCCGCAGATGTCGGCGAGCGGTTTGGCAGGCAGGCGGGTGGACGCGTAGCGCGCCGGAATGACGATGCGGAAGGGCGCCGCGGCGGCCATGGCGCGGCTCACTTGCGCAGCGCGTCGACTTCTTCGGCGCTCATGGTGCGCGCCTCCTCGTCCAGCATCACCGGGATGCCGTCGCGGATCGGATACGCCAGGCGGTCGGCCTTGCACACCAGTTCCTGCTTGTCCTTCAGGTAGTCGAGCGGCCCCTTGCACAGCGGGCAGACGAGAATTTCAAGCAGTCGTGCGTCCATCTTCGAGTTTCTCCAGGATGCGTTCGGCGGCGCCGGAATCGATCTGCGCCCGCACCGGGTATTCCCAGCAGTCATCGGGCGCGAAAGCCGCGCATTTTACCGCATCCTTGGCCGTCATCAGGATCGGAAGCGCTTCGCCAAAGTCGAGATCACCGGCGACGAAGCGATGGTGATCAGGAAACGGATGCGGCACGACTTCGATGCCCTCGCCCGCCAACTGCTCGAAGAAGCGCTGCGGGCGGCCGATGCCGGCCACCGCATGCACCCGCTTCCCGCGAAAATCGGCTGCGGGCCGGGTGTGCGCCGGGTCAGTGAGCGCGCGCAGGTCGCCGCCCTGCAACTGCATCGGAAACACCGGCACGCTGGCCGCCGCGGCGCGCAGTGCGGGCGAGAGCGGTCCGTGGGCAAGGATCAGGTCGACTTCGGCGAGGCGCGCAAGCGGCTCGCGCAGCGGCCCCGCGGGCAGCAGCAGCCGGTTGCCGAGGGTGCGCTCGTCCACGACCACGATCTCGAGGTCGCGCGCCAGCTTGTAGTGCTGCATGCCGTCGTCCGCGATGAGGACGTCGCAATCCGGATGCAGGCGCAGGAGTTCGCGCGCGGCAGCCGGGCGGTCGCGTCCGATCGCGAGCGGGCAGCCGGTGAGTCGCGCCAGCAGCACCGGCTCGTCGCCATAGTGGTCCGGGTCGCCGTCGGCCGGCACCACGGCCACGCCGCCCCCGGCGCTGATGCGCCCGCCATGCCCGCGGCTGACGATGCCCGGCCGATGGCCGGCCGCACGCAACAGCGCCGCGAGCCAGTCGACCACGGGCGTCTTGCCGCTGCCGCCGACCGCGATGTTGCCGACCACGATCACCGGCACCGGGAGGCGCTGCGGCTGGATTGCGGCCCGCCGCCGCGCAGCGAGGGCACCGAACAGCCAGGAAAGCGGGCGCAGAAGCCGGGCGATCGTGCCGCGCCCTTGCCAGAAGGCCGGAGCCTGGACTGCCATGCTCAGAACTTGGGGATGAATCTGCAGGGCGTCACTGCGCCGGCGCCTGGGTGGCGAAGGTGATGTGTGGCAGCCCGGCGCGTTGCGCCGCCTGCATCACATCGACCACGCTCTGGTGCGCGGCTTTGGCGTCGGCGTTGATGACGACCACCGGCGGCTCGGAAGACTGCCCCGGCACCGCCTTGCCGAGCGCGGCGGCAATCGCTT
Organism: Thauera sp.; assembly: GCF_034003485.1. Classification (GTDB taxonomy): domain Bacteria; phylum Pseudomonadota; class Gammaproteobacteria; order Burkholderiales; family Rhodocyclaceae; genus Thauera. Next base: position 15,908 of record NZ_JAVEYL010000012.1, read on the forward strand.
CGATGCTGCGTTCGCCGACCGGCTGACGGTTGACCAGCACCTCGCCCGCCGCGGTCACCGCGACGACGATTTCCTCGGCGACCGACTCGACGCCTTCGGACTCCGCGGTCGGCAGGTTGATCTCCAGCCCCGACACCTTGGAGAAGGTGGTCGTCAGCATCAGGAAGATGATGATCACCAGCACGACGTCGATGAGCGGGATCAGATTGATCTCCGGCTCCGCGCTACGGCTGCCGCGGCGGAAGTTCATCGTTTCGGCGCCTCAGGCACGTCGTTCGCCGTGGGCGACCTCGACCAGCTTGATCGCCTGCTGCTCCATATCGATCACGAAGCTGTCGATCAGCGCGCGGAAGTGGCGCCAGAAGATCATCGCCGGGATCGCGATGATGAGGCCCAGGCCGGTCGTGTAGAGCGCGATGGAGATGCCCTGCGCCAGCTGCGCCGGATTGGCACCACTCACGCCCTGCGAGGCGAAGATGTCGATCATGCCGATGATGGTGCCGAGCAGCCCCATCAGCGGGCTGATGGCCGCGATCGTCCCGAGCGTGGTGAGGAAGCGCTCGAGTTCGTGGACCACTGCGCGACCGGTTTCCTCGATGGACTCCTTCATCACCTCGCGTGCGCTGCTCACATTGCGCAGGCCTGCGGCGAGCACACGACCGAGCGGAGAGTGAGCCGCCACGCGCTCGATCATCTGCGCCGACACGCCACCTTCGCGAAGGTCGGCGAGCACGTTTTCGAGCAGGCCGGGCGGCACGATGCGGGCACGGCGCAGGGTGATCGAGCGCTCGATGATCAGCGCGACCGCGATGACCGACGCCAGGATCAGGGGCCAGATCGGCCAACCAACGGCCTGAATGATCGCGAACACGCGCAAACCTCTTGCGGGGAAAGGCGAGACTCTAGCGCCGCACCGTGGCGCCGGCAAGCCGCACGGTCGTCGCCGTGAGCATTCACCTGCAGCCCGGATGGAAGCGCACGCCGACCAAGGGTTCCGGGCAGCAATCCACAGAACCTGTGGATAAGTTTGTGGACAGCTTCGGGATGTTGCCCGCAAGGCCCGTCACGGCGCGCCCTCGGACACTCCGATGCAAAATTGTGCAACATTTAAATCCTCTAATAATCAATGACTTGCGAAACAACCCCTTTTCCATCAATGACTTGCGTGAAGACCCTTGACAGGGTCGAGCAGCTGTGGATTCCGCTACAATCCGATCATGCCTTTCAAGCCATTTCAGCACGCCGAAGACCTCGACAGCGCCGCAGGATCCTTGTCGACTCCGGTACTTAGCGTCTCGATGCTCAACCGCATGGCGCGCGAAGCGCTCGAGGCGGCGCTCCCGCTGCTTTGGGTCGGCGGCGAGATCTCGAACCTCACGCGCGCGAGTTCCGGGCACGTCTATTTCACCCTCAAGGATGCCAATGCCCAGGTGCGCTGTGCGATGTGGCGCAACCGCGCGCAGTTGCTGGCCTTCCGGCCCGAGAACGGCATGCGCGTCGAGGCGCGCGCCCTGGTCACGCTGTACGAGGCGCGCGGCGACTATCAGCTCAACGTCGAAGCCCTGAGACCCGCGGGCATCGGCAACCTGTTCGAGGCCTTCAACCGGCTCAAGGCCAAGCTCGCCGCCGAAGGCCTGTTCGACCCTGACAGGCGCCGTCCCCTGCCACGCTTTCCGCGCGCGGTGGGGATCGTCACCTCGCTGCAGGCCGCCGCGCTGCGCGACGTGCTCGTCACCCTGCGCCGGCGCGCGCCGCACCTGCCGGTCGTGCTCTACCCCGCACCCGTCCAGGGTGCCGAAGCTGCCGCCCGCCTGGTCGCCGCGGTGCACGATGCAGGACGTCGTGCCGCGCAGGACGGCGTCGACCTGCTGCTGCTGGTCCGTGGCGGCGGCAGCATCGAGGACCTGTGGTCGTTCAACGACGAAGCGCTCGCCCGTGCGCTGCGCGCCTGTCCGCTACCCGTCGTGTGCGGTGTCGGTCACGAGACCGATTTCACCATCGCCGACTTTGCGGCCGATCTGCGTGCGCCCACCCCCACCGGCGCGGCAGAGCTCGCCAGCGCCGGCTGGCATGCGGCGCGCAGCGAACTGGGCGCGCTGCAGCCGCGCCTGCAGCGCGCCCTCGATCGCCGCCTCGAGGGCCTGGCCCAGCGAGTGGACCGTGCCGGCCTGCGCCTCCTGCATCCGCGCGAGCGCCTGCGTCAGGAGGCCACCCGCCTCGAACACCAGGGCGAGCGCCTGCGGCGGGCGATGGAACGAAGGCTCGAACGCGCCGCCCAGCGCTGCGCGCAGGCCCGCCTTCGCCTCACGGCCGCCGCGCCGCGACCCGAAACCCAGCACGCCGGGCTCGACATGCTGGCGCAACGGCTGCAGCGTGCCACTGCGGCCTTGCTTGGGCACCGACATACCCGGCTGGAGACCCTCTCCGCCCACCTCGAGCACCTGGCGCCGGGGGCCGTGCTGGCACGTGGCTACGCGATCGCCCGCGACGCCCACGGCAGCGTGCTGCGTAGCGCCGGGAGCGTTCCGGCTGGGGCCGCGGTAAGCATCCAGCTCGCAGACGGCAGCCTCGACACGCGGGTGGTCGGCCAACACAAGGGCTGAGCGGGTCCGCCCTTGTGTTGCCGCCCTTGTTCCGAAAACGCGCCGTATGGGCTTAACATGCGGGGCGCAACATTGCCGGGGAACCTAATCCGGACTAAAATAGTCTAGCTTTAGATACGACCCATCCCCGCAGACAGCCAAATCGAACGACAAAGGAGAAACCGCATGGAACATACCCTGCCCGCCCTGCCCTACGCCAAGGACGCACTGGCCCCGCACATCTCAGCCGAAACGCTGGAGTTCCACCACGGCAAGCACCATCAGGCCTACGTCACCAACCTGAACAACCTGATCAAGGGCACCGAGTACGAGAACCTCGACCTCGAAGCCATCGTCAAGAAGGCACCGGCCGGCGGCGTGTATAACAACTCCGCCCAGGTCTGGAACCACACCTTCTTCTGGAACTGCATGAAGCCCAACGGTGGCGGCGAGCCCAGCGGTGCGCTGGCCGACGCGATCAAGGCCAAGTGGGGCTCCTACGACGACTTCAAGAAGGCCTTCCAGGCCTCCGCGGTCGGAAACTTCGGTTCGGCCTGGACCTGGCTGGTCAAGAAGGGCGACGGCTCGGTCGACATCGTCAACATGGGCGCTGCCGGCACCCCGCTGACCACCGGCGACACCGCGCTGCTCTGTATCGACGTGTGGGAACACGCCTACTACATCGACTACCGCAACCGTCGTCCGGACTTCGTCGCCACCTTCCTCGACAAGCTGGTGAACTGGGACTTCGCGGCGAAGAATTTCGCCTGATCTCCTGCGCTGGCGCTGGCCGGCGCCATCACTGCGAAAGCGACCCGCGTGGTCGCTTTCGCGTTTTCTGGCCTGGCGCAGGGTCCGCGCCAGGGAGACCGCACCCGGGGCGACGCATGCTCGACATCCTCTACCGCGACGAGTGGCTGGTCGCGATCCACAAGCCCTCGGGCCTGCTGGTCCATCGTAGCCCGATCGCCGCGCACGAAGAGCGCTTCGCGGTGCAGTTGCTGCGCGACCAGATCGGCCGCCGCGTGTTTCCCGCCCACCGCCTCGATCGCGGCACTTCCGGCGTGCTGCTGTTCGGGCTCGACCGTGAGGTGGCGCCCATCCTCGCAGGCCGCTTCGAGTCGCAGGCAGTGGACAAGCGCTATCTCGCGGTGGTGCGCGGCCATCCCGTGGAGCGCGGCGTCATCGACCATCCCCTGGTGCGGCGGCTCGACCCGATCGAGATCCGGCACGGACGCGGCGCGGGCGCACGGGATGCGCTGCCCGAGGACGTGGATGCGGACGAACCCATGCACCGCCACGCCGCCGACCGCGACGAACCCGCCGCCCAACCCGCCCGCACCCAGTTCCGCCGCCTCGCCACCGTCGAGTTGCCGCATGCGGTCGACCGCTACCCCACAACCCGTTACGCACTGGTCGAACTCTTCCCCGAGACTGGCCGCCGCCATCAGTTGCGCCGCCATCTCAAGCACATCGCACACCCGATCATCGGCGACGCGACCTACGGCAAGGGCCGCCACAACCGTCTTTTCCAGCAACTGTTCGGCTGCCACCGCCTGCTGCTGACCTGCACCCGCCTGGCACTCGCCCATCCGGTGACGAATGCAGCGCTCGAGATCATCGCGCCGCCCGCAGAGGATTTTGCGACTGTGGCGCGCGCGCTCGGCTGGGAGGAGATGCTCGAAAGCGCAGCGGCACAGCCGGGCGCTTTCGGGGCACAATCGCCCTTCCCCGTACTTTGCAGCCCCGATGCTGCGAACGACCCGACTCAACTCTCGAGGTAGAACGATGAATCCGCTGCTCCAGGTACGCCAGCACGGCCAGCAGATCTGGCTCGACAACCTCTCCCGCACCCTGCTCAACGACGGCCACCTCGCGCGCTTCATCGCCGACGACTGCGTGGCCGGCGTGACCACAAACCCGGCGATCTTCCACAAGGCGATCGCGGGCGGACGCTACTACGAGGACGATCTCGCGGCGCTCAAGCGCCAGCCGCTGAGTGCAGAGGCGCGCTACGAAGCGCTGGTCATCCCGGACGTGCAGCGCGCCTGCGACCTGCTCGCGCCGCTCTACCGCGACAGCGGCGGCAATGCGGGTTACGTGAGCCTGGAGGTGTCGCCTGCGCTCGCCCACGACGCCGACGGCACGGTGGCCGCCGGCCTGCGCCTGAAGGCGGCGGTCGATCGTCCCAACCTGCTGATCAAGGTGCCCGCCACGGCAGCGGGTCTCGACGCGATCGAGCGCCTGATCGGCGCCGGCGTCAGCGTCAACGTGACCCTGATGTTCTCGCTCGCGCACGTCGAAGGCGTCGCCAGTGCCTACGTCCGCGGCCTGGAACGGCTGCAGGCCGCCGGCGGCGACGTGTCGAAGGTGATGTCGGTGGCGAGCCTGTTCCTGTCGCGCGTCGACACGCTGGTGGACGCACTGCTCGAAGCCAAGGGCGGCGATCAGCTCGCGCTGCGCGGCCAGACCGCGGTGGCGATGGCGCGCCTCGCCTACCAGGCTTATCTCGAACGCTTCCAGGGCCCGGCCTTCGAAGCCCTGCGCGCGGCAGGGGCACGCCCGCAGTACATGCTGTGGGCGAGCACCGGCACCAAGAATCCGGCCTACAGCGACCTGCTGTACGTGGAGCCACTGATCGGCGCCGAGACCGTCAACACGCTGCCGGATGCCACCCTGGATGCGCTGCGCGACCATGGCAAGGTCGCCTCCACACTCGAAGAAGACGTGGAACAGGCGGCGCAGCAGTTCGTCGCGCTGGCCGCGGCGGGCATCGACATGGTCGCGGTCGGCGAACGCCTGCAGCAGGAAGGGCTCGCCCAGTTCGAGCAGGCCTTCGCCGGGTTGCTCACACTCACCGCCTGAAGCCGGCCCGGGACGCGCCGGCCAGGCCGCGCGCCGGCCCGGTTCAAGACCTCAGTCCACGGCCGCGATCAGCGCCGCGCGCGACACGCCGCGCCGCTCGCCGGCGCCGTCGAGCAGCTCCTTCATGTCGAGGATCAGCACGATCTGGCCGTTGGACAGCGTGGTCACCCCCGCCACCCCCTTGGGGCGGAAGTCGTCGAGCGACTTGATCACCGCATCCTCGCGCCCGGCAAAGCTGTCGATCGCGAGGATGAAGGACCACTCCGCGGCCTGCATCAGCACGCCGTACTGCGGCACGCATTCGCGCGGCCAGCCGAGCAGCGTCGTCAGCGGCACGATCGGCAGCACCTCGCCGCGCACCACCATCGTCGCCTTGCCGCCGACGTCCTGGATCCCGGCCGGATCGATCGGCAGGATCTCGCGCACCATCGACAGCGGCACGGCGAAGGGCTGTTCGCCCAGGCGCACCAGCAGCACCGGCAGGATCGCCAGCGTCAGCGGCAGGTTGATGACCAGCGTCGTGCCCTTGCCGAGCTGTGAACGGATCTCGATCGTGCCGTTGAGCTTCTGGATGTTGGTGCGCACCACATCCATGCCGACACCGCGGCCGGACACGTCCGACACTTTCTCCGCCATCGAGAAGCCGGGCGCGAAGATGAGGTTGTAGCTCTGGCGGTCGTCCATCGTGCTCGCCTCCTCATCGGTGATGAGGCCCTTGGCGAGCGCCTTGGCGCGCAGGCGTTCAGCGTCCATGCCGCGCCCGTCGTCCGCCACCAGGATGACGATATGGTCGCCCTCCTGGCGCGCCTCCAGGCGCAGCACCGACTTCGCCGGCTTGCCCGCAGCTGCGCGGGCGGGCGTGTCTTCCACGCCGTGATCGACCGCGTTGCGGATGAGGTGGATGATCGGGTCGGACAGGTCCTCGATCATCGTCTTGTCGATCTCGGTTTCCTCGCCGACCAGCTGCAGTTCGACGTCCTTGCCCAGGCTGCGCGCCAGATCGCGCGCGATGCGCGGGTATTTCTGGAACAGCCGCCCGATCGGCTGCATCCGCGTCTTCATCACCGCGTTCTGCAGGTCGGAGACGAGCAGGTCGAGCTGGCTGACGGCGATGTCGAGCGCGTGCAGGGTCTCGGAGTCGTTGCGCCCGCTCAGGATGTCGCTGCGCAGGGCATTGAGCCGGTTCTTGGTGAGGCCGATCTCGCCCGAGAGGTTGAGCACCTGGTCGAGCCGCGCGGTATCGACGCGGATCGAGTTGTCGCGCTGGCGCTCGCTTTCGCGCCGGCCGCTCGGGCCGTTGCCACCGGGCAGGTCGGTTTCTCGGCGACCGATCGCCGCACGCACGATGGGGTCGTTGGTGATGCGCGGCGCGGTCTCGGCAGTGGCAGCAGCGGGCAGTGCCGGCTTTTCCTCAGCGACGGCGATCGAGGATGGCGACCGTGCGGGCGCCGGCGCCGCCTGCGTTCCGCCCACGACGGTCGTGCCGGTTACCGCGGTGTAAAGCGCATCCCAGTCGGGTTCGCCCGGTCGCGGCACGCTCACCGCGGTCGGGGTCGGGGTCGCAGTTGAGGCCGACGTTGCAGCGGCAGGCGCCGCGACCTCGCCACTCACTGCGGCACGCAGGCTCTCGAGCAGCGCGGCAGCGGCCGGTTCGGGCTGCACACCGCGCTCGAGCTCAGTGAACATTTCGCGTACCGACCCTGTGGCCGCGAGGATGACGTCCATGCGCTCGGGCGTGACCCCGAGTTCACCGTTGCGCAGCTTGTCGAACAGGCTCTCGGTCAGGTGGCACAGGGTCACCAGCGCCGAGGCATTGAGAAAGCCCGCGCCCCCCTTGATGGTGTGGAAGCCGCGGAAGATATCGTTGAGCAGGCCGCGATCATCCGGCGAACGCTCCAGATCGACCAGCTTGTTGTCGACCCCTGACAGCAGGTCCCCCGCCTCGACGAGGAAGTCCTGCAGCAGGTCTTCCATGCCCGCAAAATCACTCATGACGCTGATTGCTCCAGATTGTCCCGGGCTGCGCCCGGTGGCGGCCCGTCAGAAACCGAGGCTCTCGAGCAGGTCGTCGACCTGCGCCTGGCTGCTCAGCACATCGGTGCGACCTTCGGGATTGATCACCGGCCCGTTGAGCAGGCCGGAATGGCGTTCGCTGCGGACCTGTGGCGGCGCAGCCTCGAGCAGCACCTGAAGTAGTTGTGTCTCGAGCAGATGTGCGAGATCGACGACGCGCTTGATCACCTGCCCGGTCAGATCCTGGAAGTCCTGCGCCATCATGATCTCGTGCAACTGTGCGCTGGTGACACGCGTGCCATCGGCTACCGCACCGAGAAAGCTGCGGGTGTCGGCACTGAGCTCGCGGAAGGCCTCGGGCGACAATCTGCCTGCATAGAGTTCGTCCCAGCGCGCCGACAACGCCTCGGCACCACCAGCGAGATCGTTCTGGATCGGGCGTGCCACATCGGTGGCGTTCAGCACCCGGCTCGCGGCCTGCTCGGTGGTCTGGGCGATGTAGCCGAGACGCTGGCGCGCATCGGGTATGGCCTCTGCAGCCTCCTTCAGCGCACCCTCGAGACCGAGTTCGCGCAGGCTGTCGTGCACCTGGCGCGTGAGTTGCCCCAGGCGGTTGAACACCGCATCGGCTTCAGGCGCGGCCGCAGCGGGCTCTGCCGCCGAAGAAGTCGGCTGGGCGCCGACCTGGCCGGACTGCTCGGAGACGGCGTCGAACAGCGCCTGCAACTCGTCAGTATCGCCGCTGTCGTCGATCGGCAACACGGGCGCCGCGGCCCGCGAAGGATTCAGGCTGTCGGCGCCGCCCACCGGGTCGGCGGCAATGCTGTCGAACAGCGCCTGCAACTCGTCCGAGTCGCCGGCTTCATCGAATTTCGGCCTCTTGCTCATGTTCCTGCTCCGTGTTCCGGCGCGCTCAAGACGACGCGCGGCCCATCTTCTCGAAAATCTTTTCCAGCTTTTCCGCAAGGGTCGCGGCGGTGAAGGGCTTGACCACATAGCCGCTCGCGCCGGCCTGGGCCGCGGCGATGATGTTCTCCTTCTTCGCCTCGGCCGTGATCATCAGCACCGGCAGGTGCTTGAGCTGGGGGCTGCGGCGGATGGCCTGCAACAGCGCAAGGCCATCCATGTTCGGCATGTTCCAGTCGGTGACGACGAAGTCGAAGGGCGCGCTGTTGAGCTTCTGCAGCGCCACCGCGCCGTCCTCGGCCTCGTCGACGTTGCTGAAGCCGAGCTCCTTGAGCAGGTTGCGCACGATGCGCCGCATGGTCGAGAAGTCGTCAACGACCAGGAATCGGGTTTTGGGGTCGGCCATAATTGTTCTCCGTGTTTCTCTGCCTCAGGCGCTCAGGGGGCACGACGGCCACGCTGCAACATCGGGCGGATGGTGTCGGCAAGGACTTCGGCGTCGAATTTTGCCACGTAGGCATCGACACCGACGTGCTTGCCCATCGCCCGGTTGGCCTCAGAGGACAGCGAGGAATGCATGACGACCGGAATCCCCGTGAAGCGCGGATCGGCCTTGATGTTGCGGGTGAGTACGTAGCCATCCATCTCGGGCATCTCGGCGTCGACCATGATCATGTCGATCTCGTCCACCAGCAGACGGCCGGTCTGCTCGGCGTGACTGGCGAGGCTCTCGAGGCGATTCCAGGCCTCGAGCCCGTTCTGCGCATTCTTGTGGCGCACGCCGAGGCGGTCCAGGACTTCGCTGATCTTGCGCCGCGCCACCGCCGAGTCATCGACGAAGAACACATTCACCTCGTGACCATTGCCGATCGGCGCGATGTTGCCGACAACCGTGTCGCCGAAGGTGTTGGCGAGCACGGTCTCCACGTCGAGGATCGACACCAGCCGCCCGTCGGGCAGTTCGGTGATCGCGGTGATGAAGCCATGCGTACCGGACGAGACGTTTTCCGGCGCGCGCACACGTTCCCAATCCACGCGCACGATGCGGTCGACCGACGACACCAGGAAGCCGAGCGTGCGCTTGCTGTACTCGGTGACCATCATCGCGCCCCCGAGCGGCGCATCCGGCGGCGTCAGGCCGACGATGCGGCCGAGCGACAGCACCGGAATGACGTTGCCGCGCAGTGAGATCAGGCCCTCGACCCCGGCCGGCATGTTGGGCGTGCGCGTGATGAATGGCGTCTTCGAGACCTCGCGCACCTTGAACACGTTGATGCCGAAGTGCTCGCCGGTGCCGAGCGAAAAGAGCAGGATCTCCATGCGATTGGAGCCTGCCAGCGTCGCCCGCCCATCGACTGCATCGAACAGCGCGCTTTCTTCGTATTGACTGCTTTGCATGGTCTTTCCTCAACGCCCGGCGGTGTCGTTGTCGACACTCAACAGGCGCGCCAGGGTCTGCGACAGACGCTGCGGCTCGAACTTGGGCACGTACTCGTCGACACCCACCGACATCCCGAGCTGCTGATTCGACATGCCCGACAGCGACGAATGCATGATCACCGGCACGCCGGCGAAGCGGCGGTCGGCCTTGATCTGGCGCGTCAGCATGTAGCCGTCCATTTCCGGCATCTCGACGTCGGTCAGCACCAGGCTGACGAAATCGCTGACCTTGCGCCCGCAGGCCTCGGCATGGGTGGCGATGCGGCGCAATTCGTCCCAGGCCTGACGGCCATTGACCGCGCCCACATGACGTACGTTCATCGCGTCGAGCGTCTGGGAGATCTGCTTACGCGCCACCGAGGAATCGTCGGCGAAAAACACCACATGTTCGTCGCCCCCCGGAACGGGCTCGATGTCGCGGAACAGGAATTCGTCGTCGTAGCGTGAGGTCTCCGACAGCACACGCTCGACGTCCAGCATCATCACCAGGCGACCGTCTCCCAGTTCGGTGACCGCGGTGACCAGACCGCCAAGGCGGGCTGTCAGCATCTCGGGCGGCACGCGCATCTGCGACCAGTCCAGGCGCAGGATGGTGTCGACGCCTTCGACCAGGAAGCCCTGGGTATGACCGTTGTATTCGGTGACGATCATGATCTCGCGCCGGGCATCGGCACCCACGCCGACGTAGGTGCCCAGGTCCACCACCGGCACCAGCGCGCCACGCAGGCTGACCATGCCCTGCACCGCGTCCGGCATGTCGGGCGCAGCGGTGATCGCCGGCGTGCGCATGACCTCGCGCACCTTGAAGACGTTGATGCCGAAGGTCTCCCGGCGACCTGTGCGCGCATCCACACCCAGCGTGAATAGCAGGATCTCGAGCTTGTTCGTGCCCGCGAGCCGGGTGCGGGCGTCGATGTTCTTCAGCAGTTCGGACATGTTTTTCGGCCTTGCGGTCGGTTGCGCGCGCAAGCGGCGCGCTGCGCGTTCAGTTGAATATCGGCGGGATTCGCCCCGACTTGAGGATCGGGACTCAACGCGGGGGCGCCACTGCCGGCCCCTGCGGCAGACCGAAGGCCGGCAACGCACCCGCCCCGAGGTCGCCACCGCCGAAACCCTGCCCCTCGCCCGCGGGCACCACCTGATTACCGCCCGGCTGCGCCTGTCCGCGCATCGCGTTCTCCGCGGCCTTGTTGAGCACGATGATGCTGATCCGCCGATTGGCCGGATCGAGCGGATCGTCGGGAACAAGGTGAATCGTGTCGGCCAGCCCGACCACGCGCACCATCTTGCCGCCCTCGAGCCCGCCGGCGACCAGCTCACGGCGGGCGGCGTTGGCCCGGTTGGACGACAGCTCCCAGTTCGAGAAGCCGCGTTCACCGCCGCCGTACTGGGCCGAATCGGTGTGCCCCGACATGCTGATGCGGTTGTCGACGTCGTTGAGCGCGCGCGCGATCTCGCGCAGCAGTTCACGGGTATAGGGCCGCAGATCGGCGCTGGACGACGTGAACATCGGTCGGTTCTGCGCATCGATGAGCTGGATGCGCAAGCCCTCGTTGATGATGTCGAGCAGGATCTGATTCTTGAACTGGCGCAGCGTCGGGTTGGCCTCGATGATCGCCTCGAGCTTGCCCTTGAGGTCGATCAGCCGGCTGCGTTCCCGTCGCTCGGCGGCCTCGATGGCGGCCTGCTCCTCGGTCTTCTTGCGTGTCGGCGCCGCGTCGAGGTTGATCGCGCGCGTGCTCGGCGTATCGCCACGCCGCACCTGGCCGACCTTGCGCGACAGGTCCTCGCCGCCGCCCTTGATGATGCTGGAGCTATCGCCAGTGCCCTCGCCACCCTGCATCGCCAGCTTGAGCGGGTTCTGGAAGTAGTCGGCGATCCCTTCGAGGTCGCCTTGCGCCGTCGAGCCGAGCAGCCACATTAGCAGGAAGAAGGCCATCATCGCGGTCACGAAGTCGGCGTAGGCGATCTTCCAGGCGCCGCCGTGATGACCGCCGCCGCCCTTCTTGATGCGTTTGACGACGATTGGCTGCTGGGTGTCGTCGCTCATCGCGCGCTCCCCGGAAGGCCGGCGTCGTGCTCAGGCGAGATATGGACGGAAGTGAGGCCAGAGACAGGCATTCGGCTCAGCCCTTGCGGCTCTTGATTTCCTGCTCGAGCTCGGTAAAGCCCGGGCGATCGGTCGAGTAAAGCACCTTGCGGCCGAATTCCACCGCAACCTGCGGCGCATAGCCGTTCATGCTCGCCAGCAGCACGACCTTGATGACCTGGTAGATCTTGCCGCTCTCCTCGACCTTCTGCTCGAGCTGACTGGCGATCGGTGCGACGAAGCCGTACGAGACCAGGATGCCGAGGAAGGTGCCGACCAGCGCGCCACCGATCATCTTGCCGAGCACCGCCGGCGGCTGGCCGACCGAGCCCATCACGTTCACCACGCCCATCACCGCCACCACGATACCGAACGCCGGCAGCGCGTCGGCCACCTTGGAAACCACGTGCGGCGCCTGGTGCGCTTCCTGGTGATGGGTCTCGATCTCCATGTCCATGAGGTTCTCGATCTCGAAGGCGTTCAGGTTCCCGCCCACCATCATGCGCAGGTAGTCGGTCATGAATTCGACTGCGTGGTGGTCGGCAGCCACGCTCGGGTACTTCGAGAAGAGAGGGCTGGAGTCGGGGTTCTCGATATCGTTCTCGATCGACATCAGCCCCTCCTTGCGGACCTTGGCGAGGATCTCGAACATCAGGGCGAGCAGATCGACGTAGAGCGCCTTGTTGTATTTCGAGCCCTTCACCGCCAATGACAGCGAGCCCAGCGTGCCCTTGATCGCCTTGGGTCCGTTGCCGGCGATGAAGCCGCCGATCATCAAACCGAAGATCGCGAGGTACTCCATGGGTACCCACAATGCCGCCAGGCTGCCGTGCACGGCGTAGGTGCCGAGCGAGGCGAGAAGGATGATGACGTAGCCAATGATCAGGAACACCGCTCACTCCACAGGAATCGGCCGCGGCGCCCGGTTGGACGGCTCGGCATCTGTCGGGTCTAACGACAACGACAAAGAGAACTTGAACGACTGCCTGGCGCCGACCGTGCGAAATGCACGCACGGCAAGCCCGCGCACCATCAGGAATCGACACCCCGCAACGAACATGGGCCGCCTGTCACCAGTGCGGCCCATGTTGGCGGTCGCGGCCATGCGCCGCGACGAAGCAGCTACTCAGACGGTCGCGGGCTGACGGGTACGCGACACCGCGCGCCGCGTACCGGCCTTCTTGCGCGACGAACCCGCGCGCGAGGGCATGTTGCACAGGCCGCACACGTAGCCATGGACCGGATCGTGGGCGTGGGCAACGAACTGCCCGCCGCAGCAGGTGCAGGCAGTGAGCTGAAGCAGGTCGGCATCGAAGAAGCGGACCAGGGTCCACGCCCGCGTGAGGCTGAGCACCGGCTCCATCGCCCCGCTTTCGATATGGTCGAGATACAGGTGGTAGGACTTCAGGATCGCGTTCAGTCCCTGCACCCCCGCTCGCATGGCAAAAAAGCGGTGAAAGCCCATGAACAGCGAGGAGTGCACATTGGGCTGCCAGGTCATGAACCAGTCGGTGGAAAACGGCAGCATGCCCTTCGGCGGCGAAACGCCGCGCACCTCCTTGTAGATTTTCAGCAGCTTCTCGCGGCTCAGGCGCGTCTCGACCTCGAGCATCTGCATGCGCGCGCCCAGTTGCACCATCTCGACTGCCCGGCGGACATCATCCGCTTCCTCGATCACACTCTTGTTCTTCATTCTTGATTCCTCAGGCCGCCTCGCTGGCCGCCTTGCCCGCCGCAAGTATCGCGGCGTGCAGGCCAGCACTGGCGGCATCGCGCCCCTCGCCCGCCATCAGCCGGGCCAGTTGCGCATCGTCGAAGCGAAAACACGGCACGAGCATCTGGCTGCCCGCCATGCGCACCAGCTTCGCTGCGGACATGGATTCGATCACGTCGGCGAGTTCGTCGCCGATACCGAGACGGAACAGTGCCGTCGCCCGGTCGCTGCGCAGCATCTGCTGGGCGAGCATCAGATAGGCGAGGTTCAGTTCGCGGATTTCGGCCTGGAAGTCGGGTCGATCCATGGTTTCCAATCCCGTTCAGGGACAAACGGACTTCAAGTTAAAGTAGTTTCTCAGCAGCATCAAGTTACAAAGTCACGCCGGGGCCCTTTCCGGAGGAAAACACTGTGGCCTCACGGCAACATCGGCCTTCTGCGCGCATCACGCGCAGCCCACCTCGTCCTGCACCAGCACCACGCGATCACGCCCGCGCTGCTTGGCGAGATAGAGACCTTCGTCGGCGCCCTTCATGAGCGCCTCGACACTTTCCATCTCGGGCGTGCGCAGGCATACCCCCACGCTGGCGGTGAGGAACAGACGTGGGCCGCCAGTCTCCACCGCCTGCGCCTGAACCGCCGCACGCAGGCGCTCAGCCACGACGCTTGCGGCGGCCAGATCCGTATCCGGGCAGAGCACGAGGAACTCATCACCGCCGGTCCGGCAGACGAGATCCTGCGCACGCACGGCCAGACGCAGGGCCTCGGCCGAGTGGCGCAGGGCGATGTCGCCGACGTCGTGGCCGTGGCTGTCGTTGATCGTCTTCAAGCCATCCAGATCGACCATCATCAATGCGAGCGGGCGTTGGTGGCGAACCGACGCCGCCCACTCCATCTGCATCGACTCCATCGCCTGGCGCCGGTTGGGCAGGCCGGTGAGCGCATCGGTGAGGGCCGCTTCGTGGAGGCGGCGGTTGGCGATGGACAGTTCGGCGGCAAAGTTGCGCAATTCGTCGCGCTCGCGCTCGAGTTCGCCCTGCAGCGTGAGCGTGCGCAGGCAAGCCCGCACGCGCAGCGTCAGTGCGGCGCGGCGCACCGGCTGGACGATGAAATCGTCTGCACCGGCCTCTGCCGCCGTCAGCAGCAAGGCATCGTTCTCGCCCGAAACGAGGGTAAGAATGTAGATTCCACGCCCCAGACGGATGTCTCGCAATGCGCGAATCAGGCGCTCACCGTCAGCAACCCATTCGATCAGAAGGATCTGTGGCTGAACGTCGATCGCCATTTCCAGCGTAGCTTCACCATCCGCAGCGGCCTCGAACACGGTGACGCCCTCGGCCTCGAGCGCCGCGCGCAGCACGCTGCGGTCGGATACTTGCCGTGTCACCAGCAAGGCCCGCTTCGTTGCCGGGGCGCTGTCAGCGGCCGCCGCCTCCGTCACGCTGCGGTCGACCGCGCCCTCCTCGGTCGCCTTGGCCGAAAGATCCACGAAGCTGGGTGCATTTTCGGTCCGGATCTGCAGCAGCTTGCCCCACTCGCCCCAGTCGCGTCCGACGCGTTCGCAAAGGGCGACGAACTCGCCCCGGCTGAGGCCGAGACGGCTCGACAGGCGCAGCATCTGCGGCATCAGCCGCACGTGCTCACCTTCGGGCGCGAGGCACAACTGCGCGATGGCACGCGCCAGCACCAGGCACTGCACGAGCCCCGCGCCGCGCGAATCCTCGGCATAGCCGGCGAGTTCGGGCTGCTCGTGAAAGCGCACCGACTGCACCAGCGCATCGGGCACACCCCAGTCGGAGAGCATGGCGGCGCCGAGTTCGCGATGGTTCATCGCAAACGCCTGATCCTCGAGGACGACCTGATGGAGCTGAGGATTGCGCTGGATGTCGGCGAGGAGGCGCGAAAACGCATCCGGGTACAGCGTCGCCAACGCCAGTTCGCCGACCCGCGCGAGCAACCCAAGGCTGAACGCCTCGTCCGCAGGCACCACGCGTACGCGCTGCGCCAGCGCCTGCATGGACAGCGCCATCAGCAGCGAGGACGACCAGAAGCGCTGGTAATCGAAGCCCGCGCAGGCACCCTTGCGATACGCCGAAAGCAGCGAAAACCCGAGCGCGAGGGTGCGCACCGCCGGCAGGCCCAGCACCATCAGCGCCTCCTGCACCGAAACCACCGCGCGCCGGTTCTCGGCGACGAGTCCGTTGGCGGCCTTGACCAAGCGCCCGACGAAGGCCGGATCACCCTTGATCACGCGCCCGATCTCGGCCAGTGACACATCGCTCGCCTGGGTCAGGCGAATGATCGCGATCGCCACGCCGCGTGGAGAAGGCAGCTCACCCGCAGCCTTCAGTTGCGTGTAGCGCTTCATGTCGATCGGTCCCGGCATCCCTTCCCCACTCTTGTCTTGTCACGCGCACACGTACCGGGCCGTCGCCCACCCACGACTCAGCACTCGGATTCTTTAGCGCCACCCCCGGACCGTGCAAGCGAAAGCGGGCTAGAATCGACGAAAACCTCACGCCGGCCATCATGAAATACTGCTCGAGCTGCGGCGCCACCGTCGCCTTTCGCATCCCGCCCGGTGACACACTCCCACGTCATGTGTGTGAACACTGCGGCACCATCCACTACCAGAACCCCAAGGTCGTCGTCGGCGCCCTGCCGGTGTGGGAAGACAAGGTGTTGCTCTGCCGGCGCGCCATCGAACCGCGCCACGGCATGTGGACGCTGCCGGCCGGCTTCATGGAGAACGACGAAACCACCGCCCAGGCCGCCGCGCGCGAGACGCTCGAAGAAGCCTGCGCCCGCATCGAGGTGGGCGATTTATATACGCTGATCGACGTGCCCCACATCAGCCAGGTCCATATCGTCTATCGCGCGCGCCTGCTCGACCTCGACTTCCGCGCGGGCGAGGAGTCCCTCGACGTGGCGCTGTTCGCCGAACACGAAATTCCCTGGGAGCAGATCGCCTTCCGCTCGATCGCGATCAGCCTGCGCCACTTCTTCGACGACCGCCGCAGCGGACATTGGGGCGTGCACACCGCGAGCCTTGCACCGCCGCCGCCCGAGTGGCGATGAACAGCCGTCGTTCGCCGCCAGACGGGGGCTCGGGTGCAGCGCACCAAATGCGCTGATAAACCTATTAGCGCATCAGGGTTGAGCCCCCATTGACGGCGGAGGATAATCCAGCCTATTCCCTTCCGTGCGCGGATCATGACCAGCTACATCTTTGTCGTCATCGGCGCCGTTCTGGTGAACAACGTCGTCCTCGTCCGCATCCTCGGGCTGTGCCCGTTCATGGGGGTGTCGAAGAAGCTCGAGACCGCAATCGGCATGGGTGCGGCGACCACGTTCGTGCTCACCGTCGGCTCCGGCACCAGTTACCTGATCGACCACTACCTGCTGCAAGCGCTCGATCTCGCCTATCTGCGCACGCTGTCGTTCATCGTCGTCATCGCGGCGATCGTCCAGCTCACCGAACTCATCATCCAGAAGACGAGCCCGCTGCTGCATCAGGTGCTGGGCATCTACCTGCCGCTGATCACCACCAACTGCGCGGTGCTCGGGGTACCGCTGCTCAATGTGGGCATGAAGCACAACCTGCTCGAGTCGCTGCTGTTCGGCTTCGGCTCCTCGGTCGGCTTCACACTGGCGCTGGTGCTGTTCGCCGGCATCCGTGAGCGTCTCGACGGCGCCGACGTGCCGCTGCCGTTCAAGGGCACGGCGATCGCGATGATCACCGCCGGATACATGAGCCTCGCCTTCATGGGCTTCGCCGGTCTCGACCGCTTCCAATAAGGCCGCCGCCCGCATGCTCACTGCAATCCTCGTGATGACCGGCATCGCCATCGTGCTCGGCCTCACGCTCGGCTACGCCGCGATCCGCTTCAAGGTCGAAGGCGACCCGCTGGTCGAGAAGATCGACGCCATCCTGCCGCAGACGCAGTGCGGCCAGTGCGGGTTCCCCGGCTGCAAGCCCTACGCCGAAGCCATCGCCAACGGCGAAGCCGAGATCAACCAGTGCCCGCCAGGCGGCGAGGAAGGCATCCGCAAGCTCGCCGACCTGCTCGGCCGCGAATTCAAGCCGCTCTCGGAAGAGCACGGCGTCGAGAAGCCCAAGTCGGTGGCGGTCATCGACGAGCAGACCTGCATCGGGTGCACGCTTTGCATCCAGGCCTGTCCGGTCGATGCCATCGTCGGTGCCGCCAAGCAGATGCACACCGTGGTAGAGCCGCTGTGCACGGGCTGCGAATTGTGCATTGCGCCCTGCCCGGTCGACTGCATCAGCATGGTCCCGGTGGCCGAGAACGTGCAGACCTGGAAATGGAAATACCCGGTGGTCGAAATCAGGAAGGCAGCATGATCGGGCGACTGTTCAAGTTCCACGGCGGCATCAAGCCCGACGCCCACAAGAACGAGTCCTCCGGCCCCGCCATCCAGCGCGCCCCGCTGCCCGCCCGTCTGGTCGTGCCGCTGCGCCAGAGTCCGCGTGCTGCAGCCAGTTGCATGGTCGAAGTCGGACAGAAGGTGTTGAAGGGCCAACGCATCGGCGAGCCCGAAGGCTTTCTCGGCACCGCCGTGCATGCGCCCACCTCGGGCACGGTGGTCGACATCGCCCGTCATCCGATGGCGCACCCCTCCGGGCTCGACACCGAGTGCGTGGTCATCGAGCCGGATGGCGAGGAACGCTGGATCGAGCACGCACCTTTCGATCACCACACCGCCAGCCGCGAGGAAGCGCTGGCCTGGCTGCGTGACTGCGGCATCGTCGGCCTGGGAGGCGCCACCTTCCCCAGCCACGTCAAACTCGGCAAGGGCAGCGGCATCGAGACGCTGATCCTCAACGGCGCCGAATGCGAGCCATGGATCACCTGTGACGACCGCCTCATGCGCGAGCGCGCGGCCGACATCCTGGCAGGCGCGCACATCCTGCGCGAACTCATCGGCGCGCGCGAGCTGCTGATCGGCATCGAGGACAACAAGCCTGAAGCGATCGCGGCGATGAAGGAAGCGGCTGCGGCCTCGGGATACGACGTGAGCGTGGTGGCCGTGCCAGCGCTGTACCCGGCCGGCGGCGAGAAGCAGCTCATCCGCGTGCTCACCGGCATCGAGATTGCATACGGCAAGCTCGGCGGCGATTACGGCGTGCAGTGCTTCAACGTCGGTACTGCATATGCGGTGTATCGCGCGTTCGCGCATGGCGAACCGCTGATCAGCCGCATCGTCACGCTCACCGGCAACGTCGACAACGCCGGCAACTGGGAAGTACTGATCGGCACACCGATGCAGGACCTGCTGCCGCTCGCCCACCCGCGCGCCGACACCGACCGCACCATTCTCGGCGGTCCGATGATGGGGTTCGCGCTGCCGCGGCTCGACGTCCCGATCGTCAAGGGCAGCAACTGCCTGATTTCCGCTTCACCGAAGCTGTTCCCGCCCGCCCCGCCCGAGCAGCCCTGCATCCGCTGCACCGAATGCGCGAAGGCCTGCCCCGCAGACCTGCAGCCCTTCGAGCTGTACTGGTTCAGCCGTTCGAAGAACTTCGGCAAGGCGCAGGAATACCACCTGTTCGACTGCATCGAATGTGGTTGCTGCAGCTACGTGTGCCCGTCGCACATTCCGCTGGTCGACTACTTCCGCTTTTCCAAGAGCGAGATCTGGGCGCGAGAGCGCGACAAAAGCGCGGCGGACCAGGCCCGCGAACGCTTCGAATTCCGCAACTTCCGCCAGGAACGCGAGAAGGCGGAGAAGGCCGCCAAGCTCGCTGCCAAGGCGGCCGAGACGCGCGCCAAGCTGGCCGAGAGCGCGTCCGGCGATGCACCCGCCGCCGACGCCGCTGCGGCCGAAGACCCCAAGAAGGCCTTGATCGCCGCCGCAATGGCGCGGGCCAAAGCCCAGAAGGCCGCGGTCCAGGTGCAGAACACCGACAACCTGAGCCCCGAGACACAGGCCGAGATCGCCGCGATCGAGGCCCGTCGCCGGGCGCTCGATGGGGCGACGGCGACTGCTGCGCCGACCATTGAGCTCACCGTCGAGCCGACCACCGAGCAGACCGGCGCCGCGCCCACGGCCGGCGCCGAGCCTCGCCCCTGAGCCCGCCATGATCCATTCCCCCTACGTTCGCAAACCGGTCAGCGTGCAGCGCACCATGGGCCTCGTGCTGATCGCGCTGCTGCCCGGCATTGCGGCCTACGTGTGGCAGGCGGGCGCCGCCATCCTCGTCAATCTGCTGATCGCCACCGTGGTCGCGGTGCTTGCCGAAGCCCTGGTCATGCGCCTGCGCCAGCGCCCGATCGGGGTCGCGGTGACCGACCTCTCCGCCGTGCTCACCGCCTGGCTGGTGGCGCTGAGCCTGCCCGCGATCGTGCCCTGGTGGCTGACCACCTGCGCGGTGCTGGTGGCCATCCTCGCGGTCAAGCACCTGTACGGCGGGCTCGGGCAGAATCCCTTCAACCCGGCGATGGTGGCGTATTGCACGATGATCGTCGCCTTCCCCGCCTTGATGTCGCAGTGGCCGGCGCTGACCACCGGCCCCGACGCCCAGCTCGCGCTCATCCTCGGTGGCGCGCGTGACCTCGACGCGATCACTGGCGCCACGGCGCTCGACAGCCTGCGCACCGGCCTGCGTGCTTCGGGCGCCAGTGTCGAATCCGTCTCCCAGGGCGCGGCCTTCGGCGTCTTCGGCAGTCGTGGCTGGGAGTGGGTGGCGGCGGGCTATGCGATCGGCGGTCTGTTCCTGCTGGCCACGGGCATCATCACCTGGCACATGCCGGTGGCCTTCATTGCCGCACTCGGCGGCACCGCCATCGTGTTCTGGCTCATCGACCCGACGCACTACGCCTCGCCCCTGTTCCACCTCGCCAGCGGCGGCGCCATGCTCGCCGCCTTCTTCATCGTCACCGATCCGGTGTCGGGCGCCACCACGCCGCGCGGAAAGCTGCTGTACGCCGCCGGCATCGGCCTCCTCGTCTGGCTGATCCGCAGCTTCGGCGCCTTCCCCGACGGCATCGCGTTCGCCGTGCTGCTGATGAACATCTGTGTGCCGCTGCTCGACATGAAGACCCAGCCGCGCGTCTTCGGCCGTCGCGAAGCAGCAGGAGGCGACAAGTGAGCGCACGCTACTCCGCCACCCGCACGTCGCTGCGCACCGGCTCCATCATGGTGCTGTTCACGCTGGTGTTCACCGCGCTGATGGCCTCCACTTACAGCGTCACCCGGCCGGCGATCGAGGCCTCGAAACAGGAAGCGCAACAGCGTCTGATCAACGAAGTGCTGCCGCCGACAAGCTACGACAACAACCTGCTCGCCGACACAATCCGGGTCGGCCCCACTGCAGCGCTCGGCATGGACGGCGCCGCCCGCGTCTGGCGGGCACGCAAGGGTGGCGAACCGGTGGCGGTGGTCATCGAGGGCGCCGCAATCGACGGCTATGCCGGTCGCATCGAACTGGTTGTGGCGATCGGCAGGGACGGCCGTCTGTCGGGCGTGCGTGTAACCACACACAAGGAAACCCCCGGCCTTGGCGACTACATCGACCCGAAAAAGGATCGACGCAAGGACGAACCCTGGATCGGCCAGTTCACCGGAGCCACCTGGACCGGTGTGAACACCGTCGAATGGACCGTGCGCAAGGACGGCGGCAGCTTCGACTACCGCGCCGGCGCCACCATCAGCGCCCGTGCGGTGACCCGCGCCGTCGGCCGCATCACCGCCTTTGCCACCGGCCGCCTCGACGCGCTCTTCACCGCACCTGCGGGCGCCCTGCTGGGAGACGAATCATGAGCCCACAACAATTCCGCGACATTTCCTGGAACGGCCTGTGGAAGCAGAACCCGGGCCTGGCGCAGTTGCTGGGCCTGTGTCCCATCCTCGCCATCAGCACCAGCATGGTAAATGCCGTGAGCCTCGGCCTGGCCACCATCGTGGTGATGGCGGTGGCCAACCTCGCGGTATCGGCCCTGCGCAACTTCATCCCCTACGAGATCCGCATCCCGGTCTTCATCCTGATCATCGCCGCGCTGGTGACGGTGGTCGACCTGACCTTCAACGCCTTCTTCCATGATCTCTACCTTGTACTCGGCATCTTCATCCCGCTGATCGTCACCAACTGCATCGTGCTGGCGCGCGTGGAAGCCTACGCGGCGAAGAACGATCCGCTGACATCCACCATCGACGGCATCATGATGGGCCTCGGCCTGGTGTGGGTGCTCGGCCTGCTCGGCGCGATGCGTGAGCTGATCGGCGCCGGCACGCTGTTTGCCGGTATCGAGATGATCATTCCGGGCGCATCGGCAATCACCGTGTTTGGTGACGACTACGCCGGCTTTCTGGTCGCGATCCTGCCGCCCGGCGCCTTCTTCGCGCTCGGCATGCTGATCGCGGCCTTCAACGCCATCAACGTACGCCTTGCGGCACGCGCGCGTCGCCAGCTGCCGCCGGCCATGGCCGCGAGAGGGGCCGGAGAGCAAGGCGGCACCGAACCTGCCGCAGCGAGCTGAGTGCCGATGGCATCGATGAAGCGCGAGGCGATCCGCGAGTTCTTCCGCCGCCTGCACGACGCCAACCCGAACCCGCAGACCGAGCTCGAATACGCCTCGCCCTACCAGTTGCTGGTCGCAGTGGTGCTGTCGGCGCAGGCCACCGACCGCAGTGTCAACATCGCCACGCGCAAGCTGTTCGCCGACGCACCCACTCCCGAGGCCATGGTGGCGCTCGGCGAAGCGGGGATCGCCGAACATATCAAGACCATCGGCCTGTTCCGCAACAAGGCGAAGAACACGCTGGCCTTGTCGCGCCTGCTGCTCGAACGCCACGGCGGCGAAGTACCGGCGCAGCGCGAGGCCCTGGAGGCCCTGCCCGGCGTGGGCCGCAAAACGGCCAACGTAGTACTCAATACGGTCTTCCGCCAGCCGGTGATGGCGGTGGACACCCACATCTTCCGCCTCGCCAACCGCACCGGACTCGCGCCCGGCAAGGACGTGATCGCGGTCGAGAAGGCACTGACGCGCCGCGTACCGAAGGACTACCTGCTCGACGCACACCACTGGCTGATCCTGCACGGCCGCTACATCTGCACCGCGCGCAGCCCCAAGTGCGGCCAGTGCAGCGTGCGCGACCTGTGCCTGTTCCGCGACAAGACGGACTGAACCCGGCGCTCGCGGCAAGCCACCCGCTGCACGCGCCCAACCGAGAGGAACCCCATGTTCAACCCCAGCCGCGACCAGGTGCGCAGCTTCTTCATCGACACCTGGCGCAAGTACACCGCAAAGGAAGTGCTGACGCCGATGGAGACCATCGCCGCCGACATCATCACCCAGCACCCCGAATACCACGCGATTGTCGAGGACCCGGAGGCGATCGACCGCGACTTCCCGCCCGAGTCCGGCCAGATCAACCCCTTCCTGCACCTGTCACTGCACCTGGCGATCGAGGAGCAGCTCTCGATCGACCAGCCGCCGGGCGTGCGCGCCGCCTTCGAGGCCGCCTGCGCCCGTCGCGGCGACCGTCAC
Organism: Thauera sp.; assembly: GCF_034003485.1. Classification (GTDB taxonomy): domain Bacteria; phylum Pseudomonadota; class Gammaproteobacteria; order Burkholderiales; family Rhodocyclaceae; genus Thauera. The sequence goes on from NZ_JAVEYL010000012.1 coordinate 39,026, forward strand.
GACGCGATGCACGATGCGCTCGAATGCCTCGGCGAGATGCTCTTCAACGCCCAGCGCAACGGCACCCCGCCCGACGGCGCCGCCTATGTCGGCGCCCTGCGCAAGCGCGGCGGGCTGGCGGTGTGAGCGGCGCGCGGCTCGCCCGTGCTGCGGCGAGCCGTTAGAATGAACGTTTTCGGGCAAATGGTCCGGCGTTCGCCCACCGCACCCGCCCGCCTTCCCCGATTCCGCGTCGCTGACGCCCGTTTTTTCTCTGGAGGTTTCCATGCCCGGCCTGCTCCCCAACGTCGACCCCGATGGCCTGCTCGAGTACTCCGTGGTCTATACCGACCGCTCGCTCAACCACATGTCGCAAGCCTTCCAGGGCGTCATGCGCGAACTGTCCGCCACGCTGAAGAAGGTCTATCACGCCCACGCGGTCGCCATCGTCCCCGGCAGCGGCACCTTCGGCATGGAGGCGGTCGCCCGCCAGTTCGCCACCGGCAAGAAGACCCTGGTGATCCGCAACGGCTGGTTCAGCTACCGGTGGACGCAGATCTTCGAGATGGGCAACATCCCCGCCGAATCCGTGGTGCTCAAGGCCCGCCAGGTGCGCGCCGAAGCGCAGGCGCCCTTCATCCCGGCGCCGATCGACGAGGTCGTCGCCGCGATCCACCAGCACCGCCCCGACGTGGTGTTCGCGCCCCACGTCGAGACCTCGGCCGGCATGATGCTGCCCGACGACTACCTGCGCGCGGTGGCCGATGCCACCCACGCGGTCGGCGGCCTGTTCGTGCTCGACTGCATTGCCTCGGGCACGATCTGGGTGGACATGGACGCCACCGGCGTCGACGTGCTGGTGAGCGCACCGCAGAAAGGCTGGAGCGCCTCGCCGTGCTGCGCAATGGTGATGATGAGCGCGGCCGCGCGCGATCGCATCGAGGGCACCACCAGCACCAGCTTCGCCTGCGACCTCAAGAAGTGGCTGCAGATCATGGAGACCTACGAGGGCGGCGCCCACGCCTACCACGCCACCATGCCCACCGACGGCCTGGTCACGCTGCGCAACGTGATGCGCGAGACCGAGGCATACGGCTTCGAGAAAGTGAAGGCGGAGCAGGTGGAACTCGGCGCTGGCGTGCGTGCGCTGCTCGAGGCGCGCGGCTTCCCGAGCGTGGCCGCGGCGGGCTTCCAGGCCCCGGGCGTGGTGGTGAGCTTCACCACCGACGACGGCATCAAGACCGGCGCCAAGTTCTCCGCTGCCGGCCTGCAGGTCGCCGCCGGCGTGCCGCTGGCCTGCGACGAGCGCCCCGACTACAAGGCTTTCCGCGTCGGTCTGTTCGGCCTGGACAAGCTGCACAACGTCGCGCGCACCGTCGCCACACTGGAAAAGGCGCTCGACCAGGTCGGCTGATCCAACTCGTCCCACCGGCGCTCACGCGCCCCATCACCCCACACGCAAACGCCACCCTTTCGGTGGCGTTTGCTTTTCAGCGCGCCAGGGCAATTTGCGCGCGCAGTCGCTCGACGGTGTCGGGCTCGCCGCGCAACCTGAAAACCGCCCCCTCATCCTCCGCCCTCTCCTCCAGCACCTCGCAATTGGCGTAGATCTCCTTGCGCAACTGCTGCGCCGACCACGGCAGCAACAGCTCCGCCTCGATCAGATCCTGCTGGAAGAACGCGACGATCGTCTGCCGCAGGCTGGCCACCTCGTCCGGCCGACGCGCGCTCATGACGATGCAGCCGGGGTACTTGGCGTGCAGCGCGGCCTCGCACTCGGCCTGCGCCGCGGCGTCGCCGACGTGGTCGATCTTGTTGAAGACGCGGATGCGCGGCACCTCGTCGGCGCTGATTTCTGCCAGGACCGTGTCGGTGACTTCGATCTGGCGCTCGAAACCGGGATCGCTGGCGTCGATGACGTGCAGCAGCAGGCCGGCGTCCAGGGCTTCGTCCAGGGTGGATTTGAACGAGGCCACCAGACCATGCGGCAGGTTCTTGATGAAGCCGACGGTGTCGCTGACGAGCACGCGCGGCACGCTGTCGGGGTAAAGCGTGCGCACGGTGGTGTCGAGCGTGGCGAAGAGCTTGTTGGCGACCAGCACCTCGCTGCCCGTGAGCGCACGCATCAAGGTGGATTTGCCGGCATTGGTGTATCCGACCAGGGCCACGCTGGCCGGGGCCTGGCGACCCTGGCGGCGCGCCCGCTGGGTCTTGCGTTCGGCCTCCATCGCGACGATCTCCAGTTGCAGCTCGGCGATGCGGTCACGGATCTTGCGGCGATCGAGTTCGGTGTGCGACTCGCCGGCACCGCGACCGCCCACGCCACTGCGCTGGCGCCCCTGCGGTCCGGCGAGCTTGGCGGCTTCGCGCAGGCGCGGCGCCATGTAACCCAGGCGGGCGATTTCCACCTGCGCCTTGGCCGCGCGCGAGCGTGCGTTGCGGTGGAAGATCTCGAGGATGACCATGGTGCGGTCCATCACCTCGCAGCCGGTCTCCAACTCCAGATTGCGCGCCTGCGAGGGCGAGATCTCGTGGTCGACCAGCAGCGCCTCGATCGCGCCGGTGCGCGGCACGGTGTCCGTTGGCGCGGACTCGAAGCCGGCCTGGGCGGCCACGAACTCACGCACCTCCTGGCGCTTGCCGACCCCCAGATAGCCGGTGGTATCGAAACCTGCGCGCTTCTGGGTAAAGGTGTGAACCACCCGGTAGCCGAGGGTTTTCGCCAGCTCGCGCAGCTCGGCGAGCGAGGCTTCGAACTCGGCATCGCTGACGTTGGGGCGTTGCACCGAGGCGACGATGGCCTTGCGGGGTTCGTCGGCGAGGTCTGTTTGCATTCAGGGCGCTTCTATCAAGGGATGGAAGTGGAATGGTACCTCGCCGCGCCCCTGCCCTGCGACGATTGCCCCCTCGTCCCTTCGCCCGTTCGCCCCCTCGCCCTCCCCGCCGCCGGTCAGCGCCCGCCACCCGCATCGAGGTCGGTGAGGATGGGGCAATCCGGGCGCGCGTCACCGTGGCAATGCGCGGCGAGCGTGCGCAGCGTATCCGCCATGCCCTGCAGTTGCGCGATCTTGCGCTCGAGCGCCGCGACATGCGCGAGCGCGATCCCCTTCACATCCGCGCTCGCGCGGCCCTGGTCATGCCACAGCGCGAGCAGCTCGCCGATGTCCGCCAGCGCAAAGCCAAGGTCGCGTGCGCGGCGGATGAAGCGCAGCACATGCACGTCCTCGTCGGTGTAGGCGCGGTAGCCCGCGTCGGTGCGGCGCGCCGCCGCCAGCAGGTTGATCGACTCGTAGTAGCGGATCATCTTCGCCGACACGCCGGAGGCGGCGGCCGCCTTGCCGATGTTCATCATGATCGCGGCCTCCTTCAGGCCGTTGCCGGCACCGCGTCGGCGGCGAAGCGGCGCAGGCGCAGCGCATTGCCGAGCACGAACACGCTCGACATCGACATCGCCGCGGCCGCGAACACCGGCGACAGCAGCGCGCCGAAGGCCGGGTAGAACACCCCCGCGGCGAGCGGGATCAGCGCGCTGTTGTAGGCGAAGGCCCAGAACAGGTTCTGGCGGATGTTGCGCATCGTCGCCCGCGACAGCGCGATCGCGCGCGGCACGCCCATCAGGTCGCCCGACATCAGCACCACGTCGGCGCTCTCGATCGCCACGTCGGTGCCGGTGCCGATGGCGATGCCCACGTCGGCCTCGGCCAGCGCCGGTGCATCGTTGATGCCGTCGCCGACGAAGGCGACGCGGCGCTTGCCTGCGGCGCCCTCCGCCAGCCGGCGCAGCGCCGCCACCTTGCCATCGGGCAGCACCTCCGCGATCACCTCGTCGATGCCCGCCTGGCGCGCGATCGCGCGCGCGGTACGTTCGTTGTCACCGGTGATCATCGCCACCTTCAGCCCCAGGGCGTGCAGCGCCTTCACCGTCGCCGCCGAGCTCGGCTTGAGCGGATCGGCCACGGCGATGATCGCCGCCAGGCGGCCGTCGATCGCGGCGTAGAGCGGCGACTTGCCCTCGTCACCCAGGCGCGCGGCAGTGGCGGCAAACTCACCCACGTCCAGGCCGAGCCGGCGCATCAGGCGGTCGGCACCGACCTCCACGCGCCGGCCCGCCACCGTCGCGCTCACACCATGGCCGGCGTCGGCCTCGAAACCTTCCGCCTCGTCCACCGCCAGCCCCTCGGCGCGCGCGGCGGCGGCGATCGCCTCGGCGATCGGATGCTCGGAGCGGCGCTCGACCGCGGCCACCAGCGCCAGCACCTCGGCGCGCGCGAAGCCCTCCGCCACCACCAGGTCGGTGAGCTGCGGCTTGCCCACGGTGAGCGTGCCGGTCTTGTCCACCGCCACCACCTCGGCGTCGCGCAGCAGTTGCAGCGCGTCGCCCTTGCGGAACAGCACCCCCATCTGCGCCGCGCGCCCGGTGGCGACCATGATCGAGGTCGGCGTCGCCAGCCCCATCGCGCACGGGCAGGCGACGATCAGCACCGCCACCGCATTGACCAACGCAAAGCTCAGCGCCGGCACGTCCTCCGCCAGCCAGGCCGCGCCGAACACCAGCCAGGCGAGGAAGGTGAGCGCCGCCACCCCCATCACCACCGGCACGAACACCATCGTCACCTTGTCGACCAGCGCCTGGATCGGCAGCTTGGCGCCCTGCGCCGTCTCGACCATGCGCACGATCTGCGCGAGCACGGTGTCGGCGCCGACGCGGGTGGCGCGGAAGGCGAAGGCGCCGCGGGTGTTGAGCGTGCCGCCGACCACGGTGGCGCCGACGCCCTTCTCCACCGGCACCGGCTCGCCGGTGATCATCGACTCATCGACAAACGAAGAACCTTCGACCACCTCGCCATCGACCGCCACCTTCTCGCCCGGGCGCACCTCGACCACGTCGCCCGCCACCACCTCGCCGATCGGGATCTCGACTCCCTCAAGCCCCGCGTCCCCCTCGGCGCCGCGGCGCACGCGCGCGACGCGCGGCTGGATGCGCATCAGGCGGCGGATCGCGTCGCTGGTCTTGCCGCGCGCACGCGCTTCGAGCAGGCGCCCGATCAGGATCAGGGTGATGATCACCGCCGCAGCCTCGAAATACACATTGACCGTGCCCGCCGGCAGCAGTCCGGGCGCGAACAAGGCCACCACCGAGTACCCCCAGGCCGCCGAAGTGCCCATCGCGACCAGCGCGTTCATGTCCGGCGCGCCGCGCAGCAGCGCAGGCACGCCCTTGCGGAAGAAGCGCAGCCCGGGGCCGAACATCACCGTGCTGGTGAGCGCGAACTGCAGCAGCCAGCTCGTCCGATGGCCGATCGTTGCCATCACCCAGTCGTGCATGCCCGGGATCAGGTGCGAACCCATCTCGAGCACGAACACCGGCAGCGTCAGCGCCACCGCGATCCACACCGCCCGCCGCAGCGCGGTCTCCTCGGCCGCGGCATCGGCCTCGCGCGCGCCCTCGCTCACCTCCGACGCCGGTGTCGCGCCGAAGCCGGCCTTCTTCACCGCCGCGACCAGCGCCGCAGTCGGCACGCTGCCGGCGAGCTCCACATGGGCGCGGCGCGCGGCGAGGTTCACGTTCGCGCTCACCACGCCCGGCACGCGCTGCAGCACCTTCTCGACGCGCCCCACACAGGCGGCGCAGCTCATGCCCTCGATGTCGAGCTCGAGGCTGTCGCGGCGTACCTCGTAGCCCGCCTTGGCGACCGCGTCGATCAGCGCCGACAGGGGTACCGCGGCGGGCGCGGTCACGCTCGCGGTCGCGGTGGCGAGGTTGACGCTCGCCGCCTGTACGCCCTCGACCTTCATCAGGGCGCGCTCGACGTGGGCCACGCACGAGGCGCAGGTCATGCCGGCGATGTTGAGCGTGCGCACATCTGGGCTTGCAGTGATCGTGTTCATGATGTGTCCTGCTGGGAGAGTCGTGATGATCCGACTGTAGACCTTACTAACATGGGAAGGTCAAGCAATTCGGACTTCATCCGGTGCACAGCAAGGCCCAACCCGTCACCACGCTGACACGCCGATTACATTCCTGTCAGCTTCGGCCAAGCCCGGCGCGGCAAGGCACAATTCCCGCCATTGAGATTCGCATCGGAGTCGGCATCATGCACATCCTCACCCAATCGAAGCGCCAATCCCTGCGCACGCTGGTCGCCGGCGCGCTGCTCGGCCTGGCCACCCTTGGTGGCGTCCCCACCGCCGTCGCCGCCGACGACGAGGTCGTCATGTACAAGGACCCGAACTGCGGCTGCTGCGGCAAATGGGCGGAGCACATGCGCGAGCATGGCTTCAAGGTCAAGGAAGTCGCCACCGCAGAGATGGGGCAGGTCAAGGGCGAGGCCGGCGTGCCGCAGGCGCTCGGCTCCTGCCACACCGCCAGGGTCGGCGGCTACGTCGTCGAGGGCCACGTACCGGCGACCGACGTGCGCCGCATGCTCACCGAAAAGCCCGCCATCGCCGGCATCTCGGCCCCCGGCATGCCGATGGGCTCGCCCGGCATGGAAGGCCCCTACCCGGCCGACCGCTACGACGTCGTCAGCTTCGACGCGCAAGGCAGGACGGCCGTCTTCGCCAGTCACTGACCCAAAGTCACTGACCCAAAGTCACTGACCCGGCTCGCGGCTGACGAATCCCGCCCCGAGCCGGTGAGCGCGGGCAGCGCGACGCTCAGCGCTCGATTGCGGGCATGCCGGCTGAGCGCGCCGCGCGCTTCTCTTCCCGACGCACGAAGACCACCTTGCTCTCGCGCGCACGCAACTGGCCGCAGCCGGCATCCACGTCCTGCCCGGCCGACTGGCGCAGCTTGGTCAGGATGCCGCGCCGATGCAGCGTGCGCGCGATCTCCGCGGCGCGCTCGGCGCTCGGACGGCGGAAATCGAGGCCATCCACGGTGTTGAAGGGGATCATGTTCATCACCGCGTACTTGCCGGCGAGCAGGCGCACGATGCCTTCGAGCTCCTCCGCGCCGTCGTTCACGCCCTCGATCAGCGTCCACTGGTACTGGATCGGGTAGCCGGTGGCGCGCGCATAGGTTTCACCCAGCTCGACCAGTTCGGCCGGGTCGATGCGCGGCGCGCGCGGCAGCAGTTGCGCGCGCAGTTCGGCGCGGGTCGTGTGCAGCGACAGCGCGAGCGCCGGCTTCACCTGCATCTGCGGCAGACGCTCGAACACGCGCGCATCGCCCACGGTGGAAAACACCAGGTTCTTGTGCGGGATGGCGCCTTCGGTGCCGAGCAGCTCGATCGCCTCGATCACTGCGTCGAGGTTGTGCGCCGGCTCACCCATGCCCATGAACACCACCTTGTGCACCCGGCGCAGCCTGCGCGCGAGCGCCACCTGGGCGACGATCTCGGCGCTGCCGAGCTGGCGCAGCAGGCCGTCCTTGCCGGTCATGCAGAACACGCAGCCCACCGCGCAGCCGAGCTGGGTGGACACGCACAACCCGTCGCGCGGCAGCAGCACGCTCTCCACCGTCTGTTCGTCCACGAGTTCCACCAGCAGGCGGATGCCGTCCTCGCCCGGGTGTTCGGAGCGCACGCGCGCCAGCGCACGCAGCTCGGACTCGAGTTCGGGCAGCGCGGCCTGCAGGGCCTTGGGCAGGCGGTTCGATTCGGTACGCGGACCGGCGTCCAGCGCCAGGCCCTGCAGCCACGCGCGCAGCAGCCGGGCCTCGTGGCTGGGGCGGGCGCCGAGCGCGCGCAGGCGCTGGCGGATGGCGTCGATGTTCATGGCGCGCGATGCTAGCACCTCGTCCGCCGCGAATCACGGCGCACGGCCACGGCCTTATACTCGATGCCGTCCGATACGAGGAAGACCGCATGTCCGCATTGCGCTTCGAAGGTTCGCAAGACTATGTCACCACCCCTGACCTGATGCTCGCGGTCAACGCCGCGATTCGCCTGCAGCGCCCACTGCTGATCAAGGGCGAACCCGGCACCGGCAAGACCATGCTCGCCGAGGAAGTCGCCGCTGCGCTCGGGCTGCCGCTACTGCAGTGGCACATCAAGTCCACCACCAAGGCGCAGCAGGGTCTGTACGAGTACGACGCGGTGTCCCGCCTGCGCGACTCGCAGCTCGGCGACGATCGCGTCAAGGACATCGGCAACTACATCGTCAAGGGGGTGCTGTGGCAGGCCTTCGAGGCCGAGCAACCGACCGTGGTGCTGATCGACGAGGTGGACAAGGCCGACATCGAATTCCCCAACGACCTGCTGCGCGAGCTCGACCGCATGGAGTTCCATGTCTATGAGACGCGGCAGACCATCCAGGCCCGCCACCGCCCGATCGTGTTCATCACGTCGAACAACGAGAAGGAGCTGCCCGACGCCTTCCTGCGCCGCTGCTTCTTCCATTACATCCGCTTCCCCGATCGCGACACCATGCAGCGCATCGTGGATGTGCACTTCCCCGGGCTGAAGAAGGAGCTGCTGACCCAGGCGCTCGAGGTCTTCTTCGGCCTGCGCGACATTCCCGGGCTGAAGAAGAAGCCCTCCACGTCCGAGCTCATCGACTGGCTCAAGCTGCTGGTCGCCGAGGACATCCCGCCCGAGGCGCTGCAAGGCAAGGATGGCAAGGCAGTGATTCCACCGCTGCACGGCGCCCTGTTGAAGAACGAGCAGGACGTCCATCTGTTCGAGCGTCTGGTATTCATGGCGCGGAACAACCGCTGAGGGGCCGCCCCGCATGCTGAAGGCACTCCTGGGCTGGCTGTTCGGCCGGCGCCCCGCGCCCGCGACACCGACGTCGCCGGCAAGGCCGAGGCGGGACGATCCGGGCATTCGCAAGCTCAACCGCGACGCGCCACTGCGGGCGGAGCAGCGCGCTGCATCGCCCACGGGCGAGCAGGCCACCTTCCTGTGCCGGGAAGCGGTCCTGGGCCGCAACCAGCGCATCGCGGGCTACCAGTTCATGCTCCAGGAAGGCGCTCGCGCACGGATCCGGCACAGCACGCGGCGGGTCCATCACCTGTACGCCGAGGTCCTGATACGCAGCCTGGCCCAGGCGGACATCGGCGAGTTGCTCGGCCATCGGATTGCGTTCATCGACGTGCCGGACTCGTTCTTCGCCGACCCCAGCCTTGCGAACCTGCCTGCACAAAGCGTGGTCCTGATACCGACGCTTCACGCCGACCCCGGCGCACCCGAACCGGATGCGCTGCGCCGCACCGTGGAACAACTCCGTCAGCGGGGTTTGCGCATCGGCCTGCCCGATCCAACGGTGATGACCGAATTTGCTCACCTGCTGCCGCAGGCCGATTTCATCGTCGTCCACGCCCAGGGGCTGGACGCCCGGCGCGGCCTGCAACTGAGCAACATCGCGCTCGAGATTGCCCGCAATGCGCGCCTGGTCGTTCGCGGGTTACCGTCGATCGAGGAATTCCGCTTCTGCTGCAAGCTCGGGGCCACGCTTTTCCAGGGGCCTTTCGCCACCAGCCGCGAGAACTGGCAAGAGCGCGAACTCCCGCCCAACACCGCCCGTATCGGCACCCTGCTCGCCCGCCTGCGTGCGGATGCAAGCACCCACGAACTGGCCGATCTGCTCAAGCAGGACGCCGCCTTGTCGCTGCGCCTGCTGCGTTACATCAACTCGGCGGCCAACGCATTGCCGCAATCTGTTTCGTCAATCGAACACGCACTCACCCTGCTTGGGCGGGAGAAACTACAGCGCTGGCTGATCCTGCTCGTGTGCAGCGCCGGCTCCAATGGCGAACGCGGCGGCGCGGCGCTCGAAACCGCGCTCGTGCGCGGGCGCATGATGGAACTGCTGGGCGGGACGCACCCGGTGGCCGAGCGCGAAGCCCTGTTCCTGGTCGGCCTGCTGTCGCTGGTGGACGTGATCCTGCAAGTGCCGATGGAGAAGGCGCTTGCGCCACTGGCCCTGGGCGCAGACATCGACGCGGCCCTGCGTGGCAACAGCGGCCCGCTGCAACCGCTGCTTGCACTTGCGGTTGCCTGCGAGCGCAGCGACAGCGAACACCTGCGCGACGCCGCCGAGCGCTGCGGCATCACCCCGGAACAGGCTTCGCAGTGCCACATGCAGGCACTGTCGTGGGCGATCCAGATTCAGGACTAGGCGGACACGTGACGCGATGTTGATCGATTTCTTTCTGCACCTGAGGGCGCGCAAGCTGCCCGTGTCGACGCGCGAATTCCTGACCGTGCTCGAGGGCCTGCGCGACCATGTGTGCGGGCCTTCGATCGACGAGTTCTATTTCTTCGCGCGCACCTGCCTGATCAAGGACGAGTCGCTCTACGATCGTTTCGACCAGGCCTTCGGCGAATACTTCAAGGGCGTCACCACGCTCCCCGGGCTGGACGTCGACCTGCCTGAGGACTGGCTGCGGGCGATGGCGAAGAAGCATCTGTCGCCCGAGGAGCGCGCCAAGCTCGAGAAGCTCGGGTGGGACAAGCTGATGGAGACTTTCCGCAAGCGCCTCGAGGAGCAGAAGGGCCGCCACCAGGGCGGCAACAAATGGATCGGCACCGGCGGCAGCTCGCCCTTCGGCAACAACGGCACCCACCCGGAGGGCATCCGCGTCGGTGGCGACTCGGCCGGCAACCGCACGGCGGTGAAGGTTTGGGACAAGCGCGAGTTCCGCAACCTCGACGACTCGGTCGAGCTCGGGACGCGCAACATCAAGGTGGCCCTGCGCCGCCTGCGCCGCTTCGCGCGCCAGGGCGCCGCCGAAGAGCTCGACCTCGACGGCACCATTGCCGCCACCGCGCGCAACGCCGGCTGGCTCGACCTGCTGATGCGGCCGGAACGCCACAACGCGGTCAAGGTGCTGCTGTTCCTGGATGTCGGCGGCTCGATGGACGACCACATCAAGGTGTGCGAGGAGCTGTTCTCCGCCTGCCGGCTGGAGTTCAAGCACCTCGAATACTTCTATTTCCACAACTGCGTATATGAGGGCGTGTGGCGCGACAACCGCCGTCGCCACAGCGAGCGCACGGCGCTGCTCGACGTCATCCACAAGTATGGGCCGGATTACAAGCTGATCTTCGTCGGCGATGCGACCATGAGCCCCTACGAGATCCTGCATCCGCACGGCTCGGTCGAGCACATGAACGCCGAGGCCGGCGCCACCTGGCTGCGCCGCCTGCTCGATGCGTACCCGGCTGCGGCGTGGCTCAATCCGGAACCCGAGCGCCTGTGGCCCTACCGAAAATCCATCGAGCTCATCCAGCAGATTGTTGGCGAGCGCATGTACCCCCTGACACTGGACGGCCTTGCGCGTGCCATGCAGACGCTGTCGCGCAGACACTGAGACCACGGGACTGCGGCCCAGGCGGGGCTCGGGGTCCGGAGTTCGGACAAAAAAGAGCGGCCCATCGGCCGCTCAAGCTGCTGTCCGCACAAGCGTCGAAACGCTGTGTGAAACACGATCGAACCGGCCCGCCTCCGGGGCCGGCCGTGTTTCATTCAGTGAAGGGCAGCGGCTGCATGCCGAAGCCTTCGTCGAGATGCTTGATCTGGCGGAGCAGCTTGTCGAGTTCGCTCTGCAGGCTCGCCAGGCCCTCGTCATCCATCATCCGCAGCGCCTCGGGCAGCACGCCGCGCGCCGGAGAGGGCGCTCGAGCCAGCAGGGCAGACCCGTCGTCCGTCAGATAGAGCCGCACGACGCGCTGGTCGGCGCTCGTCCGCTCCTTGCGTACCAGACCCGAGCTTTCCAGGCGGTCGACCATGTTCGACGTCGTCGACTGGTGGAGCGCCATCCGGTTCGCCAACTCGCCGACACGCAGGCCGTCTGCTTCACGCAACTCCTGCAAAGCCCACAACTGGGCGCCGGTCACTCCGCTCTGACGTTCGATCCACTGCGAGTGGCGCTGTGCCGTCCGGATCAGGATTCGAAACCGCTGCAGGACCGACAAGGGGTTCGCCGGCAGTGCCGGCTTCTTCACTTTTTGTTGCGTTTCCGCCATCTGAATCTCGCTCGGACTATATTTGCTCAAAGCATCATTGTCAAAAAAACATCACACCTGCTGTGGAGCGTATGGTAGCTGTATCGTTTACCTTTCGCATGTGCAGCATGGCAAAAAAACCAATCTCGCCGAGCCCGTCGCCGGCAGGCGAATGGCCCCATGCCGCACAGCAGCAGAGACCGCGATGAGCGCACCAAACGCCGAAGACAAGCACGCCCGATCTCCACGCTGGGACCTCGCCCGCCTGATACGTGGAGGCCGACGCTACGCCCTGCCCTGGCTGTCGCTGAGGCGCTGGCGCGTGCGCCTGTTACTGGTCGGCGCGGCATTGCTCGCGGGACTGATCGCGATCGCATTTGCGATCGGCGCTGAGCTGGCGATTGCCACCCACGCGGGCCTGGTTGGCGAACATCCCTGGCTGAGCCTGTTGATCGCGCCGACCGGCTTCGCAGCGCTCGCCTGGATCTCGCGCCGCTTCTTCCCCGGCACCGAAGGCAGCGGCATTCCGCAGGCGATTGCTGCCTCCATGTCGGATGACGGCCGCGTGCGCCGGCAGTTGCTGTCGCTGCGCATCGCGCTGGCAAAGGTCTTCCTCACCCTGGGCGGCCTGCTGAGCGGTGCCTCGGTCGGCCGCGAAGGTCCCTCAGTGCAGATCGGCGCCTCGGTGATGCACATGTTCTCCAGCCGCAAGCGCCACCGTCGCATCGCCTCGAGCCGGGACCTGATCGTCGCGGGCAGCGGCGCCGGCATTGCGGCGGCCTTCAACACCCCGCTCGGCGGCATCATGTTCGCAATCGAGGAGATGTGCCGCTACCGCGCCTTCCAGGCCAACAGCACCACGCTCACCGCCGTGATCTTCGCCGGCTTGATGTCGCTCGCCGTGCTCGGCAACTACACCTACTTCGGACGCACGCTGGCGAGCATCGGCTGGCCGGACGGCGTGTGGCCGGTGCTGGCGTGCGGGGTGGCCGGGGGGCTGCTGGGCGGGATCTTCACCCGCGTGCTGGTGGCCTCGTCGCGTGGGCTGCCGGGCCGGCTCGGGGTGATTGCAAGCACCCAGCCGGTTGCCTTCGCCGGAATGTGCGGACTGCTGACCGCCCTCATCGGGCTTGCCAGCGGCGGACTCACCTACGGCACTGGCTATGCGGAATCCAAGGCCGCACTCGAGGGCAGCGCCACGCTGCCGGTGGCCTTCACGCTGATGAAGCTGGCGGTGATCTGGCTCGTCTTCGTATCGCGGATTCCCGGCGGCATCTTCGCCCCGGCGCTGGCCGTGGGCGCAGGCCTCGGCTCGGACATCGCGCTCCTGCTGCCGGGCGAGCCGGACCCGGCCATCCTGGTGCTGGGCATGGTGGCCTTCCTCGCGGCAATGACGCAGACGCCGATCACCTCGTTCGTGATCGTCATGGAGATGACCGCCAACCACCAGATGCTGTTGCCGCTGATGGCCACCGCGGTGGTGGCGCACGGCGTGTCGCGCTCGGTGGCACCCGTGCCGCTGTACCACGCACTCGCGTACGGGTGGCTGAGGCGCGCGGAAAAGCGGACGCACGAGAAACATCCGCCGCCGGCGCATCCTCTTACGGACAAGCCAACGGCGGCGGCGGCGACGACTGCGGGGGCAGCCGAGGGCGCCCCCGCAGCCGCCCCCTCAGCGGATGCCGGCGCGCTGGATCAGCGCCAGTAGCTCGCCGACGATACCGCGGCGGAACAACAACACGCAGACCACGAAGATCACCCCCATGATCACCGTGACCCAGGAGCCGACACTATCGGCGAGCTCGGTCTGCAGCGAGACGATGGTGGCGGCACCGACCAGCGGTCCCAGCACGGTGCCCAGGCCACCCAGCAGGGTCATGAGCACCACCTCGCCCGACATGTGCCAGTGCACATCGGTGAGCGAGGCGAGCTGGAACACCAGGGTCTTGGTCGCCCCCGCCATGCCGGCGAGCGCGGCCGAGAGTACGAAGGCGAGGAGCTTGAACTTGGCGACGTCGTAGCCTAGGGACATCGCACGCGGCTCGTTCTCGCGGATCGCCTTGAGGATCTGGCCGAAGGGAGAGTTGATTGCGCGGTAGATGATGAAGAAGCCGATGCAGAACACCGCGAACACCAGGTAGTACATCGCGATGTTGTTCGACAGGTCGATCACCCCGAACAGGTGTCCGCGCGGCACACCCTGCAGGCCATCTTCGCCGCCGGTCGCCTTCCACTGCAGCACGACGAAATACACCATCTGCGACAGCGCCAGCGTGATCATCGCGAAGTAGATCCCGGTGCGGCGGATCGCCAGCACGCCGAACAGCCAGCCGAGCGCGCCGGCGGCGAGCGTGCCGCCGATGATGCCGACTTCGGGCGTCACGCCCACGTCGCGCACCAGCATGCCGCACACGTAGCCGGCGCTACCGAGAAAGGCAGCGTGCCCGAAGGACAACAGCCCGGCGAAACCGAGCAGCAGGTTGAACGCGCACGCGAACAGCCCGAAGCACAGGATCTTCATCAGGAAGGTGGGGTACACCGCGAACGGCGCCACCAGCCCGATCAGGAACAGCGCGCCGAACAGGATCGGGATGGCGCGCGCAAACATCGAATTCGGGTTGTTCATCAGTCTGATTCCTTTCGCCGCGCTCAAGCCTTGCCGAACAGGCCGGCCGGTCGCACCAGCAGCACGATCACCATGATCACGAACACCACCACGGCCGAAGCCTCGGGATAGAACACCCGGGTCAGGCCCTCGACGAGCCCGAGACCGAGGCCGGTGATGATGGAGCCCATGATCGAGCCCATGCCGCCGATCACCACCACCGCGAACACGACGATGATCAGGTTCGAGCCCATCAGCGGGCTGACCTGGTAGATCGGCGCGGCGAGCACCCCGGCGAAGGCCGCCAGCGCCACACCGAAGCCGTAGGTGAAGGTGATCAGCAGCGGCACGTTGATGCCGAGCGCCTGCACCATCTGCGGGTTCTCGGTGCCGGCGCGCAGGTATGCGCCAAGCTTGGTCTTCTCGATGATGAACCAGGTCGCGAAGCACACCGTCAGCGCGGCCACCACCACCCAGCCGCGATAGATCGGCAGGAACATGAAACCGAGGTTCACCCCGCCCTGCAGCAGTTCGGGCACCGGGTAGGACTGACCGGAGATGCCGTACTGGTCGCGGAAGATGCCCTCGAAGATCAGCGCGAGACCGAAGGTGAGCAAGAGTCCGTAAAGATGGTCGAGCTTGTAGAGCTTGCGCAGCATCGTGCGCTCGATCAGCACACCGAGCGCGCCGACGACGATCGGCGCGAACAGCAACGCGACCCAGTAGTTGATGCCGAGCTTGTTGAGCGCGATCCACGCCACGAAGGCGCCCATCATGTACTGGGCGCCGTGGGTGAAGTTGATGATGTTGAGCAGGCCGAAGATGATGGCCAGGCCCAGGCTCAGGATCGCGTAGAACGAACCGTTGATCAGGCCGACCAGCAACTGGCTGCCGAGCAGTGCGCTCGGAACGCCGAAAATTTCCATGTGCGACTCCCGCACCGGAGCGGGCGCGCCGCCCCGGTGCGTCGTGAAGTGCGGGAGACCCCGCGATCAGCTTACTTCTTGACCAGCGGGCACTTCGACTGCGCCAGCGGCTGGAAGGCCTCTTCCGCGGGAATCGTCTGGCGGATGTCGTAGTAGTCCCACGGGTACTTGGACTCGGCGGGCGTCTTCACCTGTGCCAGGTACATGTCGTGCACCATGCGCCCGTCCTCGCGGATGCGGCCGTTCTTGCCGAAGAAGTCCTTGATCGGCGTGGCCTTCATCTGCGCCATGACCTTGCCCGCCTCGTCGGTGCCGGTCGCCTGCACTGCACGCAGGTAATGCAGCACCGAGGAATACTGGCCAGCCTGCACCATGGTCGGCATGCGCTTGTGCTTGTCGAAGAAGCGCTTGGACCAGGCACGGGTCTCGTCGTCGAGATCCCAGTAGAAGCCGGTGGTCAGGTACATGCCCTGGGTGGCCTGCAGCCCGAGCGAATGGACGTCAGAGATGAACATCAGCAGACCGGCGAGCGCCTGCTTGGGCGTGATGCCGAACTCGGCCGCCTGCTTGATCGCGTTGGTGGTGTCGGCGCCGGCGTTGGCCAGGCCGATGATCTTGGCGCCCGAGGCCTGGGCCTGGAGCAGGAAGGACGAGAAGTCCGAGGCCGGGAAGGGGTGGCGCACCGAGCCCAGCACCTTGCCGCCGTTGGCCGTGACGACTGCGGAGGAGTCCCGCTCGAGCGACTGACCAAAGGCGTAGTCGGCGGTCAGGAAGAACCAGGTGTCGCCGCCCTGCTGGGTCACCGCCTTGGCGGTGCCGTTGGCGAGCGCATAGGTGTCGTAGGTGTAGTGCACGGTGACGTCGTTGCACTGCTCGTTGGTGATCGGGGTCGAGGCCGGGCCGCTCATCAGCGCGACGCGGTTCATCTCCTTGGCGACCTTCATCACCGCGAGCGCGGTCGAGGTGGTGACGAGCTCGGTGGCGGTGTCGACGCCCTCGCGCTCGAACCATTCGCGCGCCTTGTTCGATGCAATGTCGGCCTTGTTCTGGTGGTCGGCGGAGACCATCTCGACCTTGAACGCGGGCTTGGCTTCGGCGATGAAGTCCTCGATCGCCATCTGGGTGGCGAGCACTGCGCCGGCGCCGGCGAGGTCGGAGTAGGTACCCGACATGTCGGTGAGCACACCGACCTTGACCGTGTCGCCCGAGATCTGCGCGCTCGCCGCGCCCGACAGCATGGCAAAAGCGGCCGCGCAGGCCAGGGTGGTAAGTTTCTTCGTCTGCATCGTGTGTCTCCGTCTCGTTCGTATGGTTGTTACGCAGGAACTGCGCGGCAGTACCGCTCAGACCCCCAGCGTCTGGTGCAGCCAGTCCATCTTCCCCGCCAACTCGTCGGCGTTGATGGTGGCGATGATCTCGCCGTGCTCGAGCACGTAGTGGCGGTCGGCCAGCGGCGCGGCAAAACGGAAGTTCTGCTCCACCAGCACGATGGTGAAACCGCGCGACTTCAGTTCGACGATGATCTCGCCGAGCTTCTTGACGATCACCGGCGCCAGGCCCTCGGTGATCTCATCGAGCAGCAGCAACTTGGCCCCGGTGCGCAGCACGCGCGCCATCGCCAGCATCTGCTGCTCGCCACCCGACAGCTTGGAGCCCGGACTGCTGCGGCGCTCGTAGAGGTTGGGGAACATGCCGTAGATCTCACCCACCGACATCGCCCCGCTCGCCACCTGCGGTGGCAGCATCAGGTTCTCCTCGGTGCTGAGCGAAGCGAAGATGGCGCGCTCCTCGGGCACGTAGCCGATGCCGTAGCGCGCCATGCGATGCGTCGGCTCGGCGATGACCTCACGGCCGTTGACCATGATCGAGCCGGTACGCCGGCCCACGAGGCCGAGCACCGACTTGAGCGTGGTCGAGCGCCCCGAGCCGTTGCGCCCGAGCAGCGTCACACACTCGCCGCGCGCAACCTTGAGGTCGATGCCATGCAGGATGTGCGACTCGCCGTAGAAGGCGTGCAGGTCGTGGATCCGGAGCATCTCCGGATGAGGGGTGAAGGCACTGGTCATGGCTGTCGGTCGCGGGGGATCAGTGGTGGGCGTCGCTCATGTCGTCGGAACCGACATAGGCCTCGAGCACCTTGGGGTTCTTCGACACTTCGGCGTAGGTACCCTCGGCGAGCACGCTGCCGCGGGTGAGCACGGTGATGCGGTCGCACAGGTTGGCGACCACCGACAGGTTGTGCTCGACCATCAGGATGGTGCGATTGGCCGACACCTTGCGGATCAGGTCGACCACGCGCGCGATGTCCTCATTGCCCATGCCCTGGGTCGGCTCGTCGAGCAGCAACATGCTCGGCTCGAGCGCGAGCGTGGTGGCGATCTCGAGCGCGCGCTTGCGGCCGTAGGGCATCTCAGCGGTGACGGTATCCGCGAAGGATGTCAGATCGACCGCCTCGAGCAGTGCCATCGCCTCGTCGTTGAGCACATCGAGCGACTTTGCCGAGCGCCAGAAGTGGAATTCGGTGCCGAGCTTGCGCTGCAGCCCGATGCGCACGTTCTCGCGCACGGTAAGGTTGGGAAAGGTGGCCGAGATCTGGAACGAGCGCACCATCCCGCGGCGCGCAGTGACCGCCGGCGCCTCGCGGGTGATGTCGCGACCTTCGAACAGGATCGACCCCGAAGTCGGCGGCAGGAACTTGGTCAGCAGGTTGAAGACGGTGGTCTTGCCAGCGCCGTTGGGGCCGATGAGGGCGTGGATGTGCCCCTTCTGCACCTGCAGGTCGACGCCGGATACTGCGACGAAACCCTTGAACTCCTTGGTGAGTCCGCGGGTCTCGAGGATGAACTCGCTCAAGGGTGTCTCCCCAGCCTTCGTTTGTTTTTGTAGCGATGGAGTGTTCCGGCTGGGGAGGGGGGCGTCAACCTATGGTTTGCCCCTATATGCACGTCGCCTCTATCCGGGGTCCGCGCGGCGCAGGCGCGCGGACCCCGCCAAAAACCCGGAGATGGCGAGCGCCACGCGGGGTCACTTGCCCTGCTGTTGCGTCCGCTCCAGCTTGCCCAGATTGAAGCCGCGTGCCGCCAGCCGCCCCAGCAGGGCCTCGTAGGCCTGCGCATCGACCACCGGCGTGCGCGACAGCACCCACAGGTATTCGCGCCCGGGCTCGCTGACCGCGACCAGTTGATAGTCCGGATCGAGATCGATGACCCAGTAGTCGCCCCACACCATCGGCAGGAACGACAGCCAGGCTGGCGCGAAGCGCACCTCCAGTCGTGCCGAGTCGGCCGCGCCGATCTGGCGCGCCATGCCGACGGCTTCGGACAGCTCGCCGCCCTGCTCACGACAACGGTTGATCACCTGCACCCGGCCATCCGGCTGCAGGCTGTAGTCGGCGCGCGTGTCGCTGATGCACTTTTTCTGGAACCAGTTCGGGTACTTGGCGATTTCGTACCAGGTCCCCATGTAGCGCGGCACGTCGAGCGCGGCAATCGCTTGCAGGGGCGCGGCAGTTGCGGCATCCGAGGACACGGCCGGGCCGGCGTGCATGGCGAGGGCGGCAAGGCCGAACGACAGGGCTAGCGCTTTGATCTTCATCGCATTTCTCGAAGTTGAAACGGGCGACCGCCTTGTGGCGCGCCGCCCGTTTGATTGACGGCCCGGGAATGGACCGCTCAGTTTCCGCTCATCGCCAGCATCAACTGATTGATGCGCTTCACGAAGGTCGCCGGGTCGTCGAGTGCGCCGCCTTCGGCAAGCAGCGCCTGGTCGAACAGCACCGCCGCCCAGTCGTCGAAGTGCTTGTCCTCGTACTTCAGGCGCAGCACCGCCGGGTGGCTGGGGTTGATCTCGAGGATGGGCTTGGAGACCGGTGCGTTCTGGCCTGCCGCCTTGAGGATCCGGGCCAGGTTCATGCCCAGATCGTGCTCGTCGGCCACCAGACAGGCGGGGGAATCGGTCAGGCGCAGCGTCACCTTCACGTCCTTCACGCGCTCGCCCAGGCTCGCCTTCATCTTGTCGAGCAGTTCCTTGTACTCGTCGGCGGCCTTCTCGACTTCCTGCTTCTCGGCCTCGTCCTCGAGCGCGCCCAGATCCAGCCCGCCCTTGGCGACCGACACCAGCGCCTTGCCGTCGAACTCGGTGAGGTTGCCGGTCACCCACTCATCGACGCGGTCGGTGAGCAGCAGCACTTCGATGCCCTTCTTGCGGAAGACCTCGAGGTGCGGGCTGTTCTTCGCGGCGTTGAAGGTCTCGGCGGTGACGAAGTAGATCTTGTCCTGGCCTTCCTTCATGCGGCCGATGTAGTCGGCGAGCGAGACGACCTCTTCCGCGGTGTCGAGCTGGGTCGAGGCGAAGCGCAGCAGGCCGGCGACCTTGTCCTTGTTGGCGAAGTCCTCGCCCACGCCTTCCTTCAACACCTTGCCGAAGGCCTTCCAGAACTCGGCGTACCTCTCCTTGTCGGCGGCCTCGTCGCTGTTGGCCAGGCTCTCGAGCAGCGTCAGCACCTTCTTTGTGCAGCCGGCGCGGATGGTGTCGATGTCCTTGGATTCCTGCAGGATCTCGCGCGACACGTTGAGCGGCAGGTCGGCCGAATCGACCACGCCGCGCACGAAGCGCAGGTAGGTCGGCATCAGCTTCTCGGCGTCGTCCATGATGAAGACGCGCTTCACGTAGAGCTTGATGCCGTGCTTGGCGCTGCGGTCCCACAGGTCGAAGGGGGCGTTCTTCGGAACGTAGAGCAGGTTGGTGTATTCGTGGCGGCCCTCGACGCGCGAGTGCGTCCACGCCAGCGGGTCCTCGAAGTCGTGCGCGACGTGCTTGTAGAAACCCTTGTACTCGTCTTCCGTGATGTCGTTCTTGGCGCGGGTCCACAGCGCGTTGGCCTGGTTGACCGTCTCGTCCTCGTCGGTCAACACCTGCGCCTTCTGCTCCTCGCTCCATTCCTCCTTCTTCATCACGATCGGCTGCACGATGTGATCGGAGTACTTGCGGATCAGGCTCTTCAGCTTCCACGACGACAGCAGGTCTTCCTGACCCTCGCGCAGATGCAGGGTGATCTCGGTGCCGCGGCCGGCCTTGTCTATCTGCGCCACGGTGTAGGCGCCGGCTTCGTCGCCCACCATCGAGCATTCCCACTTCACGCCCTCGCCCGCGGCCAGTCCGGCGCGGCGGGTGAGCACGGTGACGCGATCGGCGACGAGGAAGGCGGAGTAGAAGCCCACGCCGAACTGGCCGATGAGGTTGGCGTCCTTCTTCTGGTCGCCGGTGAGCTGACCGAAGAATTCGCGCGTGCCCGACTTGGCGATGGTGCCCAGGTGCGCGATCGCCTCGTCACGGCTCATGCCGACGCCGTTGTCGGCGATGGTGATGGTCCTGGCCTCGGCGTCGAAGCCGATGCGGATCTTCAGTTCGCTGTCGTTCTCGTACAGGGCGCCATTGTCGAGCGCCTCGAAGCGCAGCTTGTCGCAGGCATCCGAGGCGTTGGAGACGAGCTCGCGCAGGAAGATCTCGCGGTTGGAATACAGCGAGTGGATCATGAGGTGAAGCAGTTGCTTCACCTCGGCCTGGAAGTTCATCGTCTGGGCGGCGGCTGCGGTTTCGGACATGAATAAGGCTCCAGCTAGGGTTACGGATCAGTGCGTCCGCAAATGGGGACGCCCGCCCGGCTTTCAAGCCCCTGCCGCGCGCCGCCCTGCGCTCACAGGTACTGCACGTCGGTGATCTCGATCTCGCGCATGCCCGCCGGGCTCTGGAAGCGCACCACGTCGCCCACGCGCGCCTTCAGCACCGCGCGCGCCAGCGGCGAGATCCAGCTTATGCGCCCCTGCGCGGCATCGGCCTCGTCCACGCCGACGATCTGCCAGGTCTGCTCGTCCTCGGTCTCGAGGTCGCAGAAGCTCACCGTGGCACCGAAGAAGACCTGCTCCAGCCCTTGCTGGCGCTCGGGGTCCACCACCTCGGCGCTCTCGATGCGCTTGATCAGGAAGCGGATGCGGCGGTCAATCTCGCGCAGGCGCTTCTTGCCGTAGATGTAGTCGCCGTTCTCGGAGCGGTCGCCGTTGCCGGCGGCCCAGGCCACGGTCTCGACCAGCTTGGGGCGCTCGAAGCGCACGAGCTGGTCGAGTTCGACACGCAGCGCATCGTAGCCGCGCCGCGTCATGTAGTTCTTGCTGCCTGCGGGCAGGCGCTGCGCGGGAGCGAGTTCCTCGTCCCCGTCGTCGTCGGCGCCATCGCTTTCCTTCACGAAGGCTTTGTTCACTTGCGCAGTTTCCTTGTTGGCGAAGGGCGAATGGTAAGGAATCCATCCTGCACGCGCCACGCCCGCAAGCGCTGGCATGCCGCCCGGGAACGCGGGCGGGAACGAAGTTGTCATCCACCCCGCCGGCGCATACCATTCTCGCCGAGCCACGGCGCGCACCGGCACCCGGCAGAACGCAGTGCAAAAACAATTCAAAAGAGACACACAGGGGACGCAAGCATGAACGACAAAGCATTCGACGAAGTAACCAGCCTGCGCCTGCGCCTGGAAGAGATGCGCCTCGAACATCGCGACCTCGACGACGCGATCGTCACGCTCGCTGCCTCGCCCACCGGCGACGAGCTGATGCTGCGCCGCCTCAAGAAGCGCAAGCTCGCGCTCAAGGACCGCATCATCGCCATCGAGCACATGCTGAACCCCGACGAGCGCGCCTGAGCGCAGCATCGGCCGTCGTCGCGCTCAGCGCATGGCGCCCGCACACGGGGTCTGCGCACCCGCCCCATCACTGACAAGACAATCGACTCCATGAAAGACATTCAGGTATGCGGCCAGCCGGTGGCCGTGGCGATCCATGGCGAACCGAGCGGCCCGCCGCTGCTGCTGATCCACGGCGCCGGACACGACCACGGTGTCTGGGACCCCCTCGCACGCGGGCTGGCCAGCGCCGGCCACCGTGTCATCGCCCCCGACCTGCCGGCCCACGGCGCCTCCGGTGGGCAAGCGCTGCCCAGCATCGACGCAATGGCGGACTGGGTGATCGCCCTGGCCGATGTGCTCGGCCTCGACAGCTTTCGCATCGCCGGGCACAGCATGGGCTCGCTGGTCGCGCTTGCCGTCGCCGCGCGTGCGCCCGACCGCGTGCATGCGCTCTACCTGCTCGGCAGCCTGGCACCGATGCCGGTCGCGCCCTTCGTACTCGATGCCGTGCGCAACGACCCGCCCAAGGGCTGGGCACTGATCAACAAGTTCTCCTTCGCCCCCGCCGAGATGCTCGGCGAACAGCGTCGCCACGAGCTCGAAGCCGCCAACCTCGAACGCATGCAGAAGCAGGGCGCGGCGGTGCTCGCGACCGACCTCGTCGCCTGCGACGACTGGCAGGACGGGCTGGCGGCCGCCAGCCGCGTACGCTGCCCGGTGCTGCTCGTGACGGGGGACTGCGACCGCATGACCCCGGCCGACGCGGTCGTGCCGCTGCGCGAGGCCTTCACCGCGTGCGACGCACGCCTGGTCGTCCTGCCCGGGTTGGGCCACGCCTTGATGCAGGAAGCGCCCCGGCAACTCGTCGACACGATGCTGGCGGCGTCCTGAAACACTTCTCCCGCTCCGCGGTCATTGCAACACCCACAGGAGATCCACATGACGGAGCCGGACCCCTCGACGCAAGCCAAGCCGCGGACTGACGACGACCCCGGCCTGCCCTTTCCCACCGTGCGCGAGGTCTCGCTCGGCGCCCCGTTCCGGTGGATCGCCCGCGGCGCGGCCGACCTGCGCGCCGCCCCGGGCCCGAGCCTGTTCTACGGCCTGTGCTTCGCGGCGATGGGCGTACTGACCGTGGTGATGTTTCTCCACGCTTACGAATACATCGCCGCGCTCGCCTCGGGCTTCCTGCTCGTCGGGCCGCTGGTCGCGATGGGCCTGTACGAGCTCAGCCGTCGGCGCGAACGCGGCGAGCCGTGCGCGCTCGGCCCCACGCTCACCGTGTGGCGCCGCAACATGAGCAACATCGGCGTGTTCGCGGTCGTGCTCGGCGTCGTGCTGCTGGTGTGGGCGCGCGCGTCGATGGTGGTGTTCGCGCTGTTCTATACCGACGAGATGCCGAGCCTCGACAGCCTGATCGAGCAGATCCTCAGCCTGCGCAACCTCGAGTTCCTCGGCGCGTATGTCGGCGTCGGGCTGGTATTCGCGACGATCGCCTTTGCAGCCAGCGTGGTGTCGGTGCCGCTGATGCTCGACCGCAACCAGGACGCAATCACCGCGATGCTGGCGAGCTTCGGCGCGCTCCTCAACAACCCCGGTCCGATGCTGGTGTGGGCGGCCCTGATCGTCGTGCTCACCGCGATCGGCTTCGCCACCTTCAACATCGGCCTCGTGGTGCTGATGCCGATCATCGGCCACGCCACCTGGCACGCCTACCGCGACCTGATCGAGCCCCTGCCGCCCGGCTGAACCCTGCGCCCGGCTGAAGCCCGCGCCCGCCGCACATGGCGGTGCGCGCCTCAGTCGTCAAGTTCCAGCACCACCGGCTGATGATCGGACGCCGCGGTTTCGGACAGCACCTGCAGCGCGCGCATGCGCGGCGCCAGATCCGTGGTCACGAAGAAGAAGTCGCAGCAGTAGGCACGGTCCGGCCAGTCCGCCCCGTGCAGGCCGACGCTCGGCGCATGCGGCGCACCCGGCGCGGCCACCCGCCAGGCGTCGCACCACGCCGGCACGCCCGCCCCGATCGGCGCCTGCATCAACCGATGCTCGGCTGAATCCGGCTCGAAGTTGAAATCCCCGCAAAGAACCGCCGACGCCGGCCGCGGCCGCGCGGCGAAGGCCGGATTCGACTCCTTGCCCGCCGCCGGCGCCGCGGCCTGTCCGGCGGCCTCGGCGTGCAGCGCGCGCAGGGCCTCGACCTGGGCGCGGCGCTGGCGCTGCGAGTAGTACTCCAGATGTGTCGTCAGCACGCGCAGCGGCCCGCGCCGGGCGCTCACCACCGCCTCCACGCACACCCGCTGCATCGCCGGGAATGCCGGGTCGGCCGGCGCCGGCAACAGGTGGCGGAAGACCTGCCCCACCGCCAGGCGCGACAGCAGCAGGTTGCCGAAGCGCGCCCGCCCGCCCTCGCCGTCGGGCACGTCCATGCCCGCCGCGAAGACCGCCTCGTAGCCGGGAAAGGCCGCCGCAAGGTACGCCGGCTCGGCCTCGCGCGCACCGCCCGCGAGGCCCGGGAAATTGCAGGCCACCTCCTGCAGGCAGATCACATCGACCTCGCCCGCCGCGCGGATGGCCGCCACCGTGCGCGCAAGGTCCACCCTGCCGTCCGCACCGCGGCCCCACTGGATGTTCCAGGTCAGCAGCCTCATGTCGCCCTCGCCTTGTTCATCTCGATCGGGATCATCTTATGGACGGCGTCAAAGATACATCGCCAGATACCGACACCTCCACCTTGCGGATCGAATTCACGCCCGCCGCAACCGATCCGCGGGCATCCCACGCGTAGGCCGCGGTGTGCACTTGACGCACACCGCGCGGCAAGCGATGTTGCGCCGATGCTTACAGTGATCCGTACGCGCCTTGCCGCGATCGCACTTGCCGTCCTCACCTGTGCCGGCTTCATGCATGCCCATGCGGCCGCCCCCGGGCAGGCGCTGCGCATCGGCGTGCTCGCCTTCCTCGGCTCCGACGCTACCGTGGAAGAATGGTCGCCGGTGGTGCGCAGGCTGCAAGCCGCACTGCCCAGCTACGCCCCTGCCCTCATCCACCTGGACCACGACGGCCTGCGCGAAGCCGCGCGCCGCGGCGAACTGGACTTCATCATCACCAACCCTGGGCATTACATCGAGCTCGAGGCGGTACTCGGCGCCAGCCGCATCCTCACCCTGGACACGGGCGGCACGCGCGCGCCCGAGCGCGCCCTGGGCTCCGCGGTGATCGTGCCGCTTGCCAGCAGCCTGCACACCCTGGAAGACCTGCGTGGCCGCCGGCTCGCGATCGTCGGCCGTGGCGGATTCGGCGGCTACCAGGTGGCGTGGGGAGAGCTCGATGCGCTCGGCATCGACCCCGAGGCCGAGCTCGCCGAACTGCGCGAGGTCGGCTTCCCGATGGGCGGCGTGATCGATGCGCTCGACGCCGGGCTGGCCGATGCCGGCGTGATCCGCACTTGCCTGCTCGAGGACCAACCCGAGTGGGCGGCACGCTTCCGGGTGCTGTCGCCGCGCGCCGAGCCGGGTTTTCCGTGCGCGACGTCGACCCGGCTCTATCCGGACTGGCCGCTCGCCGCGCTGCGCCACACGCCACCCGAACTGTCGCGCATGGTCGCGATCGCGCTGCTCGGCATGCGCGCGGACCGCGACGGCATCGCGTGGACCGTGCCTGCCGACTACCAGTCGGTGCATGAACTCTTCCGCCGTCTCGAGATCGGTCCCTACGCCTACCTGCGCGGGCCCACGCTGATGGTGCTGGCCGAGCGCTACTGGCCCTGGGTGGGCGGCTTCGCGCTGCTGATCCTGAGCTGGATCCTGTACACCGTGCGTGTGGAATACCTCGTGCAGACCCGCACCGCCGCGCTGCGCGAGGCGCTCGCCGCGCGCGAGGCGATGGCGGCGCGCATGCGCGGCGCGCAGGAGCAGGCCGAGCACATGTCGCGCCTGTCGGTGCTCGGCGAGCTGTCAGGCACGCTCGCGCACGAGCTCAACCAGCCGCTGGCCGCGATCACCAACTACGCCAACAGCCTCACCCGCCGCGCCGACCACCAGCGCCTGACCGAGGCCGCGGTGCGCGAGGCCGCCAGCGAGATCACCGGCCAGGCCGAGCGCGCCGCCGGCATCCTCGGGCGCATCCGCAGCTTCGCCCGCAAACGCACCGCCAGCCGCGAGCGCGTGGCGCCGCGCGAGCTGGTCGACGAGGCCGTCACCCTGTTTCGCGGCATGCTCGCGCAGGCGCCGCCGGTCGCGGTCGACGACGCCCTGCCCGCCGGCACGCTGATCGACGCCGACCGCCTGCAGATCCAGCAGGTGCTGCTCAACCTGTTGAAGAACGCCTGGGACGCCAGCCGCGGCCTGCCGGCCGAGCGCCAGCGCATCGACATCCGGCTCGAGGCCGCGGCAGGCAACCTGCGCATCCTGGTCCGCGACTACGGCAGCGGGCTCGATCAGACCGCGCGCGCGCAGTTGTTCGAGTCCTTCTTCACCACCAAGGCCGACGGGCTCGGGCTCGGGCTGTCGATCTGCCGCAGCATCGCCGAGGCCCACGGTGGCCGGCTCACGGCGGCGGCTTGCGACGAGCCGTCCGACGCATCGCCCGCGGCACCTACCGGCTCACCTCCCGCCTCACCTCCCACCGCCGCACAGCACGTCGGCGCCGTTGGCGCGCTGTTCATCCTCAGCCTGCCGCTTGCGGCTTCCGCACAACGCCCGACGCCCACCGGCACGCCCACCGCATAAGAACTCGCCATGACCCCGACCGAAGACCTCCTGATCCACGTCATCGACGACGACGCCGCCTTTCGCCGCTCGCTGGTGTTCCTGCTCGAATCCATGGGCTGGGCGGTGGCCAGCCACGCCTCGGCCGAAGACTTCCTCGCCGCCACCCCCGAGCCCGCCGCCACCGCCTGCCTGGTGCTCGACATCCGCATGCCGATGATGAGCGGGCTGGAGCTGCAGCAGGTAATGCGCCAGCGCGGCTGGCAGGTGCCGATCGTGTTCATCACCGGCCACGGCGACGTCGAGCTCGCGGTGCAGGCGATGAAGCACGGCGCCTGCGACTTCCTGGAAAAGCCGTTCAAGGATCAGGCGCTGATCGACGCCGTCGGGCGCGCGGTGAAGCTCGGCTGCGCGGCGCGCGAGCAGAGGGCGCGCTGCACCGAGGCGCAGGCCCTGCTCGACCGCCTGTCGCCGCGCGAGCTGGAGGTCGCGCGCCGGGTGGCGCTCGGCCTGCCCAACAAGCTGGTCGGGCGCGAGCTCGACATCAGCGAAAAGACGGTGCATGTGCACCGTCATCACGTCATGGAAAAGACCGGGGTCGGCAGCGCCGCCGAGCTTGCACGCCTGATGCTGCGCGCGGACCCGGCGGCGCTGGACTGAAGGCGCGGCGGAGCGGGTAACTTGCGCCCCCGCTCCGCCGCACGGCCTCACACCCGCTCGAGCCGCGCCGGCAGGCCCTGGCGCACCGCGGTGCCGGACACCGAATCCACCCAGATGACCTTGTCGCCGCGCGTCGGGTCGGTGAGGCCGAGGTCGTTGAGGTTGATGCCGGCGCGCAGGTCGGGGCGATCGGGCTGCGTGTGATCGCCGATGCGGTGGGCGCGCGCCCCCAGTTCGCGGTGGCCGTAGCCGTGCTCGATCGCCATCACCCCCGGCATCACGCCCTCATGCACGATCACGGTGCACTCGGCCGCCCCGCCCGGGGTGCGGATGCGCGCGCTGTCGCCGGTCTTCAGCGCCAGCCTCTCGGCATCGGCCGGATGCACGATCACCGGGTTGTCCGGGTGCAGGCCGGTGATGCGGGTGGCGATGCTGTAGGAGTTCTGCAGCGCAGACTTGTAGCTCACCACCTGCAGCGGCCAGTCGGCCTCGGTGTGGATCTCGCGCATCGGCGTGCCGTCGAAGAAGGACGGCGGCATCCAGGTCGCGCAGCCGCTGCTGCGCTGGCCGGTCATGGTGTTGCGCGCGGTGCCGATGAGCTCGTTCCACACCCACAGCGGCTTGTTGAAGCGGTTGGTCTGCCACTCGGGGTGCTCGGCATCCTGCGCCTCGCCAGCGCCCTGGTAGCGCCCGCCGCGGGTGAAGATCATCGCCGCCTTGCGCCACTCCTCGGGCTTCAGCGTAGCCTCCATCAGCGGACGGATGCGCTCGACCCCGGTGAGTGCCATATCCTCGTCGGTGGCGTCACCCACCGGCGCCTTGCCAGCGAAGGCGATGTTGGCCGCGCCGCGCAGATACCAGTCTTCGGCGCGATCGAGCGGGTAGCGCTTGCCGTCCATGTCGGCGATCGCGTCGGCGCCGAAGCCGGGCAGGCCCATGGCCTTGGCGAGCGCGATGTAGAAGGTCTCCATGCCGATGCGCTGGCCATCGGCGGTGGTCGCTGCCTTGGGCTCCACCACCGGCCAGCGTGCGGTCGTGGCCTTGGTCGGGATGCCCGCCCACGGCGCCGGGAAGCCCCAGCTCTCGTACATGATCGAGTCGGGCACGATGTAGTCGGCGAAGGCATTGCTCTCGTTGATCAGCGGGTCGACCGCGATGATGAGCGGCAGCTTCGTCGGGTCCTTCAGCCCGTCCTCGATAAGCGGGCGGATGCCGGGGATGCCGTAGAGCGGGTTGCAGCTCCACAGCACCAGCGCCTTGAGCGTGTAGGGGTAGCCGCGCAGCGCGCCGGTGAACCACTCGGTGCCGAGGCCCGGCGCGTTGGGGAACCAGGCGTCGGTGGCCGGATAGGGCTTGCCCTCGGCCTGGCGGCGCTTGAACTCGCTCGAGCGCTCGTAGGGCACGTTGCGCCCGATCGGCGTGCCAGCGGGCTTGACCTGGCCGGGGAAACCGGCGAGGTCGTAGCGCGGGCCGGCGCCGTTGTCCTTGAAACCACCGCCATTGACGATGAAGCCACCCTTCCAGTTGAGGTTGCCGATCAGCGCGTTGAGCGTGACCACCGCATAGGCGTTACTGAAGCCGTTGCCGGCCATCATGCCGCCATGCGCCACCGCGCTCGCCTTGCGGCCGTGGCGGGTGAACGCCTCGGCCAGCCCGGCGATGACTGCTTCCGGAATACCGCAGGCGGCGGAATACTCCGCCAGCGCGAAGCGGCGCGCAGATTCGCGCAGCAGCTCGAAGGGCGTCTTCACCGTCACCGGCTTGCCGCCGAGCTCGATCACCCGCGTGGCTTCGAGCACGGCCGGCACCATTGCGGTCTCAGCCGCGACCAGTTCGCCGCTGGCGGTGGCGATCACATAGGGGTCGGCGTCCTTGTACCTGTCCTCGGCGGCAACCTCCATGCCGATATCCGAGCCACGCACGAAGCGGCCCTGGCGCGGATGCCCTTCCTCGGCGATCACCAGCCAGCCGGCGTTGGTGAAGGACGGCTCGCCGGCGGTTTGCGCGGCCTTGAGGTTGGGCCACGCGAGGTAGGCGGCATTGACCTTATCGTTGTCGAACATCCAGCGCATCATGCCCATCACCAGCGCGCCGTCGGTACCCGGGCGGATCGGCACCCAGCGCCCATGATCAGCGGCGGCAAGGTTGTTCGAATTGTTCAGCACCGGATCGACCACCACGTAGTCCAGCCGCCCCGCGGCGCGGCCCTTGGCGAGCTTGGAGCCGAAGATCTTGAACGGGTTGCCGGCGTTGCCCGGCGCGGTGCCGATGAAGAGCACGAACTCGGCGTTCGACAGATCGGGCTTGGCGTGCGGCATCTTCTTGAGATCACCGAACAGCGCGCCCGAGCCAGAGCGGTAGGCACCGCCACAGTACGAGCCATGACCGACGTGATTAAGCGTGCCGAAGGACTGGTTCCAGAAGCGGCGGCTGAAGTTTTCGCGGCCATCGTTGACGCTGGTGAGCACGCCCACCTGATTCACCCGCTTGCCGAGCTCGGGCGCCGCGGGGTCGATCGGGGTCTCGAGGTCGCGCAGCGCGGCCAGGCCCTCGACGTGGCCCTCGCCGAACAGGTCGCCGCCCTCCACCACCTCCTTCACCAGTTGCTCGAAGGAGATCGGCTGCCACTGGCCGGAATTGCGCGCACCGACGCGCTTCAGCGGGGTGAGCACGCGGAAGGGCGAGCTCATCTGATCCATGGCCGCGTTGCCGCGCCCGCAGGCGGTCGAGCGCCCGGCCAGGCCCTGGTCCTGGAAGCGCGACAGGGCGATCAGGCTCTCCTTCACCGACGCCTTCATCGGCAGGTGGGGCTCGGTCGACAGCGGGCTGTAGGGGTTGCCGACCACGCGGATGACCTGGCCGCTGGCCTTGTCCACCCGCACGCGCACGCCGCATTGCGTGGTGCAGCCCAGGCAGGCGGTGTAGCTGACCTGCTGGTTGGGGTTGGGGGTGAACTCGCCGGTCACCGGATCGACGCTGTATTCCGGTTCGGCCGAGCAGCCGTGGATGTGGCGGCCTTCGGCGATCTTCTTGTCCTCAGGACCGGTGAAGTTGGACACCATGCGGCCCAGGGTCTGCGAGAAGCCGGCGGCAAAGGCGGCCAGGCCACCGGCGGCGACGATTTCACGACGTTCGATTTTCATGATGTTTCTCCTTGGTCGCCCGCGCTCAGGCGGCAGCCTTGTCGGTGTTGCCGGCCGCGAGGCGGTCGAGCGGCAGCAAGGTGGTGATGAGGATGAAGAGGAAGACCCACAGCCCGGCGGTGCCGACGATGCCCATCAGGCCCTCGGGGCCGAGCGGCAGCGAATAGGTGTAGTAGCCGGCGCCGGTCTTGGGCACTTCCTGGCCGCCGATGAAGATGGACCAGCGCATCATCCACGCCGAGTGCAGCGCCAGCAGGCCGATCAGCAGGCCGGAGCCGGGCCACTTCCACGCCAGCACCAGGGTGAGCACGGTGGCAGCCACTGCCCACGCGGCGGAGAGCTGCCAGTTGGCCGAGGGGCCGACTTCGGCCAGGGCCTGGGCATGGACTGGCGAGATGCCGGAGACGCCGAGCGCCAGCCACAGCGCACCCACGGCCAGCGCCACAACCTGCGTCGCGGCCAGCACGCCGGCCATGCGGCGGTTGGCGGCCGCGTCACGCACGCTGAAACGGTTGAACAGCAAGGCCAGGCCGACCGCGCCGGCAAAGGCGGTGATGAAGAACTGCAGCGGCAGCAGCGGCGTGTTCCACAGCGGACGGGCCTGCACCACCGCGACCTCGGCCCCGGTGTAGAGCGCCACCAGCGCCGCGCCGACGAAGGCGAGCAGCGCCGCGGCCTTGAGCGCCCCACGGCTCTCGTGACCACCGTAGGCGAGCAGACCCGCCAGGCCGGCAAGCTTGCCACCGCTTTGCGCATGGCGCGCCAGGTCGGGGCGGAAGGCGAGCCAGGCATAAGTGAGCAGTCCGCCCAGATACACCGGGATGAA
This sequence comes from Thauera sp., assembly GCF_034003485.1. GTDB lineage: Bacteria > Pseudomonadota > Gammaproteobacteria > Burkholderiales > Rhodocyclaceae > Thauera. The sequence continues at coordinate 70,438 of NZ_JAVEYL010000012.1, forward strand.
GAAGGCGCCCCACGACATCCACGAGGTGGGTGTGAAGTAGGCATAGAAGTGCCAGAAACGACCCGGCTGGTGCAGGTCGGCGAGCAGTGCCACCGGCGCAGCCAGTCCGCACACCAGCGCGCCGAGCAGGGCCAGGCGCGAGATGCCCGCCCAGCCCGGGCGGCGGAAGACGATGCCCGGCAGCGACAGCAGGTAGGCGCCGTAGGACAGGCCAATAAGGAAGAAGTACTGCACCGCCCACGGCAGCCACGCGACTTCGCGCGCGACATTGATGGTTTCGACGATGTTCGGGTTCATGATGGATCTCCTCGCGTGCGGTTCAGGCGTGCGGCAGGTTGCGGGGCTTCCACAGCGTGCCCTGACCCTCGACCTTGCCGGTGAAGCGCTCGTCGAGGCCGATGTAGAACACCCGCGGTGCAGTCTCGAGCTCGGGCTTGAGCACCTTGAGCTGCGGCTGCGCCTCCTTCAGGCGGCGGGCGAGTTCGCCCTCAGGATCGTTGATGTCGCCGAAGATGCGCGCGCCGCCGACGCAGGTCTCGACGCAGGCGGGCAACAGGCCGGCATCCACGCGGTGGGCGCAGAAGGTGCACTTGTCGGCCTTGTTGGTCTCGTGGTTGATGAAGCGCGCGTCGTAGGGGCAGGCCTGCACGCAGTAGGCGCAGCCCACGCAGCGGTCGCCATCGACCGCGACGATGCCGTCCTCGCGCTTGTAGGTGGCGCTCACCGGGCACACCGGGATGCACGGCGGGTTGTCGCAGTGGTTGCACAGGCGCGGCAGCACGTAGGTGCCGGCGGGCTGGGCGCTGTCGGTGAGCTTGACGCTGTAGGTCGACACCACGGTGCGGAAGCTGCCCTCGGGCACGGCGTTTTCCTGGATGCAGGACACGGTGCAGGCCTGGCAGCCGATGCACTTGCGTACGTCGATCAGCATCGCCCACTGCTGCTTGCCGGTGGCGGCGATCGCCGGCATCGGCGCCATCACCGCCGCGGCGGTCACGACCGGCACGCCGCGCAGGAAGTTGCGCCGCGAGGCCGATGCCGGCGCCGATGCGGCGCAGGCGGCGGAATCGGGGGATTGGAAAGCCTTGTTCATTGCGGTACTCCACGGGCCATTGGCGTGGAAGCCACTCTAGGCTTTCGATACCCATAGAAAAATTGGGGAGATGAGGCAGGGCACTAGATGGTTTTACCTATTGCGTGAATGCCACTCCGGCCAGGGAACGCCCATCCGCGCGGGCAGGCAGGGCCGTGGAAGGAGGCTTGCCCGCGAAAGCAACGGGGGCATAATCGACACTTCCCGATCGACAGGAAGCGATTCGATGCAGCAGGCGCACGACCACGACCATGACGACACCGCCGCGCACGGACATGAGCATGGCCAGCAGCGCCATGCGCACCCTCCTCACGATCATGCCCCCCACGATAACCACCACCACGACCATTCCGCCAGCCGCTTCCTGCCGCTGGCGCTCGCGCTCACCCTCGGCTTCGCCGCGGTCGAGGCGGTCGCTGGCTGGTGGTCGGGCTCGCTTGCGCTGCTCGGCGATGCCGGCCACATGCTCACCGACGCCATGTCGCTCGGCCTGGCCGCGATCGCCGCCCGGGTCGCGCAGCGCGCCCCGAGCAATCGCCACTCCTGGGGCCTGCGTCGGGTCGAGGCACTGGCGGCATTCGTCAACAGCCTGTTCATGCTCGCCGTGGTCGGCGGCCTGGTGTGGCACGCGGTCGAGCGCCTGATCAATCCGCGCGAAGTCGCCGGCGAGGCGGTGATCCTGGTCGCGCTCGGCGGGCTGGTACTGAACATCGTCGTCGCCTGGCTGCTCACCCGCGGCGAAGGCGACCTCAACACCCGCGGCGCCCTGCTGCACGTGATCGGCGATCTGCTCGGCTCGGTCGCGGCGCTCGCCTCGGGCATCGTCATCCTCTATACCGGATGGACGCCGATCGACCCGATGCTGACCATGCTGATCTGCGGGCTGATCCTGTTCTCCACGCTGTCGCTGCTGCGCCGCGTGGTGCATACCCTGCTCGAGGGCGTGCCCGATGGCCTGTCGCTGCCCGAGGTCGGGCGCGCGATGGCGACCGTCGACGGCGTACGCTCGGTGCACGACCTGCACATCTGGAGCCTCGATTCGCGCGGCACCGCGCTCTCGGCTCATGTCGTGCTGGCCCAGGCATCACGCTGGCCGGCCGTCCTGGAAGCCGAGCGCCAGTTGTTGCAGACCCGCTTCGGCATCGAACACGCCACCCTGCAGCCCGAACTGCCACCCGCCCAGCCCCTGGTTTTCAGCCCACGCGGCGCGCGCCAGACGCCCCCGAACCCCAGCCCGGGCCAGGCACCGAACCCCTGATCCGCTCAAGCCTCAAAGGAAGTCGCCATGCATTCCGCCCAGGAACTCGTCAGCCAGATCGAGATGCTGACCTCGCTGCCCGATGTCTACGAGCGCGTCCGGGAACAGGTCGATTCCCCCGACGGCTCGATCGCCGAGGTTGCACGCCTGGTCGGCGCCGACCCTGCGCTGAGCGCGCGCCTGCTGCGCCTGGTCAACAGCGCGCTGTACGGCCCGCGCGGGCGCATCGATGACGTGCTGCGCGCCGTCACCCTGCTCGGCCTGCATCAGGTGCACGACCTCGTGCTGGCAATGTCGCTGCAGGCGACCTTCGCCGGCATCCGGCCGGCACGGCTCGACATGCAGCGTTTCTGGCGCAGCAGCCTGCTCACCGGCCTGGCGGCGCGTGCCGCGGCACAGACGGCCGCGCAGCCGATGGGCGAGCGCATGTTCGTGATCGGCGTGCTGTCGGACATCGGCCACCTCGTGCTCTACCAGACGGTGCCCGAGCTCGCGGCGATGGCGCAGCGCGAAGCCGAGGCCGGCAAGGACGCGCTCGAAGCAGCCGAGCGCCGCATCGTCGGCTGCGACTTCGCCGAAGTGGGCGCCGCGCTGATGGATCGCTGGCAACTGCCGGACCGCTTCGCCGGCGCAATTGGCACCCAGATGCTGCCCCGCCTGGGCGGCGCCTTCGCCCCCGACGCCGCCGCGCTGCACCTGGCGCGCCGGATCGCCGAGGCCGACACGAAGGGCGAGGCAAGCACGTCTGCGGCCACGGCCGTCGCCGCAGACGTGTGGCCGCTGATCGGGCTGGACCCCGAACAGCTGGGCGCGATCCGCGAGGAGGCCGAATTGAACCTCGCCGCGTATCTGGCGCTGTTCTTCCCGCGCTGAAATCGCCCTGGCCGCGCACGCAAACCCGCGTAAACACAGGGATTCCTGCCAGGATCAGGGTGCAAATAGCTACTAGATGTAGTGCATCAAAAATCTTTAAGATACAAACAAAAACAACAAGCCATTGTTTTTAAACGATTTAATTTTTTTGCGCATTCGCAGCTTCCGCGCTATTCTTCAGTCCGTTCCATGAACCACAACGGATGAAGAAAAAGACCATGAGCGAGACCTCCAGCGCGTCCACCGCCGCACCCAGCAGTGCGCCCTCCCAAGGCACCGTAAAACCCACCGCCGCCAACCTGCCGATGCAGGAGATCTCGGGCGAGGTCCTGGTTGAAAAGTACGCCAAGGGCGATGAGCAGACCGTCGCCGAAGTGCGCCGTCGCGTCGCCCGCGCGCTGGCCGCGATCGAATCCGAAGACAAGCGCGCGCACTGGGAGTCGAAGTTCCTCGAGGCGCAGGAAAAGGGCTTCGTGCCCGCCGGCCGCATCAACAGCGCCGCCGGCACCACGCTCGCTGCCACGCTCATCAACTGCTTCGTGCAGCCGGTCGGCGACTCGGTGACCGAGGCGGTCGATGGCCGCCCCGGCATCTACACCGCGCTCGCCCAAGCCGCCGAGACCATGCGCCGCGGCGGCGGCGTCGGCTACGACTTCTCCTCGATCCGCCCCAAGGGCGCGCTGGTCAAGGGCACGGCCTCCAACGCCTCCGGCCCGGTGTCGTACATGCGTGTGTTCGACCGCTCGTGCGAGACGGTGGAATCGGCCGGCGCCCGCCGCGGCGCGCAGATGGGCGTGCTGCGCTGCGACCATCCGGACATCGAGGAATTCATCCACGCCAAGGACCACGGCGACCTCACCAACTTCAACATCTCGGTCGGCGTCACCGACCCCTTCATGCAAGCTGTCGAGGCCGACGGCTTCGTCGAACTCGCGCACAAGGCCGAGCCCACCGAAGAACTGAAGCAGGCCGGCGCCTACCAGCGTGAGGACGGCATGTGGGTGTACCGCAAGGTGCGCGCGCGCGACCTGTGGGACCAGGTCATGCGCTCGACCTACGACCACGCCGAACCGGGCATCCTGTTCCTGGATCGCATGAACCAGGACAACAACCTGTACTACTGCGAGACCATCGAGGCCACCAACCCCTGCGCCGAACAGCCGCTGCCGCCCTACGGCTGCTGCTGCCTGGGCTCGATCAACCTTACGCCCTTCGTCAGGAACCCGTTCAGCGACAAGGCCGAGTTCGACTACGCCGGCTTCGGCAAGGTGGTCGACGTCTCGATCCGCATGCTCGACAACGTGCTCGAGGCCACCCACTGGCCGCTCGCGCAGCAGCACGCCGAAGCGCAATCCAAGCGCCGCGTGGGCCTGGGCTTCACCGGCCTGGGTGATGCACTGATCATGCTCGGCAAGCGCTACGACACGCCCGAGGCGCGCGAAGAAGGCCGCAAGATCTCCGAGTTCATGCGCAACCGCGCCTACCTGGCCTCGTCCGATCTGGCCAAGGAACGCGGCGCCTTCCCGCTGTTCAACGCCGACATGTACCTGTCGGGCGGCAACTTCGCCTCGCGCCTGCCGGCCGACGTGAAGGACAAGATCCGCAAGCAGGGCATCCGCAACTCGCACCTGCTGTCGATCGCGCCCACCGGCACCATCAGCCTGGCCTTTGCCGACAACGCCTCCAACGGCATCGAGCCGCCGTTCTCCTATACGTACACCCGGCGCAAGCGCATGGCCGACGGCACCTTCAAGGAGTACGCGGTCGAGGACTACGCGTGGCGCCTGTACAAGCACCTCGGCGGCAACGTCGACGCGCTGCCGCAATCCTTCGTCACCGCGCTGGAGATCTCCGCGCAGGCGCACAAGGACATGGTCGCCGCGGTCGCCCCGTACATCGACACGTCCATCTCCAAGACGGTGAACGTGCCCGAGGACTACCCCTACGCCGAGTTCGAGGACCTCTACCTCACCGCCTGGAAGGACGGCCTCAAGGGCCTGGCCACCTATCGCCCCAACGCCGTGCTGGGTTCGGTGCTGTCGGTCACCCCGACCGCCGAGCAGAAGCAGCCGCACGACGTCGAGATCGTCGATGCCAACAAGCGCCTGTCGATCAAGAGCCTGCCCGCCCCGGTGCTCGCCAGCCTGCGCTGGCCCGGCCGCCCCGAGATGCCCGACGGCAACATGGCCTGGACCTACATGCTCAGCACCCCGACCGGCGACTTCGCACTCTTCGTCGGCCAAGTCGGCAACAACGGCGGCAGCTTCCCGTTCGAGGTGTGGGTCAATGGCGCCGACCAGCCGCGCGGCCTGGGTGCCGTGGCCAAGACCCTGTCGATGGACATGCGCGCCAACGACCGCGCCTGGCTCAAGCTGAAGCTCGACACCCTGGCACGCAACCTCGGTGAAAAGGCCTTCGAGATGCCGCTTCCGCCCCACGGCGAGAAGAAGCTCATGCCCGGCACCGTGTCCGCCTTCGCCCAGGTCGTGCGCTACCGCTGCGAAAAGCTCGGCGTGTTCGACAAGGAAGACGAGCACAACCCGGTGCTGGACACGCTGTTCAGCCTGGAAGAGCCCAAGACCGGCACCGACGGCACGCTGTCGTGGACGGTGGACATCTACAACCCGGCCACCGGCGAAGACTTCGTGCTCGGCTTGAAGGAAATCACCCTGCCGCCGCAGGACGACTACGCCGCGGGCGTCACCCGCCCGTATTCGGTGTGGCTGTCGGGCAACTACCCGCGCGCGCTGGACGGCCTCACCCGTATCCTGTCGCTCGACATGCGCGTCATGGACCCGGCCTGGATCGGCATGAAGCTGCGCAAACTGCTCGACTACCCCGAGCCGCTCGGCGACTTCATGGCCTTCGTCCCCGGCACCCGCCGCCAGCAGAACTGGCCGAGCACGGTGGCCTACCTCGCCCAGCTCATCATCCACCGCTATGCCATGCTCGGCGTGCTCGACGAAAAGGGCTACCCGACGCGCGAGATGGGCATCCTCGAGTCGCCGCGCGACGACAGCGAGCCCAAGCTGATGCAGGGCGCGCTGTGCACCGAGTGCGGCAACCACACCGTGATCCGCAAGGACGGCTGCGACTTCTGCACCGCCTGCGGCGCGGTGGGGACCTGCGGCTGAGGACCGAGCCGCACCGGGACCGTTGTTCGATGAAGTAAAAGGACGGGCAGCTCGAGAGGCTTGCCCGTCCTTTTCACATTCCGGCTCCGGGGCCACGCACAAGGGCAAACGGTTTGCAGGACGCAACCCGGTGCCGGAACAGGCGCGGTATCTTTGCCCCTATAATTCGACGCATCAATTCGCCCCAATGCACCCTCCGGCCCCGACTCACGACGCGTGCGAGATCGCCCCATGCCCACCTGCCCCCGCTGCGACGGCACCGACTGTCGTGAGTCGCCCTGGCGCTCCGAAGACGAAAAACGCGAGCACAAGGGTGAAATCGCCTGGCGCTGCATGTCTTGCGTGCATCGCTTCTTTGGCCCTGCGCCGAGGAGCGTGCTGTTCCACAACCCGATCGTCGCGGCCGTGGGGGGTTCGACCCTGATCCTGACGATCGTGGTGATTGCAATCGTGTGGATCTGGAAGAGCTGACGGGGCGCAAGCAGATGAGCACACCCACCCAGACCGCCTGCACCGCCTGCGGATCGACCGATACGCGGCTTTCGCGCTGGCGCTCGCACGACGAGCGCATCGGCAACCCCGGCCTGCACCCCTATCGCTGCGGCCAATGCGGACACCGCTTCCTGGCACGCGCGAGCACACGGGCCGGCCGGCGCAAGTGGCCGCTGGTGGTTGCCGGTGGTGCGGCGTTACTCGTGCTCGGAATCGTCGGGGCGACGCTGTTCGTGGTGGCGGGCGACGAGCAGGCGCTCGACGAAGCCGAACGCATCGCGGCCGTGGCGCCGACCCTCGAGGCAGCTCGCCAGGGCGACCACGAAGCCCAGTTCCGGCTCGCGCGCGCCGCGCTGCTCGACCCCGAGCGCGGCAAGGAAGCCACCCGGGAAGCGGTCGACTGGCTCAGGCGCGCGGCCGAAGGCGGCCACACCGGCGCCATGATCCACCTGGGCAAGCTTTACAAGAGCGGCGTGGGTACGCCGCAGAACTACGATCTTGCCGCGCACTGGCTGGGCAACGCAGCGCGGGCGGGCGACGCCGAGGGGATGGTGGAGTTCGGCCGCCTGCACCGCAGCGGCGTCGGCGTCGAACAGGACTCGGTGCAGGCTTACGTCTGGTTCAACCGCGCCGCAGCGGCGCTGAACATGGATGGTGTGCAGGAACGCGACAGCGTTGCGATCAAGCTCGCGCCCGAGGACCTGAAGCGCGCGCAGGCGCTATCGCTCGAAGGCGAAGCAGCGCCTCAGGAAGACGGCGCTGCGGCCATGACGCTGAAGGCATCCGCCGCACCGGCAAAGGGCCCGGGGCGCGGCGAATAGGAAAATCAATCAGGACTCAGCGCACCGCATCCATCTTGCCGGCAAACACCCAGCCCTGATCCACCACGTAATTGAAGACGAAGCCGGACGGCTCGTCGATGAACAGGCTGACCGGCTGGCCGGCATCGGCGACCGTGGCAGCGGTGGGCGCATCGACCTGGCGGCCGGCGAAGGTCCAGCCCTGCTCGGGCAGATAGACGAAGCGGCCGCCGGTGGGCTGGTCGAGCATCACCGCCAGCGGACGCGCTGCGGCGGCACGAACGACCTGATCGGCGGGCGAAGCCAGCGCAAGCTGGATGGGGCCTTGCGGCTGAGCATGCGCGGCGGGCATTGCACCGGCAAAGGAGACGGCCGCGAGAGCGGCGAGGGAAAGTGCACGAGCGGTGGTGATGGAAGTCATGGTGTCAGTCCTTGAAAAAGCGTTCGGTGGAGGTTCGTGCGCCGAACGGGGCGCAGCGGTTTTCCTGGTGGCGGTCGCGGACGATTCCGGCGACAGGCGCACCGCAGCAAATATGCTGCACCGCAACATCAACAAACGAAGTTTAGCAGGATTCCCTAGAACGTCCATTCGAACATTCGGATCCATCACATAAACTCAGCTAATCAACCCGGTTCATCCCGCGCCCGCGTACTGCGGTTTCTGCGGCTTGCCTCGAGCGCATTCCGGCGCGTATCTTGCGGCCGTGCCTGCCGCCGCACGCGCGATTGCCAACCGATCATTCCCCCGCTCACTTTTCCGCCCACGCTCCCCCCCACGCCATGACCGGACGCCCCACCCACGGCACGCTCCCCGCTGGTACGCCTCGTCTGGTGTTGAAGGGCATCAGCAAGGTCTATCCGACCGTGGTCGCCAACGACCAGGTGGACCTGACGGTGCAGCCGGGCGAGATCCGCGCCATCCTGGGCGAGAACGGCGCTGGCAAATCGACGCTGATGAAGATCATCTACGGCGTCACCCGCCCGAGCGCCGGGCAGATCTTCTGGGAAGGCGAGGAAGTGCAGGTCGACAACCCGGCGCATGCGCGCAGCTTGGGTATCGGCATGGTGTTCCAGCACTTCTCGTTGTTCGAGACGCTCACCGTGGTCGAGAACGTGGCGCTGGCCCTGCCCGGCAAGCCGGCGCTGGACGACCTGGCACAGCGCATCACCGAGGTGTCGGAGCGCTACGGCCTGCCGGTCGATCCGCGCCGCCACATCCACGCGCTGTCGGTGGGCGAGCGCCAGCGCGTCGAGATCATCCGCTGCCTGCTGCAGAACCCGCGCCTGTTGATCATGGACGAGCCGACCTCGGTGCTGACCCCGCAGGCGGTGCGCAAGCTGTTCGAGACCCTGCGCCAGCTCGCAGCCGAGGGCTGCGCCATCCTCTACATCAGCCACAAGCTCGACGAGATCCAGGCGCTGTGCCACACCGCCACCGTGCTGCGCGGCGGCAAGGTCACCGGCGAGTGCATCCCCGCGCAGGAAACCCCGCAATCGATGGCGCGGCTGATGATCGGCAAGGACCTGCCGCACTGCGAGCACGGCGCGGCCAGGGCGGACGGCGAGCTGCGCCTGCGCCTGGCGGGCCTGTCGCATGCGTCGGACGACCCCTTCGGCACCGACCTCAAGGACATCCACCTCGACGTGCGCGCCGGCGAGATCGTCGGCATCGCCGGCGTGTCGGGCAACGGCCAGCAGGAGCTGCTGCGCGTCATCTCCGGCGAAGAGCCGCTGAGCGAGAAATTCCCGGTGCAGATCTGCGGCGTCGAGGCCGGCCGGCTGGCGCCGGGGCAGCGCCGCAAGCTCGGCCTCGCCTTCGTGCCGGAAGAGCGCCTGGGCCGCGGCGCGGTGCCGGGCATGTCGCTGGCCGACAACGCCTTGCTGACCGCCGCCCACAGCCAGGGCCTGCTCGCCGGCGGTTTCCTGCGCTTCCGGCGCGCGCGCGATTTCGCCCAGCGCTGCATCGAGGCCTTCAACGTCAAGAGCGGCGGCCCCGATGCGGCGGCCAAGTCGCTGTCGGGCGGTAACCTGCAGAAGTTCATCGTCGGCCGCGAGATCCTGCAGGCGCCCAGGCTGCTGGTGTGCGCCCAGCCGACCTGGGGCGTGGACGTCGGCGCCGCCGCCTTCATCCGCCAGGCGCTGATCGACCTGCGCGACCGCGGCTGCGCGGTGCTGGTGATCTCGGAAGAGCTCGACGAGCTGTTCGAGGTCTGCGACCGCATCGCCGTCATCGCCAAGGGCCGGCTGTCGCCCACCCGCGCCGCGTCCGAGACCACGGTCGAAGACATCGGCGTGTGGATGAGCGGCATGTGGCCGGGCGCCGAGCTCGCGCCCTCCGACCAAGCCCACCCGCTGCCCACCCGCGCGGAGCCCCTGAATGCTTGAACTCGAAGCCCGCGCCGAACCCTCGCGGTTGATGTCCTGGGCCTCGCCGCTGCTTGCGGTGGTGCTGATGCTGGCCGGCGGCATGCTGGTGTTTTCCGCGCTCGGCAAGGACCCGGTCGAAGGCTTTCGCGTCTTCTTCCTCAATCCGGTCAAGGATCTTTACAGCATCTCCGAGCTGCTGTTGAAGGCCACGCCGCTGATGCTGTGCGCGATCGGCCTGGCGATCGGCTTTCGCGCCAACGTGTGGAACATCGGCGCCGAAGGCCAGTTCATGCTCGGCGCGGTGGCGGCCACCGGCGTCGCGCTGTATTTCGACGGCTCCGACAGCCGCCTGCTGCTGCCGGCGATGATCGTGGCCGGCGCGGCGGGCGGCGCGGCGTGGGCGGCGATCCCGGCGCTGTTGCGCACGCGCTTCAACGCCAACGAGATCCTGGTGTCGCTGATGCTGGTGTATGTGGCGCAGTTGTTCGTGTCGTGGCTGGTGTTCGGGCCGTGGAAGGACCCGGACGGCTTCAACTTCCCGCAGACGCGGATGTTCGGCGACGCCGCGCTGATGCCGGTGCTGCTCGAGGGCACGCGCCTGCATCTGGGCTTTGCGCTGGCGATCGCGCTGCTGGTGGCGGGCTACGCGTTCATGAACCGCAGCTTTGCGGGCTTTCGCATGCGGGTGGCGGGCGAGGCGCCGGACGCCGCACGCTACGCCGGCTTCTCGGCCACGCGCATGATCTGGATCGGCCTGCTGCTCGGGGGCGCGGCGGCGGGGCTGGCGGGCATGGGCGAGGTCGCCGGGCCGATGGGCCAGCTCACCGACAAGGTCGGCAGCGGCTACGGCTTCGCGGCGATCATCGTCGCCTTCGTCGGCCGGCTCAACGCCTTCGGCATCCTGCTCGCCAGCCTGCTGATGGCGCTGCTCTACATCGGCGGCGAACAGGCGCAGCAGTACCTCAACCTGCCGAGCTCGATCTCGATGGTGTTCCAGGGCATGTTGCTGTTCTTCCTGCTCGGCTCGGACGTGTTCATCCACTACCGCCTGCGCCTGCGCCGCCGCGCGATGGCTGGCAACTGAGGGACGGCCATGGACGCGAGCCTGTTCACCTCGATCCTGTTCGCCACCGTGGTGGCGGGGACACCGCTGATCATCGTCGCACTCGGCCTGCTGGTGAGCGAGAAGGCCGGCGTGCTCAACCTGGGCGCAGAGGGCATGATGGCCATGGGCGCGGTCGCCGCCTTCGCCGTCACCCACGAGAGCGGCAACCCCTGGCTGGGCGTGGCGGCCGGCATGGGCGCGGGCATGGCGATGGCCTTGCTGTTCGGCGTGCTGACGCTCACCCTGATGGCCAACCAGGTGGCCTCGGGCCTGGCCCTGGCGATCTTCGGCGTCGGCCTTGCGGCCTTCGTCGGCAAGCCCTACGAGGCGGTGGCGCTGCAGGCGGTGCCGCCGATCCGCATCCCCTTCATCGCCGACATTCCGCTGATCGGCGAGGCGCTCTACAACCAGCAGGCGCTGGTGTATTTCTCGTGGGCGCTGTTCTGGGGGCTGCTGTGGTTCCTGCATCGCAGCCGCGCCGGGCTGGTGCTGCGCGCGGTGGGCGAATCCCCCGCGTCGGCGCATGCGATCGGCTACCCGGTGATCCGCATCCGCTACCTGGCGGTGCTGTTCGGCGGTGCCATGGCCGGCATCGGCGGCGCCTTCCTGTCGGTGTTCTACACGCCGATGTGGGCCGAAGGCCTGGTCGCCGGCCGCGGCTGGATCGCGCTTGCGCTGGTGGTGTTCGCCACCTGGCGGCCGCTGCGGGTGATGGTGGGGGCGTATCTGTTCGGCGGGGTGATGATCACGCAGCTGTTCATCCAGGGCTCCGGCCTGCAGATCGACTTCCCGTCGCAGCTGCTGTCGTCCCTGCCCTACTGGGCGACCATCGTGGTGCTGGTGGCGATCTCGCGCAACGCCAACACCATCCGGCTCAACTCGCCGGTGTCGCTGGGCAAGCCGTATCGGCCGGACGCCTGAGCACGGGGCGGCCCGCTTGCGAGCGGCGCTCAAAGAATATCGTGCAGCCTGCGTGACTTCCTTAGCTTGGGGCGCTCGATCGCGTACGCTAAGCTGCGCGGATTGCCGATCTCGGCCGCCCCCTGAGCCCTTCTCCCGTCGATGACCCTCGAACTGATTCAGACCGTCGCCCTGCTGCTGGCACTCAGCCTGCTGCACGGGTTCAGCCTGCGCTGTCTCGCCACCAGGCCGCGACTCGCGAGGCTTGCATCGGGCGTGATCTTCGGCACGGTGTGCATCATCGGCATGATGATCCCGATCAACCTCGCACCGGGGGTGATCGTGGACGGGCGCTCGGTCCTGCTGTCGATGGCCGCGCTGTTCGGAGGCCCCGTCACCGGCCTGATTGCGGGTGCGATCGCGGGCGCCTACCGCTTGTGGCTCGGTGGCAGCGGGATGGTCGTCGGCACCGCGGTGATCGCGCTCGCGGTGGCGCTCGGCCTGGCCTACCGGACGGCCTGGGCGCGCGGCTGGCTGGATCGCAAACCGATCAACCTGCTCGCGTTCGGCGTTGCACTACATGCCCTGTCGATGGTGATGATCGGCCTGGTCCCCGGGCAAAGCATCGCGAAGATCTACGCCACGCTCGGGATGCCCTATCTGCTGATCATGGGCGCGGCGACCACCCTGCTTGGTCTCCTCCTGCAGGACCTCGAAGTACGCCAGAACAACGAACGCGCATTGCGCGAACGCAAGGCCCGCCTGCGCGCCATCGCCAGCGCGGTACCCGACATCCTGTTCGTGCTCGACGAGAACGGACGTTACCTGGAAGTGATGACGCACGACGAGGCGCTCCTTTATCGAGAAACCGAAACCGTGCTCGGGCGTCGATTGCAGGATGTGCTCCCCGAGCCAGTCGGCGCACGGGTCATGAGCGCCATTCAACAGGCCATCCACTCCGGCGCCCCGGCCATCACCGAGTACGAGCTGGACACTCCGAAAGGACGCCGCATCTTCGAGGGGCGGATCCAGGCCATCGACGGCCAGGATGCGTCCAGGACGGTGGTCCTGATCGTTCAGGACGTCACTGATCGGGCCCTGCTCGAGCAGGAACGGCGCATTGCTGCGATCGCCTTCGAGTCGCAGCAGGGCATGATGGTCACCGACGCGAGCAACCGGATCCTGCGGGTCAACAAGGCGTTCACCCAGGTCACGGGCTACGCGAGTGAAGAGGTCATCGGCAAGCCATCGAGCATCCTGTCCTCGGGCCGTCACGACGAGGCGTTCTATCGCGAGCTGTGGCAGCAACTGAACGAGCACGACATGTGGGAGGGCGAGGTCTGGAACCGGCGCCGCAACGGCGACGTGTACCCGGAGCGCCTGTCCATCAGCGCAGTCCGCGATGACAGCGGTGTCGTCACCCACTATGTGGGCTGCTTCACCGACATCACGCAAAGCAAGGCCAGCGAGGAAGAGATTCACGCCCTTGCGTATTACGACCACCTGACCGGCCTGGCCAACCGGCGTCTGCTGACCGATCGCCTGCACCAGGCGCTTGCGCACAGCCACCGCGACGACTGGCGTGGGGCGCTGATGTTCATCGATCTGGACGACTTCAAGAACATCAACGATCTGCTTGGCCATCATGCGGGGGATGAACTGCTGACGCAGGCGGCAACACGCCTGCGCGCCGCGGTACGCGAGACCGACACGGTGTCTCGTTTCGGCGGGGACGAGTTCGTCGTCCTGGTCGAGCAACTCCCCTCGGACGAAGTCGCAGCCGCAGCCACCGCAGAGCGCCTCGCCGCAAAGCTGCTCGATCAGATGGGTGCCTCTTATGCCATCGGGAACCAGCACAACGTGTGCACGGCCAGCATCGGCATCGCCATGTTCGGGGGGCAGAAGCAGACCGTCGACGAACTGATGCAGAGCGCCGACCTGTCGATGTACGAGGCCAAGCGGCAGGGCAAGAATCAGATCCGCTTCTTTGATCCCGTCATGCAGCGGACCGTCTCGGAACGACTGCAACTCGAGAAGGATCTGCGTGAAGCCTTGTCCGGCGATCAGTTCGAATTGCACTATCAAGCGCAGTGCGACGCCGACGGCACAATCGACGGGGTCGAGGCCCTTGCGCGCTGGCGGCACCCGACTCGCGGCCTGGTCCCCCCGGGAGTTTTCATCGCGGCGGCAGAACGCTGCGGATACATGCAGGCGCTTGGCCAGAAGCTGCTCGAAATGGCCTGCATCCAGCTCGGGCGGTGGGCGGGTGACCCTCGTTTTTCCACGCTCCGGCTTTCGGTCAACATGAGTGCGATCCAGCTCTATGGGTCGAACTTCGCCGCCGACACCTGCGCCCTGCTCGAGCGTACGGGCTGCCCCGCCGACAGGCTGGTCTTCGAGCTGACCGAATCGATGCTGATCAGCGACATGGAAGGCGCGATCCAGACCATGGAAGCGCTGCGAAAAATGGGCATCCGCTTCTCGATCGACGACTTCGGTACGGGCTACTCCTCGCTCGCCTACCTGCAGCGGCTGCCGCTCGACGAGCTGAAGATCGACCGCTCCTTTGTCCACGACCTGCCCGACAACGCGAGCAGCCTGGCGATCGTGAAGACGATCGTCGCCCTGGCGCGCACGCTCGGGCTGCGGGTGATCGCAGAAGGCGTGGAGGAGCCGCGGCAACTGGAGACGCTCATGCGAAACGGCTGCACGAGCTTCCAGGGCTTCATGTTCCATTGCCCGACCACGATCGAGGCGTTCGAAGCGCAGGCGCACCCCTTGCGTGGCGCCGCGCCCCCGCCTCCTGCCGGGGATGAACCGGCCAGCGCGCCGCGTCCCGTTCAGGCCGCAAGGCCCGCAGCCGTTCCCGGGGAGCATCCATGAGTGCCGATGCGCTCAGCGCCGAATCGGAATTCGACTTCGTCGTCGACAATGCGCCCTGCGCAATCATCGAGTGGGACCCGGCGCTTCACGTGCGGCGCTGGTCCGCAGGCGCCGAGCGGCTTTTCGGCTGGTCGGCCGCGGAGGTCGTGGGACGACGCATCGACGCGTGGACATTGATCCACGCCGACGATCTGCCCGGGCTGCAGCAGGCACTCGTCGGCCTGCTCGACGACAGCGCCCCGCGCGATCGGCTGCAGTGTCTCAGCGGCAGGCGCGACGGATCGCTCGCCCACACCGAGTGGCACAACGCGGTGCGACGTGACGGTGAGGGCCGGGCGCTGTCACTGCTGTCCTACGTCAGCGAACTGAAGCCCGAGCAGCCTGCCGAGCGCACCCCGCGCAGCAGCGAGGCGCACTACCGCACGATCTTCGCAAACAGCCATGCGGTGATGCTGATCCTCGACCCGGGAAGCGGTCGCATCGTCGATGCGAACCACGCCGCGGAGAAGTTCTACGGATGGACCTGGGACACGCTGACGCGCATGCACATCAGCGAGGTCAATACCCTGTCGGCCGCTGCACTGCAAGCCGAACTCGAAGCCGCCCACCAGGCGCAGCGCACGCACTTCGAGTTCCGCCACCGGCGCGCCGACGGCTCGATCCGCGACGTCGAGGTGCATAGCGGCCCGGTCGCAGACGGGGACCACACGCTGCTGTTCTCGATCGTGCACGACATCACCGACCGCAAGCAGGCCGAAGCCCTGTCCCGGCGCTGGGAACGCTTTTTCCAGCTCTCCAACCTCGGCATCGCCATCCACGATGCCTCGGACAACACGATCATCGACGTCAATCACACCTACGCGAGCCAGCACGGCTACGGTATCGAGGAGATGCGGCACATGCCGGTCCAGGAGGTGTATGCCGCCGCTGAACGCGACGAACTGCCCGCCCGCCTCGCGCAAGCCGACCGCCTGGGCAACATCAGCTTCGAGACCATACATTTGCGCAAGGACGGCAGCCTGGTGCCGATGGTGATCGGCGTCACCGCCTTGCAGGACGACAATGGCCAGACGGTGGCGCGTTTCGTGTTCGCGCTCGATATCGGCGCACGCAAGGCGGCCGAGGAAGAATTGCGCAAGCTGTCACGCGCCGTGGAAGAAAGCCCCGAGAGCATCGTCATCACCAACACCCGGGCCGAGATCGAGTACGTCAACCAGGCCTTCGTCAACAAGACCGGGTACTCACGCGCGGAGGCCCTCGGCCAGAACCCCCGGGTGCTGCAGTCCGGGCATACCTCGCCCGAAACCTATCGCAGCCTGTGGAGTACGGTGACCAGCGGCAGGTCGTGGAGCGGAGAGTTCTTCAACCGCCGCAAGGACGGCACCGAGTACATCGAACACGTCACGATCACCCCGATCCATGACGAGAGCGGCGCAGCCACGCACTACGTCGCGGTCAAGCAGGACATCACCGAAGAGCGGCGCATGGAAGAGGAGCTACTGCGCTACCGCGAACACCTCGAAGGCCTGGTGGCGAGCCGGACCACCGAACTGCAGCGCGCGGTCGACGCGGCCAACGTCGCCAACCGCGCCAAGAGCGAGTTCCTCACCACGATGAGCCACGAGATCCGCACGCCGATGAACGGCGTGATCGGGCTGCTCGATGTGCTCGAGCACTCGGCGTCGTCCGTCGAGCAGACCCACCTGATCGAGATCATGCGCGAGTCGGCCACCACGCTGCTGCGCCTGATCGACGACATTCTCGACTTCTCCAAGATCGAAGAGGGGAATCTCGAACTCGATATCGGTCCGGTGCCGGTTCACGCCTTCATCGCCGGCATCACCGACATCATGCAGCCGGTGGCCGAGCGCAAGGCCGTCAAGCTGAGCATACGCATTGAGGACGACGTGCCCGCAGTCGTCAGCGCCGATGCGCTGCGCCTGCAGCAGATCCTGCTCAACCTGGTCAGTAACGCGGTGAAGTTCTCCTCGGGCCTGGAACGCCCCGGTCGCGTCGAGATTCGCGCCAGCATTGCCGGTGAAGGGCTGATCCGTTTCATGGTCACCGACAACGGAATCGGCATGGCACCCGAGGTCCTCGGGAAGATTTTCCAGCCCTTCTCCCAAGCCGAGTCGTCCACCACCCGCCGCTTCGGCGGCACCGGACTTGGGCTGTCGATCTCGTCCCGCCTGGTACAGATGCTCAAGGGCAAGATCGAGGTCCGCAGCCTGCCCGGGCGCGGCACGCGCTTCGTCGTCACCCTGCCGCTGAGCGCCATCAACGCCCCCGCGGCAAAATACGGCGCCAGGCCGCCTATGGCCAGGTCACCGGCTGCGCCGGTCGATTCGGCCACATGCCCCTCCAGACTGCCGCCACGCGGCCCGATCCTCGTCGCCGAGGACAACGAGATCAATCGCCGCGTGATCGAGCGCCAGCTCGCCTTGCTTGGCCTGCAGTGCGACATGGCCGAGAACGGCCGCGAGGCACTTGCACGCTGGCGCAACGGGCAGTACGCCCTGCTGCTGACCGACCTGCACATGCCCGAGATGGATGGCTACGAGCTCACAGCGCGTATTCGCGGCGAGGAGGCGCACGGCGAGCGCCTTCCCATCATCGCCGTCACCGCCAATGCCTTGCGCGGCGAGGATCAGCGCTGCATCGACGCCGGGATGGACGCCTACATCACCAAGCCCGTACAGGTCGAGATACTGCGCCAGGTGCTTGCGCGCTGGATGCCGGCAAGCGACGTCGGCCTGCCGGTCTCGCCGGCGCCAGCCAGCGCCCCGGCCTCACTCCCGGTGTTCGATCCGCTGGTCCTGCCAGGCCTGATCGGCGAGGACGATGCACTGATCGGAGAGTTCCTTGCCGAATACCGGGTCTCGGCAGTCGGCACGGTGCAATCCATCCGGCAGGCTTGCGCTGACGGCGACTGGCATCAGGCGGGCGAACTCGCCCATCGCCTGAAATCTTCCTCCCGTTCGGTCGGCGCCATGTGCCTGGGCGAAATCTGCGCGGAGATCGAGTTGGCCGGCCGTAACGGCGATAGCGACCTTATCCTGTGCCTGGTGAAGGGCCTGGAGACAGCGCTGGACGCCTTGATGAATGCCATGCCCCCTGATCAGACGAAGCCCGGTACCCGATGAAGATGTTGTCCTCTCCCCACCTCCTCGAGACGCCGCAGTCCCGTCAAGCGAGCTTGCCCGCATGAAGCCCGAGTCACTGAAGGTCCTGATCGTCACCGAAGTCTCCGCCGATGCGGCGCAGATCGTGCATCTGCTCGAGGACCACTTCGAGCAGCTTCATACATCGACCATCGAAAGCCGCTTTGTCGCCGATTTCGAGCGCATCAAACCGGACGTCGTCGTGCTGGCCTTCACCACCCTCGAGCGTGCTGAACGCTATTCGCTTGGCCTGTACCGGCACAGCGAGATTGTGCACACCGTATCGCACCGCAGCATCGTGCTGTGCAACAAGGACAACGTGCACCGCGCCTTCGAGTTGTGCCGCAAGGAGTACTTCGACGACTACGTCATGTACTGGCCGCTGGTCCATGACACCCCACGGCTGGCCATGTCGATCCTGATCGCAGGTCGCTCGCTGCAGGCCCAGCGCGATGCCCCGCCCGCACGGCAAGTGGCTGCGCACGCGCGCTCGGTGAGCCAGCTGGAAGCCGTGCTCGACGATCACATCACGGTCGGTCGGCAGCATGCAGAAGCGGTGAGTCAGGCGCTTCAGGCGGTGGAAGCGGAAGTCGCCGCCCAGCCAGCCACCACCAACCCTGCTCCACCACCCATCCCCGACGCACAGATCCCGACCCCGACCGCAGAGACCTACCTGTCTGCACCTGCCACCGTGACGACGCCGAGTGCCGCCCCCGCGGCGGCCCAGTCCGCCGCCCCGCTCGCCCCGGTCACGGACGCATTTCCCCTGACGGACACCTTCGACCTCGACCTCGATGGCGTGCCCGCGGGCACCGACTTCCAAGCCCCGCTTGCCACGACGCCGCGCGAAGATGTGATCCGCGAGGTGCAGTTACGTGTCGATGACGCGAAGAAGACGGTGGTACCGCTCACCGAATGGATCGGTGGCCTCAAGAAAGACGTCAAGCCACAGCTTGATGCCGCCCGCCAGCTCGGCGAACTGGCCGGCAATACGCAGCCCAAGATCCTGGTCGTGGATGACGACACCTTCCAGTGCAAGCTGCTCGAGCGCCTGCTCAGCAATGCCGGCTATCGCTCGATCGTCGCCCAGTCGGGTACCGACGCACTCGCGCTGCTCGGCCGTCAGCAACCGGACCTGATCCTGATGGACGTCGGACTTCCGGATCTCAACGGCGTCGAACTCACCCGCCGCATCAAGGCCAGCCCCACGATGGCCAACATCCCGATCGTGATGATCACCGGCCACAGCGAACGCCAGGTGTTGGCGGCCAGCCTCAAGGCTGGCGCTGTCGATTTCCTGGTGAAGCCCTTCGACCGCGAGGTGCTCCTGAACAAGATCTTGCGCCACCTCGCTCAATGAGCCTCGAGGGCACGATGGCCGAGCACGCGTGATCAAAGGCACGCGATGACATCGAATCCTCACCCGTCCTCGTGGCTGCACATATACTCATCAACAACGCCACGCACACCTTAAACCATTCATTTCAGAAGGGTTTATCCCTTTGCCGAGCACCGCAGCAATGTTCACCAAGGTGGAAATCTTCCCGTGGGACAGCAATTTCGACACTGGCATCGCTGTCATCGACGCGCAACACAAGCAACTCGTCGACCTGCTGAACTGCCTCGTCAGCCATCTCGCGTACCAGTCCGACGCACCGACGCTCAATACGGTGTTCGATCAGCTGCGCGATTACGTCGAAGTGCACTTCACCACCGAAGAACGCGTGTGGCAGGCTCATCTGGGCGACCACCCCAGCGTCGCCGGCCATCACGATGCGCACGCCAGCTTCATCGATGAGATCCTGCGCCTGAAGGCGGAGGAGGCCACCAAGCCGTTCGAAACCGTCATCGAGAACATCGTCAACTTCCTGACGCGCTGGCTTGCGCTGCACATCCTGGAAGCAGACCGCCGCCTGGCACTGGTCGTGCATGGACTCGAGCGCGGCCTGACGCTCGAGCAGGCCAGGCTGGAGGCCGACGAAACCATGTCGGGTTCGATGCGGGTCCTGATCGAGACGGTGCTGTCGATGTACGACAAGCTCGCCAACCGCACGGTGCAGATGACGCGCGAGATCAACCGGCGTCACCAGGTCGAAAGCCAGCTGCACAGGGCACACGAGGAGCTCCGGCTCGCAAAGGAAACCGCCGAGAGCTCCAGCAAGGCCAAGTCGATCTTCCTGGCCAACATGAGCCACGAGATCAGCACGCCGATGAGCGCCATTCTCGGCATGGTGGACCTGATGCAGCAGGACACCCTGTCGCCGACACAGGGCCAGCGCCTGAAGCACATCGAGGATGCCGGTAACCACCTGCTTGCGGTCATCAACAGCATTCTCGACCTGTCCAAGATCGAGGCCGGCAAACTCACCCTCGAAGAAGCCGCGTTCGATCTGCGCGAGCTGGTCAGCGAGGCCAGCGCGATGCTTGCCCACCAGGCCGAAGCAAAGGGCCTGAGCCTGCACACCGAACTCGACATGCCGGCGATCACCGTCATCGGCGACGCGACCCGGCTGCGCCAGGCGCTGATCAACTATCTGGTCAACGCGGTGAAATTCACCAGCCGCGGCCAGGTCACGGTACGTTGCCGAGCAGCAGAGGAAAGCGGCGGCCTGATCGGGGTGCGATTCGAAGTCGAGGACACCGGCCCCGGCATCACGCCGGCCGACGTGGCGCGGCTGTTCCAGCCCTTCGAGCAGGGCCAGGCATCGACCTCGCGCATGCATGGCGGCACCGGGCTCGGGCTGACCATCACCGCGCGCCTGGCGACGATGATGGGCGGCGAGGCCGGTGCAGAAAGCGCACCCGGCCGCGGCAGCCGCTTCTGGTTTACCGCAAGGCTGCGCAAGGCCCCGCGCAATATGGCGCCACCGCCGGTCACCGACCTCGAACAGGTCCGCGACACCCTTGCCACCCGCCACGCGGGCTGCCGCATCGTGCTCGCCGAGGACGACAGCATCAATCGCGCAATCGTCCAGGTCCTGCTGTCACGCGCCGGACTCAAGGCCGAATGTGCGACCAACGGCGGCGAAGCCGTGACGCTGGCCGAACGCTGCAAGCCAGGCCTGATCCTGATGGACATGCGGATGCCGGTGCTCGACGGCATCGAGGCGACGCGCCAGATCCGCGCGCAGGCTTGGGGACAAGCCGTGCCGATCATCGCGCTGACGGCCAACGCCTTTGCCGAGGACCGTACGCGCTGCCTCGAGGCGGGCATGGACGACTTCGTCACCAAGCCCATCACCCCGGTGCTGCTCTACGCCAGGCTGCTGCACTGGCTGGACCGCGGCCGGTCCGCCACAACCCGGCAATAGCGGCCCCGCCCGCCTACGCCTTCGCGCTCGGCCGCTCGGCGATACGGTCGCGCCAGGCCTGCAGGTGCGCCATGCCCTCTGCCCCCGGCCTGAACTTCATCAGCCCACGTGCGAATTCGATCGCGCAGAAGGCGGTGATGTCGGCGATGGTGAAGCGCTCGCCGGCGACGAAGGGCTGGCTGGCGAGCTCGCCGTCCAGCCAGCGCGCCACCTCGCGCACCTTCTGCCCTTGCGAGTGGCCAAAGTCGGGAAACTGCGGCTGCTCGAGCGGCGCCAGCCCGGGGTGGGTGTGGCGGATGCAGTTGGCGATGGTGCCGAAGAGGTAGAGCTCCATGCGGCGGTCGGTCATCTCGATGAAGGCGCGGTCCTCGAAGCTCTCGCCCATCAGGTTGGGCTCGGGGTAGCGGCCTTCGAGGTAGCTGCAGATCGCGCGCGTCTCGCCGAGGAACCTGCCGTCGTCGAGTTCGAGCACCGGCACCTTGGCGAGCGGGCTCTTGGCGCGGTAGTTGGAGCTGCGGTGTTCGTCCTTGCCGATCTCGACCACCACTTCCTCGATGCCGGTGATGCCCTTCTCGGCGATGAACATCTGCACGCGACGCGGGTTGGGCGCGCGGGGTGAAACGTAGAGCTTCATGCAACCTCCTCAAGTGTCATGTATTGGCCAGGCCTTGTGGGCACTGGACCGTGGGAGCGGGCTTGCCCGCGAATGTCCCGCGTTGAACTGCTGCATTCGCGGGCAAGCCCGCTCCCACAGACAGTTGCTCCCACGGGGCTCAAACCCCGCCGGCGCGCGACTGCCCGGTCTCGATCATGTTGCGCGCCTTGTCGGAAAACGCCTTCGCCTGTTCCTCGCTGTCGCCATCGCGGTCGAAGCTCGAAGGCGGCATCTCGATGCCGCGCTGCACCGCCGGCCGCGCACGGATCTGGTCACGCCAGCGCGTGAGGTTGGTCAGATCGTCGATCGCCACCCCCGACCAGCTGTGGGTGCGTACCCAGGCCCAGTTGGCGATGTCCGCGATCGAGTAGTCGCCGGCGAGGTATTCGTGCTTCGCGAGGTGGCCGTCGAGCACGCGGAACAGGCGCCTGACCTCGCCCTGATAGCGGTCGATCGCGGGCTGGATCTTTTCCGGGAAGTAGCGATAGAAAACGTTGGCCTGGCCCATCATCGGCCCGATGCCGCCCATCTGGAACATCAGCCATTGCAGCACGCGCGAACGCCCCTTGGCGTCGTGCGGCATCAGCCGGCCGGTCTTCTCGGCGAGGTAGATCAGGATGGCACCCGACTCGAACACCGCGAAGTCGTCCTCGTCACGGTCGACGATGGCCGGGATGCGGCCGTTGGGGTTGAGGGCGAGGAACCAGGGCTCCTTCTGCTCGTTGGCCGAGAGCTCGAGCACGTGCAGCGAATACGGCAGGCCGAGTTCCTCTAGCGCAATCGAGACCTTGTGCCCGTTGGGGGTGGCGGCGGTGTACAGGTCGATCATCGGTGTCCTCCTTGAAGACAGGCACGGTGGGGCGAGCCGGACGGGGCCGGCGCCGCAGGCAGATGGGGCATGATCGGTTCATGCCGCAGCGGACGCAAGCCGGCGACCGTCGGCGCCGGCTTACACTGCGCCTCACCGCATGCCCGCATGCGCGGACAGCACAAGGAGACAACGACATGGGACGC
Organism: Thauera sp.; assembly: GCF_034003485.1. Lineage (GTDB taxonomy): Bacteria > Pseudomonadota > Gammaproteobacteria > Burkholderiales > Rhodocyclaceae > Thauera. Next base: position 93,484 of record NZ_JAVEYL010000012.1, read on the forward strand.
CTCACCACCCACGTACTCGACACCGCCCACGGCAAGCCCGGCGTCGGCATCGCGCTCACCGTCCATCGCCTCGACGGCGAGCGCCGCGAAGTCGCGCGCACGGTCACCAACCATGACGGCCGTTGCGATGCGCCGCTGCTCGAGGGCGCTGCACTCGAGGCCGGCAAATACGAGATCGTGTTTGCCGCCGGCGACTACTTCCGCGCCCTCGGCCTGAACCTGCCCGAGCCGATGTTCGTCGACGAGGTCGTGCTGCGCTTCGGCATCGCCGACGCCGACCAGCATTACCACGTGCCGCTGCTGGTGTCGCCGTGGAGCTATTCCACCTACCGCGGTAGCTGATGCCCCCGGAAACAGGGACGAGAACATGGAAGCCTACCTGCTCGACTGGGCCAACCTGCTGGTCCGCTGGCTGCACCTGATCGCGGGCATCGCCTGGATCGGCGCGTCGTTCCATTTCGTGATGCTGGACAACGCGCTCAAGGCCCCGAAAAAGCCCGAAGACGCGCAGCGCGGCGTGTTTGGCGAGCTGTGGGCGGTGCACGGCGGCGGCTTCTATCACAGCCAGAAATACCTCACCGGCCCCAAGGGCGAAGCGCTCACCCGGGACCTGCACTGGTCGAAGTGGGAGGCCTATACCACCTGGCTGTCGGGCATGGGCATGCTGGCGATCATCTACTGGATCAGCGCCTCGAGCTACCTGATCGACAGCCGCGTGATGGCGCTGTCGCCGGCGGCAGCCATCGGCCTCTCGATCGCCTTCCTGGTCGCCGGCTGGGTGTTCTACGACGTCCTGTGCCGCAACATGATCGGCAAGGACGGCCTGCTCGCAGCCATCGTGTTCGTGTTCGTGATGGTCGCCAACTACGTGCTGCACCAGGTGTTCTCGGCCCGCGGCGCCTACATCCACGTCGGCGCCATGCTCGGCACGATGATGGCGGCCAACGTGTTCTTCCACATCATTCCCGGCCAGAAGAAGATGGTCGGGCAGATCCGCCGCGGCGAGCCGGTCGACACCCTGCCCGGCATCGTCGGCAAGCAGCGCTCGGTGCACAACACCTACTTCACCCTGCCGGTGCTGTTCATCATGATCAGCAACCACTACCCGATGACCTATGCCAACGCCAACGGCTGGCTGGTGCTGGGCGTGCTGATGGTGGCCGGCGTGCTGATCCGCCAGTTCTTCGTGCTGCGCCACCGCGGCCAGCTCAGGTGGTGGCTGCCGGCGGCGGGCGTGGCGCTGATCGCGCTGCTGGTGGTGCTGATGGCGCCCAGGCAGGTCGACGCCAGCGGCGACAAGGTGAGCTTCGCCACCATCCAGTCGATCATGGCGCAGCGCTGCGTGAGCTGCCACGCCGACAAGCCGACCCATGAAGGTTTCGCCCAGGCCCCCAAGGGCGTGCTGCTGCAGACCCCGGAGCAGCTTGCCCAGCACGCCGCCAAGGTCGCCGAGACCGTGGCCAGCGGCTACATGCCGCTCGGCAACCTCACCGGCATCACCGCGCAGGAACGCGAAGCGATCGCCATCTGGTTCGCCCAGGGCGCGCGCACCGCGGACTGAGCGCCACCAGAACCCCAGGCGCGTCCCAAGAGCGCGACTGCGACATCCAGCGCAACATCGACCGCGACAGGAGGAGACAACGATGAGCAGCCCCACCAACGCCCCCGCCACGGCCGCGCTGGCCGAACTCTCGCGCCTGGCGCAGGACGCCTTCGTCGCCCGCCTCGAGGGCATCTTCGAGCACTCGCCGTGGATCGCCGAGCGCGCCTGGCGCGCCGGCCCCTTCGCCAGCATCGACGCGCTGCATGCCGCGATGTGCCGGGTGGTCGACACCGCCGACCCGAAGGACCAGCTCGCCCTGATCTGCGCCCACCCGGAACTCGCCGGCAAGGAAGCCGAGGCCGGCACACTGACCACCGCATCCACCGGCGAGCAGCGCGGCGCCGGGCTCGACCAGTGCAGCAAGGAAGAACTCCAGCGCCTGCGCCAGCTCAACAAGGACTACCGCGCGCGCTTCGGCTTTCCCTTCGTGATCGCGGTCAAGGGCCTCACCCGGCACCAGATCATGGACCGCGTCGAGGCGCGCCTGGCCAACGACCGCGACACCGAATTCCGCACCTGCCTCGCCGAGATCGGCAAGATCGCCCGCTTCCGGCTGGATGCGCTGTTCGACCAGGCCGGATGAGTCCGATTGTGGGACAGGCCCCGACGGGGAGGCTCCCACAGACAGTTGCTCCCACGCCACCTCGACAGGCCAGCCCCTCGGACCCCAGCCTTTTTCCGGAACGACACCATGACCTCGAACCCCGCCTATCCCCGCGACCTCGTCGGCTACGGTCGCACCCCGCCGCACGCCGACTGGCCCGGCCGCGCCCGCATCGCAGTGCAGTTCGTCCTCAACTACGAGGAAGGCGGCGAGAGCTGCGTGCTCCATGGCGACGCCGGCAGCGAGCAGTTCCTCTCCGAGCTCTTCAACGCCGCCAGCTACCCCGACCGCCACCTGTCGATGGAAGGCATCTACGAGTACGGCGCGCGCGTGGGCGTGTGGCGCTTCCTGCGCGAGTTCGAACGCCGCGGCCTGCCGCTGACCATCTTCGGCGTGTCGATGGCGCTCGAGCGCCACCCCGAGCTCACCGCCGCATTCAAGGAGCTCGGCCACGAGATCGCCTGCCACGGCTGGCGCTGGATCCACTACCAGAACGTGCCCGAGGACGTCGAGCGCGAGCACATGAAGATCGGCATGGAGCTCATCGAGCGCCTGACCGGCGCGCGCGCGCTGGGCTGGTACACCGGCCGCGACTCGCCCAACACCCGCCGCCTGGTCGCCGACTACGGCGGCTTCCTGTACGACTCCGACTACTACGGCGACGACCTGCCGCTGTGGACCGAGGTGCAGAAGACCAATGGCGAGACCGTGCCGCACCTGATCGTGCCCTACACGCTCGACACCAACGACATGCGCTTCGCGCTGCCGCAGGGCTTCTCGCACGGCGACGAGTTCTTCGCGTACCTGCGTGACGCCTTCGACCTGATGTACGCCGAGGGCGAAGAGCGCCCGGCGATGATGTCGATCGGCATGCACTGCCGCCTGCTCGGCCGCCCGGGCCGCTTCCGCGCGCTGCAGCGCTTTCTCGACCACATCGAGAAGCACGACCGGGTGTGGGTGTGCCGTCGCGTCGACGTCGCCCGCCACTGGATCGAGCGCCACCCCTACAACCCGAAATAACACCCCCCTAAAAGGAGAACCCCCATGGCCAGCCACACCCCCGGCGCCGCCGTCTTCGCCCCCGCTGCCGAACTGCCCGACTGGGCGCAGCGCTCGGTCGACCTCGCCAACCCGCGCCTGGGCGCGAAGGCGCTCGCCGCCTCGGACGACTTCTTCGCCGCGGTCGCGCGCATGCTCAACCCCGAACCCGCCCAGTTCGTACCCGGCAAGTTCGACACCAACGGCAAGTGGATGGACGGCTGGGAGTCGCGCCGCAAGCGCGTCGCCGGCCACGACTGGGCGCTGGTCAGGCTCGGCGTCAAGGGTGTGATCCGCGGCTTCGACGTCGACACCAGCCACTTCACCGGCAACCACCCCCCGGCGGTGTCGATCGAGGCCTGCGTGTCGGACACCGATGACGTCGAGGCACTCAAGGCCGCGACCTGGACCGAGATCCTGCCCGCCTCGCCGATGGGCCCGAATACCCATCACATCCTCGAATGCGCCAGCACTGCGGCGTGGACCCACCTGCGCGTGAACATGTATCCGGACGGCGGCATCGCGCGCCTGCGCGTGTATGGCAGCCCGGTCGGCACGCTCGCCGCCAGGGCCGCCGCGGGCGAGGCGGTCGACCTGATCGCGATGGAGAACGGCGGCCGCGCGGTGTCGTGGAACGACGCCAGCTTCGGCTCCTCGGCCTCGGCGCTTCTGCTGCCCGGCCGCGGCATGAACATGGGCGACGGCTGGGAGACCCGCCGCCGCCGCGAGCCCGGCAACGACTGGTGCGTGATCGAGCTCGGCGCGCCGGGCACGGTCGAGCGCATCGAGGTCGACACCGCCTTCTTCAAGGGCAACTACCCCGATCGCTGCTCGCTGCAGGCGGCATATGTGAGCGGCGGAACCGACCGTTCGATCACCACCCAGTCGATGTTCTGGCAGACCCTGCTGCCCGAGCAGAAGCTGGAGATGGACACGATCCAAAGCTTCACCGACGAGCTCGCCAAGCTCGGCCCGATCACCCACGTCCGCTTCAACATCTTCCCCGACGGCGGCGTCTCGCGCCTGCGCCTGTGGGGCAAGGTGGAGGCGCGCTAAACCCCCAGTCGTGCCCGCTCCCACAGACAGTTGCTCCCACGGCACATCCGCCGCCTTATCGAGACTTGCCATGTCCGCCCACAAGCTCCTTACCCTCCGCGTCGAACCGCTCACCCGCGAAGCCTTCGCCCCCTTCGGCGAGGTCATCGAGGCCAGCGCCGCCGCCCAGCACTTCACCATCAACGCCGGCAACACCGAGCGTTACCACGACCTCGCCCGCATCGAGCCCGGAACCGATGGCCGCGTCATCGTTTCCATCTTCCGCGGCCAGCCACGCACCCTGCCCTTCACCGTGAACATGATGGAGCGCCACCCGCTCGCCTCGCAGGCCTTCGTCCCGATGTCGGGCAAGCCCTACCTGGTGGTGGTAGCGCCCGCGGGCGAGGCGCCAAAGGTCGAGGACCTCAAGGTCTTCCTCGCCCGCGGTGACCAGGGCGTGAATTACGCCACCGGCGTCTGGCACCACCCGCTGCTCGCGCTCGAAGGCGTGTGCGACTTCATCGTCATCGACCGCAGCGGGCCGGGGCACAACTGCGAAGAGGTGCAGCTCGAGCGCCAGGGGGTGATCGAGATGTGATCGACGGCGTGTGAGGACCGAACCGTTAGCGCATCGTGACCACAGCAATCGCCCCATGGTGATCGCATGAAGGCGAAGCGTGCGCGCGTCGCCCGCTCCCACAGACCTCCCACAGACAGTTGCTCCCACGTGGGCCGCACGAGCCTGGCTGTCCATTCGAGCGGTCGGTCCGGAAAGCGCTCCCCGACGCTCCGCGCGGCGACCGAACGCGCTACCATCTTCGAGCCGCCAGCCCGGGATCCGAAGATGGACAGCCAGACGATACGCATCCTGCTCAACGGCGAGCCGGTCGACATCGCCGACGTCGCCCCCACCACCAGCCTGCTCGCGTGGCTGCGCGGCGCGCGCGGCCTCACCGGCACCAAGGAGGGCTGCAACGAAGGCGACTGCGGCGCGTGCACCGTGGTCGTGGGCGAGCTGCGTGGCGAACGCGCCGGCGAGGGCGCGGTGCTGCATCTGGCCACCATCAACGCCTGCCTGTGCTTCGTCCCCACGCTCGACGGCAAGGCGGTGTTCACCGTCGAATACCTTCGCCGCCAGGCCGGCGGTGCGCTGCACCCGGTGCAGCAGGCCCTGGTCGACTGTCACGGCTCGCAATGCGGCTTCTGCACGCCGGGCTTCGCGATGTCGCTGTGGGATGTCTACAACGCCAGTGCGGCAGAGGGCAGCCGGCCCGACGCCGACCGCATCGGCAACGCGCTCGCCGGCAACCTGTGCCGGTGCACCGGCTACCGGCCGATCATCGAGGCCGGGACGCGGATGTTCGAGTTCCCCGCGCTGGCGCTCGACCGCGACGCGCTGCGCCGGCAGTTGCTCACCCTGCAACGCGCCACCACCCTGGACTACACGCACGACGGCGCACGCTTTCTCGCCCCGCGCACGCTCGCCGAGCTGCTCGAACTGCGCCGGCGCCATCCGGAGGCGACGCTGCTGGCCGGCGGCACCGATGTCGGCGTGTGGGCAAACAAGCAATTCCGCGCGCTCGGCCCCATCCTTTACCTCGGCGAAGTCGCCGAACTGCACCGGCTGCGGGAGGAAGAGGGCGTGCTGCACATCGGCGCCGCGCTCAGCCTCACCGACGCCTTCGCGGCGCTCGCCGGCCCCATCCCCGAGCTCGGCGAACTGTGGGAACGCTTCGCCTCGCCGCCGGTGCGCAACGCCGGCACCCTCGGCGGCAACGTCGCCAACGGCTCGCCGATCGGCGACACGATGCCGGCGCTGATCGCGCTCGGCAGCCGGGTCGTGCTCGCCGGCGTGCGCGGTTGGCGCAGCCTGGCGCTCGAGGATTTCTACCTCGACTACATGAAGAAGGACCTCGCCGCCGACGAGATCGTCGCCGCGATCGAGCTGCCGCTGCCCACTGCCGGGCTGCGCTTGCGGAGCTGGAAGCTGTCGAAGCGCTTCGACTCGGACATCTCGGCGCTGTGCGGCGCCTTCGCACTGCACCTCGAAGACGGCGTGGTGCGCGCGCCGCGCATCGCCTTCGGCGGCATGGCCGCCACCCCGCGCCGTGCGCCGCGCACCGAGGCCGCGCTCGAAGGCAAGCCGTGGAACGAGGCGACGCTCGCCCTCGCGCTGCAGGCCCTCGCCACAGACTTCGACCCGCTCACCGACCTGCGCGCCAGCGCCAGCTACCGCCGCCGCGCCGCCGCCGGCCTGCTGCGCCGCTTCCACCTCGAGACGCGTGCCGATGCGCCGCTTGCGTCGGCGCAGACCCGGGTCTTCGCCGCCTTCGACCCCCGCGCCGCGGACCTGCGCGCGCCGGACGCCTGAGGTCGCCGCCATGATCGCACCCCGCCCCGGCCCCGGCCCCGTCCCCGCCCCCGACCTCGGGCACCGCCCCCCCGCCGCGCGCCACCCCCACCCGCACGAATCCGCCCACCTGCACGTCAGCGGCGAGGCGATGTACGTGGACGACCTGCCCGAACTCGCCCGCACCGTGCACGCCGCGCTCGGCCTGTCCACGCAGGCGCACGCCCGCATCGCCCGGCTCGATCTCGACGCGGTGCGCGCGATGCCCGGCGTCATCGGCGTGCTCACCGCCGCCGACATCCCCGGCGCCAACGACTGCGGCCCGATCGTGCACGACGACCCGATCCTCGCCGGCGACGAGGTGTGCTACGTCGGCCAGCCGATCTTCGCCGTGATCGCCGACCACCACGACGCCGCGCGCCGCGCCGCGCGCGCCGCGGTGATCGACTACGCGCCGCTGCCCGCCCTGCTCGATCCGCTCGAAGCCGCCCGCCAGCAGTCCCTGGTGCTGCCGCCGCTGCAGCTCGTGCGCGGCGACCCCGCAGCACGCCTGGCCGCCGCCCCGCACCGGCTGCAGGGGCGCTGGCAGGTCGGCGGTCAGGAGCACTTCTACCTTGAAGGCCAGGTGGCCTGCGCCGCGCCGCGCGAGGACGGCGGCATGCAGTTGTGGTGCTCCACACAGCATCCCAGCGAGATGCAGCACGTCGTCGCGCAGGCGCTCGGGCTGGCCGCCAACCGCGTGGTGGTCGAGACGCGGCGCATGGGCGGCGGCTTCGGCGGCAAGGAATCGCAGTCGGCGCTGTTCGCCTGCGTCGCGGCGCTGGCGGCGGCAAAATTCGGCCGCCCGGTCAAGCTGCGCCCCGACCGCGACGACGACATGCTGATCACCGGCAAGCGCCACGACTTCCACTACGACTACGAGGTCGGCTTCGACGACGACGGCCGCGTGCTCGCGCTGCGCATCGAGATGATCGCGCGCGCCGGCTTCTCCGCCGACCTGTCCGGCCCGGTCGCCACGCGCGCGGTGTGCCATGTCGACAACGCCTATTACCTCGCGGATGTCGACATCCGCGCCCTGCTCGCGCGCACCAACACCCAGTCCAACACCGCGTTTCGCGGCTTCGGCGGGCCGCAGGGCGCGATCGCGATCGAACACGCGCTCGACAGCATCGCCCGCCAGCTCGGGCGCGACCCGCTCGATGTGCGCAAGCTCAACTTCTACGGCGGCGCTGGCCGCGACACCACGCCCTACGGCCAGACCGTCGCCGACAACGTGATCTTTGATCTGGTCGCCGAGCTGGAAACCGACAGCGACTACCGCGCCCGCCGCAGCGCGATCGCCGCCTTCAACGCGGCGAGCCCGGTGCTGAAGAAGGGGCTCGCGCTCACCCCGGTGAAGTTCGGCATCTCCTTCAACCTCACCCACCTCAACCAGGCCGGCGCGCTGGTGCATGTGTATACCGATGGCTCGGTGCTGGTGAACCACGGCGGCACCGAGATGGGCCAGGGGGTGAACACCAAGGTCTGCCAGGTGGTGGCGCACGAGCTCGGCATCGACCTTGCCCGCGTGCGCGCCACCGCCACCGACACCAGCAAGGTCGCCAACACCTCGGCCACCGCGGCCTCGACCGGCGCCGACCTCAACGGCAAGGCCGCCGAGGACGCCGCCCGCCGCATCCGCCTGCGCCTGGCGGACTTCGCCGCACGCACCTGGGGAGATGGCGCAGCCGGGGCCGACGTGCGCTTCGCCGACGACCACGTCCATGTCGGCGGGCGCACGATCGCCTTCGCCGAGCTGGTGCAGCAGGCCTACCTCGCCCGCGTGCAGCTCTGGTCCGAGGGCTTCTACGCCACGCCCGGCCTGCACTGGGACGCGACGACGCTGACCGGCCACCCGTTCTACTACTTCGCCTATGGCGCGGCGGTGTCCGAGGTGCTGATCGACACCCTGACCGGCGAGTGGCGGCTGCTGCGCGCCGACCTGGTGCACGACGCCGGCGACTCGATCAACCCGGCGCTCGACCGCGGCCAGGTCGAAGGCGGCTTCATCCAGGGCATGGGCTGGCTGACGATGGAAGAGCTGTGGTGGAACGCCGACGGCCGGCTGATGACGCACGCGCCCTCCACCTACAAGATCCCGGCCGCGCACGACTGCCCGGCCGGGTTCCACGTGCGCCTCTTCCCCAACCCCAACCGCGCGGACACCATCCTGCGCTCCAAGGCGGTGGGCGAGCCACCGCTGCTGCTCGCGTTCTCGGTGTGGTTCGCGATCCGCGACGCCATCGCCGCGGTCGGCGACGGGCGCACCAATCCGCCGCTGCGCGCGCCCGCCACGCCCGAGGCCATCCTCGATGCGGTCGATGCGCTGCGCACGCAGTGCGACACCGAACTGGCCGCCGGGGGCGAGCCTCCACGACACCATCCTCCTGCGCAGATGTGACCTGGCACACACGCTGGACGCGAAACCTGCGGCCGCCAGGCACCGGACTGCTAGGATTGGGCACTTTTCTGCCTAGCCCTCTCATGAGCCCCCCCGAGTCGAGACTCTTTCAGGCAGCGGTCATGCAGTCCTGGAACGCGATCGTGATCACCGACGCAGACCTCGCTGCGGGCTGTCGGGTGCAGATCGCAAACCCCGCGTTCTGCGCCATGACCGGCTACTCCCCGGACGAACTGCACGGCCGCCCGCTGACGATGCTTCAGGGGCCAGAAACGGATCCTGCGGTGATCGCCGAGTTGCGCGCGTGCCTGAAGGAGGCCCGCTTCTTCGAAGGCACGGCGATCAACTACCGCAAGGACGGTTCGACCTATGTCGTGCGCTGGAACATCACGCCGGTTCGCGACGACGACGGCGTGCTCACGCACTTCATCTCGGTGCAGCGGGACATCTCGGAATCCGTGCGCGCCGAACGCGAAATCCGCCTGCTCGCGCGTGCGCTCGACGCCGCCAGCGACCCGATCCTGGTCACCGACGCGCGCGAGCGCATCATCTTCGCCAACACCGCCTTCGCCGCGGTGACCGGCTATGCCCCCGAAGAGCTTCTGGGAAAGACGCCGGCGCTGTTCCGTTCGGGCAAGCACGACACGGCCTTTTACGCCGACCTGCGTGAGTCGCTGGCCCGCGGCGCCGACTTTCGCGCCACCTTCATCAACCAGCGGCGCGATGGCTCGCTCTACCACGCCGAGCAAAGCATTTCTCCGATCTACGACGAGAAGGGGCGCGTCACCCACTATGTGAGCGTCAGCAAGGACATCTCCGAGCGTGTCGACATGGAGCAGGCGCTGCGCCACGCCGCCACCCGCGACACGCTCACCGGGCTCTACAACCGCCGCTATGGCGAGCATCTGATCGAAGACGCGCTGACCAGGGCCGACACCTCGGGCGAGCCGCTCACCCTGCTGGTGTGCGACATCGACCACTTCAAGCGCATCAACGACGGTTTCGGCCACCCGACCGGCGATCAGGTGCTTCGGGACACCGCGCGCATCCTGAGCCAGTCGGTACGCAGCCGCGACGCGGTGATTCGATGGGGCGGCGAAGAATTCGTGATCCTGCTCGACGCCTGCCCGCGGGGCCCCGCCGTCGAACTGGCCGAACGCATCCGGCTGCGTATCCACCAGCACCGGCATGTCGAAGTCGGCCAGGTAAGCTTGTCGATAGGGCTGGCGACACGCATGCCGGGCGAGTCGATGGAGGCGCTGATCGGGCGTGCCGATGCTGCACTCTACGAAGCCAAGCGCAGCGGACGGAACCGCCTGGCGCTCGCCCCCCTTCCATAAGGCCCATGGGCACGATCCACCCGCGAAGCCATGCCTTCTCTTGCCATTGCCCTCGAACACCACGCACCTGCCGACGAAACGCCCGTGCTGAGTCCCGCCCAGTTGGGCGGACTGATCGCCGTCATCGCGTCCCTGCACCTGACCGCAAACTACAGTTTCCTGCTCTTTCACACCCTGATCGAGATCTTCCGCATCGTGGTGCTGGGTGGCATCTTCGTTCTGGCCTGGCACTCGCGGCGCTGGAGCGCGAACAACTTTCTGCTCATCGTCGGCATCAGCTCGATCTTCGTCGCCGCACTGGTGGTACTGCACACGCTGTCCTACAAGGGACTGGGCCTCTTCCCCGGCTACGACGCCAATCTGCCAACCCAGTTGTGGATCGCCTTCCGCTATCTTGAAAGCGCCTCCTTCCTGTTCGCGGCACTTTCGATCCGGCGCAGCGACTCGGCGCACAGGCTGGTCGCCACCTACACGCTGGTCACCGTCACGCTGGGACTGGCCGTGTTCCCCGGCCACTTCCCCGACTGTTTCATCGAGGGCCAGGGGCTGACCGACTTCAAGGTGACGAGCGAGTTCGTCATCATCGGCCTGTTCGCCCTCAGCCTCGTCGCCCTGCTGGCTCGGCGCGAGCACTTCGAACGCAGCGTGCTCACGCTGATCGTCGGCGCGATCCTCTTCGCCGTGTTGTCGGAGTTCGCCTTCACTCGCTACGTCGGCGTGTTCGACTACGCCAACGAGGTCGGCCATTACCTGCTGCTGGTGTCCACCTACCTCCTGTACCGCGCCATGCTGGTCACCGGCATTGCAGCCCCCTTCGATCTGCTCTTTCGCAATCTCAAGCAGAACGAAGCCGAGCTCGAGGGCAAGGTCGTCGAACGCACGCGCGCACTGAGCGAGGCTCAGGCGCTGAATACGGCCTTCCTGGACAACTCGCCCAGCGTCATCTACCTGATCGACACCCGCTGCCGCTACACGCTGGCCAATGCCACCTTCGAGCGCATGGTGGATCGGCCGCGCGATCAGATCCTCGGCTGCACGGCTTTCGACCTGTGGCCAGCGGAGATCGCCGAGGAACTCGAGCGCAACAACCACAAGGTGCTCAACAGCCGCACGCCACACTTGATGACCGAGGTCGTCGGCGCCGGCACGGGCACCCGCCTCTTCGAGTCGGTCCATTTTCCGCTGGTCGACGACAACGGCACCCTGGTCGGCGCCGGCGGCATCGCCACCGACATCACCGAGCATCGCCTCGCCGATGAGCGCTACCGCCTGATGATTCACACCTCGATGGACGCCTTCGTGCTCATCGATTCGGAAGCCCGCATCCTCGAAGTCAACGACGCGGCGTGCACGCTTACCGGCTACAGCCGCGAGCAGTTGCTCACCCTGTCGGTCGACGCCCTCAAGGCAGAGGGGGACATTCAGGGCGTCCGGAACACCCTGGCCCGCGTGCGCCGCGAGGGCGCCGTGCGTTTCGACAGCGTGTGGCGCTGCAGGAACGGCGAGCTACGCGACATCGAGGCCAGCATCAAGTGCCTCAAGCACATCGTGGATCCGCGCTACTTCTGCTTCATCCGTGACATCACCGAGCGCAAACGTTCGGAGACGCACATCGACTACCTCGCCCACCACGACGTGCTGACCGGTCTGCCGAACAAGCTGCTGTTCCAGAAAACGTTCGAGCAGCGACTCGGCCAGGCGCGCGACGCCCCGTACGAATGCGCGCTGGCTTACCTCGATCTCGACAACTTCAAGGTCGTCAACGACACCCTCGGTCACGTCCTCGGCGACAACCTGCTGCGCCAGGTCGCCGGCCGCCTGCAAGGCCTGCTGGGCGAGCATCACGCGCTGTGCCGGGTCAGCGGCGACGAATTCCTGCTCCTGTGCGACTTCGCCGACGAAGCCATGGTCCGCAGCCTGGCCGAGCAGGTACTCGCCGCGCTCGCCCTGCCGATGAACATCGACGGCCATGAGCTGACCGGGACCGCCTCACTCGGCCTGGCCATGTACCCCAAGGACGGCAAGGACTTCGACACCCTGTACAAGAAGGCCGACACCGCGATGTTCCAGGCCAAGGCAGCCGGCCGCAACGCCTTTCGCTTCTTCGACGAGGCGATGCACGCCGAGGCGCTCGAGCGTCTCGGACTGCTTGCCGAGCTGCGCCTTGCGCTCGAGCGCGACGAGTTGCGCCTGCATTACCAGCCCCAGGTGGACCTGAGCACGGGTGCCCTCATCGGCGCCGAGGCGCTGCTGCGCTGGCAGCGCGCCGACGGGCAGATGATTGCGCCCGATCGCTTCATCCCGCTCGCCGAAGACAGCGGCCTGATCGTCCCGATCGGCGCCTGGGTGTTGCGCGAGGCCTGTCGCCAGGCGGCAGACTGGCAGCGCCAGGGGCTGCCGCCCATGGTGATGGCCGTCAATATGTCGGCCGTGCAGTTCCGCCGCCCCGACCTGCTGGCCACGGTGGCCGATGCCCTCGCCCGATCCGGCCTGCCCGCATCCTGTCTCGAGCTCGAGCTCACCGAATCGCTGCTGATCGACGACTCCGAGCTGGCCCTCGAAACAGCGCGCCAACTCCATGCGCTCGGCCTGCACCTGTCGATCGACGACTTCGGCACCGGCTACTCCAGCCTGTCCTACCTGAAGCGCTTCGCGGTCGACAAGCTGAAGATCGACCAGTCCTTCGTGCGCGAGATGGATCGGGATGCCGACAACGCGACCCTGGTGCACACCATCGTGCAGATGGCGCACAACCTCGGCCTCAAGACCATCGCCGAAGGGGTGGAGGACGCGAACGTGGCCGCGCATCTGCACCGACTCGAATGTGACGAGGCGCAGGGCTATCACTTCGCCCGCCCGATGCCGGCCGACGCCTTCGAAGCCTGGGTGAGCGCCCATGCTGCCGGGCACCCGAGGCCGGCACGGTGAACGCCTGGATCGGAACGCTCGCCGAGCTCATGCGCGCGGGCACGCGGGTCGTGCTGGTCAGCGTTGTCGCCACCCGCGGCTCGGCGCCGCGCGCACCCGGCGCACGCATGATCGTCGCCGCTGACGGCAGCCACGGCAGCATTGGCGGCGGCCGGCTGGAGCAGCGCGCGACCGAGATTGCGCACGCGTTGCTGAGCACTGGCGACCCCGCCCCCCGGCTCGAGCGCGTCGCCCTCGGCGCCAGCCTCGGCCAATGCTGCGGTGGCGTCGTCCATCTGCTGTTCGAGCCGGTGGACGCCACCCGACAGCCCTGGGTAGAGCGCGCGGCCGCACTCGCCGGCGCCGGGCGTGCCTGGGGGCGAAGCCTGCGCTTTGGCTGCGACCGTGCGGCCGACGTGCAGGTCTTCGACGCGGATTCGCTCGAGCACGTCTTGACCGATCCGGTACATGTCGAGCAGGCCCGCAGGCTGCTCATCGGCGGCACCGACGACGCCGTGCTGCTCACAGGCCTGGCCCCATCGGAATCGCTCAGGGGCGCCGCCGACGACGGCATGACCATGGTGCTCGACGCCAGCCCGCCGCCCGCGCTGAGGGTGGTGCTGTTCGGCGCCGGCCACGTCGGCCGCGCACTCGCAGAGGTTCTTGGGCGGCTGCCGATACGCGTGCGCTGGGTCGATTCGCGCGCGGAAGAATTCCCCGCCACCGTGGGGACCAATATCGAGGTCTGCTGCACCGACACCCCCGAGGCCGAGGTGCGCCGGGCCCCGGCCGACACCCTCTTTCTGGTGCTCACCCACAGCCATGCGCTCGACTTCGAACTGGTGCGGCAGATCCTCGGGCGCGACGACTTCCGCCTGTGTGGGCTGCTCGGCTCGCGGGCCAAGCGCGCACGCTTCGTCCAGCGCCTGCGCGCACGCGGCCTCGCCGAGCACGCCATCGCCCGCCTGCACTGCCCGCTCGGCCTGAGCGGGGTGCCTGGCAAGGAACCCGAGGTGATCGCAATTGCAATCGCCGCCGCGCTGCTGCAGTTGCGCGCCGCCACGCCGGCCGCTCCCCCCGCGCGGCGCGCCCTGGCCTGAAAGGAGGCGCCCGACCGCCATGACCGACACCCGCCTGACCGTCATCCGCGGCGAAATCCTGCACTTCCTCGCCGACCCGGCGCACGACGCCCGCGCGCTCGAGCACTTCGCCGACGGCGCGCTGATCGTGCGCGCCGGCCACATCGCCGAATGCGGCCCGGCACCCGCGCTGCTGGCCAAGCTGCCGGCCGGCACGCCGATCACCGACTACCGCGGCAAGCTGATCCTGCCCGGCTTCGTCGACACCCACATCCATTACCCGCAGACCGACATCATCGCCAGCCACGGCGAGCAGTTGCTCGAATGGCTGGAGAAATACACCTTCCCCGCCGAGCGCCGCTTTGCCGATCCGGTCCACGCCGCCGAGGTGGCGAACTTCTTCTGCGACGAACTGCTGCGCAACGGCACCACCACCGCGGCCGCCTTCGCCACCGTGCATGCTGGATCGGTCGACGCGCTGTTCGAAGCCGCGCGCGCGCGCCACATGCGGCTGATCACCGGCAAGGTGCTGATGGACCGCAACTGCCCCGAATTCCTGTGCGACACCGCCGCCAGCGGCTACGCCGAATCGAAGGCGCTGATCGAACGCTGGCACGGCCGCGGCCGCCTGCTCTATGCGATCACCCCGCGCTTCGCGCCCACCTCGAGCCCCGAGCAGATGCAGCTCGCCGGCCGGCTGTTCGCCGAGCATGCGGGCGTGTTCCTGCAGTCGCATCTGGCGGAGAACCGCGGTGAGGTGGCCTGGGCGGCGCAGCTCTACCCCGAGGCGCGCAGCTACCTCGACGTCTATGCACGCTTCGGCCAGCTCGGCATGCGCGCGGTATACGCGCACTGCCTCTGGGTCGACGATGAAGACCGCCGGCGCATGGCCGACACCGGCACTGCGATGAGCTTCTGCCCGACCTCGAACCTGTTCCTCGGCTCCGGGCTCTTCGACCTGCAGCGCGCACGCGAAGTGGGCGTGCGCGTCGGCCTGGGCACCGACGTCGGCGCCGGCACCAGCTTCTCGATGCTGCAGACCATGAACGAGGCCTACAAGGTGCTGCACCTCGCCGGCCAGTCACTGTCGGCGGAGAGCGCCTTCCACCTCGCCACCCTGGGCGGCGCGCACAGCCTGTACCTGGACGATCGCATCGGCAACTTCACCGCGGGCAAGGAAGCCGACTTCGTCGTCCTCGACCCGCAAGCCACCCCGCTCCTCGAGCGCCGCAGGGCCGCCTGCTCCACGCTCGCAGAGCGCCTATTCGTGCTGATGATGCTCGGCGACGATCGCGCGGTGGCGGCGACGCACCTGATGGGCCAAGCCGCTTGGCCGGTCACCCGCGCGACGGCGAAAGCCCCCCGCAGCTAAGGGGCAGGGGCGAGGGGCCGCCTCACACCATGGCGACAAACTCGTCCCACGCCTCGATCGGCGCGGGCTTGCCAAACAGGTAGCCCTGGTAGAACTCGCAGCCGTGCTCCCGGAGGAACTCGCGCTGGACGGCGGTCTCCACCCCTTCGGCGATCACTTCCAGACCCAGGGCGTGGCTCAGCGACAGCACGGCGAGTACGATCGCCTCGCTGCCCGCGTCCTGCGCCATGTCGCGGACAAAGGACTGATCGATCTTCAACTGGGCGAACGGCAGGCGCTTGAGGTAGGACAGCGATGAATACCCGGTGCCGAAGTCGTCGAGCGCGAACTGGATTCCAAGCTCGCGCAACTGGTTCATGCGGCCCACGGTTTCGTCCAGATCGGCAAGGATCGCGCTTTCGGTCAGCTCCAGCTTGAGCCGGGTGGCATCGATCCCGGCCGCCATGACCGTGCGCTCGACGCTGGCGACGAAGTCGGGGCGGTGGAACTGACGGGCGCTGACATTGACCGCGATCGTCAGGTGGCGTGTCTGCACATTCGCCTGCCACCGCGCCAGTTGGGCACAGGCCGCCTTGAGCACCCACAATCCGATCGGCACGATCTGGCCGGTGTCCTCGGCGAGCGGGATGAACGCCGCCGGCGACACCATCCCCCCGCCCGCCTGCGGCCAGCGAATGAGCGCTTCGGCACCGATCACCCTGCCGCCGTGGTCCAGTTGGGGCTGGAAGAACAGGCAGAACTCCTCCGCTTCGATGGCCTTGTTGAGGCTGGCCTCAAGGCGCGCATGCGCATCGACCATGGCCTGCATGCTCGGGTTGAAGAAACAGACGGTGTTGCGACCGTCCTGCTTCGCCCGGTAGAGGGCCACTTCGGCCTGCTTGAGCAAGGTCTCGAGCGAGCTTTCGCCGTCGAAAAACAGGCTGACGCCGATGCTCAAGGTGACCAGGTGTCGATCGTCCTCGCCCTCGCCGAGGACGTAGGGCGCCTCGAGTTCGCACTGCAATTTGCGCGCAACGTGCTCGGCATGGGCGAGCGCCTCGGCTTCGGTGCCGCCGATGCACTCGATCAGCACGGCGAAGTCGTCGTCGCCGTGGCGGGCGACGGTGTCTTCATCCCGCACACCGCCACGCAGGCGTTCTGCCACCGCGCGCAGAAGCCGGTCGCCCGCTGCATGGCCGAGCGTATCGTTGAGTTGCCGGAAGCGATCGACGTCGACCAGGATCAGCATGCCGTGCGACTCTCGGCGCGAGTTGCTGCGGATCGCCTGGGCGATGCGGTCGTGGAGCAAGGCGCGATTGGGCAGCCCGGTGAGGGCGTCGTAGTAGGCGAGACGGTGCAGCAAGGCCTCGGACTGCTTGCGCTGCGTGATGTCTTCCTTGACCGCAACGTAGTGCGTGACCTCGCCGCCGGCACCCTTGATCGGCGCGATCGTCGCCAGCTCGAGGTAGGTCGAACCGTCCTTGCGCGTGTTGTGGAACTCGCCGCGCCAGACCTCGCCACGACAGAGGGCGGCCCACATCTGTTCATAGGTCGCACCCGGCGTCAGCCCGGCGTTGAGGATGCGTGGGTTGTTGCCGACCACGTCCGCGCTCGAATAGCCGGTGGTGCGCGTGAAGGCTTCGTTGACGTAAATGATGCGCGCCGAGGTGTCGGTGATGACGATGGACTCCGGACTCTGCTCGATGACGGTCGACAGTCGCCGCAGCTCGGCGTCCCGCTTCGCGATCTGGGTCGCCATGTTGTCGACCCCCAGGGAGAGTTCGTCGAGCTCGCTGACCCCGGAAGTGTGGCCGACACGCGTGTCGAGCTGTCCTGCCGCAATGCGAGCCAGCGCACCGCGCACCTGCGCGGCCCACACCTCGATGAAGCGGTAGATGTGAAACCGCGCGAGCAGGGCCGACGCCAGGGCGATTGCCGCAATCACCGCCAGTTGCACGAACAGGCGGTCCTGCACCGCACCGAGCGAACGCTCGAGCGGCGCGCCGATGGCGATGAACCCACTTTCGGGCGCGAAATCGGGCGAAGTCACGCCATACAGGCGCGACATACCATCGAGCCCGCGTAGCTGCCCGACCCCCCCCGCCTGTGTCACTTCCGACATGCGCTCCAGCATCCCGGCGGGCACCACGCCATCGGGCCGCTCCAGTGGACCAGGCTGGTGTGCAAGCACGTACCCGCCCGCGCTGATCACGCTCGCCTCCCAGTCGGGCGGGAGGTCGAAGCCCTCGATCAACCGGTCGAACCAGGTCATCGTGATCGAGGCGAACAGCACGGCACGCAACTCCCCGGACGGGTCCTTGAGCGGATAGCCGAACACGATCCCCGGCTTGCCGGTGATGCGCCCGATGATGAACTCGCCGGCAGAAATCCCCTCGGCCCGCATCGCATTACGGAACCACGCACGATCGGCGACACTGACCGCGGCCGTCGAGGCTTGGGCACTGCAGAACACCGCCCCATCGGGGTGGGCCGCGCCGATGTTGGCGAAACCTTCGAGCGAGCCGATCAGCCTGCGTGCGATCCCGGTGCACGCGCCCGGGTCCATCGACTGCAGATCACCGGAGCGGGCCATGATCCGCAGGGCGAGCGCAACCGCACGGTGCGCCGCTTGCGCCTCACGGTGCGCACCGGCCAGGCGATCGCTCACTTCGGTGTGGATGGCGGCCAGCGCCTGCTCCCTGCGCTCGCCGTAATCGATGAGCGTGAAGAGCAGGATCGGGAGTACCGCGATCGCGATCGTCAGCCAGAGTCGAAGGTTCAGCGAATTGCGCAGCATCGTCAGCGGGAGCGGAGAGCCTCGGGTTCCTGTAATGGAAAGTGTCTTCAAGCGGACGCCAGGACAGGGTGCCCGAAACGGGCAGCGATGTCTCGATACACTTCCCCTATCCCGACAACTTCATCACGCCGGACTTCGCGAACGGATTCACAGCCGTTCGCAGGCGCCTGCTATATGCTCAGCACCCGGGTCGAGCTGACTCGACCAGCCGCGCCGTCGCACGACACCCCATGCCGCACACCCTCTTCAACAGACGCGAAAGCCTCCGCACACTGCTTTCCCTGCTCTGTCTTCCCGCCCTGGCCGCCTGCAGTCCGCCGGCTGCACCGCTATCGGTGTCGGCTCATCCGTGGCCGGGTTACGAGTTGATGTTCCTCGCCGCGCGCGAGGGCTGGATCGACGAGCGCTCGGTGCAATTGCGCGAGTCGGTGTCGGCCACCGAGTCGATGCAGCGCCTGCGTGCAGGCACGATCGACGCGGCGGCGCTGACGCTGGACGAGACGATCACGCTGCTCGCCGAAGGCGTGGATCTGCGCGTCGTGCTCGTTTTCAATGTTTCATCCGGCGCCGACGCCCTCGTCGCCAAGCCGCACGTCAGGAGCCTGCAGGATCTGAGGGGCAGGCGCGTGGGCGTGGAAGACAGCGCGGTCGGCGCGCTGATGCTGCACGCTGCGCTCGCAACGGCAGGCATGAGCCGTTCGGACGTCATCGCCACCCCCCTGACCTTCGACCAGCACCTTGCGGCCTGGACGCAAGGCAAGGTGGATGCAGTGGTGAGCTTCGAGCCGGTGCGCGGCATGCTCCTGCGCAAGCACGGTCGGGTGCTGTTCGACAGCACCGGCCTCCCCGACACGATCATCGACGTCCTAGCCGTGAGCGCGCAGACGATGGCTGACAAGAACAAGCGGCGCGCGCTTCGCCTGCTCATCGACGGGCACTTCCTCGCCCTTCGTCACCTGCGCACGAACCCGGCCGATGCCGCCTACCGACTGGCGGTGCGCCTCGGTGACAGCGGCCCCGCAGCACTGCAAAGCTATCGCGGCCTGATCCTGCCCGACGAACACGCAAACCGTCGCCTGCTCGATGCGCAGGGACAACTGCACCAGTCGGTGAAGACCCTGTCCGCGATGATGCTCGAGTGGGGCCAGATCGCCCGCGCTCCCCAACTCGATCGCCTCATCGACGCCAGCCTGCTGCCGCACGCGGAGGTGCCTGCCCGATGAGCGGCGCATGCCCTGTCGCCTCACGATCATGGCAGGGCCGCTGCGCGCGCCTGCTGTGCGGGCTGCTGCTGTGCCTCGGGCCGGGCGCCGCGCTCGCGGCCCACACGCTGGTGCTCGCGGTGAGCGCACAGCGAACGCCCGAACAGATGCTGCAACGATGGGAGCCGCTCACCGCCTACCTCGAGCAGCACCTGGGCGACACCCGGGTCAGCCTGCTCGCCCTGCGCCCCGCCGACTTGCGTGATCACCTTGCGCGCCAGACCGTCGATATCGTGATCACCGACGCAGGCGACTACGTGCTGCTGCGCCGCCACAATCCGCTGACCAGCCCGCTCGCGACCATCGTCCCGCGCGCCCACGGCAACCGTGTGATCGGCACCGGCGGCGTCATCTTCGCGCGCAGCGACCGCACCGAGCTTCGCGAGCTGAACGCGCTGCGCGGCGCGCGCATTGCCGCGCCCGCCCCCTCATCGCTCGGCGGCTATCAGGCCCAGTTGATGGCCCTGTTCGAGAACGGCATCGACCTCGGCGAGGCGACCCCGGTGCAGTTTCTGGGCAGCACGCACGACGCCGTGGTGGACGCCGTGCTCAGCGGCACGGCCGACGTGGGGTTTGCGCGCAGCGGCATCCTCGAGGAGCTCACCGCAGAGGCTCGGCTACCGCCCGGCGCGCTGCAGATCATCAACCGCCAGAACCTGCCCAGCTACCCGTACGCGGTGTCCACGCGACTGTATCCAAACGCCCCGGTGTTCGCCGCCGCGCACGTCGAACCCGCAATCGCGCGCCGCGTGGCCGCAGCCCTGATGATGCTCGACCCCGACGACCCGGCTGCCCGCGCTGCCGGCATTGCGGGCTTCGAGCCCGCCGTCGATTACGAGCCGGTGGAGGACCTGCTGCGCACGCTGCGGCTTCCGCCCTACGACATGACCCCCAGCTTCGGCCTGGCCGACATCTGGATCCAGCACCCTTACTCGGTCGTGCTCGGGGTCGCAGGGCTGCTCGCGGTGAGCGTGCTGGCGCTCGCACTCGGGCTCACCAACCGACGCTTGCGCACGGAAAAGGCTACCCTCGAACACGCACGCATGGATCTTGCCGCGAGCGTGCACCAGCACCGCGAGACCCTGCACGAGCTCGAGAACGAGCGCGCGCGCCTGCAGGCTCAGGAAGAAGTACTGCGCAACCTTGCTCACTTCGATCCGCTGACCGGGCTGCCGAACCGCCGCCTGTTTTCCGACCGTCTGAACCACTCCATCACGCGTGCGCGGCGCACGGGCAAGAACCCCGCAGTGGGTTTCGTCGATCTCGACGACTTCAAGCCGATCAACGACCGTTTCGGCCACGAGGCGGGTGATCGCGTGCTGGCGCAGATTGCCCAGCGCCTGCACGACAGCGTGCGCTCTGCCGACAGTGTTGCGCGCATGGGCGGGGACGAATTCGCCTTGCTGTTCGACGAGGCCGACGCGGGTGCGGACGGGCTCGCGCCGCTACTCGAGCGCATCGTTCACGCGCTGGAAGCGCCGATCGATGTCGGCGGGCAGTCGGTCGTCGTCACGGCGAGCATCGGCATCGCCCTCTATCCGCAGCACGGTGGCGATGAAGACGCGCTCATGCAAGCCGCCGACCGGGCGATGTATGCCGCCAAGGCGGCGGGTGCAAGCACTTACCATTTTTCGGACGGCTAGCCAGCAGCGCCGCGCGCGTGATGGGGAGTGTCGAAGACGCTATGCGCTGACAGTGCGCGCGCGCTCGAGCTCGCGGCGCTGGCGATGGAGGTCGGGTTTGACGAGGTATTCGCGGACGTGGCGCTAAGGCGAACAAGGGCCACGGCGGCGGACCGGAAGTGCAACGCTCGAGGTTTCCAGCCAATTCACCACGGCCGCAACAGCAAGGCAGCGCCGGAGTCTGTGCCCCTGCGAACACAAGCCCCCCCTTTTCACCTTGATACAGAAGAAGGACCTGTACGGACCGGTATGTCTTGACTGACAGCGTCATGCGAGCAGACTGGGGTCTGCGTGCTGCGACGCAAAATCAAATCGGCAGAGAGTTGTTAACGCAATGAAATTTTAATTGTGCACTGCACCTCAAACCGTCCAACGCAGCAAACCGATGCAGGAGATTCACCATCATGAACACGACTAACGAACAGCAACAAGTAGCCAGCAACACCGCCGATACCTTCACCCGCATGTCCGAAGTCGCGTTGTCGAGTATCGAGCGCCTGACCGCGCTGAACGTCAACATGGCCCGTGAGTCGCTTCAGCAAGGCATCTCGGCTTCAATGTCGGCCAGCCGCGCTCAGAACGGCAAGGATCAAGCTTACGAGAAGCAAGCCGAAGATCAGGTCAAGGTCCAGAACCGCCTCAACGGAGCCGGCGTCGAGCGCGTGACCGCCTACGTGCGCGATGTTCAGGAAATCTTCATGGAGGCCCAGTCGGAATTTTCCGAACTGATCCAGAAGCACATGTCGTCGTTCGGCATGAACGGCCAGATGGCATTCCCGGGAATGCGTGCGTTCGAAAAGATCGCGCAGCAGACCAGCGACATCACCAAGGCCAATGCGCGTGACATGGTCGATGCGACCGAGAAGGTGATTGAGAAGACGTCGCAGGGTCGCAAGGCCGCCTGAACCGTGTGCGTGCCATAAGTGAGGTTCTCGTCGTGAGACGATGACCGGGAAGCCCCGCCAGTCGGGGCTTTTTGCCGTCCCGCTGTCGTGTCACTGTCGTGGAGTGTCGCCGCGGGGCGCTCGTGTCCGCGACCGATGCATTGCGTTTTCAGGCGGCTTATTCCGGCGCCACGTACCAGAGAATCGCCAGGTAGTGCAGCACGCTGCCGGCCAGCACCAGCACGTGCCAGATGCCGTGGAGCATGGGCCAGTAGCGCCCCAGGGCGAAAAACGGCACGCCCAGGGTATAGGCGACACCCCCCGCCACCAGCAGGCCAAAGCCCATGGGGTCCATCGCCGCGCGCAGGGGTTCGATGGCAAACACCACCAGCCAGCCCATGACCAGATAGATGAGCACCGGCACGATGCGCCGGTCCTGCTTCCAGAGCAGATCGACGAGGATGCCGATCACGGCCAGGCCCCACACCACGCCGAACAGCGACCAGCCCCAGGGGCCGCGCAGGGTCACCAGGGTGAAGGGGGTGTAGGTGCCGGCGATGAGCAGATAGATGGTGCAGTGGTCCAGCCGGGTGAGGATGCCGCGGCGGCCGCCCTCGTAGCCATGCGACAGGGACGAGATCGCGTACAGCAGGATCAGCGAGGTGCCATAGATGCTGAAGCTGGTCAGCCGCCAGGCATCGCCCGCAGGCGTCACCATCAGCAGCCACACCGTGCCTGCCACCGCCGCCAGCGCGCCCAGCAGGTGGCTGAAACTGTTGAACCGCTCCAGCGCGGTCATCGCTGCCTCTGCCTCACGGCTTCAACCGGTATCCCGTGCGCAGCATCCAGCGCGCGATCCCCGCGAACACCGCCAGGAACAGCAGCGTCATCGCCAGGCTCACCCCCACCCCCACGTCGGCGGTGCCGTAGAAGCTCCAGCGGAACCCGCTCACCAGATACACCACCGGGTTCAACAGCGACACCGCGCGCCACGCCGCCGGCAGCATGTCGATCGAGTAGAAGCTGCCACCGAGGAAGGTCAGCGGGGTGATGATCAGCAAGGGCACCATCTGCAGCTTCTCGAAATTGTCCGCCCAGATGCCGAGGACGAAGCCGAGCAGGCTGAAGCTGACCGCGGTGAGCAGCAGGAAGCCCACCATCCACACCGGGTGCTCGATGCGCAGCGGCACGAAGAAGGTGGCGGTGACGAGGATGATCAGGCTGAGCAGGATCGACTTGGTGGCCGCCGCGCCGACGTAGGAGAGCACGATCTCGAAGTGCGACACCGGGGCCGAGAGCAGCTCGTAGATCGTGCGCGAGAACTTCGGGAAGAAGATGCCGAAGGACGCGTTGGACACACTCTGGGTGAGCAGGTTGAGCATGATCAGGCCGGGCACGATGAAGGCGCCGTAGCTCACCCCTTCCACCTCGGGGATGCGCGCGCCGATGGCCGAGCCGAAGACCACGAAGTACAGCGTGGTGGTGATCACCGGCGCGAGCACGCTCTGCAGCAGCGTGCGCCGGGTGCGCGCCATCTCGAAGAAATAGATCGAACGAACCGCGTGCCAGTTCATCGTGTGCCCTCCGCGGCGGTGGTGCCGTTTTCCGGTGCGCGCTCGCTCACCAGGCTGACGAAGATGTCTTCCAGCGAGCGCTGGGTGGTGTGCAGGTCGGTGAAGGCGATGCCGGCGGCGGCGAGCTCCTGCAACAGGTCCGCGATGGCGGTGGCCTCACCTTCGGCCTCACCCCTTCCCCCGCCCTCCCGCTCCGACTCGTAGCGATACATCAGCGTCTGCCCGTCCTTGCCCAGCACCAGCCCGTAGCGCGCGAGCGCGGGCGGCACCGCGGCGAGCGGCGCAGCGAGCTGCAGGGTGAGCTGCTTGCCGCCGAGCTTGCGCATGAGCGCGGCCTTGTCCTCGACCAGGATCAGCTCGCCGCGGGTGATCACGCCGATGCGGTCGGCCATCTCCTCGGCTTCCTCGATGTAGTGCGTGGTCAGGATCACGGTGACGCCGCTGTCGCGCAGGCGGCGCACGAGCTGCCACATGTCGCGGCGCAGCTCCACGTCCACGCCGGCGGTGGGCTCGTCGAGGAACAGGATGCGCGGCTCGTGCGACAGCGCCTTGGCGATCAGCACCCGACGCTTCATGCCGCCCGAGAGCATCATCAGCTTGGCGTCCTTCTTGTTCCACAGCGACAGATCCTTGAGCAGTTGCTCGAGGTAGGCGGGGTTGGGCGGCTTGCCGAACAGGCCGCGCGAGAAGCTCACCGTGTTCCACACGGTCTCGAAGGCGTCGGTGGTGAGTTCCTGCGGCACCAGCCCGATGAGCGCGCGCGCGGCGCGGTAGTCGCGCACGTTGTCGTGGCCGTCCACGCTGACGGTGCCGGCGCTCGCATTGACCAGCCCGCACACGACGCTGATCAGCGTGGTCTTGCCCGCGCCGTTGGGCCCGAGCAGGGCGAAGATTTCGCCGCGGCGGATGTCGAGGTCGACAGCCTTCAACGCGGCGAAGCCGGAAGCGTAGGTCTTGGACAGACCGGAGATCGAGATGATGGATTGCATGAGGGGAAGATAGCAGATCGACGCCCGCGCGCTCCGTTTCGCGCGCCGCGCTGCGTCACCCGGTTTACGTGCGATCCGGCACACCGGAAACGGCGGCAGTGTGCTCTAGAATGAAGGCCGTTGCGCCGCTCCAGCTCATTTGCCCACCACATCAACCCGCCGCACCACCGCCATCCCGCCGCCCCAGCGCGCGCAGGGCCTGCTGCCGCCTGCGCAACATCCACCGGACCCGCCAACCCCATGGTTCGTTGCCGCCGCCCTCACCGCCTCATCTGCGCGCTCAAGCGCTTGCTCGGCCTCGTGCTCGGGCTCGCGCTGAGCGGCTCGGTCCTTGCGACCGAGGTGCTGCGTGTGCTGAGCTGGCCGGGCTATGCCGATGCCGACGTGGTCACCGTGTTCGAGCAGCGCACCGGCGCGCGCGTGGAGGTCACCGTGATCGACGCCGATGAGATGCTGTGGGAGCGCGTCAGCACCCGCGACGCGGCCGACTTCGACGTGTTCGCGGTCAATACCGCCGAGCTGCAGCGCTACATCGACCGCGCGCTGGTGGTGCCGATCGACCTCGACGCCCTGCCCAACCGCGGCGCGCAGCTCGCGCGCTTTCGCGACCCGGCCGCCCTGCCCGGGGTGACGCGCGACGGCAAGGCGTTCGCGGTGCCCTACGCCTACGCCGAGATGGGGCTGATCTATGACCGCCGCCAGTTCGAGGCGCCCCCGCAGTCGATCGCCGCGCTGTGGGACCCACGCCATCAGGGCAAGGTGCTGATCTACAACGGCGGCTCACACAATTTCTCGCTGGCGGCGCAGGTGCTCGGCAAACGCTCGCCCTTCCAGCTCGAAGAGGCCGACTGGGCGCAGGCGGTCGAGCGCCTCATCGCGCTGCGCCGCAACATCCTCACTGTCTACGCCCAGCCCGAAGAGTCGGCGCGCCTGTTCACAAGCCGTGGCGCGGCGCTCCTGTTCGCCAACTACGGCACCCAGCAGCTGCAACTGCTGCGCGCAGCGGGCGCCGACGTCGGCTATGTCATCCCGCGCGAAGGCGCGCTCGCCTGGCTCGATTGCTGGGTGATCACGCGCGGCGCACGTAACCCGGCACTCGCACATGCGTGGATCGACTACATGCTCGAAGCCGGCCCCGCCGAGGTCCTGAGCCAGCGCCACGGCCTCAACAACACCCGCAACCAGCCGTCCCACCAGGCCGATGCCGACCGTCTGGTCTGGCTCGAGCCGGTGGAGCACATCGAGCGCCGCAACCAGCTGTGGGAGCGCATCGTCTCCGGTGATTCGGCCGCAAGAGTGCTGGCGCCATGAAGTTCGGCATCGCAGCCCGGCTCGCACTGGTGCTGGCGCTTGTCGGCATGCTCGGCGCCGGCATCGCGGGCCTCTATGCCTACCGCGCAAGCAAGGGGCTGCTGGTGCAATCGGCCAAGGAGGACCTGCTCACCTCCACGCGGGTGCTCGCCAGCCGCATCACCCTGGTGCGTGAGGAGATCTCCCTGACCCTGCGCGCCCTCGCCCACCACCCTGCGGCGGGCGCCGCGCTCGCGGACGCCAACGCGGCCCACGCGGTGGAACTCGGCAGCTTGTTCGCCCTGCTCCTCGAGGCCAACCCGGCCTACTTCCAGATTCGACTGATATCGGCCGACGCGCACGGCTCCGAGCGCGTGCGCGTGGACCGCGACGGCAGCGCCGTGGTGCACGTCACCGGCGACGACCTGCAGGAAAAGGGGCACTACCCCTATGTCTTCGACACGCTCCGGCTTGCAGTCGGCGAAGTGTACATGTCACGCATTGCCATCAACCACGAGCGCGGGTCGCACGCGGCGCTACGCCAGCCCACCGTGCAGTTCGCCACCCCGGTGGCCGACGCGGCGGGCACCGTGCGCGGCGTGATCGTCATCAACCTCGACCTCAACGGCGTGTTTGCCCTGCTGGCCGCAGACCTGCCGCCCGATTTTCAGCTCTTCCTCACCAACGGCAGCGGTGACTACCTGATCCACCCCGACGCCTCGCGCACCTTCGGCTTCGACAAGGGGCGGCGAATTCGCGTGCAGGACGAGTTTGCGTCCGCGATCGCCCTGGTCGAGGGTCGAGCCAGCAATGTCGTCATCGAAGCGCCCCCGGGGCCGCACGCGCACACCGCGGTGGTGGCGGCCTTCATCACCACCCACGCCCAGGTCAACACCGAGGACAACCGCTTCGTGCTCGGTCTGGCGCAGCCACTGGACGCCATCCTCGAGCGCGCCACCCCGCTGCGCAATGTGGTGCTGCAGATCGTGATCGGCCTCAGCCTCGCCGGCATCCTCATCGCCAGCGTGCTGGCGCGCGCCATCACCCGGCCGATCAATGCGCTGAGCGACGCGGCAGAACATTTCTCCAACGACGGTCGGGGGCCGGCGCTGCCGGTCCGCCGCAAGGACGAGATCGGCGCGCTGGCCCGGCGCTTCGCCGAACTGCGCACCCAGATCGCCCTGCAGGTGGGTGAGCTGGAGCAGCGCCGCCGCGAACTCGAGCACCTCGCGCAGCACGACGCCCTCACCGACCTGCCCAACCGTGCCCTGTTCGACGACCGCATGAGCGTCGCGCTGGCCGCCGCCCGCCGCGACGACAGCCAATTCGCGCTGCTCTTCATCGACCTCGACCGCTTCAAGCCGATCAACGACAGGCTCGGCCACGCCGCCGGCGACCGTGTGCTGAAGGACGTCGCCGAACGCATTCGCCGCAACATCCGCGAATCCGACACCGCCGCCCGCATCGGCGGTGACGAGTTCGTGGTCCTGCTGCGCAGCATCGAGTCGCACGAAGACGCCGCACGCGTGGCACAGAAAGTCCGCGAGGCCATCGACCAGCCCTTCGAACTCGAAGCTTGCAGCCTCACCGTGTCCGCCAGCATCGGCCTGGCGATCTACCCCGTGGACGGCCTCGACGCCGCCGCCCTGTCACGCCACGCCGACGCCGCCATGTACCGCGCCAAGGACGCCGGCAAGACGACCGGGCCGGCACGCTAGACGCGGCGCCGGGTCCCGGCGCGACACACGGCACAACCCAAGCACGCGAACCGCTGGTTTCTGACCCGGATCGTGACATTTGGCAACGGCGCGCGCGTGCCAGGCCCGGATAATCGCAGGGCATTTCGAAGCGTCGCCGCTTCGCACACGTCGTCGATCGGAGCCTCCTGCTTGACCCCAGAGAAGCAACACAAGCCCGCACAACGCGCTCACGGGGTGTTCGCGCACCCCGTGTTTCATGCGACCGTGCTGGTTGTGCTGGTGCTCGGGCTGTTCGGTGCCTTTCTCCTGTTCTCGCACCGCTCCACCGAAGTGGCCACGACCCGGACATCGGGCAACGAGGCCCGTGTACTCGCCACACAGCTCGAGGGCGCGCTGCGCCGGGTCGACATGAGCGCCGCGTTCCTGCTCGAGCACTACCTCGAAGCCGGCCTGGACCAGAACGTAGGCTCTGCGACGTGGCGCGCTGCGTTCGCGCGCTTCGAGGAGCAGGTCCTGAAGCTGGCGCGGTATTTTCCCGAGGCCATCTCGATTTTCATCACCGACCAGGACGGCAAGGTTCGCGTCGCCAGCTTCGACGAGCCAGTGACCTGGGATCTCGGCGGCCTCGACTACTTCAAGGCGGCGCGCGCCGCTCCGGTCAATGCCCTGCAGTTCTCGCCCACGCTGCTCATCCTGAACGACCTGCCGTCGGTCATCGGCTATCGGCCCATCCTGAGCCGCGACGGCAGCTTCGCGGGCCTCATCGCAATCGCGATCAACCTCGGCTATTTCGAATACCTGCTGTCGGGTCTGGACGCGGGAAGCCGCGGTGTGGTCACCGTGCGCCGCAGCGATGACAGCCGGCTGGTGATGCGCTGGCCCGCGCTCCCGGACAAATTCAACTCGCCTGCGCTCGACATCCCGTCCTACCGGATGATCAAGGCGGGCGAGCGTTCAGGCGTTGCGCGTTACCTGGCTGCGGCGGACCGGGTCGATCGCATCTTCGCCTTTCAGGCTCTCGACGAATACCCGTTCTTCGTCATCGTCGGCCGCTCGGTGGACGAGCAGTTCGCCCTCTGGCGGCAAACCAGCTACGCCGCGGCGGCGGTCGCGCTGGGCACCCTGCTGCTGCTGCTGGCGATGCAGGCCGGGCTGCGCAACAGCCAGGCGCGCCTGGCGCGCAGCGAGCACCAGTTCGACGCCCTGCTCGACAGCCGGCATGATGCCGCCTGCATCTGGCGACCGGACACGCGCATCGTGTCGTGCAACGCGCGTTATGCCCAACTGTTCGGCCAGACACCGGCGGCGCTGGCGGGCAAACGCTGGATCGACTGGATGGACCCCGCACACCGCGACCAGTCCCTCATCGATATCGAAACCATCCTGAGCCGTACGGGAATGACCACCATCGAGCACCAGATGCGCCATGCCGATGGCACGCTGCACTGGGTGAGGTGGACAAACCTGCCGGTGCTCGACGACGAAGGCCAGCGCACCGCGATCCAGTCGATCGGCCAGGACATCACCACGCTCAAGCAGAACGAAATGCGCCTGCGCCAGCTTGGCCAGGCGGTCGAGCAAAGCCCCAACGGCATCGTCATCACCGATGCCGAGGCCCGCATCGAGTACGCCAATGAAGCCTTCACCCGCATCACCGGCTACGCCCCCGAGGAGGTCATCGGCCAGAACCCGCGCATCCTCAGTTCGGGACAGACGCCGGACTCAACCCACGAAGCGCTGTGGTCCACCCTGGCCCGCGGCGACATCTGGCGCGGGGAGTTCATCAACGCACGCAAGGACGGCAGCACCTTCCGCGAGCTCGACACGATCGCGCCGATCAAGCAGTCCGACGGCAGCATCAGCCATTTCGTCGCCATCAAGGAAGACATCACCGAGCGCTGCGAGGCCGAGGCCCGCATTCAGCGCCTGGCCTTCCACGACGCGCTGACCGGACTCGCCAACCGCAGCCTGCTGTGGGACCGACTCAAGCAAGCCATCCTGGCCAGCGAGCGCAGCGCCGCCTACGGGGTGCTGCTGCTCGTCGACATCGACCACTTCAAGGTGATCAACGACACCCAGGGCCACGAGGCCGGCGACGCGCTGCTGCGCGAAGTCGCGCGCCGTCTGCAGGACGCGCTGCGTTCTTACGACACGGCAGCACGGCTGGGCGGCGACGACTTCGCCGTGGTCATCGAGGCCATCGATCCTGACCACAAGGTGGCCGTTGCCTACGCCGAACGCATTGCCGAGCAGCTCTATCGGACGCTCGTCGAGCCCTTCGACCTCGGGCTGGCGAGCGGCCCCTACCGCAGCACCCCAAGCATCGGCATCACGTTGTTTCGCGGGCGCGAGAGCGACGTCGACGGCGTGCTCAAGCAAGCCGAGGTCGCGCTCTACCGCGCCAAGGAAGACGGGCGCAACGCCATCCGCTTCTTCAGCGCAGCCATGCAGTCCGTGGTCGACGCCCGCGCGCAACTCGAGGTCAAGCTGCGCACGGCGATCGCCGAGGACGGATTCCGCCTCTTCTACCAGGCCCAGGTCGATCGCAGCGGACGCATCATCGGCGCCGAGGCACTGATCCGCAGCTTCGACCGCGCAGGCAACATGATCTCGCCCGCGACCTTCATCCCGCTCGCCGAAGAAACCGGCCTGATCGTGCCCATCGGCGACTGGGTGCTTGGCGCGGCCTGCGCACAACTGCGCGCCTGGCAGCAGGACGCGAACACCCGCGACTACACCCTGTCGATCAACGTCAGCGCCAAGCAGTTCCACCAGCCCGACTTCGTGCACAAGGTGCGAGAGGCGGTCAAGCAGCACCAGATCACCCCTGAGCGCCTGAAGATCGAGCTCACCGAAAGCGTGGTCCTCGGCGACATCGAGACCACGGTGGGGCGCATGGAGGAGATCAAGGCCCTGGGGGTCAAGTTCGCGCTCGATGACTTTGGCACCGGCTATTCCTCGCTGTCCTATCTCAAGCGCCTGCCCTTCGACCAGCTGAAGATCGACCAGATGTTCGTGCGCGACATGGCGCTGGACAACAGCAGCGAGGCGATCGTGCGCGCGATCCTGGCGATGAGCCGCTCGCTGGAGCTCGAGGTGGTGGCCGAAGGCGTGGAAACCTGCGCCCAGCACGAGCTGCTGCTCACCCGCGGCTGCGAGATGTTCCAGGGCTATCTGTTCGGCAAGCCGGTGCCGATCGAGGACTGGCCCGCCTGCTGATCGCCGGCGAGCGCAGCGCGCATCGGCCGGCGCTCAGCCCACGCGATCGCCGCCGCTGCGCTTGGCCACATATAGGGCCCGGTCGGCTGCCGCGAGCATGTCCTCCGCGCTGCGCATCGCCGGCTCGACCTCGGCGACACCGACGCTCACCGCGCCGCTCCAGCATTCCTGTCCCGCGGCGTTGATGTGGGGGCGGCGCGACGCGACGATCTTGCCGGCAACGTGGAGCGCGCCGGCGCGGTCACTGCGCGGGCAGATGACCAGGAATTCGTCGCCGCCGAGCCGGCACACGACGTCACTCGTGCGCACCGCATCGCGCAAACGCTGGCCGAGCGCCTTGAGCACCGCATCACCCTCGGCATGGCCGAAGGTGTCGTTCACGCCCTTGAAACGGTCGGCATCGAGCAGCAGCACGGAAAGTGGGGTGCCGTCCCTGCGCGCCTCCTGCCACAGGGCTTCGAGGGCGGTCACGGCATGGCGCCGATTGGGCAGGCCGGTGAGTTCGTCCTGGTAGGTGAGGATGTGCAGGCGCGCGTTCAAGCGCTCGAGCTCGGTCGTGCGCTCGATGACGCGCTGCTCCAGGGTCTTGTTGAGAGCGGCCAGCTCCCGGTTCCGCTCCGAAAGCGTCACCAGCAGACCGTTGAGCGCTGCAAGCAGGGGCTCGGTCGACACCTCGTTCTGCCGCTGCTCGATGTCGGCCTCAAAGGCCTCCCGCTGATTGACACCCTGCTCGATCATCCGCACCTGCCGCGCCATCGCCTGATCGACGCCGAGGATGTGGCAGGCAAGCCAATTGACGAGATAGCCGACCTCGCGCCGCACCGTCTGCTCCCGCTCGGCCGGGTTTGACGTGTCGCTCGCGCCGAGCCCCTGCAGCTCGTCGATGAAGGTCCGGTGCTCCGCACGATGGAAGTCGACGTGACGCGGATCGACGCCCACCGAGGTGAACATCGTTTCCTCGTCGAGAAAATGGGTGTTGCTGTACGCGACGAGCTCCAATCGTGCGTGGTCGATTTCTGACCGCGAAACGTTCTGGCCGTCCGTCAGCAGACTACCGAGGTGGTTGATCAGGTCGACCAGCCGCCTGTGCTGCCGGTCCACTTCCGGCAGGTGGGTGAGGAATGCCGGTGACCATTTGAATAATTCGCTCATGCACCGCCCCTCGATCTTCAGTTTATGTCCCGCACGCGCTCCGGGCGCCCTGCGGCGCAATTGGAGTATCCCCCCGATTCCCCTGCCCCTACGCCCCCGCGCCAATGTAAACCCGAGCGCTCGGGCGGCGAGGCCGATGCAATCTACCGCATCCCGAGCAACAACGACGCCGGCGCAGCCACTCCAGGGCTCAGCCCAGCGTTGCCGTCGCCAGCTTGGCACCGAAGCCGATGAACACGCCCCCCACCCCCGCCGTCGCCCCGGCGGCGGCGCGGCGGTGGCGGCGGAACTGGGCGGCCAGCCGCGCGCCGGCGAAGATCAGCACCGACAGGTAGAGCACGCTGCAGATCTGCACGATCACGCCGAGGATCACGAACGACAGCGCGGGGTGGGCGTAGCCCGGATCGACGAACTGGATGAAGAAGGACACGAAGAACAGGATCGCCTTCGGGTTCATCAGGCTGATGACGAGCGCGGTGCGAAAGGGATGCGGCGTGCTGCGCACCTTGGGAAAGTCCGGCCGGCCGTCGCCCACCTGTTCGGCCGTTTCGTCCCCGCGCCGCCAGGTGGCGAGCGCGCCGCGCAGCAGGCTCACGCCCACCCAGGCCAGGTAGGCCGCACCGGCGTACTTGATGATCATGAACAGCTCGGGCGTGGCGCGCAGGATGGAGGCCATGCCGGTTACGGCGAGCAGCATCAGGATGGTGTCGCCGACGAAGATGCCGGCCGCGCCCTGGTAGCCGGCGCGCACCCCCCAGCGCGACGCCGCCGCCATCACGTAGAGCGAATTGGGCCCCGGCAGCAGCACGATGAAGACGGTGCCGAGGATGAAGGTGGTGAGGTCGGTGATGCCGTAGAACATCGCTGGATCCATGCCATGTGGTGCCGCCTCGTCGCGGCGGAAGGCAGCTACTTTGCCACGCGCGCGCGCGGCGCTCCAGCCCGCCGCCGCATCCAGCCTGCGGCCGACCCGTTGCGCGCCTGGTGGCGCGGCCTCGTGCCGGGTTTTACCGGGTTCAGCCCCTGTCCGTGACATTTTGCAGTGACAGTGCGGACATCTTCCGGATAATCGCGCCTGGCCGGCGTAGCCCCGCACGCACACCCCCATGTCGGCAAGTACCCGCTCACGGCAAACGCCGTGCGGCGACTCTCGATTCACCCGGAGCCTTGCTTGCCCGCCAATCAGATGACCGTGCCACGCCCCGCCTTGCGAAACGGCATCGGCCCCACTCTGATCCACGCCCTGGTCGTGATCGCGCTGGTGGTCGGGCTGCTGGGCAGCTTCCTGGTATTTTCCTATCGATCGACCGCCACTGCAGCCGAAGAGGCCGTGAGCAAGGAAGCAAGCCTGCTGGCAGCCAAGCTCGAAGGCACGCTGCACCGCATCGACATGAGCCTCACCACCTTGCGTGAGCACCATGTCGGCGCCGACCGCCAGGCGTCCAGCGGCGCAGCCGGCGGCGGGGCGGACTTCCTGGAGAGCCACATCAGCCAGCTCTCCCACAAGTTCCCCGAGGTCCTTGCGATCGTGATCACCGATGCCACGGGAAAAGTGCGCGCCAGCGGCTTCACCGAGCCGCCCAAGTGGGACCTCGCCGATCGTGAATACTTTCAACAGGCGCGATCCAATCCGTCGGAAACGACCCTGTTCTCCCCCGCCCTGCTCGCCAAGAACCCATCCGCCCCCGCGGTGGTCGGCTACCAGTCCATCGTGAACGCCGCAGGCGAGTTCGATGGGGTCATCGCCATCGCCATCAACCTGGCGAGATTCAAGTCGCTGCTGGCCGGCACCACCACCGGCAGCGAGGGCATGGTGGCCGTGCGCCGCAGCGACGACAGCCGCCTGGTGATGCGCTGGCCGGAGGCGCCGACGCAGACCAACCAGCCGGCGCCGCGGCTTGCGCCCTACGCCAGGGTCCGGGCCGGGGAGCGTGCGGGCGTGGTGCGTGGGCTCAGCGCCACCGAGGACGTCGAGCGCATCTTCGGCTTTCAGACGCTGGACGATTACCCTTTCTTCGTGGTGGTCGGGCGGGGCGTGGACGAGCAGTTCGCGCTCTGGGAGCGGACCGCCCTGGTGGCGGTGGCGATCGCCGTCGCCACCCTCGCACTGCTACTGGCCGTGCAGCTCAGCCTGAGCAGAAGCCGCGCCCGCCTCGCGCAGAACGAGCACCATTTCGACACGCTGATCGACAGCCGCCACGAAGTGAGCTGCGTCTGGCTCCCGGACACCACGCTCCTGTCCTGCAACCTGCGCTACGCCCAACTGCTGGGCAAGGATGCGTCGGCCGTACTCGGTACGCGCTGGATCGACTTCATCGCACACGACCAGCAGGAGGCAACACGCGAGGGCCTGCGCACGCTGCTGGCCGGCCCCAGGGCGTTGACGACCGAGCGCCGGATCGAGCACCCGGATGGGACCACGTGCTGGATTCGCTGGCTCGATCAGCCCTTGTTCGATGGCGACGGGCGCTGTACCGAGATCCGCTCGATCGGGCAGGACATCACCCAGGAAAAGCAGAACGCGCTGCGCCTGCGCCAGCTCGCCCAGGCGGTGGAACAGAGCCCGACCACCATCGTCATCACCAACACCGATGCGGTCATCGAGTACGCCAACGACGCGTTCACACGCACCACCGGCTACCTGCCCGAAGAGGTGATCGGGAAAAATCCGCGCGTCCTGAACGCTGGCAGGACCCCATCTGCAACTTACCAGGACCTTTGGGCCACCCTCGCCCGCGGTGAGGTCTGGCGCGGCGAATTCCACAACACGCGCAAGGACGGCAGCACCTATTTCGAGCGGGCGACCATCGCCCCGATCAAACAGGCCGACGGCACCGTAACGCATTACGTCGCGGTCAAGGACGACATCACCGAGCGCCGCGAAGCGGAGGCGCGCATCCAGCAACTGGCGTACTACGACACCCTCACCGGGCTACCCAACCGCAGTCTGATGTGGGACCGGCTCGGACAGTCCATCCTCGCCAGCGAGCGCAGCGGCGCCTACGGCATGCTGCTTCTGCTCGACGTCGACCACTTCAAGCTGCTCAACGACACCCAGGGCCACGAGACCGGCGACACCCTGCTGCGCGAGGTGGCCCGGCGCCTGCGGGCCGCTCTGCGTGCGGATGACACCGTGGCCCGGCTGGGCGACGACGACTTCGCGGTCGTCGTCGAGGCCCTCGGCCACGATCGCGATCTCGCAATCGCCCATGCCGAGAAGCTCGCCGAGCAGCTGCACTGCACCATCCTCGCCCCCTTCGAGCTCGGCCTGCCGAGTGGCCATTACACCGGCACACCCAGCATCGGCATCACCCTGTTCCAGGGGCGGGCCAACGCCGCCGTGGCCGTACTCAAGCAGGCCGAAGTCGCGCTCTACAGGGCCAAGGCGGAGGGGCGCAACACGATCCGCTTCTTCAGCGAGAGCATGCAGGCCGTGGTCGACGCCCGTGCGGAGCTGGAGTTCATGCTGCGTGCGGCGATCGCCGAGGGCGGTTTCAGGCTTTTCTACCAGCCGCAGCTCAACCGCGATGGACGCGTCATCGGTGCCGAGGCCTTGATTCGCTGCTTCGATACCCAGGGCAAGATGATCTCGCCCGCCAGCTTCATCCCGCTCGCCGAAGAAACCGGCCTCATCGTGCCGATCGGCGACTGGGTGCTCGACGCCGCCTGCGCGCAACTGCACGCCTGGCAGCAAACTGGCCTTACCTGCGACTACAGCCTGTCGGTCAACGTCAGCGCCAAGCAGTTCCATCAGCCCGACTTCGTGTCCAAGGTCGAGGCCGCCGTCGAGCGCCACGCAATCGCGCCCGACAAGCTGAAGATCGAGCTTACCGAGAGCGTGGTGCTTGGCGACATCGAGACCACGGTGGATCGGATGCAGCAGATCAAGGCGCTCGGGGTCAAGTTCGCGCTCGATGACTTTGGCACCGGCTATTCCTCGCTGTCCTACCTCAAGCGCCTGCCCTTCGACCAGTTGAAGATCGACCAGATCTTCGTTCGCGACATGGCGCAGGACAACAGCAGCGAGGCGATCGTGCGCGCCATCCTGGCGATCAGCCGCTCGCTGGACCTCGAGGTGGTGGCCGAGGGCGTGGAGACGCCCGAGCAGCACGAACTGCTGCTGATGCGCGGCTGCGAGATGTTCCAGGGCTACCTGTTCGGCAAGCCAGTGCCGATCGAGGCGTGGGCGAGCACCTGAGCCGTGTTGCGCTGGCGCGAGCGCGCCATGCGTCCCCGATTTGAGGCGCTGCACCATCAAGTTCCGATGCCGTTCGGCCGTTACCAATGAGCATGGGCGCCGCACCTGTGACACCCATCACGCTGTACCTCGAATCGGCTGCTGCGCAGCACCAATACTAGATCCTGATCAAGTGTGCGCCCGCACAGAGCCGATCTAATCCCTTCCTACGCAGGCTTGGTCCGCCCTTACCGCCCCAACTGACAACGGTTAACACGCAATGAAGACAATCTTCCTCGTCGACGACTCCGCCACGATCCTGCTGTCCATCTCGGGCATCCTCAGCAAGGCGGGCTATGCCGTCGAGAAGGCGCCCAGCGCGCTCGACGCCCTCAAGAAGTTCCAGGCCGGCGTGAAGGTCGACCTGCTCATCACCGACCTCAACATGCCCGGCATGAACGGCATCGACTTCATCAAGGAAGTGCGCAAGCTGCCCGCTTACCGCTTCATGCCCATCCTGTTCCTGACCACCGAATCGCAGCAGTCGAAAAAGGCCGAAGCCAAGGCCGCCGGGGCGTCGGGATGGATCGTCAAGCCCGCCTCGGCCGACGAACTGCTCAACACCATCAAGCTGGTCATACGCTGATCATGAACTCCCGGACCTTCCTGCGCCGCACCCTGTACATCCAGGTCTCGATCGCATTTGCGGTCGGCCTGACGGTGTATTTCCTCAACGACTGGTTCCACGCAAGCTTCCTGACGGCGCTGGGCATTCCGCAGCCGCTGGGCGATGCGTTGGGCTCCATGCTCATCGTGGCGGCAGTCTCGATCGCGATCCGCCTGGTATCGCTCGCCTTCTTCCGCGACATGACCATGGGGCGTGACACCGAACTCGAGCAACGCAGCCATGCCCGCGAGCAGGCGGTGGCCACCTGCCGCGAGGTCGCCACCGAACTGCGTGGCGTGCCGGCCTACAGCGGCGTGCTGCGCGGCCAGCTCGACAGCGTGGTGCAGCAGACCGAGCAGGCGGCCTACGACATCTCCAGCCGCCTGCAGACCATCGACACCGTGGTGGGCGAGCTCAACAGCTTCGTCGCCCACGTGTCGGACGAGTCGGCCGAGCTCGCGCACGATTCCGAGGCGCGCATCGCCAACAACCAGCAACTGATCACGCGCATGCAGGAGTACATCGACTTCCGCATCCAGCAGGCCCATGAAGACGAGGCGCGGGTCAGCCAGGTCGTCAATGAGGCGCGCTCGCTCGGTTCGCTCACCGGTCTGATCAAGGACATCGCTGCGCAAACCAACCTGCTCGCGCTCAATGCGGCGATCGAAGCCGCGCGTGCGGGCGAGAGCGGACGCGGCTTCGCCGTGGTAGCCGACGAGGTGCGCAAGCTGTCGGCCGAAACCGAGAAGGCGGTGATGTCGATCAACCAGGGCATCCTCGGCGTCGCCGGCACGATCGAGTCGCAGTTGCACCAGCGCCTGCAGCGCGCAGCCCCGGACGAAGAACGCATTGCGCTGTCGCAGTTCGCCCGCCAGCTCACCGAACTGGGCGAGAGCTACGAGCACATGCTGCACAGCCAGGCCGGCACCATCGACACCGTGCGCAGCAGCAGCGAGCAGCTTGCCGCCATGTTCATGGACGCGCTGGCCAGCGTGCAGTTCCAGGACGTCACCCGCCAGCAGATCGAGCACACGGTCGATTCGCTCACCCGGCTCGATGAACACCTCGGCGTGCTCGCCGAACGCCTCGAGCAGAGCGAAAACCCCGGCTTCACCTACACCCCGCTCGCCCATCACCTCGACGAGATCTACAGCCGCTACGTGATGGACCAGCAGCGCGCAACGCACGCCACCGCGGTCGGCAGCGGGTCGGGCGCTGCAGCGGGCGCCCCCAACAACAAGATCGAACTGTTCTGAACTCCACCATGGCTACCCGCAAGAAGAAGTCCGACCCGCCGCTCGTGATCGCCGAGGACATGACGATCTACAACGCCGCAGCGCAAAAACAACGCCTGCTCGACGCCCTGCTGGCGACCGAGCGTCTGGAGATCGACCTCTCCGCGGTGAGCGAGATCGACACCGCCGGTTTCCAGTTGCTGGTGCTGGTCAAGCGCGAAGCGCGCCGCCTCGGCAAGGAAGCCCTGATCGTGGCGCACAGCGAAGCCGTCCGCGAAGTGCTCGACTTTTACAACATGGCCGCTGCCTTCGGCGACCCGCTGCTCATTCCGGCCGCCAGGGCCTGATCCGGACTCCCCGACCATGGACGAGATCACCTCCGTATTTGTCACCGAGAGCCGCGAACAACTCGCCGCCCTCGAAGCCGCGCTGCTCGAGCTGGAAAACCAGCCGGGCGACGACGACACCCTCAACGCGATCTTCCGCAGCGCGCACACCATCAAGGGCGGCGCCGGCGTCATCGAATGCGGCTACATCGTTGCCTTCACGCACGTGGTCGAGAACGTACTCGACAAGCTGCGCAACGCCGAGATCACCCTGAACTCGGACCTGATCGCCTTGCTGCTGGCCTGCTCCGACCATATCGGCCACCTGCTCGGCGTGCTCGAGGCAGGCGCGGCCGGCCCCGCTGACGACCTCGCCATCGACGGCGAGGCCCTGCTCGCGCGCCTGCAGCGCGACTGGCTGTCGGGCGAGCAGGCCGTGTCCCACTCGGGCCCGCCGGCAGCCGTGCCGCCCCCGGTTCACAGCAGTGGTGGTGGCGCAGTCGAAACCGACTGCTGGCACATCTCGCTGCGCTTCGGGCCCGACGTGCTCAGAAATGGCATGGATCCGCTGTCCTTCCTGCGCTATTTGGGCTCGATCGGCCGCATCGAGCGCCTGGAGACGCTGACCGACACCATGCCCGCAGCCGAGCTCATGGACCCCGAGTCCTGTTACCTCGGTTTCGAGATCAGCTTCTCGTCGAATGCAGACAAGGCGGCGATCGAGCGCGTCTTTGATTTCGTGCGCGACGAATGCACGCTGCAGATCCTGCCGCCGCACAGCCGGCTGTCGGACTACGTCGCGCTCATCAACACCCTGCCCGAAGACGCGATGCGCCTGGGCGAGATCCTGGTCAGGGTGGGCGCGCTGACCCAGGCCGAGCTCGATGAAGGCCTGCAGATGCAGAGCCTGGCAGCAACCGGCGACGAGCAGGCGGCGCACACTGCCTCTCCGGGTGACGAGTCCAAGCCGCAGATCGGCGAGATCCTCGTCGAGCAGAACATGGTGCAGCCGGAACTGGTCGAGGCCGCAGTCGCCAAGCAGAAGCAGGTCACCGAGAAGAAGGCCGCCGAGTCCCGCCTGATCCGCATCCAGGCCGAC
Organism: Thauera sp.; assembly: GCF_034003485.1. Lineage (GTDB taxonomy): Bacteria > Pseudomonadota > Gammaproteobacteria > Burkholderiales > Rhodocyclaceae > Thauera. The sequence goes on from NZ_JAVEYL010000012.1 coordinate 133,284, forward strand.
AAGCTCGACCGCCTGATCGACCTCGTCGGCGAACTCGTCATCGCGGGCGCCAGCGTGAGCCTGCTCGCAGGCAAGAGCGGCATGGGCGAGCTGGTCGAAGCGGCCTCGCTGAGCGGTCGGCTGGTCGAAGGCATCCGCGACGCCGCGCTGCAACTGCGCATGGTGCAGATCGGCGAGACCTTCAACCGCTTCAACCGCGTGGTGCGCGACACCTCGCGCGAGATGGGCAAGGACATCGAACTGGCGATCAGCGGCGGCGAGACCGAGCTCGACAAGTCCATGGTCGAGAAGATCGGCGACCCGCTGATGCACCTGGTGCGCAACGCCATGGACCACGGCCTGGAGCAGCCCGCGGTGCGCGAAGCCAGCGGCAAGGCGGCGCGCGGCCGGCTCGAACTCAACGCCTTTCACGACTCGGGCAGCATCGTCATCGAAGTCGTCGATGACGGCGCCGGCCTCAACCGCGACCGCATCCTCGCCAAGGCGATCGAGCGTGGCCTGGCCCAGCCCGGCCAGGCCCTGTCCGACACCGAGATCTACAACCTGATCTTCGAGCCCGGCTTCTCCACCGCCGACAAGGTCACCAACATCTCCGGCCGCGGCGTCGGCATGGATGTCGTGCGCCGCAACATCCAGGGCCTGCGCGGCAGCGTGGATGTGAGCTCGACGCCCGGCCAGGGCTCGCGCTTTGCGATCCGCCTGCCACTGACGCTGGCGATCATCGACGGCTTCCTGGTGGGCGTCGGCGATGCGGCGTACGTGATCCCGCTCGACAGCGTGGTCGAGTGCATCGAGTTGGCAGCGGACGCGAGCGAACGCGATTACGTCAACCTGCGCGGCGAGGTCCTGCCCCTGGTGCGCCTGCGCCAGCTCTTCGCCATGGCGGGCGAAGCCCCTCCGCGCCAGAACGTGGTCGTCGTCCAGTACGCCGGCACCAAGTCGGGCATCGTCGTCGATCAGTTGCTGGGCGAGTTCCAGACCGTGATCAAGCCGCTCGGCAGCATCTTCCGCAACATCAAGGGCATCGGCGGCTCGACCATCCTCGGCAGCGGCGAAGTTGCGCTGATCCTCGACGTGCAGGCGCTGGTCCAGCGCTGCGCGAACAGCGAGGAACAGCGCGCCCATGGCACACCGCCAACGCGCACCCTGCCCGCCCCCGCACGCACCTGACCCCCTTTTACGCTCTCTCCCGTCTTCCCCTGGAGTTCATCATGAAGAACCTGAAAATCGGCCTCCGGCTTGGCATCGGCTTTGCCATCGTGCTGGCGCTACTTTTGATCGTTGCGGTAATGGGCAGCCTGCGGCTTGGCAATCTGCAGGCCGAAATCACGGACATCGTCGGCGACAAGAACGTCAAGGTCGCAACCTCGAACGACATGATCGATGCGGTCAACATGATCGGCCTGCTCCACCGGAACATGCTGATCATGCGCGGCGATGACGACATTCGCAGCTTCACGCAAGGCACGAATGATGAACGCGCCAAACTCTTGAAGAGCCTCGAGGCGCTCGAGGCCTTCTCGTATGGCGACCAGGGCGTGCGGCTACTGGATGCCATCAAGTCGGCCCGGCAAGGTTTTGTCGACGTGCAACAACAGTTTGAGTCGCTCATTGCGCAGCGCGATTTCGACCAGGCAACAAACATCTTTGCCTCGACCTATCGCCCGGCTTACCTGACGTACCTCGACGCACTGAAGAAATTCATCTCTTACCAGACCGAGCTGATGCAGGAGACAGGCCGCCACGCCGAAGAACTCGGCGAGCAGTCCGTGATGCTGCTGATCGGGCTGGCCATCGCTGCGCTGCTGATCGGTATCGGCTTTGCATTCTTCATCACCCGCTCGATCACCCGTCCAGTGGGCGAGGTGAGCGCAGCGGCCAAGAAGATGGCCGGCGGCGACTTCAACTTCGACCTCAAGTCCGACGCCAGGGATGAGGTTGGCGACGTGGTGCGTGCGGTCGCCGACGTTCAGTCCAGCGTCAAGCGCATGATCGCCGACGCCAGCATGCTGTCCGACGCCGCGGTGGCCGGCAAGCTCTCCACCCGCGCCGACGCGAGCAAGCACCAGGGCGACTTCGGGCGCATCGTGCAGGGCGTCAATGACACGCTCGACGCTGTCATCGGCCCCCTGAACGTGGCCGCCGACTACGTCGATCGCATCGCCAAGGGCGCCATCCCGGCCAGGATCACCGACACCTACAACGGTGACTTCAACACCCTCAAGAACAACCTCAACACCGCCATCGACGCGGTCAACGGGCTCGTGGCCGATGCGGTCATGCTGGCCCAGGCGGCGGTCGAAGGCCGCCTCGCCACCCGTGCCGACGCCAGCAAGCACCAGGGCGACTATCGCCGCATCGTCGACGGGGTCAACTCGACCCTCGACGCGGTCATCGCCCCGATCAACGAGGTCAAGCGCGTGATGGTGGCGCTCTCCGGGGGCGATCTGACCCAGAAGATCACCGACGACTACGCCGGCGACTTCCAGGTGCTGCAGAACGCGGTCAATGACTCGATGGACAAGCTCGCCGAGATCATCGAGCAGGTGCGCGGTGCGGCCGATGCGCTGACCAACGCCGCGGGGCAGGTCTCGGCCACCGCGCAGAGCTTGAGCCAGTCCTCGTCCGAGCAGGCCGCCAGCGTCGAGGAGACCTCGGCCTCGATCGAGCAGATGAGCGCCTCGATCAACCAGAACTCCGAGAACGCCAAGATCACCGACGCCATGGCCAGCAAGTCCTCGACCGAGGCGGGCGAAGGCGGCGAGGCGGTGAAATCCACCGTCCAGGCGATGAAGAACATCGCCGGCAAGATCGGCATCATCGACGACATCGCCTACCAGACCAACCTGCTCGCCTTGAACGCCGCCATCGAGGCGGCGCGCGCCGGCGAGCACGGCAAGGGCTTCGCGGTAGTGGCGGCCGAGGTCAGGAAGCTCGCCGAGCGCAGCCAGGTCGCCGCGCAGGAGATCGGCCAGCTCGCGAG
>NZ_JAVEYL010000062.1:0-7460 GCF_034003485.1 Thauera sp.
GATGGCGCCGTGACGCTGGAGCCAGTCTACTGCCTCGGCAACTGCTCCCTTTCCCCGGCTGTGATGCTGGATGAAAAAGTCCACGGTCGCGTCAGCCCGGAAAAACTCACCCGCCTGATTCAAGCTGCGAGAGATTCACAATGAGCATCAAGGTTTACATCCCAAGAGATTCAGCCGCACTTTCCATGGATGCGGACGCAGTTGCCCTGCAGATTGCAGCAGAAGCCGCGCGTCGCGGCGTCGTGATCGAAATCGTCAGAAACGGCTCCCGCGGCATGCACTGGCTGGAACCGCTGGTCGAAGTGGCGACAGCGCAAGGCCGGGTAGCCTACGGCCCGGTGGAAACGGACGACGTCGCCGGACTGTTCGACAGCGACTTTTTGCACGGGGGCGAGCATGCGCTACGCCAAGGCATCACTGACGAACTGCCCTGGCTGAAAAATCAGGAACGCCTGACCTTTGCCCGCGTCGGCATCACCGACCCGGTCAGCCTCGGCGACTATATCGCGCACGATGGCTATCGTGGTCTGCGCCAGGCATTGACCATGGCACCGGCCGACATCGTGCAGCAAGTCACGGAATCCGGCCTGCGCGGGCGCGGCGGCGCAGCATTCCCGACCGGCATCAAATGGAACACCGTACTCGGCTGCGAAGCCGAACAGAAATACATCGTCTGCAACGCCGACGAGGGCGACTCCGGCACCTTCTCCGACCGCATGATCATGGAAGGCGACCCTTTCGTGCTGATCGAGGGCATGACCATCGCCGGCCTCGCCGTCGGCGCCACACAGGGCTATATCTACCTGCGTTCGGAATATCCTGATGCTCTGCAGATACTGAACGAAGCCATCGACAGCGCCTACAAGAACGGCTACCTGGGCGACAACATCCTCGACAGCGGCCGCAGGTTTGACCTGGAAGTCCGTCGCGCCGCCGGCGCTTATGTCTGCGGCGAGGAGACCTCGCTGCTGGAAAGCCTGGAAGGCAAGCGCGGCCTGGTGCGCTTCAAACCGCCGCTACCCGCCATCGAAGGCCTGTTCGGCAAGCCGACCGTGGTCAACAACGTCATCAGTCTCGCCAGCGTGCCCATCATCCTCGACAAGGGGGCGACCTATTACAAGGACTACGGCATGGGCCGCTCGCGCGGCACGCTGCCGATCCAGCTGGCCGGCAACATCAAGCATGGCGGCCTGGTCGAAAAGGCCTTCGGCATCACGCTGCGCGAACTGCTCTACGATTTCGGCGGCGGCTCCGCCAGCGGCCGGCCGATCCGTGCCGTGCAGGTCGGCGGCCCGCTCGGCGCCTATCTGCCCGAATCACAATTCGACACGCCGCTGGATTACGAGAAGTTCAGTGAATTGTGGGCCGTACTCGGTCACGGCGGCATCGTCGCCTTCGACGACACCGTGGACATGGCAAAGATGGCCCGTTATGCCTTCGAGTTCTGTGCCATCGAATCCTGCGGCAAGTGCACGCCATGCCGCATCGGCTCGACACGCGGCATGGAAGTCATGGACAAGATCATTGCCGGTCGTGACCGGGAGAAACAGATCACGCTGGTACGAGACCTGAGCGATACCATGCTGAACGGTTCGCTCTGCGCATTGGGCGGCATGACACCCTACCCGGTGCTCAGCGCGCTCAATCATTTTCCTGAAGATTTTGGCGTGGACGCCAGTACAACGGCAGCATAACGCCGAGGAGACCGCATCATGAACAAACCTATCGATTTCGGCACCCCGCTCAAGCACAGCGATACCCACGTCAGTCTGGAGATCGACGGCCAGGAGATCAGCGTACCCAAGGGTACCTCGGTCATGCGCGCCGCGATGATGGCCGGCGTCACCGTGCCCAAACTGTGCGCCACCGACAGCCTGGAACCGTTCGGCTCCTGCCGCCTCTGCCTGGTTGAGATCGAAGGCCGCCGCGGCTATCCGGCTTCCTGCACGACCCCGGTCGATGCCGGCATGAAGGTGCATACGCAAACGCCCAAGCTGGCGGACATCCGTCGCGGCACCATGGAACTCTACATCTCCGACCACCCGCTCGACTGCCTGACCTGCGCCGCCAACGGCGACTGCGAACTGCAGGACATGGCCGGTGCGGTCGGCCTGCGCGAAGTGCGCTACGGCTATGACGGCGCCAACCACCTGAAGGCGGAAAAGGACACCTCCAACCCGTATTTCACCTTCGATCCGGCCAAATGCATCGTCTGCTCGCGTTGCGTGCGCGCCTGTGAGGAAACCCAAGGCACGTTCGCGCTGACCATCCAGTCGCGCGGCTTCGATTCCAAGGTCGCCTCCGGCATCGAGAATTTCCTCGATTCTGAATGCGTCTCCTGCGGCGCCTGTGTGCAGGCCTGCCCGACCGCCACGCTGATGGAGAACACCGTCATCGAACACGGCACGCCGGAACACAGCGTGACCACCACCTGCGCCTACTGCGGCGTCGGTTGTTCGTTCGACGCCGAAATGAAGGGCGAGGAAGTCATCCGCATGGTGCCGAGCAAGAACGGCGGCGCCAACCACGGCCACTCCTGCGTAAAGGGCCGCTTTGCATGGGGCTATGCCACGCACAAGGACCGCATCACGACCCCGATGATCCGCAAGAGCATCAAGGATCCGTGGCAGGAAGTCTCCTGGGAAGAAGCGATCAGCTACGCCGCCAGCGAACTGAAGCGCATCGAAGCCAAGCATGGCGTCGGCGCTATCGGCGCCATCACCTCCTCGCGCTGCACCAACGAGGAAGTCTATGTCGTACAGAAACTGGTGCGCGCCCGTTTCGGCACCAACAACGTCGACACCTGCGCCCGCGTCTGCCACTCGCCGACCGGCTACGGCCTGAAGCAAACCCTGGGAGAATCGGCCGGTACGCAGACCTTCGATTCGGTCATGCAGTCCGATGTCATCATGGTCATCGGCGCCAACCCGACTGACGGCCATCCGGTATTCGCTTCGCAAATGAAGCGCCGCCTGCGTCAGGGCGCCAAACTGATCGTGGCCGACCCGCGCGAGATCGACCTCGTATCGTCGCCGCACGTCAAGGCCGACTACCATCTCAAGCTGCGCCCGGGCACCAACGTCGCCTTGATCTCCGCCCTCTCGCACGTCATCGTCACCGAAAGTCTGGTCAACGAAGACTTCGTGCGCGAGCGCTGTGAATGGGATTCCTTCGAGATGTGGCGCGACTTCGTCGCCAAGCCGGAGAATTCGCCGGAAGCGCTGGAAAAAGACCTCGGCATCGACCCGCAGACCGTGCGTGCCGCTGCGCGCCTCTACGCCACCGGCGGTAACGCCGCCATCTACTACGGTCTGGGCGTGACCGAGCACAGCCAGGGTTCGACCACCGTCATGGGTATCGCCAACCTCGCCATGGCCACCGGAAACATCGGCCGCGAGGGCGTCGGTGTCAACCCGCTGCGCGGCCAGAACAACGTACAAGGTTCCTGCGACATGGGTTCCATGCCGCATGAGTTCCCGGGCTACCGCCATGTCGCCGACGACGCTACCCGCGCGCTGTTCGAAGCCGCCTGGGGCCGGCCGCTGAGCAAGGACCCGGGTCTGCGTATCCCGAACATGCTGGACATGGCGGGCGAAGGCAGCTTCAAGGCTCTCTACTGCAACGGCGAGGACATCGCGCAATCCGACCCCAACACCCAGCACGTGACCCATGCGCTGGAATCGATGGAATGCGTCATCGTGCAGGATCTGTTCCTCAACGAAACCGCGATGTACGCCCACGTGTTCTTCCCGGGCGCCTCCTTCCTCGAGAAGAACGGCACCTTCACCAACGCCGAGCGCCGCATCTCGCCGGTACGCCGCGTGATGACGCCGAAGAACGGCTATGAAGACTGGGAGATCACCGCCATGCTGTCGAATGCGCTGGATTACCCCATGCCTTACCGTCACGCGTCCGAAATCATGGACGAGATCGCCGCGCTGACACCGACCTTCCGCGGCGTCAGCTTCGAGAAACTGGATCGACTGGGCAGCATCCAGTGGCCCTGTGACGACGAGCATCCGGAAGGCACGCCGATCATGCACGTCGACGAATTCGTCAGGGGCAAGGGCAAGTTCTTCATCACCCAGTACGTACCGACCACGGAACGCGTCACGCAGAAATATCCGCTGATCCTGACCACCGGCCGCATCCTGTCGCAATACAACGTCGGCGCCCAGACCCGTCGCACCAACAACGTCGCCTGGCATCCGGAAGATCTGATAGAGATCCATCCGCATGACGCCGAAGAACGCGGCATCCAGGACGGCGACTGGGTCGGCATCACCAGCCGTGCCGGCGAGACCGTCCTCCGTGCTTGCGTGAGCGAGCGCATGCAGCCCGGCGTCGTCTACACCACGTTCCACCATCCGGAATCCGGTGCCAACGTTATCACTACCGACAACTCGGACTGGGCGACCAACTGCCCGGAATACAAGGTGACGGCAGTGCAGGTCAGCCGCGTTTCGCAGCCGTCCGAATGGCAACGTGAGTATCAGGCCTTCAGCAAGGAGCAAAAAGCCTTCGCCGGCAAGCAACCGAGCAAGGCTCAGGTTGAATAGCTAGCGGAGCGCCCATGCTCGAAGCGTCCGCCGATGTCGTCATGGCACAAGCGACCTCCTCCGATTACCCGGTACTCAAATGGGAACACGGGCAGACGCGGGCGCTTGAGGACCATGTCGCCGAGGAAGTACCGGTTGCCTTGGTATACAACGGCATCTCGCATGCCGTCATGCTCGCCACGCCGCAGGATCTGGAGGATTTCGCGCTCGGCTTCTCGCTGACCGAAGGCATCATCAGCCGGCCGCAGGATATCTACGGCATCGAGGTGGTGCCGCAGGCCAACGGCATCGAACTGCATATCACGCTGGCGTCCGAACAGTTCCACCAGTTGAAACTCAGACGGCGCAACATGACCGGGCGCACAGGTTGCGGCCTGTGCGGGGCTGAGAGTTTGGAGCAGGTCATGCGCGTGCCGCTGAACGTGGTGCCCATGGGCGAACGCGTGCCCGCATCGTCGCTCGAAAGAGCCTTTGAAGAAATCAGCCGCCAGCAGCAGCTGCAGCAGCTGACCGGCGGCACCCATGCCTGCGCCTGGGTCAGCAATGCGGGCGAGATCCTGCTGCTACGCGAGGATGTCGGCAGACACAATGCGCTGGACAAGCTGATCGGCGCCATCGCCAAGTCAGGAGCCGGCACAACAGGCTTCGTGCTGACTACCAGCCGTGCCAGTTACGAAATGGTGCAGAAAACAGCCAGTGCCGGTATCCCCTTGCTGGTCGCCATGTCAGCGCCCACCGGCCTCGCCATCAAGATCGCGCAGAGTTGCGGCATTACACTGGTCGGCTTTGCCCGCCACCAGAAACATGTGATTTACAGTTGCCCCGAAAGAATATTGCACAAGGAAGCAAAATGAAGACCGAACGGCTCATCGTCATGGCCAACCAGATTGGTGATTTCTTCGAATCCTACCCGGATGCCGAACTGGCGAAAAAAAGCATCGCCAGTCATATCAAGAATTTCTGGGCGCAGAACATGCGCCAGCAACTGATCAGGCACGTACTCGAAAACCAGGGCGCGGGCTTGCACGCCAAGGTCAGTGAAGCGATCCGCGAACACCAGGCCAGCCTGGCCTGACCAGGTCACGCCCCAAGTATCTATTACTAGATCAGATTCAATCGCCGCGATTTGCGGTATATCGTCGCCCGACTGATACCGAGCTGGCGTGCGGCCGCCGCCATGTTGCCGCGATGTGCCGCCAGCGCCTGCCGGATCAGCGCCGCCTCGGTCTCCGACCAGCTGGCATCCGCAGGTTGCTCGGCCGGCTGCTGGCTTTCAACTCCGTCCGTCAGCTCTTCCAGGAAATCCTCCGGCAGGTGCGCCGTCCCCAGCGTGCGATCTTCCATGAACACCAGCGCCGAACGCAACACATTGAACAACTGCCGCACATTGCCGCGCCACGGATGACGGCGCATCAAGTCCAGTACCTCCGGCTGCAGCACCACATCCTTGCGCCCCAGATCATCATGCAGGATACGTTCGATCAGCGCCGGCAGGTCGGTGCGTTCGCGCAGTGGCGGCAGGCTGAGCCGCAGCCCGTTGAGCCGGTAGTACAGATCCTCGCGGAACAGTCCCTGCTGCACCCGCTCGCGCAACCGCTGGTTGGTCGCTGCGATGATGGCGATGTCGACCTCGATGCGCTTGTTGCTGCCGAGCGGCACGATCTCGCGTTCCTGAATCACGCGCAGCAGCCGCGCCTGCAGCGGCAACGGCATCTCGCCCACTTCGTCGAGGAACAGGGTACCACCGTGCGCCTGCTGGATACGGCCGACCGCACCGCGCCGGCGTGCCCCGGTAAACGCGCCCTCCTCATGGCCGAACAGTTCGGACTCGATCAGGCCTTCCGGAATCGAAGCGCAGTTGATGGCGACGAAAGCGCCCTGACGGCGCTGACCGGATTCATGGATGGCTTTCGCCAGCAACTCCTTGCCGGTACCGGTCTCACCCTCGATCAGCACCGGAATGTCATGCCCAAGCGCCTTGCGCGCCCGCTGCAGGGCAAGTCGTAGCACGCCGTCCCCGGTGTCCAGCCGATCGAGCGCAGTCATCTCTGTTTTGGTCTTTTCCGTGGCGGCGGGACGCTCCTGCATCAAACCCGGCATCGAAACGGCAGTCGCCAGCGTATGCATGCCCGGATCCGCCTTGGCATGCAAGCGCAACCCGTTCTTCAGGACCAGAATGGACTTGCTGCTGAGCGCACGCCTGGCGATGTCGAGAAACTTCGGCAGACTGAGTTCGAACAGGCTCTCGAATTCGGTGCCGGCCGCCTGCTGTTCGTCCAGACCGAGCTGGAATGCGCCGGTGCGATTGATTGCCAGCAGTTTTCCATCCGGCGAGAACACGGCGATGCCTTCCCACAGGGTACCGATGAACTCTGGCCGCGTATGGAACCGTATCGTGATATCGGCAGCAAAGCCGGCATTGAACAGGCGGTTCTCGATCATCAGCGCCGACATGCGTACCAGCGCCATGGTATGTTCCTGCGGTTGGCGGTGGTCGCCGGAAAGATCCAGCACGCCGATGATGCTGCCATGCGGATCGAGGATGGGCGAAGCGGAACAGTTAAGAAAGGCGTTCTGCTCGAAATAGTGCTCGCCACCCATGACGAACACAGGGTTCTTCTCGATCAACGCAGTACCGATGGCATTGGTGCCGGAAATATCCTCGCGCCAGGAGACGCCGGGCTGCAGCGCCACACGCTGGGCCTTGCTCATGAAATCCTGGTCGCCGAGCGCATGCAGGATGGTGCCGTCTGCATCGCTCAGGATGACCATGCTCTGGGTGCCGGCAATATGTGAGTAGAGACTTTCCATCTCCGGCTGCGCTTGCGTCAGCAGACGGGAGTTGCGTTCGCGCAGTTCATTCAGCTGCTGCATGGCGGCGGGTTCAGTCTCCGGCCGCAG
>NZ_JAVEYL010000063.1:0-7441 GCF_034003485.1 Thauera sp.
TCAGCAGCTTCTCGTCGTCGACGGCATAGATGTCACGCACCTTGCCGCGGCCGAGCAGCGGCAGGCTCTTGATGGAAGTTTCAAAAAGGGGCGTCGCCACGGTGGGGCCTCGGGTTGCTGGCAAAAGCGGGATTATAGGCGAGGCAGCGGGTGTGGGTCGTTCATGCGAAGTGCGATGAGGAGGGTCATGGGTGGGGGGGGGCGTCTTCCCTGCTCAGCAGCGTGCGCATTCGCCTCAGACCCATATACACGAAGCCTGCGATCACAGGGATCGACACTGCGGTGATGATCTCGGGGGTCGCCGGGGCGATGAGTGACTTGGCGCCCTTGGCGACGTAATTCACCAGTTGCGAGGCGTAGTAGGTGATGGCGACCACGGACAGACCCTCCACCGTCTCCTGCAGATGGAGCTGGATCTTGGCGCGGCGGTTCATCTGCGCGAGCAGTTCCTGGTTCTGACGCTCGAGTTCGATGTCCACCCGGGTACGCAGCAGTTGCGAGTTGCGCGCAATGCGGCCCGAGAGGTCTTCCTGGCGGCGCGCGATGGTGGCGCAGGTGGCGATGGCGGGGGCGAGGCGACGCTCCATGAATTCACGGATGGTCGGGAAGCCGCCAAGGCGGGTTTCGCGCAGGTCATCCACGCGCTGCTGCACCAGGCGGTAATAGGCTGCGGCGGCGCCGAAGCGGAAGGTGGTGCGGGCGACCGAGCGCTCGATGTCCGCGGCAAGGCGGGTGAGGCGGCCGAGTACGGCGCGGTCGTCCTCGGCGCTGCGCGCGTCGCCCATGCCATCCATCAGGTCGGCGAGCTCGTCTTCTGCATGCGACAGCAAGCGTCCGACCTCCTTCGCCACCGGAAAGGCCAGCAGTGCCATGACGCGGTAGGTTTCGATCTCGACCAGCCGTTGCACCATCCGCCCGGCCTGACGCGGCGTGAGGCCATCGTCGAGGAGCACGAAGCGCGAGAAGCCGTCGTGGATATGAAAGTCCGTGAACACCCAGCCCGCGCATTCGGCCACGCGTGCTGCAACCAGCGTTTCTCCGCGTGGAGAGGCCTGATTGAGCAGGCTGTCGGGGTCGACGTCGTCGGTGCTGCGCACTTCGATGTGCGTTGCGGCAATGAGCTGGCCGGGGATGTCCCGGCGCCAGGCAGTAGGCACGGACAGGAGTGCGTTGTCTTCTGCACCATCGTCAGGGTGGATTCTGCGGAAGAAGGTGTAGCTGGAGAACTCGTTATGGCGTTCCCACTTGAGGCGAAAGTCGCCAGCATCGAGCAGGAGGTGGCCGCTGTCGGTGCGTGGGGCCGGCAGTTCGAGCTGGCCACAGAGCGCGGCGAGATGCGCGGTTTCGCGTTCTGCGCTGCCCTCGTGATGCAGGAAGGCGAGATAGGTGACGTATTCCGGGGTGTCGAGCGGAACCGGTGGGCGGGCGTGCACCTCGTCGTTCAGCGTCTGGCGCAGGGGGTGTTGTTCGAACAGGGACATGATGTCTGGGACGCGGTACGGGAGAGGAGCGGCCGGTGCGGTCGCAAGCGGAGCCGGTTACAAGCTTTCGCATTCTTGCCCAGCCCCTACGGGGTGACAAGCGAGGGATGGCGAAAACCGCGTTGTACCAGGGCAGGATCAGCGGTGCTGCAAGAAAACGCCCGCTTCCGGGACGGGAAGCGGGCGCAAAGCCCGAAGGCAGGGAGAGAAGGAAGGCGCACCGTGGGTACCTGCCGGTGCGAGCGGTGCGGGCAGATGGAGCGGCAAGCGGTGAGGGCGTATGCCGGACCGCGTTGCCGCAGGTTCAGATCGTGGTGCTGGCGTAGCGCCGCGCGAGCGCGTCCAGCGGCAGCGGCTTGATGCGGCTGGCCTGCCCCGCGCAGCCGAAGGCCTCGAAGCGCTCGCGGCAGATGTCGCGCGCCGCGTCGCGGGCGGCCTTGAAGAACTTGCGCGGGTCGAACTCCTTGCGGTCGGTGGCCATTAGCCGGCGCATCGCGCCGCTCATCGCCAGGCGCAGGTCGGTGTCGATGTTGACCTTGCGCACGCCGCTTCGGATGCCCTGCACGATGGCCTCGACCGGCACGCCATAGGTCTCGCCGATCTCGCCGCCATGCTCGCGGATGAGGGCGAGCCATTCCTGCGGCACGCTGGAGGAACCGTGCATCACCAGGTGGGTGTCGGGGATGCGGGTGTGGATGGCGGCGATGCGGTCGATGGCGAGGATGTCGCCGGTGGGCGGGCGGGTGAACTTGTAGGCGCCGTGGCTGGTGCCGATCGCCACCGCGAGTGCGTCGACGCCGGTGGCGGCGACGAAGTCGGCGGCTTCGTCGGGGTCGGTCAGCATCTGGCTGTGGTCCAGCGTGCCCTCGGCGCCGACCCCGTCTTCCTCGCCGGCCTGGCCGGTCTCGAGTGAGCCGAGGCAGCCGAGCTCGCCTTCCACCGATACGCCCACCGCATGGGCCATCTCCACCACGCGGCGGGTGACCTCGACGTTGTACGCGTAGCTCGCCGGAGTCTTCATGTCCGCGCGCAGCGAGCCGTCCATCATCACGCTGGTGAAGCCGCTGCGGATCGATTGCTGGCAGACCGCAGGGCTGGCGCCGTGGTCCTGGTGCAGGGAGATCGGAATGTCGGGCCACTGCTCGACCGCGGCCTCGACCATCTTCTTAAGGAAGGCCTCGCCGGCATAGCCGCGCGCACCGGCCGAGGCCTGCAGGATGACCGGGCTGTCGGTGGCCTCGGCGGCGAGCAGGATGGCGTGGATCTGCTCCATGTTATTGATGTTGAAGGCGGGCACGCCGTAGCCGTGTTCGGCGGCGTGGTCGAGCAGCTGGCGCAGGGCGATCATGGCCATGGGATGGATCTCCGCAGGAAGTGGGCGGCTCAGTTCAGCGTCGCCTTCGCGGCGCGGGGCTGCGTGGATGCGAACGTGTTCTGAGGTGTGGATGTGATCAGGGCACGCGCCCGGGCGAGTACTGCGTCAGGGGTGAAGCCGAAGCGTTGCAGCAGGGCAGAAGCTGGAGCGGACTCGCCAAACCGATCGATTCCGATCACTTCGCCGGCGCAGCCGCCATCGCCGCAGATGTAGCGCCACCAGCCCTCGCCGCGTGCGGCTTCGATCACCAGTCGCGGCACGCCGGCGGGTAGCACGCTGTGCCGCCATTCGTCGGTCTGACGGTCGAAGAGCGTGGGGCACGGCATGGACACCACGCGCACACCTACCCCCTCGGCGGCCAGCGCCGCGTGCGCCGCCATCGCCAGCGCCACCTCCGAGCCGGTGGCGATGATGACGAGCGCAGGCGCGTCGGCATCGGCCAGCACGTAGCCGCCCCGCAGGATGGCCTGGATCTGCACTTCGTCGCGCGCCTGGTGCGGCAGGTTCTGGCGCGACAGGGCGAGCAGGGTGGGGCCGTCGCGGCGCGCGACCGCGGCGTTCCAGGCGGCCTGGGTTTCGACCGCATCGCACGGGCGCCACACGTCCAGCCCCGGGATCAGGCGCAGGCTGGGGATATGCTCGACCGGCTGATGGGTGGGGCCGTCCTCGCCCAGGCCGATCGAGTCGTGGGTCATTACATACACCACGCGCTGCTTCATCAATGCGCTCATGCGGATGGCGTTGCGGGCGTAGTCCGAGAACACCAGGAAGGTGGCGCCGAAGGGAATGTAGCCGCCATGCAGGGCGATGCCGTTGAGCGCAGCGGCCATGCCGAACTCGCGCACACCCCAGTTGATGTGGCGCCCGGGCGCATCTGCGCGCACGGCGCCGCAGCCAGGCCAGTCGGTGAGGTTGGAATGCGTCAGGTCAGCCGAGCCGCCGAGCAACTCCGGCAGCGCGCGTGCCAGGCGGCCGATGGCCTGCTGGCTGGCCTTGCGCGTGGCGACGGAGGCCGCCTCCTTCGCGACGCCGCGCAGGATGGCGTTGGACAGGATGCCGAAACCTACCGGCAAATCGCCCGCCGTGCGGCGGCGGAATTCTTCCGCTTCGTCGGGGAAGGCCTGGGCGTAGGCGCTGAGGCGCCGCGCCCATTCTGCCTGCTGCGCAGCCCCACGGGCGCGTGCGTCGAAGGCCGCGCGGACTTCACCCGGGATCTCGAAGGGGACTTGCGGCCAGTCGAGTGCGCCGCGCGTGGCGGCGATCTCGCTGGCGCCGAGTGGCGCGCCGTGGACGTCCGCTGTGCCGGCCCGACCGGGGCTGCCATGGCCGATGTTGGTGCGGCAGCAGATGAGCGTGGGGCCGGTGTCGGCCCGGGCGTGGCCCAGCGCCACCTGGATGGCACGATCGACGGCGGCGATGTCGTGGCCGTTCACTGCCTCGACCACGTTCCAGCCATAGGCGCGGAAGCGCGCCGGCGTGTCGTCGGCGAACCAGCCGGAGACGTCGCCGTCGATCGAGATGCGATTGTCGTCCCAGAAGCAGATCAGCTTCGAGAGCCGCTGCACGCCGGCGAAGCTCGCGGCCTCGTGGCTGATGCCTTCCATCAGGCAGCCATCGCCGAGGAAGACCCAGGTGCGGTGGTCGACGAGGGTGTGGCCGGGGCGGTTGAACTCGGCGGCGAGCAGCTTCTCGGCGAGCGCCATGCCCACGGCGTTGGTCACGCCCTGGCCGAGTGGACCGGTGGTGGTTTCGACGCCGGGGGTGTGGCCGACCTCGGGGTGGCCGGGGGTGCGGCTGTCGAGCTGGCGGAAGCGCTTGAGCTCGCCCAGCGGCAGGTCGTAGCCGCTGAGGTGGAGCAGGGCGTAGAGCAGCATCGAGCCGTGGCCGTTGGAGAGTACGAAGCGGTCGCGGTCGGGCCAGGCGGGGTCGGCGGGGTTATGGCGCAGGTGCCGGTTCCAGAGTGCCA
The DNA here is from genome assembly GCF_034003485.1 of Thauera sp. Classification (GTDB taxonomy): domain Bacteria; phylum Pseudomonadota; class Gammaproteobacteria; order Burkholderiales; family Rhodocyclaceae; genus Thauera. The sequence goes on from NZ_JAVEYL010000063.1 coordinate 4,823, forward strand.
CGGCGATCTCGGACATGCCCATGGGCATGCCGGGGTGGCCGGACTGGGCGGCTTCGACGGCGTCGATGGCGAGGAAGCGCAGGGCGTTGGCGCACAGGGCGTCGATCGGTGCTTGGGTGAGTCGCATGTTCATCGTTATTTCTCCAATCGGGAAGCATTACTGCGCCAGCGCCTTGCGGCGGCGGTCCATCAGGCGCCAGATGAAGGGGGTGAAGATGAGCTGCATGGCCAGTTCCATCTTTCCGCCCGGCACCACGATGGTGTTGGCGCGGCTCATGAAGCTGTCGTTGATCATGTTGAGCAGGTAGGGAAAGTCGATGCCCTTTGGGTTGGCGAAGCGGATCACCACCATGGATTCGTCGGCGGTCGGGATGGCGCGTGCGATGAAGGGGTTGGAGGTGTCCACCATCGGCACGCGCTGGAAGTTCACATGCGTGCGCGCGAACTGCGGGCAGATGTAATGCACGTAGTCGTGCATGCGGCGCAGGATGGTGTCGGTGACCGCCTCGGTGGAGTAGCCGCGGGTGCTCTTGTCGCGGTTGAGCTTCTGGATCCATTCGAGGTTGATCACCGGCACCACGCCGATGAGCAGATCGACGAAGCGCGCGACGTCGATGTTCTCGTGTTGAACTGCGCCGTGCAGGCCTTCGTAGAACATCAGGTCGGTGCCGGTGGGGAGCTCCTCCCACGGGGTGAAGGTGCCGGGTTCCTGCTTGTACGGCTCGGCTTCGTCGGCGCTGTGCAGGTACTTGCGGCGCTTGCCGCTGCCCGACTCGCCATAGCTGCGGAACAGGTTCTCGATCTCGCCGAACAGGTTGGCTTCGGGGCCGAAGTGGCTCAACTGGCAGTTGCCGTCGAGGTCGCAGGCGGCGAGCTTCTCACGCATGGTCTTGCGATCGTAGGCGTGGAAGCTGTCGCCCTCGATGACCGCCGCAGTGACCCCCTCGCGGCGGAAGATCTCCTCGAAGGTGCGCTGTACGGTGCTGGTGCCGGCGCCGGAGGAGCCGGTGATGGCGACGATCGGATGACGTTCGGACATGATGTCTCCCCGGGAGGCTTATGAAGCGAATGCGGTGTCGCGGAACAGCGAGCGCGTCTGGAACAAGGGCAGCTCGTCTTGCGGCCCACCGATCAGCGGTTCGCCGTGGTAGCGCTCGATGCGCTCGACCTCTTCCTTCGAACCGAACACGAAGCCGATGCGCTGGTGCAGCGATTCGGGCTGGACCTCGAGCACCGGGCGCACGCCCGTGCTCGCGCGGCCGCCGGCCTGTTCGATGAGGAAGCCGATCGGGTGGCACTCGTAGAGCAGGCGCAGCCGGCCGGGCTTGGCCGGGTCCTTTCGGTCGCGCGGGTAGAGGAACACGCCGCCGCGCATCAGGATGCGGTGGGTTTCGGCCACCAGCGAGGCGATCCAGCGCATGTTGAAGTCGGCGCCGCGCGGGCCGCTGCGGCCGGCGAGGCACTCATCCACGTAGCGCCGCACCGGGGTTTCCCAGAAGCGGGCGTTGGAGGCGTTGATGGCGAACTCGCGCGTGGTTTCGGGTACGCGGATGTCGGGGTGGGTGAGGTAGAACTCGCCGATGATCGGGTCGAGGGTGAAACCGGCGACGCCGCTGCCGACCGACAGCACCAGCATGGTGGAGGGGCCGTAGATGGCGTAGCCGGCGGCGACCTGGCGGTTGCCGGGTTGCAGGAAGTCTTCGGCTGGCGCGTCTTCGCCCGGCGTGGGCGCGCGCAGGATGGAGAAGATGGAGCCGACGGCGACGTTGACGTCGATGTTGGATGAGCCGTCGAGCGGATCGAAGGCGAGCAGGTACTTGCCGCGCTGGTCGCTGGCGGGCAGCGGGATGGGGGCTTCGTTCTCTTCGGACACCATGCCCGCGAGGTCGCCACCCCAGTGCGTGGCGCGCAGGAAGATCTCGTCGGCGAGGACGTCGAGCTTCTTCTGTTCCTCGCCCTGCACGTTGGCGTTGCCGTGGCTGCCGAGCACATCGGCGAGCGCGCCGTGGGCGACCGCGCGCGAGATCGCCTTGCAGGCCTGCGCGACCTGCAGGATCAGGGCGTTGAACTCGCCGGTGGCGCAAGGGTTGTTGCGGCGGTGCTCGATCAGGTATTCGGTGAGCGTGCTGCGGTCGAGGCTGAACATGGTCTGTCTCCCCCGGCGTGGTGCCGGATCGGTGCTTGTCGTTGTGCGTGTGCGCCGGCTCGGCTCAGGCGGTTTCGGCTGGCAGGAAGTGCCGGCTGGCGCGCACGTCGGCTTCGGTGAGGGTGGTGAGCGAATCCGCATCGACCAGCCCGCCTGCTTCGAACAGGCGCAGGGCCTGGCGCAGGCGCATGCGGTCGAGCGCGTTGCGCACGCTGCGCGCGTTGGCGAAGTGCGGATGGCGGCGGCGCAGCACGATGTATTCGTCGAAGGTGCGGCGCGCAGCCGCGTCGAAACGGTAGTTCCAGCCGGCGAGCATGCGCTGGGCGATCTCGCCGAGTTCGTCGTTGCTGTAGTCGGGGAAGTCGACGTGGTGGGCGATGCGCGACTTCATGCCGGGGTTGGATTCGAAGAAGCGTTCCATGCGCTCGGCGTAGCCGGCGAGGATGACGACGAGGTCGTCGCGCTGGTTCTCC
>NZ_JAVEYL010000064.1:0-7435 GCF_034003485.1 Thauera sp.
CGACTTCGACCTGTTCCAGTTGCCGCTCCGGGTTTTGGTCGAAGCTGCTGACCCGGACGTAGCCGATACGTTGACCTTGCAAGATGCCCCCAAACAGAAAAGTGTCAGGAATAAATCTATGACCTTGAGCAGCCTGTGTCAATAAATTAAGCGATGGAGTCTATCCGGACGTTTCTGGGTAGGCTGTCCTGACGTCAGGTTAGGGCATAGCCCAGCCTGACGCGCACGAATGCCACCGGCTTAGCGCGCTCGATTTTCCGTTTTCCGAGACGCCTCCACCGTTGCCAGCGGCAGGAAGAGCGTGAACGGTGAGTCGGGCAAAGCGATGAAGCCATGATGTCGGTAGAAGGCCGCTGCCGCCTCGTCCTTGGCATCCACGATCAAGGCATAGGCGGCAATCTCGGAACGGACAGCACGGTCGAGCGCATCGGCCAGCAGTGCGCCGCCCAGCCCTTGCCCTTTGAAAGCCTGATCGACGGCCAAGCGGCCCATGCGAACCGCTGGGACGGTCGGATAGCGCGGCAGCTTCTTGCCGACACTGGCCGGGAGATCGGTCAGCAGCAGGCTTGCCGACGCCAGCGTGTAGTAGCCCGCGATGCGCTGCCCTTCCGCCAACGCCACGAAGCAGGCAGCCACACGGCGGCGAACATCTTGGGTGACTTGTTCCCGCAGATAGCGCTCAAGCGGTTCTGAACCGCAGTTGAACGCTGCGCGAACATGCGCGGCATCGAGCGGCGTGAGCCGGAACGGTGCGCTGCTCATTCAGTACGCAAGAGCTTGCGGCGACGGGCGAAAGCGCGTTCCAAGGCCGGGCCCAGTTGCGGCGGCGACAGCAACGCTTGTGCAAAGCACTCCTGATCGGCCAGCGACAGGCGGATGACCTCGGCTTGCTCGATGGCGCGTTGCGCGGCGTCCTGGACGGCAGCGACCACGAAATCAGTCATGGTGCGCCCCTGAAGTTCAGCGGCGCGCTTGAGCATCGAATGCAGATCGGTGCTGATCCGGGCTTCGAGGCGAGCGGTAGAAATGGCTGCGGGCATAGTCTTGTCCTCCTGCCGAAATGATACGGCAGATCGCCGTACATGGCCGCGCCACGACCATACGATTTTTCCGTTTCGTGAGCTGACCCCTTCTACGTCACCACCACCTATGACGCGCTCAACCGTCCGAGCGCGATCAAGGAACTGGGTACGACCAACCTGGCCACCTACGCCTACGACGACCTCTCCCGTCGCACCACGGTCACGCTGGGCAACGGCACCACCACCAGCTACGGCTACTCGACGCAGGGCGCGCTCGCCAGCCTCACCCACAACCTGACCGGCACCGCGCAGGACCAGACCACCACCTACACCCGCAACCAGGTGCAGGAGATCGTGGGCCAGAGCTGGACCAACGACCTGTATCAATGGACGGGCTACGCCAACGGCACCCAGAGCTACACCGCCAACGGCCTGAACCAATACACCACCGCAGCCGGTGCCACGCTCACCCACGACGCCAAGGGCAACCTCACCGGCGACGGGGTGTGGACCTACGCCTTCGACGCCGACAACAAGCTCAAGAGCGCGACCAAGACGGGCTACGCCGCCACACTCGCCTACGACGCCGAAGGCCGGCTGCGCCGGACCACGCTGGCCGGCGCGATCACCGATCTCGCCTACGACGGCGTCGATCTGGTGGCCGAGTACGACGGCGCGGGCACGCTCTTGCGCCGCTATGTGCACGGCCCCGGCGTGGATGAACCGCTGGTGTGGTACGAAGGCAGCACGACCACCGCCAAGAGCTGGCTCTACGCCGACCACCTGGGCAGCATCATCGGCACGGCCAACAGCGCCGGCACCAGCACCGCGATCCACAGCTACGGCCCGTTCGGCGAACCGAACGTCACCACCGGCGTGCGCTTCCGCTACACCGGGCAGCAGTACCTGGGCGGGCTGAACCTGTACTACTACAAGGCGCGGTTCTACTCGCCGAGCCTGGGCCGGTTCCTGCAGACCGATCCGATCGGCACGGCCGATGATCTGAACCTGTATGCGTATGTGGGGAACAACCCGGTCAACTTCAGTGATCCGACGGGGTTGATCGCGGCCGAGGCCGACATGCTGATCGGTAAGATTAGCGACTCGTCCTTTGGCCGTGGAATACAGGGCGTCGTCGATTCAAATCCCTCGGCAGGCAACTTCTTCGGATGGATGGTCAGCAAGGGCCTGGAGAATGCCGCCAATAGTCCGCTTAACCTGCCGATGCATGATGCGCAGGGGAATGTTGTAGGCTATGTGGGCGTTGGGCCGGGGGTGATTGGGAGGGCTGGTGCTGGAACTCAGGCCGCAAAGGGGGTAGTACGTGGTGGCGAGAACGCCGCTGCGGCTACTGGCCGGCAGGCGCACAAAGATCTGGCCGAGCGTGTGGCACAGAAGCCAGGCTGGCAGTCCGAACCCAGACTTGTCGGTGCCGATGGGAAGGTTTATAAACCTGATGTTGTCACGCCGGGGGGGCGTATTCTTGAGCTGAAGCCGAATACACCATCAGGTCGCTCGGCTGGTGCACGCCAAGTCCAGAACTACGAGGAGCAACTGGGTATGCGTGGCCGCGTTATCTACTACGAGCCCAGGCGATGAGCGCGGCTTCGATTATTGCTCGCCTTGATTGCGAGCTGGCCCCGATTGGTTTTAGCCGAGAGAAGACCACGTGGAATCGTGAGCAGCATTCGTTGGTGGAAGTCATCGACATCCAGACTAGCAAGGTTGGTGATGCGGTGACCATGAACGTAGGCGTTCTATCTCGACCGATCTACTTCGCATGCTGGGGTCGCGATGCTGATGCGTTCGTTGAAGAACCTTTCTGCACGGTTCGTGCGCGTGTGGGGCAACTCCTGGATGGCAAGGATCGTTGGTGGGACGTAAGCAGCACAGGCGTCGCCGACGAAATGGCCGATTGCCTTGGAGCGCGGATTCTCCCGTTCCTTGAACACATGCGGTCGTTGGAAGCGATGCGCGATTGGCTTGCTTCCACGGGCATGCCATCGGCGAAGAACCCGCTGTCGTCGATTTGCTTCGCAGTGCTGCTTTCTCAGTTAGGCGATATCGGCGCTGCTTGTACAGCACTGGCTGAGTTGGAGCGCAAGGCGCTGGGTGCGTGGAAGGTCAGAGCGCAGGAAGTTGCTGTACGAATTGGTTGCGGGGATATTCGAGGGAAATAAGGGGCGCACCACGGTTTGGGGGTGACTTGACCGTGGTGCGCCTGATTACACCGCCATCTGTCCGACCGCGGCCGGCCCGGTCGCAGTCACCAGCTACGCTTACAACGATCTCGACTGCCTTACCAGCCGCAGCTCCCGAGCGTCGCCGACAACGTCGCCTTCGCCTACGACCTGCTGGGCCGTCGCACCCAGGCGAGCTTCGCCGACGCGAGCCACACCGTGGCCTACGTGTGGGATGCGGCCGGCCGGCTGAACTACGCCGACACCGACGACCATCGCGACCGCCTGGCGAACGCGCGCTTCATCGAAGGCAACGCCGGCTTCGCCTGGCGGCCGTGGGATAGCGCGCGCTGGGAAATGTTCGGCCGCTACACCTACCTGTACGACCTCTCCAGCCTGGGCCAGCGCGAGCAGGACTACGACCAGAAAACCCAGGTGCTGTCGGTGGAAGGCGTCTACCGCCACGACCAGCATTGGGAAGTGGCCGGCAAGCTCGCCCGGCGCGAGGGCGAGGTGCGCTACGGACGCGGCAGCGGGCCGTGGTTCGACTCGGCCACCGACTTCGCCGCGCTACAGCTGCGCTACGAGGTGGTCTACGCCTGGCACGCGCTGGCCGAATACCGCTGGCTGGACGTGCAGGCCGGCGGCACGCGGCAGGGCTGGCTGGTCGGACTGGACCGCGACATCGGCAAGAACTTCCGCATCGGCGCCGGCTACAACTTCACCGAGTTCAGCGACGACCTGACCGACTTCGACTACGACCACGAGGGCTGGTTCCTCAACATGGTCGGGATGTACTGAGGGTGCCGGTCCACGCAAGACCGTCGACGTTCAGCCGTCCACGGTCTCCTCGCCGCCATCCTTGGACAGCTCTTCGGCCCGGCGCTCATCCAGGTGGCGCTGCAGGCGGGCCACGTCTTCGGGCGACCAGTCGTCGATGCCGGTGACTTCCAGCCAGGCGTTGATGTAGTGCGATGGCGCGTAGACGTGGCCGAAACCCATTGGTGCGCTCATCGACAGCGAAGTATCCATTGCCATCTGCATCATCGTCACGACCGGATACCAGCGCATCGCCGGGGATACGTCCGGCGGGCGCGGGGCATCGAGCAGTTCCGGTTCGCGGAAGAAGCCGTGACGGTCGAAGAACGTCACCGCGTCGCTGCCGTACTGCAGGTAGACCACGCGCATCGGGCCCCACGGCGTGCCGGGCGGGGTGGAGCTGCCGTCCTGGTTCATGAAGCGGACGAACGAGCCGTCCTGGAACTGCGGCAGCCACACCGGCGAACCGGGATTGCGCGAGCGGGTCAGCCCGGCCCACTTGCTGGCGGCGAACGGAGGTCCGCTCCAGACCGCGCCATCGAATGGTTCGCCGAGCAGCTCGAACATCTCGAACGAGCGTTCCGAATTGAGCGCGCCCAGGCTCAGGCCGTGCAGGTACAGCTTCGGCCGCCGCTCGGGCGGCAGCGTGCGCCAGTAGCCGTAGACCTCGCGGAACAGTGCGCGCGCGGTGACCCCGCCTGTGTCCGGATCCAGGAACAGCGTCAGCGGACTGGACAGGTACGAGTACTGCACCGCGACGCTGGCCACATCGCCGCGGTAGAGATATTCGATGCCGTCGATGCCGGACGGGTCGACCCAACCGGTGCCGGTCGGAGTGATGATGATCAGCGCCTTGCGCTCGAAGCCGCCGACGCGCTTGAGTTCTTCCAGCGCCAGCTGGGCGCGCTCTTCGGGCGTGTCGCCGGTGGGCAGGCCCGCGTACACGCGCAGCGGCGCCTTGGCGCCGGGACCGGCGTAGGCGGCGAGTTCGTCGGCGGTGGGGCGGGCATCGACGTAGCGCCGGCCCATGCGCCCGAGCTGGTTCCAGGCCACTAGCGACTGCGCGCTGCCGGGGCTGTCCCATTCGGTCGGCGGCGGCATGTCGGGCGGGATCAGTGCATCGGCCTGGCGATAGGAGGCGTCCAGGGTGTCCAGCAACGAGGACAGGATCACGCCGTTGACCAGGCCCACCAGCAGCAGCACGCCGGCGATCGCACCGACCACGTGCGCGATCCGTCGCGGCACCTTGCGGGTGACCAGGCGCATCACCGCCTTGATGATCATCAGCGCGATGCGGCCCAGCACGACCAGCAGCAGCGCCACGACCGCCGCACCCGCGAGTACGCCCAGGATGCGCGATGGACCGGCGGGAGCCAGGTGCATCAGTTCGCGGACGATGTTTTCCCAATGCTGGCTGCGCCAAAGCGCGAGCGCGGCGATGACCGCGCAGGCGACGACCGCGATACGGCGGCGACGCGGCTGTCCCGCCGGCCCGGGGAGCGGCAGCTCCAGGTATCCCCACAGCCAGCGCAGCAGCACGCCCAGGCCGTAGCCGGCGGCCAGGCACATGCCCGACAGCACCGCCTGCGCGACCGTGATCCGTGGCGTGAGGCTGGGCGTGAGCGAGGCGGCGAAGAACAACGTCCCCAGCACGAGCCCGGTATTGCCAAGGCGCGCCAGCAGCGAACGCCGGAGCCGGGTGAACCAGCCATCGGATGTAGTACCGGAAGCGAGTGCAGCGTCGTCGTCCTGTCGCATCAAGTATCCCCTGCGAGTGGTCCCCTTGGGCCAATATACCGGACACGGATAGGCGTTTTAACCGCATGAGGCCAAACTCATCATCGATCCTAAGAACGTCAAGATTACTGACTTCTCAGTCCTCAAGCCTTAGGTCTGGTTTATGGAAAACAAGTATTCCGGCATGACGGTAAATGAACGCCTCTACGTGAGTGGATTGATGGATCAGTTCGACAAGGCCGTCGAGGAGCGAGACATCGAGAGAGTTCGCAGCATCTTGAACAGTGTCGAACTGACTGAAGAGTCCATCGGACCAATCTTGGAGAGGCTGGGGCTGTTGCCTTAGGCTCTCGCTGACTTGCCGCAAAGGGGGTAGGCAAGTACGAGGTCGGCACTTTCGGCGCTCTCAAGGGGCGATCGGCTGCTGGTGATGGTCTCGACATCCACCACGCGATGCAGAAGCACCCGGCTGGCCAAGCGGTCAAGGGCTACGACCCGGCCACCGGCCCTTCCATAGCACTACCGCGAGGCGAGCACTCGAGGCTGTCGACCCTGAAGGGCGACTACACAGGCTCTGCACGTGACCTACTTGCGCGAGACATTCGTGACTTGCGGAACAACACGAACGCACCGAACAGCTCGCTACGCCAGTTGATCGACCTGAACAAAGAGATGTACCCCGGCGCGTTCGGGAGATAGGTGCCGCACGATGAACAGCGAAGACTTCGTGACCGCGATCAGCCGCTACGTCAAAGACGCTGCGATTGAGGACACCATCGCCAATCTGAAGAGCCCGCCAGGACGACGCGTGCCGCCAGCTGAGCGGATCAGATCAGACTGGTACAACGCTCTGCCTGCTGCAGATGCGGCTCAGGTAGACGGCATCATCTCGGCGGCCGTCCATGAGGCCGTGTTTGGACTGCTTGCTGTGCTGGACGGTGCTCGAACAGTTGACGACGGTGCTGGACGATTTGAGCTGAGCTATCTGGCGCCAGAGGGCCGCGTGCTTCTTAATGATCCGCAGGCCATTGGTCTTCACGATCTGTTGAACGCTGCCAAGTGATCAAGGCACGAACGCCTCGACGGTAAGGCCGGTGACTGCCGAGAAGTGTTTGACGTTGGCGGTGAGCACCGGCAGTCCGTGATCGAGTGCGGTGGCGGCGATGAGCGCATCGCCCATCTGCAGCCCGTGACTCAAGGTCAGCGATTCCATGAGATCGATGGCGCGTTGCGTCATGGCTTCCGACACCGGCAGCAAGGTTGCCGCGCGGTGCTGCAGCATCTTCTTCACCACCACGAGCTCGGCCTTGTTGCGCATGCCCTGCAGCACTTCGAGCCAGCTGATGGCCGACAGCGGGGTCACGCGCACAGGGTCAGGTCTTGTCTTTTGCCTCCCGGCAAGGCAGCCGCACCCGAGCGTCGTCGGCGCCCCCCAGGGCCACCTCTCACCGCCTACGACGGCCGGGATCTGGCGAGCGAGCGCACACCACCGCCTTCACCTACGACGGGGTGGGCAACCTCACCCAGGTCAACGGCCCGCGCACGGACGTCACCGACACCACCACGCACGCCTTCGATGCGCAGCGCCGCATCACGCAGACGACCGACGCGCTGGGCAAGCAGACGCGCTTTGGCTATGACAACGACGGCCGGCTGATCCGCACGGCGGCCCAGCTG
>NZ_JAVEYL010000032.1:0-34358 GCF_034003485.1 Thauera sp.
CAATGCGCCGCTGCAGATCGTCCTGCGCGCCGGCAGCGAGAACGCGCCGCCCATCATCAACCCCGACGGCAGCGGCGGGCCGGTGCCGCTCAGCTACAGCCTCAACGTGCTCTCGGCCATCAACACCGGGCTCAATGCGCAATTGCGCCTGATGGAGCAGAACGGCTCGGCCTCCATCCTCGCCCAGCCGGTGCTGTCTGCCCGCAACGGCGCAGAGGCGAGCTTTCTGGCCGGCGGCGAGTTCCCCTACAGCGTCAGCAACATCAACGGCACCACCATCCAGTTCAAGCCCTACGGCATCCGGCTCGAGATCACGCCGCGGGTCGACGACAACGGCGTGATCCGCGCCCGCATCATGAGCGAGGTCAGCGATCTCGACCTGTCGGTGATGGGCGACGCCGGCCCGGCACTGCGCACGCGCAAGACCGAGACCGAATTCAACGTGATGCAGGGCGGCACCATCGTGCTGAGCGGCCTGCTGACGCGCGACGTCAATGCTGCGATCGACAAGGTGCCCTTCCTCGGCGACATCCCGGTGCTGGGCGCGCTGTTCCGCTCGCGCCGCTTCCAGAACAACGAGACCGAGCTCGTCGTCTTCGTCACGCCGCACGCGGTGGACAAGCACACCCTCGAGCAGACCGAAAGCATGCTGCGCGCCCGCCAGCGCCTGGCGGACGTGCCGCGCGCCACCGAGCCGGACCTGGCCGCCATGCCGGGTCTGCCGGCTCCTGTGGAAGACCGCGTCGTCCCGGGCAGCCCCCTCCAGCGCGACGGCGACCATCGCTGGCAAAACAACTGACCGCGGAGCCTGCCCATCATGTTCCAGGTCACTATCCGCCACCCCGAGAGCGCACCCCGCGTCGAATCGATCACCGACACCTCGGCGATCATCGGCAAGGGCCGCGAATGCCGCCTGCGCCTGCCCGGCTGGAAGATCGGGCGCGAACACGCGCGCATCTACCGCAGCAAGACGGGGCTCTACATCCAGGATCTGGGCCAGTTCTTCGGCACCACGGTGAACGGCGCGCGCATCCAGCAGCACGGCCCGATCGCGCCCACCGACCAGATCGTGGTGGGGCCGTTCACGCTGGTCATCGAGGACAGGATCCAGGCGCAGGGAACGATCAATGATGCGCCCGCCGGCCCGGCCGACGACGCCATGGCCGCCGGCGCCACCGGGGTGTCGGAGCGGTCGGCGCCGGCGCCGGGAACGCACCAGGGGCACGCATCCCACGCGCCCCTGCCAGCGCACCCGGCACGCGCCGCACGCGCGCCCGCAGCCCCCGCCGCGCCCACCCCCGAGCAGTTCTGGCGCAAGCACCTCCACGAGGCCCTGCTCGACGCCATCGACTTGCGCCGACGCGACCTGGTGCGCATGAGCGACGCCGAGCTGCGCGCCGAGACCGAGTCCCTGCTGATCGAGCTCATCGACCAGGAAGCCGCGCTGCCCGAGTCCATCGACCGCGACAGCCTGCGCCGTGACGTGCTCGACGAGGCGGTCGGCCTCGGCCCGCTCGAGGCGCTGCTCGACGACGACTCGATCACCGAGATCATGGTCAACCGCCACGACGAGATCTACATCGAGCGCCGCGGCCGCCTCGAGCGCCACTCCGGCAGCTTCACCAGTGACCGTGCGGTGCTCGGCGTCATCGAGCGTATCGTCACCCCGATCGGGCGGCGTATCGACGAGTCTTCGCCGATGGTCGACGCCCGGCTCAAGGACGGCTCGCGGGTCAATGCCATCATCCCGCCGCTGGCCATCAAGGGCCCGGCGCTGAGCATCCGCAAGTTCGGGCGCAAGGTGCTGACCGACGCCGACCTGCTCGCCTTCGGCGCGATGAGCCCGCACATGGCCGCCTTCATGCGCATCTGCGTCGAGCAGCGCAAGAACATCCTGATCTCGGGCGGCACCGGCTCGGGCAAGACCACGCTGCTCAACGTGCTGTCGAACTTCATCCCCGACGGCGAACGCATCATCACCATCGAGGACGCCGCCGAGCTGCGCCTGGCGCACTCGCACCTCATCAACCTTGAGGCGCGCCCGCCCAACGCCGAAGGGCGCGGCCAGATCGCCATCCGCGACCTGGTCAAGAACGCCCTGCGCATGCGCCCCGACCGCATCGTGGTCGGCGAATGCCGCGGCGGCGAGGCGCTCGATATGTTGCAGGCGATGAACACCGGCCACGACGGCTCGCTCACCACGCTGCACGCCAACAGCCCGCGCGACGCGCTCGCGCGCCTCGAGACCCTGGTGCTGATGGCCGGCATGGACCTGCCGCTGACCGCGATCCGCGAACAGATCGCGTCGGCCATCGACCTCGTCATCCAGCAGGCGCGCCTGCCCGACGGCCGCCGCGTGATCACCGCCATCGTCGAGGTCGCCGGCACCGAATCCGGCCGCATCCAGATCCAGGAGCTGTTCCGCCACGAGCAGCGCGGCCGCGACGCCGAGGGGCGTGTGCTCAGCCGTTTCACCGGCTGCAACGCCGTGCCCGCCTTCTACGAGACGCTGGCCGAATCCGGCGTGCAGCTCGATCTGTCGCTGTTCTCCGAGCCTGGCAACGGAGGCGGTGCATGAACCTCGGCGTCGTCCTGGCCGTGGTAGCCGTCACCATCGCCCTGCTCGTATGGGCGCTGGTGGACATCGGCACCCGCCTGCTGCAGGCGTGGCGCGAGCGCTTCACCCGCGAGACCGGCTTTCACCTGCGCGAGCTGTTCCTGTTCGTCGATCCGGCGCGGCTCTATGTGCTCAACCTCGCGCTCACGCTGCTCGGCGCGGGCACGGCGTGGCTGCTCACCGGCAACATGCTCGTCGCGCTCGCGGTCGCCGTCGTGCTCGTCCTGTCGCCCAGCCTGGTCTTGCGCTGGCTGCGCGTGCGCCGCATCGAACAGGTCGAACAGCAGCTCCCCGACGCGCTGCAGATGCTCGCCGGCAGCGCACGCGCCGGCCTGTCGCTGCCGGCTGCCATCCGCCAGGTCAGCACCGAGCTCGCCCCGCCGCTGCAGCAGGAGCTGCTGCTGGTGCAGCACGAGCAGCGCCTCGGCGTGAGCCTGGACGACGCGCTCGAGAACCTCGCCCGGCGCATACCCGCGCAGCCGGTCAAGCTGATGGTGTCGGCCATGCGCATCGCCAACGAGACCGGCGGCGGCCTGGCCGAGACGCTCGAGCGCACCGCCACCACCCTGCGCAGCCAGCACGCCATGGAGCTCAAGATCCGCGCGCTGACCGCCCAGGGCAAGCTGCAGGCCTGGGTCGTCGGGCTGCTGCCGGTGTTCCTGTTGTGGGTGCTCAACCGCATGGAGCCCGAGGCGATGGCGCAGTTGTGGACCACGCCGCTCGGGTTGGGCGTGCTCGCTGCGGTGATCGTCATGGAATTCATCGGCGTGCTGCTCATCCGCCGCATCGTCGCCATCGACATCTGAGCCGCCCATGAACCCAAGCTCCTCACCCCTGCTCCTGACCCTCGACCCGCGCTGGGTCATCGCCGCCATCGCGTTGAGCGTCGGCCTGTCGGTCGCGCTCGTCGCCTGGCTGGTCTCGCGCACGGTGGCCGCCGTGCCGCAGCAGGACCGCATCTGGCTCGACGCCCCGCCGCCCGGCTACCGCATCGTGTGGTGGCCGGTGCAATGGCTCGCCCACTACCTGCGCGCGCTGCTGCCCGAGCGCCAGGCGCAGGCCGGCCTCGCCCGCCTGCGCCTGGCCGGGCTCGACTACGCGCTCGATGCGGCGCAGTTCCTCGCCGGCCGGCTGGTGTGGGCGCTGCTGTGCGCCGCGTTCGCGGCCAGGATGGCGGCCAGCTTCGCGTTCCCCGTGCCCTGGGCGACGCTCGCCGCGCTCGTGCTCGGCTACGTCTTCCCGCTCGTCTGGCTGCGCGACCGCATCGAGCTGCGCCGCCGCCTCACCTTCGCCGCCCTGCCCTTCATGCTCGACCTCATCACCTTGTGCGTCGAGTCCGGCCTCAACGTGAACAGCGCCATCGCCCAGGCCGTCGCCAAGGGCCCGAGCGGCCCGCTGCGCGACGAATTCGCCCGCCTGATGCGCGACATGCGCGCCGGCCGCCCGCGCAGCGAAGCCCTGCGCGACATGGCCGCGCGGCTCGACATGGCACCGGTCACCAACTTCGTCTCCACCCTCATCCAGGCCGAAGCTACCGGCATGAGCCTGGGCCCCATCCTGCGCGCCCAGGCCGAACAGCGCCGCACCGAACGCTTCGCCCGCGCCGAGAAGCTCGCCATGCAGGCCCCGGTCAAGCTGCTGTTTCCGCTGCTGTTCTTCATCTTCCCGTGCGTATTCGCGATCCTGATGTTCCCGATCGTGATGAAGTTCATGGCGGCCGGTGTATGAGCGCACGCCCTGCGTCCGCCGGCCGTGCGGCGTGCCCTGGTCACGTTGACTCGGCAGCCGGAAAGCCTGCCGCGCCCTCGCCGCTCACCCTTCACCGCGCCGAACGCTGGCTCGACCGCATGCGCGGCCTGCTCGGCTCGCCCCCGCCAGCGCCCGGCCACGCGCTACTGATCACGCCGTGCGCGTCGGTGCACACCGCCTTCATGCGCTACCCGATCGACGTCGTCTTCGTCGACCGCCACGGCCGCATCCTCAAGGTGGTCGAGACCCTGCCACCCTGGCGCGCCGCCGCCTGCTGGCGGGCAAGGCACACGCTGGAACTGGCCGCAGGCGAGGCGCGGAGGGTCGGGCTCGTGCCCGGCAGGTGGATCACGATCCCGAATTCGCCTGCACGAGCCCCGAGCGTCGTGGGAGCGGGCTTGCCCGCGAATGGCGCTGGCTCAAGCGGCGCATTCGCGGGCAAGCCCGCTCCCACAAAAGTCACGCTGGCATCGTCCGCGACTGCCTGTGGATCCGCACAGGCGCCTGCTGAAACCGCGACGGCAGCCAGCCATGATTCGCAAGCCCCCGCACAGCGCGGTGCCACCCTGGTCGAATTCGTCATCGCCAGCCCGCTCGTGCTCTTCATCCTGCTCGTGCTGATGCAGTACGCGCTGCTGTTCCACGCCAGGAGCCAGCTCAACTACGCCACCTTCGAGGCCGCCCGCGCCGGCACCGTCGCCAACGCCCGCCCCGCGGCGATACGCACCGCCTTCGACCGCGCCATGACCGGCTACCACGGTGGCGGCACCACCACCGCCGAGCTCGCCGCCTCACGCGCCAGGGCGCTCGCGGAGGCGCCGTTCACCCGCATCGAGATCCTCTCCCCCACCCGCGAGAGCTTCGACGACTACCACAGCCCGGCGCTGGCCGCGCGCCTCGGCGCCTCCGCGCGCGTGATCCCCAACACCAACCTCGCCCACCTGGACTGCCCGATCGACCGCCCGGGCTGCCCCAGTAACCCGGCCGCCAACGCCAGCGGCCAGACCCTGCAGGACGCCAACCTGCTCAAGTTGCGCATCACCTACGGCATCCCGGCAAAGAAGCAGATCCCGCTCGCCGGCCCCTTCATGGCGCGCGCCCTCGCGGCGCTCGACCCCGCCGACGGCGACGCCTTTCGCGCCGGATTGATCGCCGACGAGCGCATCCCGGTGGTCGCCCACACCGTCATGCGCATGCAGTCGCCGGCGATCGAGGCCGGCAACCCCTCGTCGCCAGGGCCCGGAAACGCGGGCAAGCCCGTCGATCCAGGACCGCCACCGCAAGGGCCGGGACTGCCGGCATGCCCAGTGACCGATCCTGAATGCACTGCCCCAACCGAGCCCCCTCTCGCACCAGCGCCCGAGCCAGGTGGCTGCGACCTCCTCACCGACCCAGGTTGCGGGTCCCTGCCTTCATGTCAGGCGCCTGCGGACTGGCTGAATGGCATCAGCACCACCTCGAACACCCCATGACCACTCGTCCGCCCCCATGATCACGGCCCACCCCTCCGTCCGCACCCTGCTCGCACACTGCCTGCTCGTACCCGTGCTCGGGCTTTTCCTCGCCCTCCCTCCGACGGCCTTTGCGGCGACGTCGAGCGGCAGCTTTCTGCCCGCGACCAGCCAACAATCGCGCCCTCAGTCGAGCGCGTCCGACCCGAACTGCATCTCGATCGACGGCGGCGACCCGGCGGCCGCGCACCCCTGCGGCGAGTCGCCGCCGGCAAGCCAGGAGAGCCCGGACGGTGTCGCCCATGGGGCCGGCAACCCGATCGACGTCATCACCGGCAACAAGTACCAGCGCGAGACCGACCTACCCGCGCTGCCGGGCGTGCTTGGCATCGAGATCGTGCGCCATTACAACAGCGCGCAGGCCGGCACTGATGCGCCGCTCGGACTGCTCGGGCGCGGCTGGCGGTTGTCTTACGAGACGGATCTGCATGTGACGGGCGCGCAGTTGCACATCGTCCAGGCCGACGGCACCCGCCTGGTGTTTGCGCCCGATCCTGCCCAGGCGGGCCACTACCGCCACCCGGACCCCACCCGGGGCTGGATCTCGGCGAGCGCCCGAGCCGGGACTGGCCCTAACGTGCCGTTCCATCGCTGGACCTGGCCCGACGGGCGCACGCTGGACTTCGATGCGCGTGGCAAGCTGATCCAGATCCGCATGCCCACCGGCGAATTCCTCAGCCTCGCGCGCGGCCTCGATGGCGAACTGGTGAAAGTGACCGATCCGCAAGGCCGCAGCCTCACTTTCGAGTACGCCTCGCGCAGCAGCCGCGGTTTTCGGGGTGTGGTGGCGATCACCAGCCCGCTCGGGCGCTTCGCCTATGCGCACCAGAACGAGCGTGCGCTTCCCGGGCTGAGCAACCTCGTCGCCGCCGGCCACCCCGACGGCACCGTCCGGCGCTACCACTACGGCGCCGACGCCGGAGAAGCGGCGCCGGCCTGGCCGCACCACCTCACCGGAATCTCCCTCACTGTCCCGACTGCCGCTCGAGCCGCAGGCGAAGCGGGCGAGCGGCGCCTATCGACCTACGCTTACGACCGCGCCGGGCGTGCGGTCATGAGCGTACGCGGCGCACCGCGCACCCTGGACGACTCCGGCCAGCCGCGGCCGGGCACCGGCATCGAGCAAGTCGATCTGGAATTCGCGGCGTCAGACCGGACCGTGCTCACCAACAGCCTCGGCCAGCGCACCACCTACCGCCACACCCGCATCCACGGCGAGCCCCGCCTGCTGGAGGCGATCGGCCCGGGCTGCGCGCGCTGCGGCGAGACGAACGTGCGCTACCAGTACGACAAGCGCGGCCGGCCCGCCCGCATCACGCGGCTCGATCCTGCAGGCAAGCCGCTCGCGGCCACGACCCTGGTGCGCGACCACGTCGGCCGCGTGCTGAGCAGATCGCTGCAGCCTTTTGTCGGTGGCAAGGCGCTGCCCGAGCGCCTGCTCGCCCGCTACGAGTACGCCGACGATTCGCCCCGCCCCGTCCTCATCGCACGCCCGAGCGTCGTCCCGGAGCGCGAGCATCGGCTGCAGCTCAGCCACAACGATGCAGGCCAGGTCACGCGCATGGTGGAAAGCGGCTTCAGCCCGCTCGATGCGGACGGCGCGCCGATCGAAGACCCGAGCCGCGCAACGCCGATCGAGCGTGGCAGCACCTTCAGCTACAGCCGGATCAACGGCCGCTCCGTCCTCACCGCCACCGACGGGCCGCTACCGAATGGCCCCGTAGGCTCGCCAGCCGACTCCGACATTTCCACATTCGAGTGGGATGCCGCGGGAAACCATTTCACTGCACTCACCGTGCCCGGCGGCCGACGCAGCACGCTCGAGCACGATCCCGCGACCGGCATGTTGAATGGCGTACGCAATGTCGAAGGCTTCGGCACCCGCTACACCTACAACCTGCGCCTGCAGCCGACGACCGTAAGCCTCGAGGGTCCCGGGCAGACACCCGCGCAGACACAGCACTTCGAATACGACGCACTCGGGCGCGCGGTCGAAGCGCGCAATCCCTCTTCGCCGGCCGCGAACTGGCTTCAGGAATGGGACGAGCACGGCCACCTGCGCTGGCACGCCAGCGCCCTCGGCGTGCTCGACACCTTCCGCTACGACACCGAAGGACGGCCGCTCGAACGCAGCCGGCGCAGCGCAAGCTTCGAGCAGACCAAAACCCTGCGCTACGACGCGCACGGCCGACTCGCCTCGGCCCGCGACAACGCCGGCCGCGGGCGCAACTGGCACTACGACGCGCGTGGACGCCTGCAATATGCAATCGACACCGACGGCCTCATCCACCCCGCACAAGCAGAAGCTGCGCCCCGCGCCGAGGATGCGGCCCCTCCGGTCTCCGTTCGTCAGCTCCGCGACGACTTTGGCCGCATCGTCTGGCGAAGCAGCCCCGACAGCGGCACCGTGCGCCACGAATACGACGCCTTCGACCGCCTCGTCGCCATGCGCGACGCCCGCGGCAACGGCGCCCGCTACGACTACGACCCCTGGGGCCGCATCCAGCGCCAACGCATCACCGATGCGCGCAGCGGCACCTTGGAAGAAACGCAGTGGCGCTACGAAGGCCGCCGCCTCGTCGAACTCATCCATCCCACCCAGCGCGAACGCTACGAATACGACACCCGCGGCCTGCGCACGGCGCGCATCGTCACCCTGCCCAGCGAGCGCGGCGAGCTGACCATCGTCATCCGCTACGAGCACGACGATCGCGGCCAACTCGTCGCCACCACGCTGCCCGACGGCAGCCGCATGCACTATGTGCGCAACGGTCAGGATCAGGTCGTGGCACTCAAACGCGACTCGGTCGGCGCTTCGTGGTCAATCTGGCCGGCAAGCGAGCAGAACATCGCGGAAGGCTTCGAGCGCGACCTCGCCGGCCTGCGCAGCTATGTCAGTGGCAACGGCATCCACACCCTCCTCCAGCGCAGCCGCGAGGGCGTGCTGGCCCGCATCGTGCATCGGCGTGTTTCACCACCGCTGCTCGAGACGGCAGCCACATCGCCGATGGAGCTGCTCGGCCGCAGCACGCGGGAGATCGCCGAGCGCCTGCTCGGCATCGCGCCCGCACACGCTCAGGCGGACGACACCAGCACCAAGGCGGAAGCCGACGTCACCAACAAGCAAGCGGAAAGCGCGGCCCTGCCCGGCGCCCTCGGCCTCGCTGACGACCCGGCCGCGCTGCTCGACCATCGTTACCTGTGGGACGTGCGCGGCAACCTCCTCCACACCCGCCAGCACGCAGCCGCCGACGGCGCCCAGCCCACCGCATCCGGCCACGCCTACGACCGGCAGAGTCGCCTGCTGACAACCGTCCGCTGGCAGATCGGTGATCAGCCCCCCCGCGAGGAAGCCGTCTGGCGCTTCGCCTACGACGCCACCCAGCGCCGCGTCCTCAGCCAGCAAGGCGGCCGCTCACAGCACGAGCTGAGCGCAGGCACGCAGGCCGCTCGATTCGAGCCCGGCACCCACCGGCGCGCCGACTCGTCAGCCCCCGCTGTCTACACTTCCAGCGGCCAGCCCCAGCGCGTGGGCGTTCGCGAATACGACTGGGACGCCCGCGGCCGCCTGGTCGAGGTCCGCGAGCGCGGTAAGGTACTGGCCCGCTACAGCTACGGCCACCGCGGCCTGCGCAACACCCGCCAGGTCGGCGAGCGCACGATCCACACGGTCTACGACGATCACCGCCAGCCACTCGCCGAACTCGACGCCGGCGGCCGCATCCTGCGCCAGTACGTCTGGCTCGCCGACATCCCGCTCGCCGTCATCAACACCCCGCAGGGCGTGGCGCCCGCGAAGCACAACGACACCGGAACGATGCAATTCGCGGACGGACTCTTCCGCATGATCCGCGCCGCATTCACGCAAACGGAGCGCATCGTCTGGCTGCACTGCAACCACCTCGGCGCCCCGGAACTCGCTACCGACGCCACCGGCCAGGTCCTCTGGCGCGCCACCTACGCCCCCTTTGGCGCAGCCACCATCCAGTCCCGTGACTTCACACTCGACCTACGCCTGCCCGGGCAGGTCTTCGATGCCGAGACGGGGCTGCACTACAACCGCGCGCGCTACTACGACCCCGAAGCGGGCCAGTACCTCACCCCCGACCCGCTCGGCACGCCGGACGGACCGAACCCGTATGCGTATGTGGCGTTTAATCCGCTGAGGAATGTGGATCCGGATGGGTTGATTTTGTTTGCGTTTGATGGGACCGATAACTCATGGGACGACCGCGAGCGCGAACGTCTCGGTGGGTCTGACACCAACGTTGTTCGATTCTTTCGCCTCTATGCTGATGGCAACAGGAACTATGTATCAGGTGTAGGCAGCTGGCACTACGAGGATGGACGAGCCAACTACCTTGGTGAGGCCTATGAAGACATTCTGCCAAAGGGACTCGGCCCCGTGCCGGACCGGGGTGGCAACTTTACAGGGCGCGCGCGCATCGAGCGGATGTGGAAGTACTTCGTCGACGAGGCCGAAGCAATAGACGACAAGAATGTGATGGACATAGACATCGTCGGCTTCAGCCGCGGCGCCGCCCAAGCGCGCGATTTCGCGAACCGCCTGGCCCAAGCGCTCGTTGAGCATGAAGGTAGGCAGATGATCCAGTACTCGGCCGTCGACTCGAAAACCCGGCGCGATGTCATCCGCTGTCAGCCGGTCAATCTTCGCTTCATCGGCTTGTTCGACACGGTTTTGAGTACCGACCTGCCATTCAGCTCGGACTACCGCCTCTCCATTCCTGGCGAGTTCGACTATGTGGCACACGCGGTGGCGCTGAACGAATATCGCAGTCAGCCGATCGGTTGGAACGTAGGCGGCTATCCCTTCAATGCCGCCTTCTGGAACGATACCCGCCGCAATCTGGACGAGGATCTGCACCAGGGCGGTTTTCCGCTGGAGTCGATCGGTGCGAGCAGTCTGACGCCTAGCCAGATCCGGATCGAGCGCGGCTTCATCGGGGCGCATGCCGACATCGGGGGGGGTTACGAGGCCGGCGAAAACCAGTTGTCCTTCGTAGCCTTGGACTGGATGGTCAAACAGGCTCAACTCGCTCAGGTGAAGATGAGCATCGCCGACCTCGTTCCCATCCCTACCACCAACCCCCTCCTCCATGACCAGAGCAACAGCCTGCGCATCGGCCATCCAGACAATCCGGACAAACACTACATCTCTCGGGAGATCAGCGAGGGCGACAGCACACGCACCGAATGGGAACTGCTGCGCGCCGAGGATCGCGAGGTGCGCGGAGCAGTGAGCGGCACGACCCAGCGCACGATGAACTTCACCGCCTTCGGCCCCAAAGACAGGAGCATGACCAATGCCGAGACACATGAGTACATCTCATACTTCAACCGGTCAGTCAGCAATAACGCCGATGACACGTGGAAGGACCTAAAGGGCAACCAGACTGGAACCGTTGACATTGCCGGTTATATGGACTGGCTCAAAGCCAACGGCTACGCCTTCACCGACCGATGACCCAGCATGAAAACAAAGGATGTACCGAACAATGCAAATCCCTAGTTCCTCGACCCAACTCCCCTCCCCCATTCGACGCATGCTGTTGCTGTCGGGAGGCATTGCCGTGCTAAGCGGCTGCAGCTTCAGTGGCAGACACACAAAAGCGAAGCCAAGGGAACCACTGAGCGCAGGAGATTCGCAACTGAAGCACAAATTCCGGGGGCTTCAGGGCGGACAACTAAGAGTGGACTCCCTGTTCCAGGTCAGAGGACTGAACATCTTCAACGAACATGGACGCTTGTTCTTCGCCTCCGCAATCATCACCCCACCGCACCGGACAAACGCGAGCTACGGCGCCGACTTTGGCGTTCCGAAGTTCTTGCGCGTGGAATGGCGCGACAAGACGAAAATGGAGCCAGACGGCGCACTCAAGCGCGGCTTGCCCGATGGCGCCTTTTACGGCGGCAACATCCTCGGCAACTACACCGTCCCCATCGCCTCCCGCATCCCCGATTCACTTCTCGAAGACAAGCGCCGCAACGGCGGCGGCTTTCGGCTGAAGATCCGCATCCACGCCGATGGGCCGCTCATCGGCTGGGATCTTGAACGTGGCGTCGGCACGGGGCCTGACGGCTCAAAGTTCCACCACGCCGGCGGCGATTTCCAGGAGGCCTACATTTATCAGGGCGAGGTGCTGCGCAAAGGCTGGTTCATCCACCCCAGGACGGGCCAACGCATCGAAACCGACCACTGACGCGCATCCACATGACATCCATCAAGACAACCGCCTCCCGAGGCTGGCGGCCACTCACACACGCCATCGCACTTTCAATCACGCTGCTCGGCGCAGCAGTCGCCCACGGCCAACCCGCAAACGTCCCTCGACAAGCCCCAGCTCCCGACCAGGCGCAGATTCAGCAAACCCTGCGTGCCACGCTGCTGTGCGAGTGGCCGATGGAACAGGCAGCGCCGGGATTCGGTGAGTTCTGGTACGCCCATCGGCATCTGGTGAAGGAGCACGAGGCGAACGCAGACGATCGCGCCCGCGCACGCGACAGTGAGGACGGCACGAACACACTCGGCGCCTTCAAGGTGTTCGGCATCCATTTCGACGAGATCAAGGTTGCCAGCTTCATGGGCGGTGGCGCAGGCCTGGCGTGGAGCGCCGCGGGCGACAAGGAGGCCCTGCTCGCCGAGTTGCGCAAGCTGGGCTATGTGTTCGAGGCGATCCCGGCCCCGTTCCGCAGCGCCGAAAGCGCCTTGCAGGGGCGCCTGCCGGATGAAACCGGGGTGCGGGCAATCCTGATTCTCGATGGCCGGCTGGAAAGCCTTGCCGGCCCGGTGAGGCCCGGCGGCTTCTCGTTGCTGTGCCGGCCCGATCGCGGGGCTTGAGCAAAGCCACCATCCGAGTCTGCCCGGGCAAGCGGCAAATCCACCTATCGTCCCGCAGAGGCTTGCCACCACTACGCACTCCCCGAATATGCTTTTCGCATTTTGATGCTATCATGCGCCGCCATTTAGCTTCGTCGGCGCCATGCCTCTGACCCTCTACCAACTAAAGCCCGCCTTCCAGTCCCTGCTGCGCCCCCTGGTGGCACGCCTCGCACGCCGCGGCGTCACCGCGAACGTGGTCACCACCGTGGCGCTGCTCGGCTCCGCCACCCTCGGCACCCTGCTCGCCCTCTATCCCGGACGCACCGCCCTCTTCCTGCTGCTGCCGGTCTGGATGCTCGTACGCATGGGCCTCAACGCCATCGACGGCATGCTCGCGCGCGAGTTCGGGCAGCAGAGCGCGCTTGGTGCCTATCTCAACGAGCTGGCCGACGTGGTCTCCGACGCCGCGCTGATGCTGCCCTTCGTGTTCGTGCCGCCTCTCGGCTGGGCTAGCGTTGGTGCGGTGATCTTTCTGGCGACGGTTTCCGAGATGGCGGGTGCGCTCGGGCCGATGGTCGGTGCGCCGCGGCGCTATGACGGCCCCATGGGCAAGAGCGACAGGGCCTTCGCGTTCGGGGCGCTCGCGCTCGCCGTAGGGCTGCTCGACGGCCTGCCGGGGTGGGCCTTCTGGCTGATGCCCGCCATCGGTTTCGCCATCTTCATCAACACCATCAACCGGGTCCGCAACGGCGTCCGTGCAGCCCGTCGCGTCACGCCCTGCACCGACGCAATCCACTCTGCCCCGACCCACTCCGACGCAGCCCAATCATGAACATCACCCAGCGCACCTGCGCCGAAATCCCGCTCGCGGCGCCCTGCCAGCCATGAAGATCGAACGATTCCTCGGCGCCGCGCTGTGCGGCCTCGCACGCGTGATCACCGGCGCGCGCGCAATCCACCACGCCGCACAAGGCGCCGACCCGGCCGGCGAGCCGAGCGTCTACTACGCAAACCACCGCAGCCACATCGACTTCCTGCTCGTGTGGGCGGCGCTGCCGCCCAGGGTGCGCCGACGCACGCGGCCGGTGGCCGGCGCCGACTACTGGCTTGCCGGCCCGCTACGGCGCTACGTTGCGCTGCGCATCTTCCGTGCGGTGCTGGTCGAGCGCGGTGGCGCCGCGCATGCGGCCGCCGATCCGCTCGCGGCGATGCACGCGGCGCTCGACGCCGGCGAGTCGCTGATCGTCTTTCCCGAAGGCACGCGCAACATCGGCGATGCGCTGCTGCCCTTCAAGAGCGGTATCTTCCGCCTCGCCCGGGCGCGCCCGGGGCTGCGCTTCGTTCCGGTCTGGGTCGAGAACCTGGGCCGTGTGATGCCCAAGGGCAGCTTCATCCCGGTGCCCCTGCTGTGCGCGCTGCACTTCGGCGACGCGCTCTGCCTGGGCGACGACGAGGCGCGGGGCTGCTTCCTCAACCGCAGCCGCGACGCGCTGATCGCGCTCGCGCCACCCGCCGCGTGACCGCCATGGACGTCTCCGCCACCCTCGTGTGCATCTTCGGCGCCGTGTTCGTCGTACTCGCCGTGGCCAGCGCCATCGGCGCCATCCTCAAGTGGCGCAGCGGCTTCGATCAGCCCCACGCCACCATCGACAACCTCAACGCCCGCCTCAAGGCGTGGTGGATCATGATCGGGGTGATCGCGGCCGCGACCTGGGCCGGGGCGTGGGCGGTGATCGGCCTGTTCGCGCTCGTCTCGTTCCAGTGCCTGCGCGAGTACGTCTCGCTCGCGCCCACGCGCAAGGGCGACCACCGCGCGCTGATCTGGAGCTTCTACGTCTTCCTGCCCCTGCAGTACTACCTGATCGCTGCAGGCTGGTACGGCCTGTTCTCGATCCTGATCCCGGTCTACGCCTTCCTGCTGCTGCCGATCTCGGCCTCGCTCGGCGCCGACACCGCACGCTTTCTCGAGCGCAGCGCCAAGATCCAGTGGGGACTGATGATCTGCGTGTATTGCCTGTCGCACGTGCCCGCGCTGCTCACGCTCCAGATCCCCGGCTACGAGGGGCGCAACCTGCTGCTGGTCGTGTTCCTGCTGCTCACCGTGCAGTCGAGCGACGTGTTCCAGTACATCTGGGGCAAGCTCCTCGGCCGCCACGCGCTGTCGAAGCAGATCTCGCCCTCGAAGACGGTCGAGGGCCTGGTCGGCGGCGTGCTGAGCGCGACCGCGATGGGCGCCGCGCTGTGGTGGATCACGCCGTTCAGCCCGCTCGAGGCCGCGTTCGTCGCGCTGGTCATCAACACGCTGGGCTTTTTCGGCGGCTTCGTGCTCTCGGCGATCAAGCGCGACCGCGGCGTCAAGGACTGGGGCCACCTCATCGAAGGCCACGGCGGCATGCTCGACCGGGTCGACTCGCTGGCGTTCTCCGCGCCGGTGTTCTTTCACCTGCTGCGCTACGGGTGGACGCTCTGAACCACCCATGACCGTGTTCCAGCCCCACCTCTGGAGCACCCCCGCTACCGTCCCATCTCCTGCAACTGAATGATGAGCATCGCCAGCCGCCGGCGCAGTTGGCGGCGGCGCTCGCTGCCTTCTTCCAGCGCCGCGATCTCGGCCCGCAGCGCGGCGATCTGCTTGCGCAGCCCGATCTCCGGTGGCGTGAAGCCGGCATTGCGCAGCACCTTTTTGACCATGCGCTGCTCGGGCGAAACGAACAGTTCGTCGTCGAACACCAGCGGCCTGCCGGCACCTGGCAGGTTGGCGAAGTCGCCATTGCGCTCGGCGTCCAGAATGCGCTGCTCTGCGAGAATGTCGAAGATCGAGGCCATTCGAGGCGACGGGTTCAGCGCGCGCCAGGCAGCCCGGGCCAGTCGGCGGCCGCGAGCGCGAACTTGTAGGCGAACGCGCTCCACGAATCCCCGCGGCGCAGCGCGTCGATGAAGCCGGCGCGGTCGGTGACCCAGCTGCCGCCGACCACGGTGACCCCGCGCGCGAACAGCGGATCGGGCAGGCAGCCGGCGCTGGGGCCGATGAGCACGATGCGCTCGGCACGGCGGCAGTGGGCGAGCATGGCGTCCACCGTTTGATTGAGCAAGATGGTGCTGGTGGAGAGCACCTTGTTGCAGGCTTCGAGCTCGGCGGCGTCGAGGGTGACGCGGTAGCCTTCGTAGTGGCCGG
Source organism: Thauera sp. (assembly GCF_034003485.1). Taxonomy (GTDB): domain Bacteria; phylum Pseudomonadota; class Gammaproteobacteria; order Burkholderiales; family Rhodocyclaceae; genus Thauera. Next base: position 15,894 of record NZ_JAVEYL010000032.1, read on the forward strand.
CGTAATCGGGGTTGAGCTCGATCACCGTGAGCCGCGCGCCGGCGGCGGTGACCTGCTTCAGCAGCGGCGAGAACAGCCCGACCATGCCGACATGGTCGCCCGCCTGCGGCGCGATGCCGCCGATGGAGTCGGTGGCGCGCGGCGGGGCGAAGCCCATGCGGTCCATCACCGTGCGCGACAAGGCGTTGCAGGCGGCAAAGCCGAGCGTGCGGCGCAGCGCGTGCGCGGCGGCGTCTGCCATGCGCGCACCCGCGTCCCCCGCGCCGGCGTTCCCATCGCCAGCGTCCCCTGTGCGCAATTCCACTGAGCCCGCGCCGCTTGCACCCACCTCCCCTGCATCACCCATCCGGCTACCGAACGGCGGGTCAGCAAACGCCCGCGCCAGTTCCAGCGCATCCATACCAACGATGCCGCCACCATCTCCTGAATCGATCAGGCGCTGCAAGGTGTCGTCGAGCAGCACGTATGAGATCCCGAGCGCGCCGTCGTCGAGCTCCAGCGCGCAGAATTCGCCGTTCTTCGACGCGGCCGCCTCGGGCGGCGGCAGGTGCAGCGCGCGCACGCGGGGGATGGGCTGGCCGGCGGTGGCGCGCTCGAGTTCGGTGACGAGGTCGGTGGCAAAGCTCATGAGGTTTCTCCTCGGTGCAGGCCCGCGCGCACGGCAGCGGCAGCGGCCTCGGGGCTGAGGGTGCGTGCGCGGTTTTCCGGATTGCGCAGCGCGCCGGGGAAGTAGGTGGCGGTGAGGCTCTTCGAATGCACCGGCGAGCCGCCGGCCTCCAGCCCCTCGCCGCGCTGCGGCCCGCCCGCGCTCGCACCCCGCGCTGCGTCCGCGACGCCGTCGACACCCGCAGCCCCCGCAGCGCTCACCCCAGCATAGCGCCGCCAGTCGCGCACCCAGTGGATGTCGTCGGTGATCTCGAGCAGACCGATGGTTTCACGATCACCGATGAGGATGCCCTGCACGCGCAGGCCGCACGCGCGGCGCACGGCGTGCAGCCGCTCCACGAGCGCGGGCGTGGCGCCGAACTCGCCATCGGAAGCGATCAGCAGGTCCGCGAGCTGCCATTCGGCCTCTTCCAGCCGAGCGATCGCACGCTCGAGCGGCGCCTCGATGTCGGTGCCGCCGCCAAAGCCCTGGGCGAGAAAACGCGCCAGCCTGCCGACGCCTTCGATGTCCACGCCCACGGTCAACTCCAGTACCTCGTCCGGGCCGCCGAACGCGAACACGTGGCAGGCACGTCCCTGCGCATGCGCGCTGCGCACCGCCTCCAGCACCACGGCCTTGGCCACCGCCTCCGCCCCTCCGCGCATCGACCCGGAGGTGTCGACGCAGATCAGCATCGGCCCCATCTCCAGGCGCATTGCCGGTGCCGGGCGCGGGCTGGGGCGCAGCATGGGCGCCGACGCTTTGCGCACCTCCTGCAGGTGGTCGTCGTCCTCGTAGGCCAACAGCGTGCGCTCGGCGTGGCGCGCGTGCCACACCAGGCGCAGTTGCGGATGGCCGAGCAGCATCGCTTCGGCCGGCAACATGCGCGCGATGCGCCCCGAACGATGCACGCCACGCGTCTCGCCTGGCAGCTCGGGCACGCGCAGTCGACGGGCGACGCTGGATTGCACCTCGGCCGGCTCGATCACCGTGTGCAGCGCCTGGCTCATTTCGGCTTCGTCCACGGTGGGACGCGCACGGCCCAGGCAGCGGATGATGCGGGCGAGCTCGGGGAGGCGCTCGATCAGCCGCCGGATGCGCACCACCTCGCGCCACTCGCTGCTGCGCAACAGGCCGCGCAAGGCGTCCCAGCGCGTGTTCTTGAGCAGATCGCCGAGATCACCGAAGGCGCCGATCAACTCATCGAGCTCGCCGCAGCGTTCGGCCCAGTCGGCGGCGAAGGCCTCCACCGCCATGGCGTGCGCGCCGGCCTCAGAGGCGCCGCGGTCGCGGTAGTCGACGATAAGGTCGAGATGAAACAGCAACCCCTGCAACACGGTATCGACGAGCTCGTCGCGGCCCGCGCAGTATTCGGCCAGCTTCAGGTGCGAGAAGGCCTCACGCAGACTCGCCTGCAGCGCGGACGCCGGCCACGCCGGCAAGGGATCCGGCAGCGCCCCCCCCAGCAGCGCGCCGCGCCAGGCCTCGAGCGCCACGAGCCGTGACACCAGCTCGCCGCCGGCATGCGTCATCCCGCCCAGCCACAGGCTGCGCGGCAGGCGCTCGAGCGCTGCGAGCGGCGCCTCCTGCGCCTCGAAAAGCCGGGGCGTGACGGCGCGGGCGGCAGGGGTGCTCACGGCCGGGACTCAATCGGGAAGGGGTTCGTGCTCGACCGCCGGTGGCCGGGCGCCGTCCGCGTCCAGCCGTGGCAGGGCCTCGAAACCGACGCGCGCGTCACGGGCGCGGGCCTCGAGCGCATCGAGCGCCGCGCCCACGCCGGCCAGATTCGCGCTCGCCGCGGCCACGAAGCCAGGGTCGGCCCACAAGGCCTGGGCCGCCCACGCCGCGAGCGATTCGCACCGCGCGGCCAGCTCGTCGCGGCACGCAGCCAGCCGATCCAGCAGGCTGTCGATCTGCCAGGTGCGCGCGGTGATGTGCAGCTTGCCGTAGCGCCGTTTGCGCGCATACGTCATGCGCAGCGCGGCAGCGCCGCCCTTGGCGTCGCCGATCGCCCCCGCCAGCGCACCCGCCTGCCCGGCCGTACCCGCATCGCGCAGGGCCTCGGCCGCCTGGGCCGCCGCATCGACGGCGGAAAAGCGCAGCCGCCCAGCCTCGTCGTAGTCGAGATCGTTGGCCTCGCGTTCGGCCTTGAGCTGCGCCTCGAAGGCCTCCACCACCCGCGTCAGCCGCGGCGGCGAAAAGGCCTCACGGATTCCCAGCCGGGTCGTCAGCCAGTCCGACACCGCCTGCTGGGCTGCGGAGTCTGCCGCAATGCAGAAGGGCACAAGACCAAGATCCCACTCCGCCACGGCCGCCCTGCCCTCGCTTGCCGCAGCCGTGCGCAGCAAGTGTCCAAGCTTGACCCAGCGTCGGTCCGACACGTAGTGCTGCTCGCCCGCCAGCCAGGCGCGCAATTCGGCCAGCCGGGAGAGCACTTCATCCGGCAAGGCAACCCGCTGCGCCGAGGCGATCAGCGCTTCCCGTTCCGCGGCCCCAAGCTGGCACATGCCCGCATGCGGGAAAACGTCCGTACTTCCACATCCATCATGCTTGAGCAGCTCACGGAATCCTTCCGCGCTCACCGGCCCCACCACCAGGCGGAGCAGGAAGCGGTCGAAGAAGGCCTCCGCCACCTCGTCTTCCGGCACCTGGTTGGTAGCGCCGATCACACTGATCAAGGGGCAGCGCAGCCGGCCGGCGCCGTTGTCGAACTCGCGCTCGTTGAGCAGGGTGAGCAAGGCGTTGAGGATGGCGCTGTTGGCCTTGAACACTTCGTCGATGAACGCAACTTCGGCATCGGGCAGGAAGCCCGCAACATGGCGCTCGTAGCGGTCTTCCTCGAGCGCGCGGATCGACAGCGGGCCAAACAGCTCTTCGGGCACCGTGAAGCGGGTGAGCAAGCGCTCGAAGTAGCGCGCCTCGCGAAACGCCAGGTGGATGCGGCGCGCCAGCGCACTCTTGGCTGTGCCGGGCGGGCCGATGAGCAGCGTGTGCTCGCCTGCGAGCGCGCCGAGCAGGCTCAGGCGCAGCGCCTGGCGGCGCTCGACCAGGCCGGATTCGAGCACTTCCAGCAGACGGGCAAGCTGTGCGCGATCCATCTACCGGCTCCGCTCAGGCGCGCGGCCCGTGCGTCGCGTCGTAGGCGTGCGCCCTCAGCGTGTCGAGGTCGACGATGCGCAGTGCCGACTCGTGGGTGGCCTCGAGGACCACCGGTGGGGCCACGCCCGCCGCGAGCGCCTCCTTCCAGCGCAGCGCACACAGGCACCAGCGCTCGCCCGGCTTCAGACCTGCAAAGCGGTACTCGGGCCTCGGCGTGGACAGGTCATTACCCACCGTACGACAAAAGTCGAGAAAGGGCTCGGTGACCCGCACGCAGATGATGTGACGGCCGAGATCGTCCGGCCCCGTTTCGCAGCACCCGCTGCGATAGAAGCCGGTCAGTGGCGCATAGCTGCAGGCGAGCAGTGCACCGCCCAGCACGTTCTTCGATCCATTCATGCCCACGCGTCCTACTCAAGGTGTCGATGATCAACGGCCGTGAAGCCTTGGCTGCTGCACGCGCCCCTCTCGCCATTTCAGGCGTCCATTGTAGCGCCACGATCCAGCGTGAACGTCCTTCGCGCTGCGCGCATCGCGTACGCGAGCCAGCCCCCCCGGTGATTGGTGGCGAAACTGGCACGCCCTCGATCGGGCTGCCACGAGAGCGTGCCTGTCATCATGGTGCCGTGCACCGGACGAGCATTGTTTCTGCTATTTTTCTCCCTTTCTGTCGAATCACACTTTCATGTCCGACAAAGCCGAACCTACCCGTGAATTCATCAGCACGGCACAAGCTGCGAGGCAACTCGGCCTGTCGCTCGGCGCCGTCCAGCAGATGGTCGAATGTGGAACCCTGGCGGGCTGGAAGACGGCCGGCGGACATCGGCGGATTCGTCAGGACTCCGTGGATGCGCTGCTCTCCAAGGCCCGGGGTCCCGGTCTGCAGCCGCGCGCAGGCAGCGCCAACAGCAAGCTGCGCGTGCTGGTAGTGGAGGACGACCGCCTGCTGCAGAGCATCTATCGCGAAAGCTTCGCAGCCTGGGAAGCACCGCTCGAGGTACGGATCATCGGCCACGGCCTCGACGCGCTGGTCGAGGTCGGCCGCGAGCCCCCCGACCTGCTGATTGCCGACTTGCGCATCCCCGGCATCGACGGTTTCGAGATGATCCGCCGCCTGCGCGAAAACGCGCTCTCCAGCGACATCGCCATCGTGGTCGTCTCGGCCTTGAGCGCCAAGGAAATCGCCGCCGCAGGCGGGCTCCCACAAGACATCACGGTGTATCGCAAGCCGATTCCCTTCCACGAACTGCATGGTTACGTGCAGGCACTGATCGCACAACGTCGGCGCCAGCGCAACGCGGGCTAAGCGCTGCTCCCGGCCGATGCGCACGCCCCTCGCCCTACGCCAGTTGAGCCTGCGTGCGAAACTCATCGCGATCTTCATCGCGATCAAGGTGGTACCGCTGGTGCTGCTCGCCCTGTTTGCGTGGAAGGCCGCGTACGAGCTCGGGCAACTCGTCACCGCGCGGGTCGTCACCCTGTCGGACGTCATGCGCGACACGCAGTTGCGCACCGGCCAGACAGCCATCAACGACGCGATCGAGGCTCTCGACGATCGCGCGCGCGACGCCATTGAAACGCTCACCACCGGCGCTGCGCGCGAGATCGCTGCGTTTCTCTACGATCGCGACCAGGACCTCCTGCAAGCGTCAAAGATCGCCCCTGACGCGACCGCCTACGCCAATTTCCTCGCCACCCACCAACGTCTGCTCGAGGATCACGGCCCCTACGTGCCAGACAGCGACGGTGAGCGCTGGATCGAACAGCAACCGACGCCACGCAACCTCGAACTCGTGCGCGCCCCCCATCCGGACAACGCCACCAACTTCCACTATCGTGCACCGGACACCCGCGCCCGCCTCATCCTGCGGCCACTGTTCCTCGAAATGACCTTCGTCGACCGCAGCGGACACGAGCGCATCAAGGTCTTGAGCGAGACGGCTCGCACCCTGCTCGACAGCGGCGTGCGCGACATCAGCCGGCGCGAGAACACCTTCGTGCGCGCCGAGGACTACTGGCCCGCACTGCAGGCCTTGCGCCCGGGCGAGATCCACGTCTCGCGCGTCATCGGCGCCCAGGTGCGCACCCACTGGATCGGCGACTACACCCCCGCCCGCGCGCACGAGCTCGGCCGCGAATTTCGCCCGGAAGAGTCGGGCTATGCCGGTCTGGAGAATCCGGTCGGCAAGCGCTTCCGGGGGCTGGTGCGATGGGCCGCCCCCGTGGTCCGCGATGGCGAGATCATCGGCTATGTCACCCTCGCGCTCGACCACGCCCACCTGATGGCCTTCACCGACACCCTGCGCCCGACGGCAGAACGACGCGCGTCGATCGCGGACCCAGCCTCAGGCAACTACGCCTTCATCTGGGACGATCTGGGACGCAACATCTCTCACGCACGCGACTACTTCATCCACGGCTACGACCCCGAGACCGGCGAGATGGCCGCGCCCTGGCTGGACACCGAGCTGTACGACCGCTGGCAGGCCAGTGGACTGAACTGGCAGGCCTTCGCGGCCCGGCTCAATGCCTACGAGGATCAACGGCTCAGTCGCACACCTCATCCGGAATCCACCGCCTCCGGGCTGGTCGGGCTCGACTGCCGCTACCTCAACTTCTCGCCCCAGTGCCAAGGCTGGCACGACGTCACCGAGCACGGCGGCTCGGGCTCGTTCGCGATCCACTTCAGCGGGCTCAACAAGCTCACCACGGTGGCGACCATCCCGTATTACACCGGGCAGTATGGTCGCAGTGCGCGCGGCTTCGGCTACGTCACGATCGGCGCCAGCATCGACGAATTCCACCGCGCCGCCACCGAATCCGGGCGCCGCATCAGCGAGATGATCCAGGTCGCCGATGCCTTCAACCAGCGCGAACGCGACAACCTGGTCGCCAACATCGATGAGACCCTGAAGCAGACCGCCACCGGACTGGCCCTGTCGACCCTGCTGATGGTGATCGCCGTCATCCTGATTGCGATCTGGATGGCCAGCCTGCTGTCGCGGCGCATCACCACCGCGGTCGACGGCATTCACCGCTTTCAGCAAGGCGATCTGGACCACCGCCTCGCGGCCGATGGCGGCGACGAAATGGGCGAGCTCGCACGCTCGTTCAACCGCATGGCCGATGCCGTTCAGGGCTCCATCCAGAGCCTCGAGGAGGCCCGGCTCACCGCCGAGCAGGCCAACCGCATCAAGAGCGAATTCCTCGCCAATATGTCGCACGAGCTACGCACGCCGCTCAACGGCATCATTGGCTTTGCCGAACTGCTCAGCCTGGAACTAAGGAACCCCGAGCAGCGCGCCTGCGCCGAAACGATCCACCACAGCAGCCAGCATCTGCTCGCCGTCCTTAACGACCTGCTCGATCTCGCCAAGGTTGAAGCCAACCGCCTCACCCTCACCCCCAGATCGTTCGAACTCTGCGCGCTACTCGAGGCCGTCGCCAAGTTGCACAAGGTCAATGCCGGCGCCAAGGGCGTCGCCCTGGTCACCGAGTTGCCCACCCACGCGTGCGCCATCGACGGCGATCCGGTACGGATCCGGCAGATCATCGAGAACCTGCTGTCGAACGCGGTGAAGTTCACCAGCGAGGGCCGGATCACGCTGAGCCTCACCCAGGACATGAACGACGTTTTCATCTCGGTCGCAGATACCGGCATCGGCATCGCTGAAAGCGAACTCGAGCACGTGTTCGCGCCCTTCTATCAGGCCCACTCCTTCCTCAACCGCCCTCATGGCGGCACGGGCCTTGGCCTGACCCTGTCGCGTCGCCTTGCCGCCCTCATGGGCGGAGAGATCAGCGCGCAATCGACGCCCGGCGTAGGATCGCGCTTCACCGTCCGACTGCCACGGCATCTCAAGTCATCAGAAGCACCCCAGACACCATGAACACGCTCGCCTTCATCATCGACGACAGCGCAGTAAACATCGCCGTCGCACGTCTGCTGCTGCAACGCCTCGGCTGGACAGTGGAAGAGTTCTCGAGCGCCATCCCGATGCTCGAACGCCTCACCCAGGTAGAACCGGCGTTCATGCTGCTCGACATCTCCATGCCGGACATGGGTGGCGAAGAGGCCTGCCGGCGCATCCGCAGCAACGCCGCATGGAACGAGGTCCGCATCGTCGCCTATACGGCCCATGCGCTCGAAGACGAACGCCAGGACTATCTGGCCTGCGGTTTCGACGACATCATCACCAAACCGATCACCGTCAGCTCACTGACCGCTGCCGTCGGCCGGGCCCCCGTCAGCCCCGGAACCCCGGCCTGACGCAAGGGACCACGCACGATGCCAATCGACTCAGCCAAGCAGCCCGAACATTTCGACCCGGCGGCCCTGCGTCGCGACCTGTTCGACAGCACACCGGCCTTACTCAACGTGCTGCACACCTTCAACCCATGGCTCACCGACATGCACGGCCAACTGCGAGTCGCAGTCGAAGCAGCCAATACGACTCAGATCGCGGGCATCATCCACACCCTGCGTGGCGGTCTCGCCCAACTGCGCGCCCAGGCCGCCGTCGACCTTGTGCGCCAGCTCGAAGCCGCCTGCAAAGCAAACCCGACAGCCCCCTTGCCGTCCGACCACCCCAGCCTGCTGGCGCTGGAAACGGAACTCGAAGCCCTGTCTGTCGAATTGACCCAGTTCCTGCTCGCTGTGCAAGCCGTTGTGCCGCCGCAGCAAACCTAGCCAGCACAAAACACTTTCACCCGCCAAGCCTTGCGGCTATACTGCCGGGCTTTCGCGGACAGGTGGATGAGTGGTTTAAGTCGCACGCCTGGAAAGCGTGTTTGGGATAATATCCCAACGCGGGTTCGAATCCCGCCCTGTCCGCCAGAACCCCTGAAAAAGCCCTGCAAATCATAGACTTGCAGGGCTTTTTAGTTTCTCCAACGTCATTATCGAACGGCGACCACAGATGCAGACGAGGGGCGCCACTCGGTCAGCGGATCGGTTGGATCAGCTCGCCCCCTTCGTTGCGCAAACTCCCCACCGCGGTCGCCTCGTCCTTCGCCCACGAGGGCACGAGCCCCGAGCGCAGCCGATGGATTCACCCGCTCGCCGCTCGACCGCTGCCGGACCACCGGTAGCCACTGCATCGGTGCCTCGTTGTGGCACGGGTGAGTTCGAAACCTTCAGGCTCGGCCTCGAAGAGCGCGCGCGCAAACGCGAGGCCGGACCGTGGAACGCATGGCATCCGCACACGGCCGTTTTCCTTCAGACCTCGCCGTCGGTCGGCGCCCCAAACCGTTCGTGAGTTGCGCCCTCAAGCAGCATTCCCCCGAATTCCGCGCATAAGTCATTATGGCTTTGAACACATATGTTTTTGTGCAATCATTCATCTTTGGAACGTAATGACACGGAATTCGGCATGGCGAAAAAGCACAGCGGCGAGGGCACGCCACATCCCGTCCGTCAACATGAGCCCGTTGGGTTGGAGGCCATGCAGCCAGCCACCTTGAAGGAACTGCGCAAGGGCGCGAAGCGGACGCAGGAAAACCTGGCGAAGGCACTGGGCGTCGGCCAGGACACGATCTCGCGCCTCGAAAAGCGCAGCGACATGCTCCTGTCCACCCTGCGGCACTACGTCGAGAGCGTCGGCGGCCAGCTCGCGCTGGTGGCGACGTTTCCGGATCAACACGCAGTGATCATCGATCATCTCGGCGAGAAGAGAACTGCCAAGAAGCGTGGTGGCGGCCGAGGCAAGTCCGCTGCCGACGAACACTAGGGATCCAGATGCAAGACACGATTCCCACCCCCTACTACCTGATCGACAAGTCAGCCCTCCTGCGCAACCTTCGGATCATCGACCAGGTGCGCGCGCAGGCCGGGGCGAAGGTGCTGCTGGCGCTGAAGTGCTTCGCGACCTGGTCGGTGTTCGACTTGATGCGCGAACACATGGACGGCACGACCTCGTCCTCGCTTTACGAGGTCAAGCTCGGCCGGCAGAAGTTCGGCGGCGAGACCCATGCCTACAGTGTGGCCTTCGCCGACCACGAGATCGAGGAGGTCGTCGCCCACTGCGACAAGATCATCTTCAACTCGATCAGCCAGCTCGAGCGCTTCGCCCCGGCCGCGGGCGACAAGCCGATCGGCCTGCGCCTGAACCCGGGCGTGAGCTGCGCCGGTTTCGACCTCGCCGACCCGGCGCGGCCCTTCAGCCGGCTGGGCGAATCCGATCCGGCGCGCATCCTGTCGGTGATCAACCGCCTCGACGGCGTGATGATCCACAACAACTGCGAGAACGACGACTTCGCGCGCTTCGATGCGCTGCTCGGCGAAGCCGAGCGCCGCTACGGCGAGATCCTGCAGCGACTCCAATGGGTGAGCCTCGGCGGCGGGATCAGTTTCACCGCGCCGGGTTATGCGCTCGACGCCTTCTGCGAGCGCCTGCGCCACTTTTCCCGCAAATGGGGCGTGCAGGTCTATCTCGAGCCGGGCGAAGCCACCGTGCGCCACACCACCACGCTCGAGGTGAGCGTGCTCGACACCGGTTTCAACGGCAAGAAGCTCGCGGTGGTCGACAGCTCGACCGAAGCGCACATGCTCGACCTGCTGATCTACCGCGAAACCGCGCCGATCGGAGGCGACCAAGGCGAGCACGTCTATCAGATCTGCGGCAAGACCTGTCTTGCCGGCGACATCTTTGGCGAGGGTCGCTTCGAGCGCCCGCTGGAGGTCGGCGACCGCATCTCGATCGGCGATGCCGGCCCCTACACCATGGTGAAGAAGAACTGGTTCAACGGCGTCCACATGCCGGCCATTGCCGTCCGCGAGCTGGACGGCAGTGTGCGCCTCGTGCGCGAATTTAACTACGACGACTACGTCAGCAGCTTGTCCTGAAACAGGGCAGTCTAACCAGAGCGATGGGAGATCAGAATGAAGCGTAATGTCCTGATTATCGGGGCGGGTGGGGTGGCTCACGTGGTGGCGCACAAGTGCGCGCAGAACAATGTCCTTCTCGGGAACATCCATATTGCGTCGCGCACGCTCGCCAAGTGCGAGGCCATCATCGAGTCGATCAGGACAACGGGCAGCATGCAGAAGCCCGGTCAGCTGAAGGCCCACACGCTCGATGCGATGGACATCGAAGCCACCAAGTTCCTGATCCGCGCCACGCGCAGCCAGATCGTCATCAACGTCGGCTCGCCCTTCCTCAACATGTCGGTACTGGCCGCCTGCATCGACACCGGCGCGGCCTACCTCGACACCGCGATCCACGAAGACCCGGACAAGGTGTGCGAGACGCCGCCCTGGTACGCCAACTACGAGTGGAAGCGCCGCGATGCGTGCAAGAACGCACGCATCACCGCGCTGCTCGGCGTCGGCTTCGACCCCGGCGTGGTCAACGCCTATGCGCGCTATGCGCTCGACCACTGCTTCGACCGGGTGGATTCGATCGACATCATCGACATCAACGCCGGCAGTCACGGGCGCTACTTCGCCACCAACTTCGACCCCGAGATCAACTTCCGCGAGTTCACCTCGACCGTGTGGTCGTGGGAGAACGACGCATGGAAGGCAAACGCGATGTTCGAGCACCGCAAGGAGTGGGACCTGCCGGCGGTCGGCAAGTCCGCCGCCTACCTGACCGGCCACGACGAGCTGCACTCGATGTCGCAGAACCTGGGCGTGCCCAACATCCGCTTCTGGATGGGTTTCGGCGAGCACTACATCAACGTCTTCAACGTGCTGAAGAACCTCGGCCTGCTCTCCGAAAAGCCGGTGCGCACCGCGCGCGGCCAGGAAGTGGTGCCGCTCGAGGTGGTCAAGGCGGTACTGCCCGACCCGGCCTCGCTCGCGCCCGACTACACCGGAAAAACCTGCATCGGCGACCTGGTGAAGGGCACCCGTAACGGCCAGGCCCAGGAAGTGCTGCTGTACAACGTGTGCGATCACGAGGCGTGCTACCGTGAAGTGGGCAGCCAGGCGATCTCCTATACCGCAGGTGTGCCGGTGGTGGCGGCTGCGATGCTGATCGCCAACGGCACCTGGGACATCGGCGAGATGGCCAACGTCGAGGAACTCGATGCCCTGCCCTTCATCCGCCTGATGAACGGCATGGGTTTGCCCACCCGCATTCGCGACGCCGAGGGCGACCGCCTGCTCGACCCCGAACGGGAGGTCGGATTCAGGCGCGAGCGGGAGCGGACGGCCAACGCGAGGTGAGCCGCGACGGCGGCCAGATGGCAGGCAAGACTCGAAGCTCAGCCCTGCTTCCTGTCACTGCGCAGGGGCTTGAGCAGCCCGACCAGGTTGTTGTGGTCGAGTTCGTGCATCAACGCCAGCAACTGGCCGAGTTGCCCCGCCGGAAAACCCTGCCGCGCAAACCACGCGAGGTAGTGCCCCGGCAGGTCGGCGATGATCCGTCCCTTGTACTTGCCAAAGGGCATCTCGCGGGTGAGCAGCAATTCGAGCAGTTCGGGATTCATCCATCATCCTTCCGTTGACACCACCACCCCCTTTGCGCAGCAGCCACCTGCCCCCCGACAACGCCTGCAGCGGGGCTGTGGGCGCCCACCTCCTCACCGTGACCAAGATGACCGAACACACACCTTTCACCTCCGACACCCCACCCATCGAAATCGAGACCAGCCCGAATCCGCAATGGTCGGTCATCTGGATGCACGGTCTGGGCGCCGATGGCAGCGACTTCGAGCCGATCGTCCCGGAACTCGGCCTGCCCGAGGGGCTTGCGGTGAGGTTCATCTTCCCGCATGCGCCTTTTCGGGCCGTGACCTGCAACGGCGGCTACGTGATGCGGGCCTGGTACGACATCATCTCGCTCGCACCCGACGCCCGGCAGGTCGACGAGGCCGGCCTGCTCGAGTCCCGCGCGCTCGTCCGCCACTTGATCGACCGCGAAACCGCGCGAGGCATCCCGAGCGAACGCATCATCCTCGCGGGTTTCTCGCAAGGCGGTGCAGTCGCCTACCTGAGCGCACTCACGCACCCCACACCACTTGCGGGCATCGTCGCGCTTTCGACCTACATTCCGAGCGCCAGGCTGGTGACCACCGATGTCGCCGAAGCGAATCGGCAGATTCCGATCTTTGCGGCGCACGGGACAGACGATGACGTCGTGTCGCTCGCGCTCGGAGAGCAGGCGGTCGAGTTGCTGCATGCGCTCGGCCTCGAGCCTGAGTGGCGAACATACGACATGCCCCACTCGGTGTGCATGGACGAGATCACCGACATCGGCGACTGGCTGAAACGTCTATGCAGCCGAGACCGCGTTCGATAGACGTCGGCAACCCGACACGATGACCTTGCTCCGGGTTTGCAGACGCGATTGTTCAACGCGTCACGCGCGCCGCCCAGCACCCAGACATTTATGCAGCTGCCCCTTCGGCGCGCGCTGGATCCGCCTCAACAGTTCCACGGAGACGTCCTGCACCTGATGAGACACCCGCAGTTCCTCTTCGAGGCGCACCAGCAGACTCGACGCCATCTCGGCATCCGCCAGCGCACGGTGGTAACGCCCGGCGACAGGCAGCTTTGCGTACTCGACCAATGCGCCCAGCTTGTGGCTTGGCGCCAGCGGGAAAATGCGACGGGAGAGCAATAGGGAGCAGACAAAGTCCTGCTTCCTCGAGCGCTGAATCCGTGCGAGTTCGGCATCCCAGAACTTCGAGTCGAACGCGGCGTTGTGGGCGACGATGGGGATGTCGCCGACAAAGTCGGATACCGCCCGCATCACATCTCCGGCGGAGGGCGCACTGCGGACCATGGCGTTGGAGATCCCCGTCAGCGCTTCGATGTATGCCGGGATTCGGACCCCGGCGTTCATCAGGCTCTGGTACCGATCCACCACACGCCCTCCCTCTACGATCACCGCCGCAACCTCGGTCGCCCGATCACCCTGCGCGGGCGACAGCCCGGTCGTCTCGAAATCGATGACCGCCACAACTTCCATGATCAGAACGCTCCAGGGTTACTTCGGCCACGACTGGAGCCGGCACTTCTCACAATCGTCCCACGGAAGGCAGTCGCATACCCGGGGCAGTTCGACGAACCGACTACCCACATGCACCTTCTCGGCGGAGGCAGCCCGCGCTGTGGCGCTTCGCTTGGCAGGGGGCGGAAGCGGAACGGCCGCAGATGCGTCATGCGGGCCAGGCTGCCATTGCGAAAACGAGGTCACGTCGAGATTGCCGTCGATGTACCAGCACTTGCGACCTGCGTCCCAACGCGCACCGAGCTTCTTGGCCTGGTCTTTTTCAGCGAAAGGCACCTTCAGGTCGAATCTCATGGCATTACGGGTCAGGCGTGACGGGCACGCATTATAAACACCCCGGCTCGTTGTCCGCCCCCACTCATGTCCCTGCGGGCAACGGCAGCACACTGGTCACGAGATCAGCCCGCAGCACGGATCCACTCCGCAATGCTCGCTGCGGTCGGAATCCGCCCGGACGACACCAGCTTCTCGTTGATCACCAGGCCGGGCGTCTTGAGCACGTCGTAGGACACGATCTCGCCCATGTCGGTGACCTTGACCACTTCCGCCTCCACGCCCGTGGTGGCAACTGCCTCGCGCACGATTTCTTCCAGCTTGCGGCAGTTGGCACAACCGGGGCCGAGAACCTTGATGTTGAGCATGATCAGACTCCTTTGAGTGAAGAGGCGGTCGCGCGCCGGCTGGCAACCGACAGCAGCAGCGCGAGCGCGGCGATGAAACCCGCGAGGTAAAGCGCGAGCGAGAACAATGCGGTGCCGTCGATCCAGGCGCCGTAGATAAGGCCCGCGACCGCGCTGAACAGCGCCACCAGGCCGACGTAGGTGAAGGTCTTCTTGCGGCCGATGATCGCCGAGATGATCAGGATGCTCTGCAGCGACAGCTCGGGGTCGGACATCAGGTAGGCAAGCAGCGGGCCGCGGTGCATGCCGAGGTCGAGGAACATCTTGGCGATCGGCACCTCGACCAGGGTCGGGAAGTACATGAACACGCCGAACACCACGCCCGCCAGGTTGCCGGTGAGCGAGTTGGTGCCGGCCAGCATCTGGATCCATTCCGGGCGGATCAGCACGCGGATCATGCCGACGACGAACACGCCGACCACCAGCAGCGGGAAGATCTGCTTGACGAAACGCCACGACTCCCACAGCCAGTCGCGCAGCTCGTCCTCGCTCAGGCTGCGGCGCATGATGAAATACAGCGCCGCGAGCGCGGCGGCGACGGCGAAGAACTTGCCGGTGAGGCCGATGCGCAGCGCGCCGTCCACCGGCTGCACCGCCAGCGCCGCCACCAGCAGCGTCGCCGCGATCAACCCCAGGCTGATCCAGGTCCACGCGTTGGCGCCTTCGCTGATGTTCTCGAAGCCGCGCCAGGCGGCATAGCCGATCGAGGCCAGCAGCGCGATCAACACCACGCCCTGCACCGACACGCCCTCCTCGCCCTTGGCGGCGTCGTAGGGCACCAGGCGGTCGAGCGCGGCCTGCCAGCCCTGTGCGTCGCCGATCGGCAGTTCGAAGTTGAGGTAAGTCCCGGTGAGGACATCGAGCTTGAGCGTGCCGGCGAGCAGCAGCGCCACCCACACAAACAGGAACACCAGCGCCATCCGCCCCATGCCCGCGCCCTGCGCGCCGAAGGCGCTGTCGGTGGCGAGGTCGTGGGCGGCATCGTCGGCGCGGAAGAGCAGCGCCATGATCAGGCCGATGCCGATGCCGAAAGTGAGCGACAACACGAAGCGCGCGATCGCGAGGTCCGGCCCGATGATGCCGCCGGTGTACACCAGCGCCAGGATGTTGGCCGCGGGCGCAAAGAACAGGAAGGTGATCGCCGGGCCGAGGCCCGCGCCCTTCTTGTAGATGCCGGCGAAGAGCGGAACGATGGTGCACGAGCACACCGCCAGCAGCGAGCCTGCGGCGGCGGCGGCCGGATAGGACACGGTCTTGCTGGAGTTGCGCCCGAGGAAGCGGGTGACCGCCTCCTTGGGAATCAGCGCCGACATCGCGCCGGCGATGAAGAAGGCCGGCAGCAGGCACAACAGCACGTGCGCTGCGAGATACGCGGCCAGATTGCCCAACCCGCCGTAGAAGACGGGGAGAACCGCGGAAAGCAGGGTGTCCATGACGCAAACTCCAGCGCGAAAATATTGCTGCCCGATTCTGGATCGTCTTCGCCTCTGACCGAACGCTAGCGGTCAGATTGGCCCACGGCAAGCAGCTTCATCGATGAAGACGCACGCACCGCGAAAAGGATGCAGCCGGACGCTCGCTCGGGGTCAATGGCGAATCGGCTGGTGTGGGGCGCAGGGTGTTAATGGCATTAACACGCACACCGATCCGATTAACAAAACTCCCCGCGGCGTTAACAACCAATCCCTATGATCTGGATGTGGTTTTTGTGCCGAACAACCCTATGCTGGGAAGACCGCGCAGCGCATGCATCCAGGTTCCGCTGCGGTTCTTGTTCGGTGAATTTGTGAACACGGAGACTGAGACGTGAACAATCAAGCTAGCGGGCGTTCCGCCCCGTCCGGTGCAGAGGCACCGGGACGCAAGAACGAGTGGCCCAAGTTCTTGCTCCTCGCCTTCGTCGGGCTGCCCATCACGATGACGCTGGCGATCGCGGCCTACGGCTTCGTGGTGTGGTTCCTGCAGATCCTGTTCTTCGGCCCCCCGTCCTGATCCTCGCAGGCAGGAAGCAAAGCTGCGCGGAAACCCCGCCAGCCCGGGAATCGCACAACACGCAGGAGCAACATCATGAAAAAGTTACTTCGGTCCATCAGGGACCTCTTCCTCAAGCCATCGGTACGGATCGGGCTCGGCGTGCTCGTGACCGGCGGCTTCATCGCAGGCGTGCTGGCCTGGCAGGGCTTCAACACCGCCATGGAAGCCACCAACAAGGAAGAGTTCTGCCTGAGCTGCCACACCATGCACGACAACCTGCTGCCCGAGCTGCAGAAGACCGTGCACTGGAACAACCGCACCGGCGTGCGCGCACGTTGCCCGGACTGCCACGTCCCGCACGACTTCACCGACAAGGTGGCGCGCAAGATGCAGGCCAGCCGCGAGGTGCTGGGCCAGCTCATCGGCACCATCGACACCCGCGAGAAATTCAAGGAACACCGCCTGGTGCTCGCGCAGCGCGAGTGGAAGCGCTTCTCGGCCAACGGCTCGAAGGAATGCCGCGCCTGCCATGACTACAAGGACATGGACTTCGACAAGATGCGCCCCGCCTCGCAGGTCGCGATGCGCAAGGCTGCCGAGCGTGACCAGAGCTGCGTCGACTGCCACAAGGGCGTCGCGCACCAGCTGCCCGAGATGAAGGGCGCACGCAACCCGGCCTTCGACACCCTGGTGTCGTCCGCATCCGGCCAGAGCGTGGATACCGGCAAGGACTACTTCCTCGTTGTACCGCAGGAACTGTTCGCCGACGAAGGCCTGACCAAGCGCATCGGTTCGGTCGAGGTCGCCACCCAGGTGAAGGTGCTCGAGACCAAGGGCGACGCGCAGCGCGTCGAGCTGGCGCTGTGGCGCAAGAACAAGGGTTATGGCCGCGTCTGGTACAGCCACTTCGGGCTCAACATCACCAGCGCCATCCTCGACAAGGAAATCGCCCAGGACACGAGCTTCGTGAAGGTGCTCGACACCAAGGAGGACCCGATGACCGGTCTCGAATGGCAGCAGGTCACCGCCACCGCGTGGATGCGCAAGGGCAGCGTGCTCGAGAGCGTCGAACCGGTGTGGTCGATCGCCCGCGCCAGCTACAACAGCAGCTGCAGCGTGTGCCACCGCCAGCCCGAGGAAGCGCACTTCGACGCCAACACCTGGCCTGGCCTCTTCGGCGGCATGGTCGGCTTCACCAGCATGGATGACGACACCGCCCGCGTGGTGCTCAAGTACCTCCAGACCCATTCGTCCGATTTCAGCACGTCGCACGGCGCCGGTTCGCCCGATTCCGCCCTGCAGACCGCGCGTCCCTGATCAGGAGTTGAACACCATGAACTACTCTCGGCGAGGTTTCCTCAAGGCCATGGCAGCAATGTCGGGCAGCGTGCTGGTCGCGCCCGGCCTGCTCACCAGCCGGTCCGCCCTGGCGGCCGGCGAGGCTGCCGCAGTCGGCGAAGACATCACCACCTGGAAGATCTCCGGCTCGCACTTCGGCGCCATCCGCGCCAAGGTGGTCGGCGACCGCGTGGTCGATGTCCGCCCCTTCGAGCACGACAAGCACCCGACGGAGATGATCAACGGGATCATGGGCCTGATCTACAGCCCGTCCCGCGTGCGCTACCCGATGGTGCGCCTCGACTGGTATCGCAAGCGCCACCTCAGCGACACCAGCCAGCGCGGCGACAACCGCTTCGTGCGCGTGAGCTGGGACGAAGCGCTCGACCTGTTCTACGAAGAGCTCGAGCGCATCCAGAAGGACCACGGCCCGTGGGCGCTGCACACCGCCGGCGTGGGCTGGCGCTCGGTCGGCCAGGTGCATAGCTGCGGCAACCACATGGTGCGCGGCATCGGCATGCATGGCCGCAGCGTGGGCACCATCGGCGACTACTCGACCGGCGCCGGGCAGATGATCCTGCCCTACGTGCTCGGCTCGACCGAGGTGTATTCGCAGGGCACCTCCTGGGACGTGATCCTCAAGGAAAGCAAGCTCGTCGTGTTCTGGGCCAACGACCCGATCAAGAACCTGCAGGTGGGCTGGAACACCGAGACCCACGAGTCCTACGCCTACTTCGAGCAGCTCAAGGCCAGGGTCGCCGACAAGTCG
>NZ_JAVEYL010000065.1:0-7075 GCF_034003485.1 Thauera sp.
ATGCGTCGTTGGCTTGCGATTTTCCTCTTGATCCTGCTGCCTGCCCAACTGAGTTGGGCGGCGGTGGGCGATTACTGCGCGCACGAATCCGGTGCCGCAGCCAATCATTTTGGTCATCACGCGCATCGTCACACCGAAGATGCAAAAGGCAAGGAAAAAGGGGGCTTGACGAAGGGCGCACACGCAGACTGCGCATCGTGCCAGGTGGTGGGCTCTTCAGCAGTAACGAGTGAGTCCAGCGCGCTATTCACACAGCATCAGGCATCCCTCCCCATCGGCGTCACACCTGGGTGCTCACTTGCTGAGCATCCCGCAGAGCCCGAACGCCCTAAATGGGCCCGCCCAGCCTGATCGGCAGGGCGGTCGCCTTCATTCCCTCTTGATGTTCCTACCGCTTTGAGCGGTAGCGTCACGCGTCCATTGCGATCGGTCCGATCGCCCTCTGCCGATTCCCCGTGTCTTTACATCAACGGAGAATTGGATGTTTCAGCAACTTCGTCTCAAATGGCTGCCTGGGCTAATGCTCGGCCTTGCCGTCAATGGTGCCTGGGCGCAGCAGCCCGCCCCCCCGGCTCCAAGTACCGCCCTATCCCTCAAGCACGCTTTCGAGGCAGCATGGGCACGCCAGCCTGAAGCGCTGTCGCTCACGACTCAACAGGAAGCGGCGCAAGCGCGCCGCGACAGTGCCGACAGTTGGTTTGTCGAACCGCCCGCCCTAGAGGTAGCCGGAAAAACCGATCAGTTGGACAGCAATCGCGGGAGCCGTGAGTACGAGGTCGGCATCGCGGTTCCGATCTGGCTGTCGGGCGAACGTTCGAGCACTGCAGCCCTCGCCACTGCCGAAATAGCTGCCACGGCGAGCCGGGCTCGCGGCGCGCAGTTGCGCACCGCTGCAGCGGTACGCACAGCATATTGGGATTGGCAACGCGCGCGCGTAGATGTGACGCTGGCGAGGGCGGGTCTCGAGAACGCCCGCGAACTGGCCGCCGACGTGGCCAAGCGCATCAAGGCGGGTGATCTGGCGCGCGCAGATCAGCATCAGGCCGACGGTGTGCAAGCTACAGCTGAAGCCGCCGTCGCCGAGGCAGAAAGCGCCCTTGCAGATGCTGCACAGCAGTTGCGCACGCTCACTGGAATCGGGCCAGAACGCTCATCCGGCGGGGTGTCTGCGCCGGAGCCCGTCCCGTCCGCTGCGACACCGACACAGATTCTTGAGACGGCGCACCCTGCAGTGGCCGAGCTGCGTGATCGGGTCGACGTTGCGCGGCGCACGATGACCCTTGCCAGCGTTCAGGGCCGCGCGAATCCGGAGTTGAGTGTCACGACCACCCGCGAACGCGGCGCATCGGGTGAATCCTGGGAACAGACGGTCACGCTGGGCTTGCGCATTCCGCTTGGTTCCGGTTCGCGCAGCCGGTCCCGCGTTGCAAGCGCCAATGCAGAGGCCATCGAGGCCGAGGCGCAACTCCAGATCGAACTCGAACGTCTGCTGGCCGAAACAGAGATGGCGCACCAGCGCGTCGAATTGAGACGGCAGCAGGTCGCCGCTGCTGAACGGCGCTCCGACCTCGCACAGGCGTCACGCGGCTTCTTCGAGAAGGCGTTCCGCCTCGGTGAGGCCGATCTGCCGACCCGTCTGCGCATCGAATTCGAGGCGGCCGAGGCCGAACGCGAGCGCGCGCGCGCGCGTATTGATCTGGCAGCCGCCATCTCGGCCCAGCGCCAAGCGTTGGGCCTGCTTCCCGAATGAATAACAGGATCCCCAAAATGAAATCCACTCATACCCTCGCGGCATGGAGCCTCGCTGCCGTGCTTGCCGGGCTTGCCCCGCAAACGCTGGCCGGTGACGGACACGACCATGGAGAAGCGCCCGCGACCACAGCGGGCCCGGCATTGCCGCGATTTACCGCCGTCTCGGAACTCTTCGAGCTGGTCGGCGTAGTGAATGGCAAGAACGTCACCGTCTATCTTGACCACTTCGCTGACAACAGTCCGGTCAAGGACGCAAAGGTCGATCTGGAACTCGATGGGAAGGCCGTTGCGCTCACGCCCCATGCCGACGGTGAGTTCGAGGCCACGCTCGAGGAGACGCTCAAGCCGGGTGTCGTCTCTGTCACGGCAACGGTGATTGCCGGTCAGGACGCCGATTTGCTCGCTGGTGAGCTCGACTTGCATGAGACCGCCGCCGAGGCGCACGAAGAGGTTGCCGAATTGGACATGAAACCCTACGCAATTGGGGCAGGCGCGGGGGGGCTTGTGCTAGGCCTCATCGGCTGGGTTGTGCTTCGCAAGGGGAATTCGCGTAATCGCTCGACTGGAGGTGCCGCATGAAGCTGAGCGTACTGTTTGCTGCGCTGGCGCTGGTATCGGCCAGTGCCTCGTGGAATGCCTTTGCTGGCGAAGGCCATGATCATGGCGATGAAGGTCCGGTTGTGGCAGGAGGCAATGGGCCACAACGGCAAGCCGATGGCAGTGTCTTTCTGCCCAAGCCGGCACAACGCCAGATCGGTGTTCGCACGTTGGTTACGGAAGCCGGCGAATTGCCGCGTACCACCGCGCTGGCCGGCAAGGTGGTCATGGACCCGAATGCCGGCGGAAAGGTGCAGGCCATGGTGGCTGGGCGCCTGGAGGCGGGCCCGCAGGGGTTGCCAAGCGTCGGTCAGGCCGTGAAGAAGGGGGACGTGCTGGCTTACGTCAGTCCTTCGACGGACCAGATCGAGCGGTCTAACCAGATGGCGCAATTGGCCGAGCTGCACGCGGCCAGGGCCCTTGTGGAAAAGCGCCTTGCGCGTCTGAAGGAACTCGCCGACACGGTACCGCGCAAGGAGATCGAGGCGGCCGAAAGCGAGCTTGCCAGCCTGAGGGCTAGATCGAAAGCGATCGGTGGTGGCCTCAATGCCCGTGATGTCCTGACCGCACCCGTCAGCGGTGTGATCGCATCGACTAACGCCGTGTCAGGCCAAGTGGTCGATGCGCGCGAGCTCGTGTTCGAGATCGTCGACCCGAAGCGGCTGCGTGTCGAGGCGCTCTCCTATGATCCAGAAATAGCGGCGGATGTCGCCTCTGCAAGTCTTGCGGTCGGCGACCAGCGGATCCCGCTCACCTTCATCGGCGCCGCCCGCAGCCTGCGCGAGCAGGCCTTGCCGCTCACCTTTGCAGCCGAAGGGGAAGCGCTGGCCTTTCTTGCCGTGGGGCAGCCGGTCGAGGTCTTCGTCCAGTCGCGCAGCACGCAGCAGGGTGTAAGCGTTCCCGCAGCATCGGTGCTGAAGAATTCGGCAAACCAAACCATCGTCTGGGTAAAGACGGCGCCCGAACGTTTCGAGTCCCGGACCGTCACGATCGCGCCGCTGGACGGCGTGAACATTGCGGTGACGTCCGGCCTCGAAGCCGGCGAGCGGGTCGCCTCCCGTGCCGCCACGCTGATCAACCAGATCCGCTGACCGGGAGTCTATCCGATGTTCAAGTGGCTACTCGACAACAGCCTTGGTAACCGGCTGCTGGTGATTATCGCCAGCCTGGTACTGATGGCCTACGGTGCGTTCACGCTTTCGCGAACACCCGTGGACGTATTTCCGGATCTCAACAAGCCGACGGTCACGATCATGACCGAAGCCGGCGGCATGGCGGCGGAGGAGGTCGAGCAACTCATCACCTTTCCGCTCGAGACCACCATGAATGGTTTGCCCGGCGTGGAGTCAGTGCGCTCTACCTCGAGCTCGGGGCTGTCCTTCATCTACGTGACCTTCGACTGGAGTACCGAGATTTTCCGCGCCCGGCAGATGGTGTCGGAACGCCTCTCAGCCATGGAGGAAGGGTTGCCTGAAGACGTGATTCCGCGCATGGGGCCGATCAGCTCGGTCATGGGCGAGATCATGCAGATCGCGATCCCGATCGACACGGCGAAGATCTCGCCGATGCAGGTCCGAGAGTATGCGGACTGGGTTCTTCGTCCGCGCCTGATGGCGATCCCCGGCATCGCGCAAGTCATCCCGATTGGCGGGGAGGTGCGGCAGTTCCAGGTTCAGCCCGACACCCGCCGTATGGCTGAGCTCGGTGTTTCGTTGGAGCAGTTGGAAGGGGCGATTCGAGGCTTCTCGTCGAACACCTCGGGGGGCTTTCTCGAACTGAACGGGCGCGAATATCTCATCCGCCATCTCGGTCGGACCTCGAGCCTGGAGGATCTGAAGAACCTCGCGATCACTGCGCGAGATGGCCAGCCGATCCTGCTGCGTCAGATCGCATCCGTGACCTTCGCAGCGGCGCCCAAACGGGGGGATGCGGGCTTCGAGGGCAAGCCGGCCGTCATCCTCGGCATTCAGAAGCAGCCTACGGCGGACACCATTCACCTGACTCGCTCGATCGAAACCGCGCTCGAAGAGATGAAGATATCGCTCCCGGCCGGGATGGATGCGCCGGAGGTGACCTTCCGGCAGGCGACTTTCATCGAGGCATCGATCAGCACGCTCAAGGGTAAGCTGATTGGCGCATCGGTGTTCGTTGCGGCAATCCTCTTCTTTTTTCTCGGCACCCTGCGCCCGACGATCATCGCGCTCACCGCGATTCCGGTGTCCATCTTCATGACGGCGTTGGTCTTCAAGTATTTCGGGCAGTCGATCAACACGATGACCCTTGGTGGTCTCGCGATTGCGATTGGCGGCTTGGTCGACGATGCGGTTGTGGGCGTAGAGAACGTGCTGCGCCGATTGAAGGAGGACCGCGCAAAGCATCACGACCATCGGCTTCACCCGATCGAACTCGTGGCGCGCGCAACGATGGAAGTGCGCTCGGCCATCCTTTACGCGACGATCATCATCGTGCTGGTGTTCTTGCCGCTGTTCGCGCTGCCTGGCATGGAGGGGCGGCTGTTCGTGCCGCTCGGCGTGGCGTTCATCGTCTCCACGCTCGCCTCGTTGGTCGTTTCGGTGACCGTGACGCCGGTGCTGTCCTTTTACCTGCTTCCCCGGATGAAGTCCCTCGATCACGGTGACACGCGCTTGCTCGCCTGGCTCAAGGCACGTTATCGCGGGGCGTTGCAGGGGGTGCTCGAGCACCCCAGGGCGGCCGTCACAGCGGGTGCGGTTGCGGTGGCAATTGCTGCCGCTGCGGTACCGTTCTTCCCCACGACCTTTCTGCCGCCGTTCAACGAAGGCACCTTGCTGATCGGCATGCGGCTCAACCCGGGCGTTACCCTGGCGGAGTCGACCGTGCTCGCGCAGCAAGCGGAAGTGCTCGTGAAACAGGTTCCCGAAGTGACGCACGTCGGGCGCCGAAGCGGGCGGGCCGAGCTTGACGAGCATGCGGAAGGTGTCCACGTCAGCGAGCTCGATGTGGGGCTGAAACCCGCCGGTGAGCTGAGCCGCTCAATGGGTGAGATCACCGCAGACATCCGGTCGCGACTGGTCAATCTGCCAGCTGCGATCGCGATCGGGCAACCGATCTCACATCGCATCGACCACATGCTGTCGGGCGTGCGCTCGCAGATTGCGATCAAGATCTTCGGCGAGGATCTCGACACCCTGCGCGGTCAGGCTGACGTATTGCGAACGCGGCTTGCCGCCATTCCGGGGCTCGCCGACCTGGAGATCGAGAAGCAAGTGCTCGCGCCGCAGATCAAGGTGCGGATCGACTATGCGGCCGCTGCCCGTTACGGGGTGCCGGCACCGCAGATTCTGGCCGCGCTGCAAAACCTCGTCGAGGGCGAGAAGGTCACCCAGATCGTCGAGGGTGGTCGACGGTTCGCATTGGTCGTTCGCCTACCGGAAACGGCGCGCTCGGTCGACGGGCTGGCTCAGATCCTGATCGAAACGCCGACCGGACATGTGCCCTTGTCGAAGCTGGCGTCGATCGAGGATGGTGACGGTCCGAACCAAGTGAGCCGGGACGACGGTAAGCGCCGCATCGTGCTCTCGGCCAATGCGCAGCAGCGTCCGCTATCGGAGGTCGTCGAGGACATCCGCGCCGTCGTGGCCGACCTTAAGTTGCCCGAGGGCTACTTCATCACCCTCGGCGGGCAGTTCCAAGCTCAGGAAGAGGCATCCCGTTTGGTCGGGTTGCTTTCGATCGTCTCACTCGTGCTGATGTTCGTCGTGCTCTACAGCCGCTACAAGTCGGTTCGACTCTCGGCGCTCATCATGGCGAACATTCCGCTCGCACTGGTCGGGGCGGTGATTGGACTGTGGATCTCCGGTCAGCCGTTGTCGGTGGCTGCACTCGTCGGCTTCATCACGCTTGCAGGTATTTCGGTGCGAAACGGCATCCTCAAGGTGAGTCATTACCTCAACCTGATGCGTATCGAGGGCGAGAGCTTCGACCACACGATGATCCTGCGGGGCTCGATCGAGCGCCTGTCGCCGGTGCTGATGACCGCACTGGTAACCGCGTTTGCGCTTGCACCGCTGCTGTTCGAGGCCGAGCGCCCGGGTACCGAGATTCTGCATCCGGTGGCCGTGGTGATCTTCTCGGGCCTCATCAGTTCGACCCTGCTGGATACCTTCCTTACCCCTGCAATGTTCTGGCTCTTCGGCCGCCGCGATGCAGAGAGTCTGCTCGACGATCGAAACGCCGAAGCATTCTGACGCTGCTTAACCCGCCTCATGCAAACCAGAAAGGAAAACCCATGAAGTTCTCAAAAGTCGTCGCCCTCGCTGCTCTCGTGTCTGTGGGCCCCACCTTTGCAGCCGACAAGCATGACCATGCTCACGAGCATGAATCGATGCATGGAGGCGTGGTGGTCGAGGTCAAGGATCTCGATCTCGAACTCGTTGCCAAGCCCGAGGTGATCCAGTTGCATCTTCGCGATCACGGCAAGCCTGTTGATGTGGCAAACGGCAGTGCCAAGCTCACGCTGCTGTCTGGCGCAAACAAGCAAGATGTCGAACTCAAGCCTGCAGGTGATCGACTCGAAGCCAAGGGTAGCTTCAAGGTCGGCGCCGGCACCAAGCTGGTCGCGGTTGTCACCCTTCCGGGCAAGCCTTCCACCACGGCACGCTTCACACTGAAGTGACTCCGCCCGACCGCCTGCGGCAACGGCGCGCAGGCGGTCACCTCAGGCGCTCGGCGGTAGCAAGATGAAAGC
>NZ_JAVEYL010000066.1:0-6692 GCF_034003485.1 Thauera sp.
TCACCACCAGGTCGTAGTTGCCCCAGTTCACATGGGACAGATCGATGTCGCCGGAGTGACCGCCGTCGCGCGACAGGTCGGTGTGGTTCAGAACGTCGTAGTTGAAGCGGTCGGAGGCCAGCACGTTGCGCCGATCGTTGGTCTTGTAGAGCGTCCAGTTGTCGCGCAGACGCTTCGGGCAGAGCACGAGCACGCGGTCGTTTCGCAGCTCGTGGTACTTGATGATGGCCAGCGCTTCGAAGGTTTTACCGAGGCCGACGCTGTCCGCGATGATGCAGCCACCGAAGCGGTCCAGCTTGTCGATGGCACCCACCACGCCGTCGCGCTGGAACTTGTAGAGCTTCTTCCAGACGACGGTGTTGCGAATGCCGGTCGCGGACTTGACGATGCGCTCCTCGTCGAGCCCGTCGCCGTTGGCAAAAAGGTGATGCAGCATCAGCGCGTACACGCTCGATGCATCGCGGTGGCTGCCGAGCCCCCTGAGCCTCTCAATCAGCTCGGCCTTGGCCTGCGGCTGATCCCGGAGCATGGCCCATTGCGAGTCGAACCACTGGCTGAGCATCTGCGCCTCGGCCGGGTTCTCCGACGCCTGAATCAGGCTGAGCGGATTGCCCGGCGTGACCCCGAGCCCGTCGGTGGAGAACGCGAACGACCCCATCACGGCCTGCTGCGCCCTCCCTTCACCGTCGCGCAAGACCAGCGTGCCCTGTGGAACCGCGCCCTGTGCGTGGCGCACTTCAGCGGTCTGCTCCAGCCAGGCAGCCAACTTTCTCGACAGCCACGGTGCCTGGAGCTTGTTCCTGTGGGGACGATCAGCCGCAGAACCGAGCAAGCCGAGCGTGTCGTCCGTAGCGCCCTGCGAAGATGCCGGTTGCGGCGGCAAAACGAAGCGGGCTCGGGAAACCTGGGGAAGCTCGTCAAGGAGCTCGGAGTAGGCAAACAACGAGAAAGCGGGCGACACCATATCGATCTGGTGCCCGCGCTGAATCCAAGGGCGGATCAGGTCCAGGACTCGATCAGAGCCGGCGTTGGAGACGAATCTCATCGGGCGATTCCCTTCTCAGTCATGGAGCCCCTGCTCGAATGGTTGCGAGTTGCATGATCAAGCCCCCCGTTGGTCTCGAACATATCGAGACCTGTGCAATCTCCGTATGCCGAGCGCGCTGAAATTGTGAGAATTCAGAGCAAATCAACAAGCCGCTCGACGAATGCAAGTCGCGTACGTGCGTTCGAAAAACTTGGTTTGATTATCGCAGATGAGGGATCCGAAACACGCCAGGCGGTGGCCACTGCCGCCGTCTTCTGCGTGTCATACGTCACATAATGCGATGCCCGTCGCGCCGCACGTGGTCGAAGGAGAAGACGTGCGCCGCCGGCGCCTCCTCGCATCGCCCGACGAGTTTCCAGGCAAGCATGAAGCTTCCTGAACGCGCAACGACCTTGCCGCCACACAGAGGGCACTTCGCCGTGTAGCGGACGGCCTTGATGGATTTGTCGGTATGACGCGGCGGACAACGCCACTCTACGAGGCGGTCATCGTCGACCGACTGCATCCACCATGGCGCCAGAGCAATGCGCCAGCGGTGAAGCATCAGGAGAGTCCCGAGGGTGGCCCAGAAAACGTAGCCGAAGACCACGGCAGCAAATGCCGCATTTGCGATGCCACTCACCGACCTGGTGACCAACAAGGTCATCGGAACGAGCAGCGCCGTCAGTCCGACGATGAGAATCCCGAAGAGCAACACTCCGCGGAACACATGGCGGCGCCAACCTGCGAGCTGAAAGCCCTGCGCGAAAGTGCGCGCGAGCCATGACGCATCTTCTACGTCCTCGCAGATATAGCTGATCTGCTGCCGAGCAGACGACACGCATACCGATACATCTGAAACCTTCCCGTCGACCGGTTCAAACGGACGTTCTTCATCGACGCGACGATCCTCAGCTTCAAACGGCTCCAAGGCAAAGCAGTAACGCGTCGGATTACCTTGCCCCCCGCCTTCATCACGAGAGAGAACGGGCATGAATTCGATACCCGCACCCTGCAGATGCTGGCGCACGCCTTCTTCTTTCTTCGGCCAGGTTTGACCGATCAGCTTCTGCCAATGCTCGCGAACCTTGGCAGCGACCTCCTCTCGCAGATCGTTTGCCGCCCACCCGCGAACGTACTCATCCCGAACCGCAGCAGCCACCTCCCACGCATCGAAACCGACCTGCGCACGCTCCGGATCACGCTGCACGAGGGATAGCAGCGCCCGAAGCACGGCAACGTTGAGGTAACGCGACTCCGGCCAGCGCGACGCAAGCTCATCAAGCCGCTTCGCCGCCAAAACAATGGCTTGCGTATCCACAAACCCCCTTTCAACCCCGTTGTCCGGGTGTTCTGGCAAAGCGGCCTGCACGGTAATTCGACTCGTCACTGTCATCAACGAAGGAGCAATCGACATGGAAGCCACGAGTCTGCTGCAATCATTTGCCATTGCCAAGGACGGCCGGGTCGTCTCGGTGAACGAGGTTGAGCGCGGACAGGCGTGCGGATGCACCTGCCCGTCCTGCCTCCGTCCGCTCATCGCACGCCAAGGAGACGTGCGGGTCTGGCACTTCGCCCATGCAAGCGGCGCCGACTGTGAAGGCAGCGCCGAAAGCGCCCTGCATCTCGCGGCGAAGGCCGCCATCGAGCGGGCGGGCGGCATCACCTTGCCGGGGCTGTCTGTGAAGCGCTCGGTCACGCTGCCGGACGGGCGCCACGGCACCGGGGAGGCCTCAATCCCGGAAACCTGGATCGACTTCACGACGGTCAGGACCGAGGTGAATCTCGGCGCAGTGATACCGGACGTCGTGGGGACGGCCGGAACGGAGTCGTATCTGATCGAGGTCGGCGTGACCCACTTCGTGGATCAGGAAAAGCTGGCGGTTCTGCGTGAGCTCGGCAATCCGTCCATCGAGATCGACCTTCGAGGCTTCGACCGCGAATCATGGGACTGGGGAGCCCTTGACGAGATCGTGGTTCATGGCGCGGAGGCCAAGCGCTGGCTGTTCCTCCCCGAGCAGCGTGCCCTGATCGAGATGGCGACCGAGCAAGCGCACGCAGTCGCGGAACGGATGCCATTGCCAACACCCCGTCAGCCTCTGCCGAAGGCAAAGCCGCCAAGAACACGCTACTGGCCTGACAACCGCATCGTGGATCTGATCGACTTCCCGTTCGGCGTAGCGCTCTGGAGCCCATACGACGCGCAGTTCAACGAAGTGGTGAAAACCTGGTGCCGAGACTTCGGGGGGCGGTGGCAGCGTGCCCACAAGAACTGGCTCTTTCCAGTCGAAGCCAAGCCGTTCCTGGTCGCCGAGATCGCCAAGCGCCAAACGCGTCCGCCCGAGCAGAGGGCATAGCTTGTAGGCGGCTCCGCCCCTCAAGTGTCAATGTCGCCACCGTACCGGAGGTCACGGAGCAATTAATCCGTGATGGATATAGTTACGCAGAAATGCTTTTGAGAAATGTCATGAAGATGAAGAACAACATGCTGGCACTCGCGCTGACGGTGTTCGTGTTCTGCGGTGTTGGAGCCTTGCTGTGGTGGGACGCACAGCGCCCGACCCCAATGAAAGAGAGCGCTGCACCAAGCAAGAGTACGCCGGAAGCAGGGTCGCGGTTCGACTCGCCCGCAAGGGACAACGCCACAGCCTTAACGCGGGAAGCAACGCCGCCGGCAAACGGTCTCTACCGCTGCCAGGGACCGGGCGGCGTCCTCTACCAGGCAGAACCTTGCCCGGGTGGAACGAAGCAGGCCGCCGTTTCGGGCGGAACGGTCAGCGTCGTGTCGCCCCCGCCCGTGCCCGTGGCGCAGTACGCGCCACCGACCCGCCAATCCAGCACCAAGCCTGTTGGCCTCATCGAAAGAACGCCACCCGACTCCAAGGGGAACGAGTACCAGTGCGACCAGTTCGAGAAGCAGATCAAGCGCATCGACGCTAAAGGGCGACGCGGCGGCACCTCATGGCGTATGGAGCAACTCCGGGAGGACCGCCGAAAGGCAAAGGATGCAATGTGGCGCTTGGGCTGCGGGCGATAAGAGGGAACCGGCACGCTCGACGGCGCGAGGCTGGCGGGCGTCGGACTTTGACACTTGAGGGGCGCAGTTTGACTGATGAGGGGCGCCCCGCTATCGGCGCGGTTGTTGGTAATCCGCGCCGGTATCGAGCCAATTGAGGCATCCGGCCCCCGCCCCTCAAGAGTCAAACACGTTGTCAGATCACTTCACTCGGATGGGGGGCCGGCACCCTGACTGCGTTTCTTTAGCCGCTAAAATCGCGCAGCTACGCGGACCGGCGCGCTCGCCGTTGTAGGTGTATGTAATACGCTACAACATACAACACGCTACACAGCCCCCTTCGCCTTGCTCACGAAGGTTGCCACCTCGTCATTCAGCTCCGTCCCCGTCAGGCTGTTGCCGTCGAACTGGACGCTGCTGTCTGCCCCACCGCCTCGAATCGCCGACGCCACTTTGCCCGGCAAGCTCTGATCAGCCCCCTCCTTGAAGTCGGAAGCCAGCTTCACGGCCTTGTCTTTGATCACGCTCCCCGCCCCGGTGGCCAGGTTGGCCGCCGTGCCTTTGGCGAGCGCCGCGGCTCTCGCAAGCCCAGCGCCTGCACCGGCCGATGACGATCCGCCGAAGCCTGCGGCCTGTGCAAAGGCGGAGCCGCTAGCCTCCCCCGCCGCAGCTCGCCCACCGCTGGAGGTTGTCTGTCCCAGGCTGGGCATCTGCCCACCGCCGCTCTCGATCCCCGCCTGAGCCTTGTCGAATGCCGCCTTCACGGCCGACACGCCCCCCGCGATGTTCTGTGCGCCGCTCATGACGGCTGCACCGGCCATTCCCGCCGCCGTAGCCGCCATGCCGACTGCCCCCATCCCAGCCCCGGCAACAGCACCCGCGCTGAAGTTGCCGACACCTCCAGCCGCAGCCACCCCACCCCCCGTGATGATGCCCGCCACCAGTGGCGGCACACGGGTGATGAGCAGGAGCAGTGCGAGACAGAAAACCAGCATGACGCCGAGCTCCTCGAAGTTGAGTGCGCCCTTGTTCATCTTGGCGTAGAAGCTCGACAGCAGGTCGTGACCGATACCGAGCAAGAGGGTCATCACGAAGAGCTGCACCGCAACGCCCAGCACCGTGCGGAAGTAGCTGAGCGCCATCTCCGAGGTCCAGCGCGATCCGCCGAAGCCAAGGAAGAAGATGCCGGCGTACATCAGGATCCAGCCCGACACGAAGAGCAGCAGCATGTTCACCGCGACGACTGCTAGCAGCAACAGAATACCGGCACTCAGCACCACGCCTACGAAGCTGTCGATGGGCTGCCAGGCAGAGAGGTTTGTCACCGCCTGCTTCCAGATCATGAAGCCGACATCGACGACCCCCGAGGGGGAGAGGCCCGACACGCCAATTGCGGATTCGCCGATCTGGCGCATCGAGCCGATGATGGCGTCGGCAA
This sequence comes from Thauera sp., assembly GCF_034003485.1. Taxonomy (GTDB): domain Bacteria; phylum Pseudomonadota; class Gammaproteobacteria; order Burkholderiales; family Rhodocyclaceae; genus Thauera. The sequence goes on from NZ_JAVEYL010000066.1 coordinate 5,482, forward strand.
TTGCCGGGCCATTGCGCAGCAGCCAAAGGTAGAAACCGAAGAACAGGATGAAGCGGGCGAACTCGGCGAAGAACTCGCCGATGTCGGCCTTGCGCAGGATGAGCATGCCGCCCGTCCAGGCGAGCGAGATGGTGCCCAGCGTCCAGAACAGCCAGGTTGCTGCATTCATCACCACCGTCTGCCAGCCGGATGCCCGCGCAGCGAACTCGGTGACGACCTGGTCCAGGATACCGCGGTTGGTTGCCGGATCATGAAACGAGAGCTGCGCGAAGGCGCTGCCCGATAAAAGCATCAGTACGGCGACGACGAACGCCGTTGAACGGTTGATCTTCATGGTCGTCACCACCTCTTGGGGTTAGTCGGAAGGGTGTCGGGGCCGATCGGCAGGCGCGAGCAACGGCTACCGAATTCCCTGCGCGTGGCCTCGTCCCTGATCTGCTGGATCCCCTCAGGGCGGCAGTTCTCGGCAGTCACTTCAGGCATCGGCTCGGGAATGGGCGCACAGCCGACCAGTAAGCCGGCGAAAAGCGTACCGATTGCGACGACGTTCATAACCACCTCCTCACCAGCGTATCGGGCTACTGGGCAGAGCATCCGGCCCGCGCCGCTCGGTCGAGGCCAGGTGTGCCGCCTGCTGCCGCGCCGCAAGATCAGCCTCGCTCTGCGCGCGGGTAGCCATGGCGTTCTGTTGGGCGATCAACAGGCCGCGGATCTGCAGCAGTTGATTGGCCTGCTGGCTGGCAAGCTGGTTGGCGAACTGGATCGCCTCCATCTGTCCGCGGGCACCCTCTGCGCGACGCTGGAGCTGCTCCAGCGTGCGGGCGTCCGTCTTGAGTGCTTGCTGCTGAAGTTCCAGGCCGTGAAAGAGCGCATCGTTCGCGCGCTTCTGGGATTCGGAGGCGAGGCGGCGGTTGTCATCCATCGCTGCCCACTCTGCAGCACTGCAGCCGCTTGCCGAGAAGCATGGCGAGCCGCGGTAATAGGCGACGTCCTGAAACTTGCCAAGATAGGCATCCACGCTGCCGAGATGGGTTTTGTAGTAGTTGAGCGTATCAACGGCGGTCATCAGTCCATTGATGGTGGCCTGCGCCTGATCCCAGATGTAGGCCGCCGGCGCCATGGTGTTCTGCAACTGGTTCTCGTACTGCTGCAGCTGTGTCCGGTATTGCTCGATCTGCTTCAGCGTCTGGGCGACGCTCTCGATCGCAGTC
>NZ_JAVEYL010000067.1:0-6602 GCF_034003485.1 Thauera sp.
CTCGAATCAGTGCGCTCGCGCGTCAGGCGGGCGGGGTCGTGTTCAGCATCGCGCACGGCGCCGTTCTTTCCATTGGACTCATGGGCATGGCTTACGTCGCCACCGAAGGTGGTGCGCCCTCAACGGTAAGCTACGCGAATACCCGCGGTGACCTGCAGGTCGGCCCGACGGTTGGCGAGGCGGCAATGGCGCTGGCCGATGCCGATCGCGCGCTACCGGCGCTGAAGGCGCCACGCCAGTCCGTGCCGGGGCTCAGCGTGCCTGCGCCGCGTCTTCGCCACGCGGCGGCGCTCGAGGCGCTGGCGCTGCCCGACTTCGACCTGGCTGCCGAGGACGACGACGGCCTGTCGCCGGAGATGGCACGGGTGCGCGACTGGATCTCGGATACCTATCGTGTGTCCGACGAGGTGCTCGAAACCGCGCTGATGGCGGCCGAGGAGTCGGCGCAGGAGCACGGCTTCGACCCCTTGCTGATCGTGGCGATCATGGCGGTGGAGTCCAGCTTCAATCCGCGCGCCGTCAGCAACATGGGGGCACAGGGCTTGATGCAGGTGATCCCGCGCTTCCATCAGGACAAGATCGGCACCAAGCGCGGCAAGTACGCGCTGTTCGACCCCGAACTCAATGTCCGCGTCGGTACCCAGGTGCTGCAGGAGGGCCTGCAACGCTATGGCTCCATGCAGCGCGCACTGCAGTACTACAACGGCGCCTTGAAGGATCCGAATGCGCGTTACACGCGCAAGGTCATGGCGGTGAAGAAGCGACTGGTCGCAGCCTCGGGCCGCGAAGCCCTGGTCCGGAACGAGACGCCCGCGTCCGCCGGCTGAGGCCGTGCCGGCGAGCGTCGCCGGCTCCTCCCCTGGGCTCGACCCTTACAGCTTGAGTCGGGCGATGCGTTCGGCCGCTTCGAGCAGGCGCTCGCGGCGCGTGGTGTAAGCGATGCGCAGGTGCTGGCGCGGCAGGTGATGCCCGAAATCCAGCCCCGGCGTGGCCGCGACACCGGCTTCCTCGATCAGGCGACGCGCGAGCGCTTCCGAATCCTCTGTCAGCTTCGACACGTCGGCGTAGATGTAGAAGGCGCCCTGCGGCTCGGTTGCGACCGTGAAGCCCAGGCTGCGCAGCGCAGGCAGCAGCGTGTCGCGCCGCGCGGCGAACTCGCGGCGGCGCGCTTCGAGGATCTCCAGCGTCTCGGGCCGGAAGGCCGCCAGCGCAGCATGCTGGGCCGGGGTCGACGGCGAGATGAAGAAGTGCTGCGCGAGCTTCTCGATGTCGCGCACGATACCGCTCGGCGCCACCAGCCACCCCAGGCGCCAGCCGGTCATGCCGAAGTACTTCGAGAAGCTGTTGACGATGAACAGGTCGTCGGCGGCGTTCAGCGCGGGGTGGGCGAGGGCGGTGGAGGACTCGACGCCGTAGGTCAGTCCCTGGTAGATCTCGTCGACCAGCAGCACGCCGCGGCGCGCGTGGGTGACACCATGCAGCGCGGCGATCTCGGCAGTGCTCAGCAGGGTGCCGGTCGGGTTGGACGGCGTCGCCACCATCAGACCTCGCACGCGCTCGCTCCATGCGGCGTCCACCTGCGCCGGCGTGGGCTGGTAGCGGCTCGCGGCGTCTACCGGCAGCGCGCGGGCGCAGCCTTCGAAGCTGCGCACCAGATGGCGGTTGGACGGATAGCCCGGATCGGGCAGCAGCCATTCGTCACCCGGGTCGGTGGTGGCGGCGAGGGCCAGCATCAGCGCGCCGGACGCGCCGGAGGTGACGATGATGCGCTCGGGGCTGACGTCGGCGCCGAAGCGGTCATGATAGAAACGCGCGATGGCCTCGCGCAGCGCAGGCAGGCCGAGGCCGGGCGTGTAATGCACGTCTCCGCCGGCGATGAAGCGGGTTGCGGCCTCGACGATGGGCTGCGGCGTCGGAAAGTCCGGCTCGCCGACTTCCATGTGGATGATGTCGCGTCCCTGCGCCTCGAGCTCGCGCGCGCGGCGCAGCAGCTCCATGACGTGAAAGGGCTGGATCTCATCGAGGCGGGTCGAGCGGTGAAGCATGGCATGTGTCCTGTACAGCAAAGGCAGGCATTGTCGCCCGAAAAAGAAAAAGCGCCGACCGGCGGCGCTTTTTCGGTGCGGAGCGCGTCAGCGTCCGGGCAGGCTCAGTCGGCGTTGAGCGCCAGTTCGAACAGTTCGCGCTTGAGCACGAGCTGGCGCGGCAGGCGGTCCTGCAGCTTGTCGAACCATTCCTTGTGCAGGGCGAGTTCGGTGCGCCAGGCGTCGGCGTCCACCTGGGTGAGGGCTTCGAACTCCTCGCGGGTGACGTCGGCGCCGGTCCAGTCGAGGTCCTCGAAACGCGGCATCCAGCCGAGCGCGGTTTCCTTGGCGGCGATCTTGCCCTTGCAGCGGTCGACGATCCACTTCAGCACGCGCATGTTCTCGCCGAAGCCCGGCCACATGAAGTTGCCGTTTTCGTCCATGCGGAACCAGTTCACGCAGAAGATCTTGGGCGTGTTCTCGACCACGTGGCCCATCTTCAGCCAGTGGTTGAAGTAGTCGCCCATGTGATAGCCGCAGAAGGGCAGCATGGCGAACGGGTCGCGGCGCACCACGCCCTGCGCGCCAAAGGCGGCAGCGGTGGTTTCGGAGCCGAGGGTCGAGGCCATGTAGACGCCGAAGTTCCAGTTGAAGGCCTGGTACACCAGCGGCACGGTGGTGGCGCGGCGGCCGCCGAAGATGAAGGCCGAGATCGGCACGCCGGCGGGATCTTCCCAGTTCGGGTCGATCGACGGGCACTGGCTGGCCGGTGCGGTGAAGCGCGAGTTCGGGTGCGCAGCCTTGCGGCCGGTCTCGCGGCCGATCTCGGGCGTCCAGTCCTTGCCTTGCCAGTCGATCAGGTGGGCGGGCGCCTCCTTGGTCATGCCTTCCCACCACACGTCACCGTCGTCGGTCAGCGCGACGTTGGTGAAGATGATGTTTTCCTTCAGCGTCGCCATGGCGTTGAAGTTGGTCTTCTCGGAGGTGCCCGGAGCGACACCGAAGAAACCGGCTTCGGGGTTGATGGCGTAGAACTTGCCGTCCTTGCCCGGCTTGATCCAGGCGATGTCGTCGCCGACGGTCGTGATCTTCCAGCCGTCGAACGACTTGGGCGGGATCAGCATGGCGAAGTTGGTCTTGCCGCAGGCCGACGGGAAGGCGGCAGCGACGTAGGTCTTCTCGCCCTCGGGGGATTCGACGCCGAGGATCAGCATGTGCTCGGCCAGCCAGCCTTCGTCGCGTGCCATCGTCGACGCGATGCGCAGCGCGAAGCACTTCTTGCCCAGCAGCGCGTTGCCGCCGTAGCCCGAGCCGTAGGACCAGATCTCGCGGGTTTCGGGGAAGTGGACGATGTACTTGGTCGTGGGGTTGCACGGCCAGCGGCTGTCCTTCTCGCCGTGCGCGAGCGGGGCGCCCACGGTGTGTACGCACGGCACGAACTCGCCGTCGGTACCGAGCACCTCGATGGCGCCCTTGCCCATGCGGGTCATGGTGCGCATGTTGGTGGCGACGTAGGGGCTGTCGGAGATCTCGATGCCGATATGGGCGATCGGGCTGCCGAGTGGGCCCATCGAGAACGGAATCACGTACATCGTGCGACCGTGCATCGAACCCTTGAACAGGCCGTTCAGGGTGTCGCGCATGACCTTGGGGTCTTCCCAGTTGTTGGTCGGGCCGGCGTCGGCCTTGTCCTGCGAGCAGATGAAGGTGCGGTCCTCGACGCGGGCGACGTCCGAGGGGTCGGAGCAGGCGAGGTAGGAGTTCTTGCGCTTTTCCGGATTGAGCTTGATCAGCATGCCGGACTCGACCATCTCTGCGCACAGGCGGTCGTATTCTTCCTGCGATCCGTCGCACCAGACGACACGGTCGGGCTCGGTCAGGGCGGCGATCTCGCCGACCCACTGCTTCAGGCCTTCGTGGCGAACGTATTCGGGGGCAGCGGCAATGGCCGCCTGGGCGTGGTTCTGAGACATGTGTACAGCTCTCCCGTGCTGTGATGCGAAACCATTCCCGTCGGTCGGCCATCGTTGAAGCAGGTGCTGCCTGGCCGGCGGGCTGCTCGGGCGCCTGCTGGGACGCCCCGACCTCCGCTTGCGACAGACCTTGCGTCAGATCGCAATCGGTGAAAGCCCGTAATTATGCCACGACCAAACCCCTCTTATGAACGGGGACGTAACTATCGGTGAGCGGCGCGCGGACTATTATTGAGGCGGGCGCCGGCACGTCGACTGCGATACGCAGGTTTCACATTGCAAGTTTTCTTTTCGCGATATGAAAAAAAGGCGTTTCGGAGTATCCTGCCCGGGTCGCGCGAGGGCCGTCCGGCTTGCCGAGTTGTCGGGTCCGTCGGCCGTGCGCGGCGCGCACTCCACACCGAAGACGAGACAGGAAGAAGACCATGGATGAACTGATCCGTAGCGCCGCCCTCGATTACCACCGCTACCCGCGCCCCGGGAAGATCTCGGTGACGCCGACCAAGGTGCTGTCCAACCAGCGCGACCTGTCGCTGGCCTATTCGCCGGGCGTCGCGGCGGCGTGCGATGCGATCGTCGAGGACCCCGCGCAGGCGGCCGAGCTCACCGCACGCTCGAACCTGATCGGTGTCGTCACCAACGGTACCGCGGTGCTCGGCCTGGGCAACATCGGCCCGCTGGCGGCCAAGCCCGTCATGGAAGGCAAGGGCGTGCTGTTCAAGAAGTTCGCCGGCATCGACGTGTTCGATCTCGAGATCGACGAGCCTGACGCCGACAAGCTGATCGACATGATCGCCGCGCTCGAGCCCACCTTCGGCGGCATCAACCTCGAGGACATCAAGGCGCCCGAATGCTTCTACATCGAGCAGAAGCTGCGCGAGCGCATGAAGATTCCGGTCTTCCACGACGACCAGCACGGCACGGCCATCGTGGTCGGCGCGGCCATCCTCAACGGCCTGCACCTGCAGGGCAAGGACCTGACGAAGGTGAAGCTGGTGACCTCCGGCGCCGGCGCCGCGGCGCTGGCCTGCCTGGGCCTGCTGGTGAAGCTGGGCGTGCCGGTCGAGAACATCTGGGTCACCGACATCGAGGGCGTGGTCTACGAGGGCCGCACGGCGCTGATGGACCCGATCAAGGCGCGCTACGCCAAGAAGACCGATGCGCGCACGCTGGGCGAGATCATCGAGGGCGCGGACGTCTTCCTCGGCTTGTCGGCCGGCGGTGTGCTGAAGCCGGAGATGGTCGCGAAGATGGCGCCCAATCCGATGATCCTGGCGCTGGCCAACCCCACGCCCGAGATCCTACCCGAGCAGGTGAAGGCGGTGCGCGACGATGCGCTGATCGCGACGGGCCGTTCGGACTACCCGAACCAGGTCAACAACGTGCTGTGCTTCCCCTTCATCTTCCGTGGTGCGCTGGACGTGGGCGCCACGACCATCACCGACGAGATGCAGCTCGCGGCGGTGAAGGCGATCGCCGAACTGGCGCGCGTCGAGCAGAGCGACATCGTCGCCGCCGCCTACGGCGAGAAGGTGGGCGGCTTCGGGCCCGAGTACATCATCCCGCGCCCCTTCGATCCGCGCCTGATCGTGAAGATCGCGCCGGCGGTGGCGGAGGCCGCGGTGGTCTCGGGCGTGGCGACGCGCCCGATCACCGACTGGGATGCCTACCGCGCCCAGCTCAACAACTTCGTGTGGCACTCGGGCCTGATCATGAAGCCGGTGTTCGCTGCCGCGCACAAGAACCCGAAGCGCATCATCTTCTCCGAAGGCGAATCCGAGAAGGTGCTGCGCGCGGTGCAGACGGTGGTCGACGAAGGCCTGGCGCGCCCGATCCTGATCGGCCGGCCGGACATCGTGAAGGGCAACATCGAGCGCTTCGGCCTGCGCATGCTGGCCGATCGCGACTACGAGCTGGTCAACCCCGACTCCGATCCGCGCTTCAACCAGCTGTGGCAGCACTACCATGCGTTGATGGAGCGTCGCGGCGTGTCGGTGGAGTACGCGAAGAAGGAAGTGCGCCGCCGCACCACGCTGATCGGCACGCTGCTGCTGAAGTTCGGCTACGGCGACGGCCTGATCTGCGGCACCTACGGCATGCACCGCCTGCACCGCGAGTTCGTCGAGACGGTGCTCGGCCGGCGCGAGGGCGTGGATCACCTGTACACGGTGAACCTGCTGAGCCTGCCGGGTCGCACGCTGTTCCTGGCCGATACCTACGTCAACTACGATCCCACGCCGGAGCAGGTTGTCGAGATGACGCTGCTGGCCGCCGAGGAGATGAAGCGCTTCGGCGTCGAACCGCGGGTGGCGCTGCTGTCGCACTCGTCCTTCGGTTCGGCCGATTCGCCCACCGCCGAGAAGATGCGCACCGCGCTGCGCATGCTCCACGCGCAGCATCCCGACCTGCCGGTCGAGGGCGAAATGCACGGCGATTCGGCGCTCGACGCCAAGCACCGCCTGCAGATCTTCCCCAACGCCAAGATGCGTGAGGACGCCAACCTGCTGATCTTCCCGACGCTGGATGCAGCCAACATCGCCTTCAACCTGCTGAAGAACGCGGCGGGCGAAGGCATGACGGTCGGTCCGATCCTGCTCGGTGCCTC
>NZ_JAVEYL010000068.1:0-6583 GCF_034003485.1 Thauera sp.
TCGTCAGCATCAACATCCGCTGGCATGCGTGATGGAGGAAAACTGAATGATCGCGCAAGAGCTTGAAGTGAGCCTGCACATGGCTTTCGTGGAGGCACGTCAGAAACGACACGAGTTCATCACCGTTGAGCATCTGCTGCTCGCGCTGCTGGACAACCCGTCGGCCGCCGAGGTCTTGCGCGCCTGCGGCGCCGAGATCGATGAGTTGCGTCGCGAACTGACCAATTTCATCAACGAACACACACCGCGCATCGAAGGCAGCGACGAGATCGACACGCAGCCTACGCTCGGCTTCCAGCGTGTGATCCAGCGCGCGATCCTGCACGTCCAGTCCTCGGGCAAGAAGGAAGTGACCGGTGCCAACGTCCTCGTCGCGATCTTTGGCGAGAAGGACTCGCACGCGGTCTATTACCTGCAGCGCCAGAACATTTCCCGCCTCGACGTCGTCAACTTCATCTCGCACGGCATTGCCAAGGCGCCGCCGCAGGGTGGTGCCTCGCAAAGCCGAAGCGAGTCCGAACAGGGCGAGCAGGAGTCCGACGAGAAGCAGGCCGGCGGCGCGCTCGAGAGCTACACGCAGAACCTGAACCAGCAAGCCCTGGTCGGCAAGATCGACCCGCTGATCGGGCGCGAGAAGGAAGTCGAGCGGGTCATCCAGACCCTGTGCCGCCGGCGCAAGAACAATCCCCTGCTCGTGGGCGAGGCCGGTGTCGGCAAGACCGCAATTGCCGAAGGTCTCGCGCGCCGTATCGTCGAGGGCCGGGTGCCCGAGATTCTCGAGAACGCGCAGGTCTTCGCCCTCGACATGGGCGCCCTGCTCGCCGGCACCAAGTATCGGGGCGACTTCGAGCAGCGTCTGAAGGCGGTGCTGAAGCAGCTCACCGAGAACCCGAACGCGATCCTCTTCATCGACGAGATCCACACCTTGATCGGCGCGGGCGCGGCCTCGGGCGGCACGCTGGATGCTTCCAACCTGCTCAAGCCTGCGCTGTCCTCGGGCCAGCTGAAGTGCATTGGCGCGACCACCTACAACGAGTTCCGCCAGATCTTCGAGAAGGACCACGCGCTGTCGCGGCGCTTCCAGAAGATCGACGTGGTCGAGCCGTCGGTGGCCGAGACGGTCGAGATCCTCAAGGGCCTCAAGAGCCGCTTCGAGGAGCATCACGGCATCAAGTACTCGAGCTCTGCGCTGTCGAGCGCAGCCGAGCTGTCCGCCAAGTACATCAACGACCGCCACCTTCCGGACAAGGCGATCGACGTCATCGACGAAGCCGGCGCAGCGCAGCGCATCCTGCCGAAGTCGAAGCAGAAGAAGACCATCGGCCGCAACGAGATCGAGGAGATCGTCGCCAAGATCGCCCGCATCCCGCCGCGCACCGTGTCGAACGACGACAAGGCCGCGCTGAAGACGCTGGAGCGCGACCTCAAGAACGTGGTGTTCGGTCAGAACGCCGCGATCGAGGCACTGGCCAAGGCGATCAAGATGTCGCGCTCGGGTCTCGGCAATCCGCAGAAACCCATCGGCTCCTTCCTGTTCTCGGGGCCGACCGGTGTCGGCAAGACCGAGGTCGCCCGCCAGCTCGCCTACACGCTGGGCATCGAGCTGGTGCGCTTCGACATGTCCGAGTACATGGAGCGTCACGCGGTGAGCCGGCTGATCGGCGCCCCGCCGGGCTATGTCGGCTTCGACCAGGGCGGCCTGCTGACCGAGCAGATCACCAAGAAGCCACACTGCGTGCTGCTGCTCGACGAGATCGAGAAGGCCCACCCGGACATCTACAACATCCTGCTGCAGGTGATGGATCACGGCACGCTGACCGACAACAACGGCCGCCAGGCGGATTTCCGCAACGTGATCATCATCATGACGACCAACGCGGGCGCCGAGACCATGCAGAAGTCGGTCATGGGCTTCTCCGCCAAGCGTGAAAGCGGCGACGAGATGGCCGACATCAAGCGCATGTTCACGCCGGAGTTCCGCAACCGCCTGGATGCGACGATCTCGTTCAAGGCGCTCGACAACGAGGTCATCCTGCGCGTGGTGGACAAGTTCCTGATGCAGCTCGAAGCCCAGTTGCACGAGAAGAAGGTGGAGGCGCACTTCACCGACGATCTCAAGGCCTGGCTGGCCGAGAAGGGCTTCGATCCGCTGATGGGCGCCCGCCCCATGGCACGCCTCATCCAGGACACCATCCGATCGGCGCTGGCGGACGAGTTGCTGTTCGGGCGCCTGGTGAATGGCGGCAAGGTGACCATCGATCTGGACGAAGACGACAAGGTCAAGCTGGTGTTCGAGGAAGCCGCGGCCGAAACCGTCTGAACGGCCGGGCGGATCACGAGAGCGCACCCTGCGGGGTGCGCTTTTTTTGCGCCTGGCGGCCGCCACGAAGTCCGCATCACTCGACTATCATGCCCGCAGACCGGACTTGCCGGCCCGCAATCCATCCCGAGACGAGGAACAGACATGAACATCCAGACAGCCGACCTGTGCGACGCCCACGAGGACAAGGTCAGCGTCGTCAGCCCCATGTTCGGCAGCTACGGCGGTCGCAGCAGCTTCGGCGGCCCGATCAGCACGCTGAAGATCTTCGAGGACAACTCCTTCGTACGCAAAGCCGTCGAGTCCGCCGGTAACGGCCGCGTGCTGGTGATCGACGGCGGGGCTTCGATGCGCTGCGCCCTGGTCGGCGACCAGCTCGCCGAGCTGGCGGTCAGGAACGGCTGGGCCGGGATCGTCGTTTACGGCTGCATCCGTGACTCGAAGGCGATCGGCGAGATGGACCTCGGCGTGTTCGCCCTCGGCACTCACCCGCGCAAGACGGTCAAGCGCAACGTGGGCGAGGTCGATGTCCCCGTCACTTTCGGCGGCGTCACCTTCCGACCCGGGCACTATGTGTATGCAGACGAGGACGGCGTCATCGTCGCCGAGCATCCGCTCGTCTGAGTCTCCGTGGCAAGGTGCCGCCCGGTCGCCCGAAGCCGGTCGGCCGGGCGTCGAGCACGCACCCATGCCGGCGCACCGCAGCGCAGCAAACCCCAGCGCCCGATTCGTTTCACAAAGCTCATTGCCGTTTCATACTGCAAAACGCAGTGCTCAAGGCACTGTTTTTTTTGAACAAGATTTTTTCTTATATCTTATATAAGACCTATTGCTGCTGCGCAGGATGCCTCCTATACTGCATCCCATCTGCAACGCTTTTCTCCCTCGAAAACGTTGCGGCAGGAACACCGCGACGGATGCCTGAACCGGCCGCGATGGTTGACACCCTTCTGCACTGAAAAGGAAGCATCATGACCCTGACCCGCGAACAGCAAATCGCCGCTCTGGAAAAAGACTGGGCCGAGAACACCCGTTGGAAAGGCATCAAGCGCGGCTACTCCGCCGCCGACGTCGTTCGCCTGCGCGGCAGCCTGCAGCCCGAGTACACCCTGGCCCAGCGCGGCGCGAAGCTGCTGTGGGAGCGTGTCAATGGCGGCGCCAAGAAGGGTTATGTGAACGCCTTCGGCGCGATCACCGCCGGTCAGGCGATGCAGCAGGCCAAGGCTGGCCTCGAGGCCGTGTATCTGTCCGGCTGGCAGGTCGCCGCCGACGGCAACACCTCCGAGACCATGTACCCGGACCAGTCGCTGTACGCCTACGACTCGGTGCCGACCATGGTTCGCCGCATCAACAACACCTTCAAGCGCGCCGACGAGATCCAGTGGTCGCGTGGCATCAACCCGGGCGACAAGGAATTCATCGACTACTTCCTGCCGATCGTCGCCGACGCTGAAGCCGGTTTCGGCGGCGTGCTGAACGCCTTCGAGCTGATGAAGAACATGATCGCCGCCGGTGCCGCCGGTGTGCACTTCGAAGACCAGCTGGCGGCAGTGAAGAAGTGCGGCCACATGGGTGGCAAGGTGCTGGTGCCGACCCAGGAAGCGATCGAGAAGCTGATCTCGGCCCGCTTCGCTGCCGACGTCATGGGCGTGCCGACCCTGATCCTGGCCCGTACCGACGCTGAAGCCGCCAACCTGATCACCTCGGACCACGACGCCAACGACAAGCCCTTCCTGACCGGCGAGCGCACTCAGGAAGGCTTCTACCGCGTCAAGAACGGCCTGGAGCAGGCCATCAGCCGCGGCGTCGCCTACGCGCCCTACGCCGACCTGGTGTGGTGCGAGACGGGCACCCCGGACCTGGGCTTCGCCCGCGAGTTCGCGCAGGCCGTCCATGCCGCCTGCCCGGGCAAGCTGCTGTCCTACAACTGCTCGCCGTCCTTCAACTGGAAGAAGAACCTGGACGACGCGACCATCGCCAAGTTCCAGGACGAGCTGTCGGCGCTGGGCTACAAGTACCAGTTCATCACCCTGGCCGGCATCCACGTCAATTGGTTCAACACCTTCAAGTTCGCGCACGCCTATGCCCGCGGCGAAGGCATGAAGCACTACGTCGAGATGGTCCAGGAGCCGGAATTCGCCGCACGTGAAATGGGCTACACCTTCGTGTCGCACCAGCAGGAAGTCGGCGCCGGCTACTTCGACGACGTGACCACCGTGATCCAGGGCGGTTCGTCCTCGGTCAAGGCGCTGACCGGTTCGACCGAAGAAGAGCAGTTCCACTAAGAGACTGCGCCCCGCATAAACGGGGGAGGAGACAAGAGGCCATCCCTCGGGATGGCCTCTCTTCGTTCACCGGAACTGAACGGATCCGCGCAAGCCCTCAGCCGCGTCCCGATCCCATTCCGCCATGGCGCGGGCCGTCGCCCATGCCATCCCGCATGCCGCGCTCGCCCTTCGAGCCGCGCGGCCCCATCCTCTGGAACTCGGCATCGAACACGGTCTTCTGCGCATCGCTCAGCGTCGCATAGAAACGTCCGACCGACTCCCGCGCCTCGGCCAACTCGACCGCACGCTGCTTGCTCATCTCCTCCATGGCCGCCATGCGTTCGAGCGCCGTCTTCGGCTGCACCGTTCCGCGCCGTTCGGCCATTGCCGTCGCCATGCGCTCACCGCGCGCCTTCATGTCTGCCTTGAAGGCCTCGAACGCGGGTTTCTGCTCGGGACTCAGCGCCAGCGCAAGCTCGAGACGGGCCATGTGCAGTTCAGAACGTTCGGCCATCTTCGCCTTCATCTGCTCCGGCGCCATCTTCGACCAGCCCGTCTTGCCACCACGCGCGCCCCCACCGTCGCACTGGCCGCCCCACGCAAGCGCAGCGCTCGTTCCAAGGGCACCGGTGGCGATGACGGCGGCGGCGATCGAAGACTTGATCCAGGTTTTCATGATGTTCTCCATTTGGGTCTGCTGTTTCCGGCACCCGACGATTCGGGCGACGGACCCATTACAGCACCGCGATGTAAGCGCGATTTGTCCCGCACCGGCCGTATTGCAGCGTCTTGTCACAGACCACGGGTTTGATACGGTGGGATACAAACACCGCAGCCGCCAGCCTTAAGATGCGCGCCATGGAGACCGTGCGATGAACCACCAAGACCACATCCTGATCGTCGACGATGACCGCGACATCCGCAGCCTGCTCGCGGACTACCTCGAGAAGCAGGGCCTGCGCTGCAGCACCGCGGCCGACGGCCGCGAGATGAAGGGCGTACTCGAGCAACACCGCATCGACCTGATCGTGCTCGACATCATGATGCCGGGCGACGACGGCCTGACCCTGTGCCGCAACCTGCGCGCGGCGGGCGGGCAGCTGGCGAACACCCCCATCCTGATGCTCACGGCGCGCGGCGAGGACATGGACCGCATTCTCGGCCTGGAGATGGGCGCCGACGACTACCTGACCAAACCCTTCGTGCCGCGCGAACTCTATGCGCGCATCCGCGCGGTGTTGCGCCGTACCCGCGCCCTGCCGCCCAACCTGGAGGCGACCCCGCCCGCCAACGCGCGCGAACTGCATTTCGCCAACTGGCGCCTCGACACCGTCAATCGGCACCTGATCGACACCCGCAACACGGTCGTCGCCCTGTCCGGCGCCGAGTACCGGATGCTCTCGGTCTTCCTTTCGCACCCGCAGAAGGTACTGTCCCGCGACCAGTTGATGGAGCTCACCCAGGGGCGCGAGGCGGACGTTTTCGACCGTTCGATCGATCTTCAGGTCAGCCGCCTGCGCCAACGGCTCGGCGACAACGCACGCGAGCCGGCCATCATCAAGACCGTGCGCAACGAGGGCTACGTGCTGGCTGCCGAGGTCAGCACGGCCGCCGGCGGACCGGAGGCCGCGTGAGGATGCCATGGCCCCGCAGCCTGTTCTCGCGCCTGATGCTCATCTGGCTCGTCGGCATTGCCATCGTACTGGCGGTGAGCTTCGCGCTCTTCGTCGGTGAGCGCGAGCGCGTCGGGCGCGCCGCGCTGTTCGAAGGCGTGGCGCAGGAGATCGCGGCCACCGCCGACGTGCTCGACCGGCTGACGCCCGCCGAACGCGAACGCTGGATCGACGAACTCGGCCGCCGCCGGCTGCGCTTGTCGCTGCGCCCCATCCCGGAACACCTGCGCCCCGTGCCGGACGGGCACCCGCTCGGGTCCGCGATGCGCGCCGCGATGCCCGAGCGCGAAACCAGAATTCACCTCCATCACCGCAGCGGTGCG
>NZ_JAVEYL010000033.1:0-31035 GCF_034003485.1 Thauera sp.
GTCCCTTCCTTCGCGACCCCTTTTTCGACAGGAGGAGGCCTCATGCTCCACTTTCTCGTGATTGCAGGCCTGATGTCCCTGGCAACCGTCGCGTCGGCGCAGGACCCCGTCGTGACGGACCCGGACAAGTACAGGGTGATTCTGGAAAACGACTGCGTACGAGTGCTCGACTACGCGGATCGGCCCGGGGAAAAGACCCATCCGCACCGGCACCCGTCCTTCGTGCTCTACGCGCTGTCGCCCTTCAGCCGGCGGCTCTTGCTCGACGACGGGCGGGTGCTGCAGCGCCAGTTTGGTGCGGGGGAAGCGATGTGGTCGCCGGCGCAGGTGCACATCGGTGAAAACATTGGTGACACACCGACCCGCGTCATCATCGTGGAGATGAAGCCGGGAGCCGGTGGTTGCGTAGCGCAGTGAGGGGCGCCTCGTTCATCAATGATCTCCCGCCGCCAGCCTGCACGCCGCGTACTTGAACTCGGGAATCTTTCCGTACGGATCGAGCGCCGGGTTGGTCAGGATGTTCGCGGCAGCCTCCACGTAGCAGAAGGGCACGAACACCATCCCCTCGGGCATCAGCGGGTCGGTGCGGGCGGTGAGCGTGATCTTGCCGCGGCGGGTTTCGATCGACAGCGGCGCGCCGGGCGCGAGGCCGAGGCGGTCGAGTTCGCCCGGGGCGAGCGTCGCCACCGCGGCCGGTTCGAGCGCGTCGAGCACGCTGGCGCGGCGGGTCATCGAGCCGGTATGCCAGTGTTCGAGCTGACGGCCGGTGATGAGCACGGTGGGCCAGGCGTCGTCGATCGGCTCGTCGGGCGGCAGCGGCACGGTGGGGCGGAAGCGCGCGCGGCCGCTGGCGGTGGGGAAGCGGTCGCCGAAGACCACGTCCATGCCGGGGGCGTCGTCGGCGGGGCAGGGGTAGGTGACGGACTCTTCCGCTTCGAGGCGCTCCCAGCTGATGTGGTCGAGCGAATGCATGCCGCGCTTCATCTCGGCGAACACCTCGCGCGGGTGGGTGTAGTGCCAGTCGAGACCGAGGCGGCGGGCGACTTCCTGGATGATCCACCAGTCCGGGCGGGCGTCGCCGGGCAGAGGTACGGCGGCGCGGCCCATCTGCACCTGGCGGTTGGTGTTGGTGACGGTGCCGTCCTTCTCGGCCCAGGCCGAGGCCGGCAGGATGACGTCGGCGAACTGGGCGGTCTCGGTGACGAATAGGTCCTGCACGACCAGGTGCTCGAGCCTGGCGAGCGCACCGCGGGCATGATCGAGGTCAGGGTCGGACATGGCCGGGTTCTCGCCCTGGATGTACATGCCGCGGATGGTCCCTGCATGGATGGCGTGCACGATCTCGACCACGGTGAGGCCGGGCTTGTCGGAGAGTGGCGTGTCGGGGGGCGTGTTCCACAACTCCTCGAAGGCGGCGCGGATCTGCACGTCGCCCACCGGCTGGTAGTCGGGGAAGACCATCGGGATGAGGCCGGCATCCGACGCGCCCTGCACGTTGTTCTGGCCGCGCAGGGGATGCAGGCCGGTACCCGGACGGCCGATGTGGCCAGTGGCGAGCGCGAGCGAGATCAGGCAGCGCGCGTTGTCGGTGCCGTGGGTGTGCTGCGAGATGCCCATGCCCCAGAAGATCATCGCGCGCTCGGCGTTCGCGTACAGGCGGGCGATGTCGCGGATCTCGTCGGGGGCGACGCCGCAGGCGGGCGACATGGCCTCGGGCGTCATCGCCAGCACGTGGGCCTTGAGCGCCTCGAAGCCTTCGGTGTGGGCAGCGATGTAGTCCTCGTCGTACAGGTGTTCGGTGACGATGACGTTGAGCATGGCGTTGAACAGCGACACGTCGCTGCCCGGGGTGAAGCGGACCATGCGGTGGGCGTGGGCGCCCATGGTGATGCCGCGCGGGTCGAGCACGATGAGCTTGGTGCCGCGCTTGGCCGCCTGCTTGAAGTAGGTGGCGGCGACCGGGTGGTTCACCGTCGGGTTGCAGCCGGTGAGGATGACCACGTCGGCCTGCTGCGCCTGCATGAAGGAGGCGGTGACCGCGCCCGAGCCGATGCACTCGATCAGCGCCGCGACCGAGCTGGCGTGGCACAGCCGGGTGCAGTGGTCGACATGGTTGGAATGGAAGCCGGTGCGCACCAGCTTCTGGAACAGCCAGGCCTCTTCGTTGGAACACTTGGCGCTGCCAAAACCCGCGAGTGCGTTGGGGCCGTGCGCGTCGCGCAGGCGGCGCAGGCCGGCGGCGGCGAGGTCGAGCGCCTCGTCCCAGCTTGCGACGCGGAAGTGGGTGAGCGGCTTGGCGGGGTCGAAATCCGGGTCGATCCCTTTCGGCACGCCTTCGCGCCGGATCAGCGGCACGGTGAGGCGCGCGGCGTGGTTGGGATAGTCGAAGCCGAAGCGGCCCTTGACGCACAGGCGGTTCTCGTTCGACGGGCCGTTGCGGCCTTCGACGAAGACGATCTTGTCGTTCTTCACGTGGTAGGTGAGCTGGCAGCCGACACCGCAGTACGGGCACACCGAATCGACCTTGCGGTCGGCGCAGGCCGAGTCGCCGTGGCCGTGTTCATCCACGATGCGGGCGGGCATCAGCGCGCCGGTGGGGCAGGCCTGCACGCATTCGCCACAGGCCACGCAGGTGCTGTCGCCCATCGGGTCGTCGAAGTCGAACACGATCTTCGAGCCCGCGCCGCGGTGGGCGAGGCCGATGACGTCGTTGACCTGCACCTCGCGGCAGGCGCGCACGCACAGGTTGCACTCGATGCAGGCATCCAGATTGACGTGCATCGCGGTATGCGAGGTGTCGGGCAGCGTGGGGGCTGCGCGGCGTTGCGGTAGCTGTTTGTGCGCCGCGTCCGGCGCGTCGATGTCGAGCGCCATCAGGTCGACCATCTCCCAGAAATGGCTGGAACGGTCGGGGCTCTCGGCGCGCGCCGGCTGGTCGGCCAGCAGCAGCTCCATGACGCCTTCGCGCGCGCTGCGGACGCGTTCGGAGCTCGCGCTCCTGACCACCATGCCGGGCATCGCCGGGCGGATGCAGCTCGCGGCCAGCGTGCGCTCGCCCTCGATCTCGACCATGCAGGCGCGGCAATTGCCGTCGGCGCGGTAGCCGGGTGCGTCCTTGAAGCACAGGTGCGGGATGCGTTCGCCGGCGCGCTTGGCGACCTGCCACAGCGTCTCGCCGGGAAGGGCCTGCACGGCAACGCCGTCGAGGGTGATGTCGAAGGCTTGCATGTTGGGCGCAGGGGCGGTCGGGGCGAGGGGGGAGGCGAGCGTGCTCATGAGGCGGATTCCGTGTTCGCAGCGGCCGGGCGCAGGCTGATGCCCTGTTTCGC
Source organism: Thauera sp. (assembly GCF_034003485.1). GTDB lineage: Bacteria > Pseudomonadota > Gammaproteobacteria > Burkholderiales > Rhodocyclaceae > Thauera. Next base: position 3,330 of record NZ_JAVEYL010000033.1, read on the forward strand.
CAGTTCGGCCGGGAAGAAGCGCAGCAGGCTGGTGACCGGGTTGGGCGCGGCCTGACCGAGCCCGCAGATCGAGGCGTCCTGCATGACCTGGGCGAGGCGCTGGAGCTGGTCGGTGTCCCACTCGTCGCGCGCGAGCAGGCCGAGCATCTTCTCGGTGCCGACGCGACAGGGCGTGCATTGGCCACAGGATTCGTCGGCGAAAAAGGCCATCAGGTTCTTCGCCACCGCGCGCAGGTCGTCGTGGTCCGAGATCACCACCACCGCGGCCGAGCCAATGAAGCAGCCCTCCGGCTGCAGGGTGTCGAAGTCGAGCGGGATGTCGGCCTTGGTCGCGGGCAGGATGCCGCCCGAGGCGCCGCCGGGCAGGTAGGCGAGCAGGCGGTGGCCGTCCGCCATGCCGCCGCAGTATTCGTCGACCAGCTCCTGCAGCGTGATGCCGGCCGGGGCCAGATGCACGCCGGGCGTCTTCACCCGGCCGGAAACCGAGAAGCTGCGCAGGCCCTTACGGCCGTGGCGGCCCTGACTGGCGAACCAGTCGGCACCGCGCTGCCAGAGCAGCGGAATCCAGTACACGGTCTCGACGTTGTTCACCAGCGTCGGGCGGTCGAACAGGCCCTTCTGCGCGACGAAGGGCGGGCGGTGGCGTGGCTTGCCGGGCTTGCCTTCGAGCGATTCGATGAGCGCCGATTCCTCGCCACAGATGTAGGCACCGGCGCCGCGGCGCAGCACGATGTAGCCGGGCGCGGCGAGGCCGGCGGCCTCGGCTTCGGCGATCGCTTCGCGCAGCACCGCGTGCAGGCCGGGGTACTCGTCGCGCAGGTAGATGTAGAGCGCTGCGGCGTCGACCGCATGGGCGCTGACGAGCGCACCTTCGAGGAAGCGGTGTGGGGCCTGCTCCAGATAGTGGCGGTCCTTGAAGGTGCCGGGCTCGCCCTCGTCGGCGTTGATCACCATGTAGCGTGGCGCCGGTTCGGCGCGCACGAAGGCCCACTTCTTGAAGGTGGGAAAGCCGGCGCCGCCGAGGCCACGCAGCCCGGCGTCCTGCAGCACGCTGCTGAGCTTTTCGATCGATACCTTGCCGCTGCGCACGCCCTGCAACAAGTCATATCCGCCCTCGGCACGGTAGGCGTCGAGGCGCTGCCAGGCTACCTCCTTCGGATGCAGCTCGCCTTGCAGCAGGGTGTGCACCGCGGCGGGGGTGGCGTGACCGAGGTGGCGATGACCGACCTCGACCACGGGCGCGCTGTCGCAGCGGCCCATGCACGGAGCCCGCACCACGCGGATATCCGCCGGGTCCACGTCGGCCATGAGCGCGGCATGCAGGGCGCGCGCGCCGGCGAGTTCGCACGGCAGCGAGTCGCATACCCGGATGCTCACCGCCGGGGGCGGAATTTCGCCGTCGCCCACGATGTCGAAGTGAGCGTAGAAAGTCGCGGTCTCATACACCGTGGCCATCGGCAGGTTCATCCAGTGCGCGAGTGCACGCAGGTGACGCAGTGCGAGATGGCCCCAGGCGTCCTGGATGGCGTGCAGATGTTCGATCAGGCTGTCGCGTGCGCGCGGACGGCCGTCGAGCAGGGCCTCGATGTCGGCGAGCGCGGCGGGCTCGAGCTGCCTGCCGCGCTGCGTGGCGCGGGGTTTGCGGCGCACGGGGGTGTCCGGGGCGGTCGTGAAGTCGGCCATCTTGGAGGTGTTCCTGGGAGTTCCTGGGTGGGTGGTCGCGAGCTTGCGGATCGGCGCGCGGTGAAGGACGAGGCGACTCAGTGGCCAGACTCAGTGGCCAGATTCAGTGGCCAGATTCAGTGGCCAGACTCGGTGGCCGAACTCAGTTGCCAAAGAGTCTTGCCAGCAGACGGCTGAACCAGCTCGTGGGCGCCGCCGGTGGTGGGTTGCGATCAGGTATCGACGCCGCTTCTCGCGGGGCCTGAGTGGGCTGGCTGCGCACCACTGGCGGCGCGTCGGGTGCGGCTGCCGGTTGCGGTATCGGGCTCGCCTGCGCTTGAGGAGTCGCTGTTGCTTCAGGGGCGGCGACCCTGGCTGCGGGGCGGTCGGCGGCTGAAGCTTGATCGAGGCGGGAGTCGAGCAACTGTCGGTAGTGGCGACTCAGCACCGAATCCTCCGGCGGTTGTGGCAGTCCGGCGGCCGATACGAGCTGCTCGAAGTGCCGACGCAGGATGGAGTCGGTGGGCAGTGCGCTAGGCAGGGCGGCAGACAGCGGATAGGCATGCATGATGAACCCCTCCTCGATGGGTGGTCGGATCGCCGGCGCTTCTTTGCGTGGGCGGGCGGCTGCGCTGAAACGGCGCAAGCCCTGCATTCAGGCAAACCTTGTGCCAGTCGCTTCCAGGGGCGTGTGGCGCCCCTTGCCCGGGAATCCCGGCCCGTCACGGTCCGCGCTGCACCGATGCATTTGCTTCAATGTTGGGCAGGTGCTACTTTTTTGAACATAACCATAAAACTGCATCCCCGGACGACGTTTTCGGGGAGCACGAGGAGGAAGACGATATGAACGCTGTGCCGCAGTTGAAGCAGGCGCGCGAGGACCGTGTTGCCATTGCGCGTGAGGAGTTTTTCAGCCGCGGTGTGTTGCCCGAGGATGACGTTTCTCCGCTGATCCTGCGCTCGTGGTCGCGCTGTCGTGATTCGGGTCTGGATCCGCGGACCACGCGCGCGGTGGATGTCGCCGGACGCGGCCAGCTCGAGGAGTCGCGCAACCAGAGCAGCCGCTTGCTCAACCTGGCGAGCGGCGTGATGGAGCACGTGTTCGACCAGATCCGCGCGTCGGGCAGCATGGTGATCCTCGCCGATCTCGACGGCATGATCATCCACAGCCTGGGCGATCCGGCCTTCGTGGATCGTGCGCAACGTGTCGCGCTCCAGCCGGGCGCGCGCTGGGACGAGGCCAGCCTGGGCACCAACGGCATTGGCACCGCCCTGCTCGAGCGCGCGCCGGTCGAGGTCTTCGGCTCCGAGCACTATCTGGACCGCAACGTCTTTCTGAGTTGCTGCTCGTCCCCGATCTTTGACCCACATGGCGAACTCGCCGGCGTCTTCGACATTTCGGGCGACTATCGCAATCCCCAGCGCCACACGATGGGGTTGGTGCGACTGTCGGTGCAACTGGTCGAGAAGCGGCTGTTCGAGACCGAGTTCAGCAAGCACATCGTGTTCGCCTTCCACGCCCGTCCGGAGTATGTCGGCAGTCTGCAGGAAGGGCTGATCGCACTCGGGCCCGACGGCACCATCCTCGGCGCCAACCGCAGCGCGCGCGAGTGGCTCGTGCGGCAGGTGGGTGAGTCGGGCACGGCCAGTTTCGGTGACCTGTTCAAGCTCGGGTTCGGCACCATTCTCGACCGTGCGCAGTCAGGCGCCGCCGATCTGGTGCGCCTGGGCACCAAGAACGGGGGCGAGATCTACGTGCAGGTGCGTGGCATGCGCCCGCTCGCGCTTGCGGGCGGAGCGGGCGCCGCCGAGGTGGGCGAGGGCGAGGACACGCGCAGGACGTCCGCTGCCGTGCCCGCGCGCAATGCCGAGCCGGGCGGGGCCGGTGGCGACCGTCTGACGCTCGAGCAGCTCGATACCGGCGACGACAAGCTGCACCGCGCGATCGAGCGCGCCAAGCGCATCGGTGGCAAGAACATCCCCTTGCTGATCCAGGGCGAGTCGGGCGTGGGCAAGGAGCTGTTCGCGCGTGCGTTTCACAACGCATCGAGCCGTGCCGACGGGCCCTTCGTGCCGCTCAACTGCGCAGCGATTCCCGAGAACCTGATCGAATCCGAGTTGTTCGGCTATGTGGGCGGCGCTTTCACCGGGGCGCGCCGCGAGGGCGCGGTCGGCAAGGTGCAGCAGGCCCATGGCGGCACGCTGTTCCTGGACGAGATCGGTGACATGCCGCTGGCGATGCAGACGCGCCTGCTGCGCGTGCTGCAGGAGCGCAGCGTGACGCCGGTGGGCGGCATCAAGTCGATTCCGGTGGACATCTCGCTGGTGTGCGCCACCCACCGCGTGCTGCGCGACGCGGTGGCCAACGGCGAGTTTCGCGAGGATCTGTACTACCGGGTCAACGGACTCACCGTCACGCTGCCGCCGCTGCGCGAGCGCAGCGACGTCGCGATGCTGGTCGAGCGCCTGCTGCAGATCGAGGCGCGCGAGTCGGGTCGCCCCGGCGTGCGGATCAGCCCGGAGGTGATGCGCTTCTTCGAGATCTACCCGTGGCCAGGCAACATCCGCCAGATGCACAGCGTGATGCGGGTCGCGGTAGCGCTGCTCGACGACGACGAGGACGAGATCGGCGCGCTGCACCTGCCCGAGGAGCTGTTCGGTGCGGACCCCGTATGCTCACGCGCGGACGCGTCGATGGCGACCATGGCGACTGCTGTGCCGGGCGGCGTGGAGGCTGTGGAGCAGACTGCGCCGCGCAGTCTCGACGAGCTCGAGATGGAGGCGATTGCGGTGGTGATGCGCGAGGTCAAGGGCAACGTTTCGGCCGCGGCGCGCAGGCTCGGCGTCAGCCGCAACACGCTGTATCGCAAGCTGGGCCGCATGAGTTGAGGGTCTCCAGGCGCAGTGGCCCTCAGGGGTGGCCGACGAGCTTGGCCGCGCGTGCCACGAGCCGTGCCAGCAAGGCGCGTGCGGCATCGCCCCCCGCGCTGTCCACCGCGGGCGGACGGTAGGCGATGAGCACCGTGCGTGGCGCCCCGGGCAGTGCATAGACCGCAACCGACAGCGGGCAAAGCGCGATGTGCTCGCGTGCTTCCGTTGCAAGGCTTGCCGCGACCGAAGCGCTGCAGAAGGTCAGGATCTCGGCGTGCGCGTACAGGTCGGGGCGGTGGCCGAGGTCGCCGGCAGTGCGTGCGAGCATGTCGCCGAAGTGGCTGACGACCGGCGTGGCAATGCCCTCTTCGGCGATTGCCTCGACCAGTGCATCGCGCAGATCGGCGAAGTCGACTTCGAAGAAGTTGCGGCTGACGACATCTGCTGCGGGTTCGCGCGCGATGGCTGCGGGTGCGAACAGAAACGAGCAGGCGAGCAGCAACGGTCCCAGCGCGAGGCGAAAGAGGCGCGGGAGCCCGTGCGATCGGGCGGGCCCGTCAATCCCGGTGTTGATTTGCACACTCATCAGCCGATCGATCCGGGCGCATTTGTTGCTTTGAAGGAACGACCCAGATCTTTCGGAGTACTGCCCGCATGAACGCACGACGCTGTCTCGCCGCGCTGTTGCTGTTCCAGAGCTGTGCCGTGCTGGCGCAGCCCCTTGACGACGACGAGCTCGCGGGGCTGGCTGCGCGGCCGAGCATCGGCCTCTACAAGGCTTACGCCGAATTCAAGATGGCGCACTACGACAGCGCGCGCAGCATCTGGCAGGCCCTCGCCGAAAAGGGGGTGGCCGAAGCCTGGTTCCATCTCGGCATCCTCGCAGAGGACGGGCTGGGCGAGGTGCGCGATGGGCGGGCCGCGGTGGAGCGCTACCGCCGAGGTGCGCACGCGGGCTCGACGAAGGCGCAGTATCGGCTTGGCCTGCTGTACCTGGAAGGCGGCCCGGTGGAACCCGACCGCGAACAGGCGCGCTACTGGCTGGCGGTGGCCGCTGCCAATGGCGACGACGAAGCGGCAAGGCGGCTCGATGCCCTGCGGCGTGCCGATCCGCCCCAGTAAGGGGCGGGGAGACTGTAGCGGCGGACGCATGCTTGCGGACCCCATGAGCTAACGCGGGGCCGCGGCGAGTGCCGCCTGTTCGGCCGCCGGGAACAGGTGCGCGACCGAACGGCGGAATTCCTGCTCGACCAGTGCCAGCCCGGCAAAGGGTGGTGCGATCTTGGTCGCGAACACCTCGGTCATGTCGAGACCGTTTTCTGCGCCGCGGCGGATCGTGTCGGCGAGCCAGCCGAGATAGGCGCGGGTCTCGTGCAGCGGCGTGAGGTCGCTGGCCACCTCGCCGTGGCCGGGAACCCAGTGCCGGGCGGGCACGCGCACCAGCGTATCGAGCGCGGCGATCCAGCGCGGAATGTCGGCATGCGGCGTGGTGGGCGCGCGTCCGTTGAAGATCAGGTCGGCCGCGAACACCGTGCCGCTGTCGTGATCGACCAGCACCAGGTCGGCGGCGGTGTGTCCGCCGAGGGCGAGCAGCTCGACATCGCGGCCGCCGATGTGCTGCCGGCCCGCCGTCAGGGTGCGCGTCGGCACCACCACCTCCGTGCCGCGCATCCAGTCGCCATTCAGGCGATACATGTTGGCGTTGAAGGCCTCACCCTCGCCGCGGATGGCGGAGATTGTCTCGGGCAGTGCTGCGAGGGTGTCGGAGGGGAAGGCCTGATTGCCCAGGAAGTGATCGGGGTGGTGGTGGGTGTTCAAGGTGAGCACGACCGGCAGTTCGGTGATGCGCCGGATCGCCGCCAGCATCTGTTCGCCATAGCGCCTCGACGAGCCGGTGTCAATGACGATCACGCCTTCGGTGCCGACGATGAAGCCGGTGTTGACGATGTTGCCTCCATTGTCGAAGGAGAAGTCTTCTTTCAGCCCGACCAGCACGTACGCGCCGTCGGCGATCTGGCGGGGTTCGAGCCGATAGTCGAAGCGCTCGGCGTGTGCGCCGGTCGCCAGTGTCAGCAAGGCGAGCAGGGACGCCAGCGCGCGGAAGAGCCAGCGCGGCGGACGACGTGAGAAGACACGGGGCGCGCTGGTCTTCATCGTGTCACCCATGCGTCGATGCGGTTGCCGTTGTTGTCGCGGCCGCTGACCTGCAGGCGCGCACCCGGCGCGACCTCGGCGAAGTCGAGCGTGAAGCTCGGGTTCTCGGCCACCGGCTCGAGCGGCTGGAGGCGGGCCAGCACCTGACCGGATTCGTCGGCAATCGCGATGGCCTCGATGTGAAACGCCGGAATGCCTGCCGCGAGCCCGGTGTCCATCGGGTGGATGATCCGCATGCGCAGGCGCTCGCCACCGCCGACACGCGGCCACAGGCGACCATTCACCTCATTGAGTCGGTCCTGCCATTCGGGCGAGCCCGAGCCGAGCGAGGGCAGGGTGCAGCCGCCGCCGGTGGTGGTGATCCAGGCGCCACCCACGCGCCAGACGCCGTCCACCGTCCGTGCTGCGACGCGAATGGGCGAGGACTGCTGGAGTTTGATCCGAAAGCCGAGGCTGGCCCGCGCCGTACCGGGCTCGAAGCGCAGCGCCTTCACGATCGGGTTGAAGTCGGCGAACACGATCATCTCTTCCACGCCGGGCAGGGCGGTGGCGTCGACCGTGATCGGCACGTTGAGCGGATCCTCCGCCACCGTGGGGCCGGTGAGCTTGACGCGGGCGTCGAAGACGACTTCCTGCCCGTCGAAAAAGGCCTTCTTCATGTCGGCCCAGCGCGGGGAGTCGAGCGGGTCCCTCGAAAGTTCGTCGGCCGGCGACTGCGCTCCGTCAGCCGTTGCAGCAGGGGCAGCCGGCGCCGGGGGCGAAGCGCCGCTGGCGCCGATTGCGCATGCCAGTAGCGAAATGAGGCCTGCTGCAAGCAGGCGCCGAGGCGTACCGAGTCGTTTCATCATTTGATCCCGAAGCAGGGCCGGCTGGGTTGCCCGTCGGCCGTCGATGTATCCGGGTATCGATGCAATGCTCGTGCCAGCAGAACGGGCCCGTGCCTCCCGTCGTTACGTACACCAGGCTTGTTCCGAAGCGCAACATTTCTGCTCCGCCGCTCCGTTGCGGACAAGGGGCTGCGATGCGGCTGGAGCACCCGCCCGCGGTCGCGGCCAGGATGCCATGAGAATTGCAGAAGACCTCGCAGCCGCCCGGCTGCCGTGCGGGCTCAGCCACTGGGCTGCGATGACGGCCGGCCGTCGATGCACCATGGCATGGCGATTGCAGTTTGGCTCCTGTCCGGCGCCAGCACGGTGCCGGAACCCATGCCACCGGACCACAGGCAAGAGAGACACGAGGAGGAGTCGAAAATGAAGAAACACAAACGGCGGCAGCACCTGCCCGCCATGCTGAGCGCGCTCGCCATCGCCATGGCGGGTCTCGGGACCGCAGGCGGCGCGCTGGCGGCCGGCGTGACCGACGAGGACATCCTGAAGGATGCGGAAACCACGCATCAGATCGTCACCCACGGCCTGGGCACCAAGGGCCAGCGTTACAGCCCGCTGGCCAAGGTCAACCCCGACACCGTGAAGGACCTGGTGCCGGTGTGGGCGTTTTCGTTCGGCGGCGAGAAGCAGCGCGGCCAGCAGTCCCAGCCGCTGATCCACGACGGCACGATGTACGTGACCGGCTCGTACAGCCGAATCTACGCGCTCGATACCAGGACCGGCAAGAAGCTGTGGAAGTACGAGCACCGCCTGCCCGACGGCATCATGCCCTGCTGTGACGTGATCAACCGTGGCGCGGCCATCTATGGCGACCTGGTGATCTTCGGCACGCTCGACGCCCAGCTCGTCGCGCTCAACAAGGACACCGGCAAGGTCGTCTGGCGCGAGAAGGTCGACGACTACAAGGCTGGCTACTCGATGACCGCGGCGCCGCAGATCGTCAAGGGCATGATCATCAGCGGCGTGTCGGGCGGCGAATTCGGCGTCATGGGCCGGGTCGAGGCGCGCGACGCGAAGACCGGCAAGATGGTGTGGATGCGCCCGGTGGTCGAAGGCCACATGGGTTACACCTACGACAAGGACGGCAAGCCGGTCGAGAACGGCATCTCGGGCACGACCAACGCCACCTGGCCGGGCGACCTGTGGAAGACCGGCGGCGCGGCGACCTGGCAGGCGGCCTACTACGATCCGGATGTCGACCTGATCTTCATGGGTACCGGCAACCCGGCGCCGTGGAACTCCTGGCTGCGTCCGGGCGACAACCTGTATTCGGCGGCGACGGTTGCCATCGACCCCGATACCGGCAAGATCGCCTGGCACTACCAGAGCACCCCGCACGACGGCTGGGACTACGACGGCGTCAACGAATTCGTCTCCTTCGAGTACAAGGACCCGAAGACCGGCCAGCTGGTAAAGGCCGGCGGCAAGGCCGACCGCAACGGCTTCTTCTTCGTCAATGACCGCAGCAACGGCAAGCTGCTCAATGCCTTCCCCTTCGTGACCCGCATCGACTGGGCCAAGGGCATCGACCTGCAGACCGGGCGGCCGATCTTCGACGACGAGAAGCGCCCCGGCAACCCCTTCATCGAGGGCGGTGGCGCCGTTGAAGGCGGCAAGGGCAAGGTGGTGTTCAACGCGCCGTCCTTCCTTGGCGGCAAGAACCAGATGCCGATGGCCTTCAGCCCCGACACCGGGCTGTTCTACGTGCCGTCCAACGAGTGGGGCATGGACATCTGGAACGAGCCGGTGAGCTACAAGCGCGGCGCAGCCTACCTGGGCGCGGGCTTCACCATCAAGCCGCTGTACGAGGACTACATCGGCGCGATGCGGGCGGTCGATCCGGTGAGCGGCAAGATCGTGTGGGAGGTCAAGAACAACGCGCCGCTATGGGGCGGGGTGCTGACCACGGGCGGAAACCTGGTGTTCTATGGCACCCCCGAGGGCTTCCTGAAGGCGGTGAACGCGAAGACGGGCGAGGAAGTCTGGCAGTTCCAGACCGGCTCGGGCGTGATCGCGCCGCCGGTGACCTGGGACGACAACGGCGAGCAGTACGTCGCCGTGGTGTCGGGCTGGGGTGGTGCGGTGCCGCTGTGGGGCGGCGATGTCGCCAAGCGCGTGAATTACCTCGAGCAGGGCGGCACCGTGTGGGTGTTCAAACTGCACAAGAGCTGACCCCGCGCGGGGCTGATCCTGGGGTGCCGCCCGCAGGCGGCACCGGCACCTGGTCGTGCGGCCCGGACGCAGCTGCGCCCGGGCCGCACTGCGTTGTGCGCACCGATGCGCGGTGCGTGCGTCAGCCGTAGTTCGCAATCCGTCATTCGCAGATGTCTGCAAACATGGAGTTCCGACGATGAAGCATTACCCGAAGACCAAATCCCTGGCCGCATTCGCGTTCGCGGCCCTCACCAGCGTCGGCGCTCATGCCGGCGAGCGCGCCACGCCGCGCGAGGCGCAGGCGCTGTTCGAGCAGGCGGTGAAGTACATGGACGCGAACGGACCCGAGCGCGCCTTCGCCGCCTTCAACGACCGCAAGGGCGAGTTCGTGCGCAAGGACCTCTATGTGTTCGTGATCGACGACAAGGGCGTGTATCACGCCAGCGGCGCGGCGCCCGAGGCCCTGGTCGGTCTCACCGTGCTCAACACCACCGACGCCGCCGGCAACCCGCTGTTCCGCGAGATGATCGATCGCACCCGCGTGAGCCCCGAGGCGACGGTGCGCTACATGTGGCTCAACCGCGTGACCAACAAGGTCGAGCCCAAGGTCAGCCATGTGCGCAAGCACGGCAGCTATGTGCTGGGCGTGGGCTACTCGGCGCCGCGCGCCAGCGCCGACGACGCGCGCGCGATGCTCGAGCGTGCAGTCGCGCTGGCGCGCAACGAAGGCCATGCCACGGCCGCCGCGCGCTTCAACGACCGTCGTGGCGACTTCGTCAAGGACGATCTCTACGTGTTCATGGTCGACATGGACAGCGGCCGCTTCGAGGCGATGGGGATGAATCCCGCGCTGTCGGACACCGACGCCGTCGGCCTGCGCGATGCGGCGGGCAATGCGCTGGTGGCAGAGATGATCGCCAAGCTGCAGTCGGCGGACGAGGCGACGGTGGATTATGTGTGGCGCAACCCGGTGACCAACATGGTGGAGAGCAAGCGCTCTTACGTGCGCCGCGACGGACGCTCGCTGATCGGCGTGGGGCATTACCTGGAATAGGGGGCAGGGCGTTGTTCCGGAACGCAACAAATTCGTTGCGCTCCGGAACGCTCCATTGCTCAGGGCAGATGGTGGCGGACGCCGTTGGCCGCGAAGAGACGGGCGAGTTCGCCCGAGCGCTGCAGCTCGGCCAGCGCATTGCCGAGCGCATCGGCGAGCGCGGCGCTGTCGGCCTTCACCGCCATGCCGAGCGGCCAGCCGCTGACGCGCAGCTCGGGCATGGCCAGCGTGTCGATCGCGATGCCTGGATGCGCGGACAGCCCGGCCTCGAGCTCGCTGCGCGTGCCCATCGCGGCGGCAATCTCGCCGTTCCTGAGCGCGGCCGCGGCCTCGCCCAGGGTGCGGAAGTGCACCACGTTGGGGCGCAGCGCGCCGTCCATCAGCTGGAGCAGGAAGTCGCTGGCGTGGGTGTCGAGTTCCACGCCGATGCGCTCCTCGGCAAACACCGCGAAGCTCTCCGCCGCCGAGCCCGAAGGCGCCGGCACGCGCTCGGCGACGCGCGCCAGGGCGAGGGTTTCGAGGTGATAGGGGCCGAAGATCTTCACCTGGCGGTTGCTGGCGGCGAAATGCACATCCACCGGCACGTGCAGCATCACGTCGGCCGGCTTGTGGCCGAGGTAATGGCCGCGCCACACCATGTTGCGCAGGTCGTCGTTCATGTTCTCGTCGGCGGGGAACTCGACGATCTGCGGTTGCAGCCCCAGGCGCTCGGCGAGTGCTCGGCCGAGCGCCACGTCGATGCCCTTGCCGGCCGCCGACCAAGGCGCAAAGTTGGCGTATACCGCGACGCGCAGCGTGCCGGGCTGCTGGACTTCGAGCCCGGCCGCCGTTGCCTGCACCGGGCTGGCCGCGAGCAGGGCGAGGGCGCCGGCGCCGAGCAGGAAGCGGCGGCGGTCACTGTGCTTCATGGACCGTCTCCAGCCACGCGCGGATCGCCCACATGGCTTCCTGGGTGAGCATGCCCTCGAAGGGCGGCATGTACACCGCGCCGTTGCGCGTCACGCCATTGCGCACCTTGGCGATGAAGAATTCGTCCATCTCGTCACCGGGCTCCAGGAAGCGCAGGTCGGGGGCGATGCCGCCGGACACCGCGCCCAGCCCATGGCAGCGCGCACAGTTCTGGTTGAAGGCCGAGTCGCCGATGCGGATGGCGTCGGCGTTTTCGCGATAGGGGTTGGCGATGCGCCAGTCCTCGCCGAGCTGCGTCAGGCTGGTCGTGTCCACCGCCTGCGGCGTGACGTCGCCGTGGGCGTGCGCAAGCGTGGCCGCGGCCACGACGCCGAGCGCAGCGGTGCCCAGAGCGAGTCGGCGGAACAGTGTCTCCGTCAAGGTTTGTGTCTTCACCTTGTTGATCCTCATTGGTTTGGTTCGAATCGGTCATTGGTCCGGTCCCTCCGGATGAGGGACTAACTGCAATCCGCGTGCCACGTGCCACGTGATCGGGCCGGAACGGCTGCGCTGCGGGCTTCTTGTCCGCGCGGATATTTCGAGCTGGCAAGATTCCTGCTCAAGCTTCGAATGAACGGAGCACGCAGTTTGTTTCGAGACGGATCAAGTGCTACGTTCCGAATCGTGGAACCAATGAAAATCGAGGCAGCCGGCCGCGGACATCGCGGTCAGGTCGCCCGGAGGAGACGTGAGGACGATGGGGCAGTTATCGGCTGTGGACGCGGGTCGCGACCAGCGTTTCAGGCTCGCGCGCAAGCAGTTCTTCGAAGACGGGGCGTGCCCGGACGAGGGCGTGCCGGCGCTGATCCTGAATTCCTGGCAGCGCTGTCGCGAGTTGGGTGTGGATCGCGCCAACCGCGAGGCGCGCGAGCATGGCGAGCGCGCGCGACTGGCGGACGTGCGCGAGCGCAACGCGCGCCTGGTGGAGCACGCCAGTGGCGTCATGGAGCATGTGTTCGAGCAGATCCGGGCCTCGGGCAGCGTGGTGCTGCTGTCCGACCCGCAGGGGATGATCGTGCACAGCCTCGGTGATGCGGATTTCGTCGACCGCGCCAACCGCGTCGCGCTGCAGCCCGGCGCGTGCTGGAGCGAGGCGGCGCGCGGCACCAACGCCATCGGTACCGCCATCGTCGCCAATGCGCCGGCGGTTGTGCTCGGCGCCGAACACTACCTGGACCACAACGGCTTCCTGTCCTGTACGGCGTCGCCGATCTTCGATCCGCGCGGCACCCTCGCCGGCGTGCTCGACGTGTCCTGTGACCAGCGCATGCATCAGCGCCATTCGCTCGGGCTGGTGCGCCTTTCGGTGCAGTTGATCGAAAAGCGCCTGTTCGAGACCGAGTTCGCCAACGAGATCCTGGTCGCCTTCCACGAGCGCCCCGAATACGTCGGCAGCCTGCAGGAGGGCCTGCTCGCGGTCACGCCCGAGGGCGTGCTGGCCGGGGCGAACTCGATCGCGCGCGAGTGGCTGGCGCAGCGCCTGGATGGGGGCGGCGCCTCGTTCGCCGAGCTCTTCCGCCACGGCCTGGGCAAGATCGCCGACCGCGCGCAGAACTCGAGCGATGCGCTGATCCGTCTCGTGCTGCACGACGGGTCGCACCTGTACGTGCAGTTGCGTTCGCTGCGGCCGCAGATCGGCGCCTTCGTCGGCGAGACGCGCAGGGTTGCCGAAGCCGCGCGCGCGCCGCGGTCGGCGCCGGCGGCGACGAGCACGCGATGCACGCTCACTTCGCTCGCCACCGGTGATGCCGGCATCGGGCGCGCGCTCGACCGGGCGCGCCGCATCCTCGGCAAGGACATCCCGCTGCTCATCCAGGGCGAATCCGGGGTCGGCAAGGAGCTGTTCGCGAACGCCTTCCACAACAGCGGGCCGCGCGCCGACAAGCCCTTCGTGGCGCTCAACTGCGCGGCGGTGCCGGAAACCCTGATCGAGTCCGAACTTTTCGGTTATGTCGGCGGCGCCTTCACCGGCGCGCGCAAGGAAGGCGCGCTCGGCAAGATCCAGCAGGCCCACGGCGGCACCCTGTTCCTCGACGAGATCGGCGACATGCCGCTTGGCATGCAGGCGCGACTGCTGCGCGTGCTGCAGGAGCGCTGCGTGACGCCGGTGGGCTCGGTGAAGTCGGTCCCGGTCGACATCTCGCTGGTGTGTGCCACCCACCGCGTGCTGCGTGATGCGGTGGCGCGCGGCGATTTTCGCGAGGACCTCTATTACCGCGTCAATAGCCTCACGGTCAGCCTGCCGCCGCTGCGCGAACGCAGTGACATCCGCTGCATCGTCGAGCGCATCCTGGAACGCGAAGCGCGCGATGCCGGGCTCACCGGCGTGCGCATTGGCGAGGAGGTGATGCGTTTCATCGAGCGTTACAGCTGGCCGGGCAACTTGCGCCAGTTGCACAACGTGATCCGCGTCGCGGTCGCGCTGCTCGATGCGGACGAGACCGAAATCCTGCCCAGTCATCTGCCGGAGGAGCTGTTCCTGTCCGATGCGGCGGAGCAGGCGCCCATGGCTGCCCCGCAGCCGTGTGCGGAGCTGGCTCCCGGTGCGATGCTTTCGCTCGCGTCGGAGCGTTCGGGTCCGCGTCGGCTCGATCAACTTGAAGTCGAGCTCATCGAACGCGTGATGCGGGAAGTCGGCGGCAACCTGTCTGCTGCCGCGCGACTGCTCGGTGTCAGTCGCAATCGCCTGTACCGGAAACTGGGGCGCAGTGGAAGCGCGGAGGGGGGCAGTGGAGAAGGGGGCAGTGAAGAAGGGTAATCCCAGGTTGACCTTCATTGGGCACAACTTATGCTTGGTTCTGCATAGGTGCTTTGCCCTGTGAGGTACCTGTGGGTCGTCGGGAGCAGGTGTCCGATCCGGCGACCGATTGCATCAACCAATAACGAATCAGGAGACGATCGATGTGGAAAGCACTGCACATGGATCCCGCGAAGTGCACCGGCTGTCTGCAATGCGAGATGGCTTGTTCTTACGAGCACACCGGGGTCATCAATCCGAGCAAGTCGCGTATCAAGGTGTTCAACTTCGAGCACGAGGGCCGCAAGGTGCCCTATACCTGCACGCAGTGCACCGAAGCCTGGTGCCTGAACTCCTGTCCGGTAGACGCGATCCGCATCGATCTCAGCACCGGCGCCAAGATGGTGTTCGAGGACACGTGTGTCGGCTGCAAGGTGTGCACGATCGCCTGCCCGTTCGGCACGATCAACTACAACCAGGACAGCGGCAAGGTGCAGAAGTGCGACCTGTGCGAGGGCAACCCCGCCTGCGCCACTGCCTGCCCGACCGGCGCCATCACCTATGTGGACGCCGACTGGACCGGCATCGACAAGATGCGCGCCTGGGCTGCCAAGGCCAACACCCCGGCTTCGGCCGCTGCCTGAGGAGGATGCGTCATGGGATGGAATCGTAAAGTCCTGCGCGTGAACCTCACCGCAGGCACCTGTACCGAAGAGCCGCTGAACATGCAGTGGGCCGACGAATACCTCGGCTCGCGCGGCCTGGCGACCAAGTACCTGGTGTCCGAGATCGACCCCAAGGTCGATCCGCTGTCGCCCGACAACAAGATGATCATGGCCACCGGGCCGCTCACCGGCACGATGGCGTCCACCGGCGGGCGCTATACCGTCGTCACCAAGGGGCCGCTGACCGGCGCGATCGCGTGCTCGAACTCGGGCGGCTTCTTCGGCGCCGAGATGAAGTTCGCCGGCTGGGACATGGTGATCTTCGAGGGCAAGTCGGCCAAGCCCGTGTGGCTCTACATCGAGAACGACAGGGCCGAGCTGCGCGACGCCGCCGGCCTGTGGGGCAAGAGCTGCTGGGAAACCGAGGAGAAGATCAAGGAAACGCTGCAGGACCCGCTGGTGCGGATCTCCTCGATCGGCGTCTCGGGCGAGAACCAGGTGCTTTATTCCTGCATCGTCAATGACCTGCACCGTGCCGCCGGCCGCTCCGGCGTAGGGGCGGTGATGGGCTCGAAGAACCTCAAGGCGGTGGCGATCCGCGGCACCAAGGGCGTCTCCGGCATCAAGGACTTCGGCGCCTTCATGAAGGCCACCACCGAGGCCAAGAAGGTGCTCGCAGACAACGCGGTCACCGGCCAGGGCCTGCCCAAGTACGGCACCCAGGTGCTGATGAACGTGATCAACGAGATGGGCGCGCTGCCCACCCGCAACCACCGCGACGTGCAGTTCGAGGACGCCTCCAGGATCTCCGCCGAGGCCATGCACGAGAAGCGCGAGTCCGACGGCAAGACCCACCTGGTCACCAACGCCGCCTGCTTCGGGTGCACCATCGCGTGCGGGCGCATCTCCGAGATCGACAAAACCCACTTCACCGTCAAGAACAGCCCGAAGTACTGGGGCGCCTCCGGCGGCCTGGAATACGAGGCCGCGTGGGCGCTCGGCGCTGCCAACGGCGTGGGCGACCTTGAGGCGCTGCAGTACGCCAACCTGATCTGCAACGAGCAGGGCATGGACCCGATCTCCTTCGGCGCCACCGTCGGCGCAGCGATGGAGCTTTACGAGCTGGGCATCCTGACCGACGACATCATCGGCATGGCTGCGCCCTTCGGCTCGGCCGAGGCGCTGGCGAAGATGGTCGAGATGACCGCGCTCGGCGAGGGCTTCGGCAAGGAGCTCGGCATGGGCAGCAAGCGCCTGTGCGAGAAGTACGGCCGTCCCGAGCTGTCGATGAGCGTCAAGGGGCAGGAATTCCCCGCCTACGACTCGCGCGGCATCCAGGGCATGGGCCTCGCCTACGCCACCTCCAACCGCGGCGCCTGCCACCTGCGCGGCTACACCGTGGCATCCGAAGTGCTCGGCATCCCGGTCAAGACCGATCCGCTCACCACCGACGGCAAGCCCGAGCTGGTAAAGGCCTTCCAGGACGCCACCGCGGTGTTCGACTCGGCCGGCATCTGCGTGTTCACCAGCTTCGCGTGGACGCTGGCCGACGTGCAGCCGCAGGTGGCCGCGGCGTGCGAGGGCGACTGGAGCATGGAGAAGTTGAACGAGGTCGGCGAGCGCATCTGGAACATGGAGCGCATGTTCAACAACGCCGCCGGCTTCACCGCCAAGGACGACAATCTGCCGCCGCGCCTGACCCAGGAACCGGCCAAGACCGGCCCGGCCAAGGGGCTGGTCAACGGCCTGGCGAAGATGCTGCCGGAGTATTACCAGGTGCGCGGCTGGACGCCGGGGGGCGAGCCGACGACCGAGACGCGGACCCGTCTGGGGCTGTGATGTTGTAAGCGTATGCGGGCGCCTCTCGGGGCGCTCGCCTTCCGTCTGAGGACGCTCCAATGAAACACCTGATTCTCGGCAACGGCCCCGCGGGCGTCGTTGCTGCCGAAACCTTGCGCAAGGTCGCACCGGCCGACGACATCCTGATGGTCGGTTACGAGGACGCGCCGCCGTATTCGCGCATGGCGATTCCCTACCTTCTGGAAGAAAACATCGACGAGGCAGGGACTTACCTGCGTAAGGATCCGGGCCATTTCGAACGCCTGCGCATCCGCCAGTTGCGCGGCCGTGCGGTGGCACTCGACACCGTAAAGCGCAAGGTCCTGTTCGACGACGGCCACTTCGAACACTACGATCGTCTGCTGATCGCCACCGGCTCGCACCCGGTGCGCCCGCCGATTCCCGGCGTCGACCTGCCCGAAGTGCAGACCTGCTGGACGCTGGCCGATGCGCGCGCGATCGCCGCGCTCGCCAAGCCCGGCGCGCGTGTGCTGCAACTGGGCGCCGGCTTCATCGGCTGCATCATCATGGAGGCGCTCGCCAAGCGGGGTGTGCAGCTCACCGTGGTGGAGATGGGCGATCGCATGGTGCCGCGCATGATGACACCCAAGGCCGGCGGCATGATCAAGCGCTGGGTCGAGGACAAGGGCATTCGCGTCGTGACCTCTGCGGGCGTGGAGCGCATCGAGCGCGGCAGCGATGTGGGCTCCGATGCGCCGCTTGTGGCCGGGCTGTCGACCGGCGATCGGCTCGAATGTGATCTGCTCATCGTGGCCGCGGGCGTAGCGCCCAACGTCGGCTTTCTCGACGCGACGCCGGTGCATGTCGCCAAGGGCGTGCTGGTTAACGACCACATGGAAACCAGCGTGCCCGGCATCTTCGCCGCCGGCGACGTCGCCGAGGCGCCGGACCTGTTCACCGGCGCCCATCTGGTGTCGGCGATCCAGCCCAACGCCGCCGACCAGGCGCGCATCGCCGCCACCAACATGGCGCGCGACTCGGTGCACGAATCGCGCCTCAACGGTGTGCTGGCGATCAACGTGCTCGACACGCTCGGGCTGATCTCGTCCTCCTTCGGCCAGTGGTGGGGCGAGAAGGCCGAGGCCGGCGGCAGCGGCGTGGAGATGGTCGACGAGGGGCGTTACCGCTACCTGAGCCTGCAGTTCAAGGACGACGTGCTGGTCGGCGCCACCTCGATCGGGCTTACCCAGCATGTGGGTGCGCTGCGCGGGCTGATCCACGGCCAGGTGCGGCTGGGCGACTGGAAGGAGCGCCTGCTCGCCAACCCGCTCGCCTTCGTCGATGCCTACGTCGCACGCAGCCAGCAGCCGATGGCGCTGGCGCGCTGAGGGGGTGATTTTGGAGACCCGCGTGACGATCCGCATCGCCTTCAAGCTCTTCGCCTCGCTGTCGGACTATCTGCCCGACGGCCACCGCGGCAACCGTCTCGAGCTCGAGGTGGACGAGGGCATCACGGTGGCGGAAATGATCCGCCGCTACAACGTGCCCGAGCGCAGCGCGCATCTGGTGCTGGTCAACGGCCACTTCGTGCCTCCTTCGGAGCGGTCGCGCAGGCGTCTGGTCGACGGTGACGAGCTCGCCATCTGGCCGCCGATCGCGGGCGGCTGAGCGGTGGCTTTCATCAATGGCCCGGTGCCCGAAGCCTTCGAGCGCCGGGTCACCGCCACTGCGCGTGAATTCGAACGGGATCTGCGCCAGGCCTGGCCGGTGGTGGAGGGCGGCGCGGCGGGCTTGCGCTTCAGCCTGCAGGACGGCGCGCAGAGCCTGGTCATCGACATCGAGCCCGCCGGCGTGCGCCGGCTGGGTCTGTTCGAGCTACCGCAACTGGACGTGCGCTATCGCTTCGGCCCCGGCGACGAAGCCGCGCGCCGCGCCTTGCTGGCGCGGCTCGATCGCGCGATGCAGAAGGGTGGCGGTTGATCTGCAACACAATCAATTTCTGGAAGCCCCTCCATGAGTGACGCATACGTCGTCGGCCAGATCACGGTGAAGAACGCGCAGATGTGGGCTGAATATCGGGGCAAGGTTCCGCAGACCTTGGCCCCCTGGGGCGCGGAGCTGGTGTTTCGTGGTCAGCAGGTGGCCGCGCTCGCCGGCGAGAGCCCCCACTCGGACATCGTCGTGATCCGCTTTCCCAGCGTTGCGGCGGTGAATGACTGGTTCTCGTCGCCGGCCTATCAGGCGCTGATCCCGCTCCGGGAGCAGGCGGCGGATGTGCTCCTGCTGTCCTACGAAACTTAAGCCCGGGGGCATTTCGTGCGCGTCTTCGACGCGCACGCGAGCCGCCCCCGCGCCGGGCTGAAGCCGTACCCGGCGTTCCGGCCGGCGCGGGGTTTCGGGTATGCTCCGGGCCGATGTCCGCCTTCACCGCCACCTTCTCCGACGCCCTTGCGCTGCTTGCCACCTTCGACCACGCCGTGGCCGAGATCGTGGTGCTGTCGCTGCAGGTCAGCGGTGCTGCGGTCGTTCTGGGCACGCTGATCGGCCTGCCGCTCGGTGCCTGCATCGCGGTGGGGCGGTTCCCCGGCAAGAGCACGCTGTCGGTGCTGGTCAACGGCCTGATGGGCCTGCCCTCGGTGGTGGTGGGCGTGGTGGTGTACCTGCTGCTGTCGCGCTCGGGGCCGTTCGGTGGCTTCGGGCTGTTGTATACGCCGCTGGCAATGGTCATTGCGCAGACGCTGCTCGTGATTCCGCTGATGGCGGCGATCACGCGTCAGGTGGTCGAGGACGTGTGGCAGCGCTATGCCGAGGAACTGCAGTTGATGCGTTTCTCATGGTGGGACAGCGTGACCACGCTGCTCTACGACTGCCGCCATTCGCTGCTGGTGGCGGTGCTCGCGGGTCTGGGGCGGGCGATGAGCGAAGTGGGTGCGGTGATGATCGTGGGCGGCAACATCGACCGCGCGACCCGCGTGATGACGACCGCGATCGCGCTCGAGACGAGCAAGGGCGACCTGGCTCTGGCGATCGCGCTGGGCATCGTCCTCATCGTGATCATCCTGGCGCTCAATGCGCTCGCGTTCATGCTGCGCCACTGGGCGATGCGGCGTTATGGCTGAGGCGGCGATGGCGATCTTTCCCCTGTGCATCCGCGACCTGCGCTACCAGCCCAATGGCCGCGAGGTGCTGGCAGGCATCGACCTGGAGCTCGGCGACGAGGGCATCACGCTGGTGCTCGGCCCCAACGGCGCTGGCAAGAGCGTGTTGCTGCGCGTGATCTGCGGTCTGGTACAGCCGAGTTCGGGCAGCATGGCCTGGGGCTCGGAGCGAGGGACGCGGCCGGCGCAGGGCGTGATGATGGTGTTCCAGCGCCCGATGATGCTGCGCGCCTCGGTGGTGCACAACGTGGCGCTCGGCCTCAAGCCTTTCGAGCTGTCGCGGCGTGAACGCGAGGTGCGCGCGCTGGCGATGCTCGAGCGCATCGGCCTGGCGGACCGCGCCGGCGACAGCGCGCGCCAGCTCTCCGGTGGCGAGCAGCAACGCCTGGCGCTGGCACGCGCCTGGCTCACCAGGCCGCGCCTGCTCTTGCTCGACGAGCCCACGGCCAGCCTGGACCCGTCGGCCAGTGCGGCGGTCGAACGCATCATCCGCGAGATCCGCACCGACGGCACCCGCATCCTGATGGTGACGCACAACCTCGGCCAGGCCACGCGCCTGGGCGACGACATTGTCTTCATGGCGGCCGGGAAGGTGTGCGAGCACACCGCGGTTCAGCCCTTCTTTGCGCGCCCGCGCTCGGACGAGGCGCGCCTTTTCATCCAGGGAGAATTGCCATGGCGCATGCGTTTCCCGGGTCCCTGAGACGCAGCCTGATCGCGACCGCTGCGGTGGTGCTGCTGGGCACGGTCGGGGCGACTTGCGGTGTGGTTGCGCGCGGGCCGGCGCAGACCCAAACCGCGAGCGAGGCATCTGAAGCGACACCTGTCGCGGTCGCTGAGCCGGCGCATCCGGGACCTGCGCCCAAGCGGCCTTTTCTTGCCGAGGGCGTGAAATGAAAGACAGGCCGGCCCGTATGCCGCTGTCGGCGCTCGTCCTCTTCGTGCTCGCAGCCCTGGCGCTGATCCCGGCGCTGATGTGCTTCGCAGGGGAGGGTGCGCGCCTGCATCCAGCCCTCTCCGACCCCATGGCCGGGCTCGCCTTCCTCGTCTCGGCGATCGCGCTCGCCGGGTCGGGCGCGTTTCCGCTCGTCCTTGCCCGCCTGGCTCGGCGGGATGGTGAGTAGCGGAACTGTCGGGATCCTTTACGCTTTCGATAAGTGAATCCGATCGACGAGCACGGTGTCCTGCCGCCTTCCGGTCCTATGCGTGACTTTTGTCACGCAATCTGGCGGGCTGCTCCGTGAATCCCCGTCCAATGTGGCCCCGCTTGGGTTTCAGGGGGCTGAACTGTCGGTATTTCTTACACACTGCCGTCATGCGCTCAGGTGTTTGTACTGAGGGTCCGGGTTTCAGACGGTGGCACGGGCATTGCTTAGAAATAAATAGCTTCAATACCGCAGAGGGACAATATGAAAAAAATGCTCTTGACGCTCGCGCTTGCGCTGATCGGATCCGCTGCAGTTGCGGCGCCTGTGCAGGTGCCCGTAAGCGAAATTTCCACTATCGGAAACGGCAACGCAATCAAGAACGGTGCCGCCCTGATCGCCGATGGTGAGATCCCGGCTGAGGGCAGCGCGTGGAATGGGGATACGAGCGCCTATTGGTCTGGCACTGGCACGTCGAAGATGATCACGTTCGACTTCGGTCAGGAGTATGAGCTTCACGACCTGGTGCTGTCGGTGGGTTACAACAACAACTACCTGGTCGAGGTGTCGTTGGACCCGAGTCGCGACGGTTGGTCCGAATTGCTCTTCGTTCCCTGGTATCGGGGCGAGCAATGGTCTGGCATGGAAACCATCAGCACGGTCGCCGGTGATCCAGAATACGTCGGCGAAATTGAACTCGGGTTCTTTTCGTTCGCTGCGATCGATTTCGAGCCGGTGAACGCACGCTATGCGCGTATCAGTGGCGTCGCTGGCCGCAGCATCCTTGGGTTCGGTCCTGACAACAATAAATACGCGGTAGGCGAGTTGACCTTCTATGGCAAGCCCGTCCTGGCTGGCGCGGCGGGGGCCGCGTCCGAGGACGAGCAGGGCGGCGTGGCTGCAGCCAGTGTCAACCTGGTCCCGGAGCCGGGCACCCTTGCACTGCTCGCCGCCGGTTTGCTGGGTGCTTGCGTGAGTCCGAGAAGGCGGCGCGTCTGAACGGGGAGGCGCTTCAGGGCGCCTGTCCTGTAGTTCGACCTACTGCAAGCACCTGACGGCCGACCGGCATTTGCCGCTCGGCCGTCTAGGCTTTCCAGTGCCCCGACTTGCCGCCGAGCTTCTCCATCAACTGGATGCCGTCCATGCGCATCCCGCGATCGACCGCCTTGCACATGTCGTAGATGGTGAGCAGGCCGACATTCACCGCCGTCAGTGCTTCCATCTCGACCCCGGTGCGGCCGACGGTTTCGGCGGTCACCGTGCAGCGGATGGCGTGCCCGGGCTCGTCGAGCTCGAACTCGACCGCCACGCGGGTGAGCGGGATCGGGTGGCAAAGTGGAATCAGCTCGCTGGTGCGCTTGGAGGCCTGGATCGCCGCGATGCGCGCGATACCGAGCACGTCGCCCTTCTTTGCACTGCCCGATTTCACCATCGCGAAGGTCTCCGGCAGCATCACGATGCGGCCGGTGGCGATGGCCACGCGGCGGGTTTCGGTCTTGGCGCCGACGTCGACCATGTGGGCCTGGCCGTCGGCATCGAAGTGGGTCAGCGCGCTGGAATTCTGTGTGGTCATGGTGCGTCTGCAGGACGGCGCCCGATGCCGATGCATGTCGCGCGACCGCTGGTGCGGGCCGCAAAAACACACCGATACATCGAGCAGGGGAACGGGTTCGGATCGGCGGGTATCATAGCACCCGATGATGCGCCGACCTCTCGCCCTGCTGCTCAGCCTGGCGCTGGCCCTGCCAGCCCCGATGACTGCCTTCGCCTACGACCTGCCCGACCTGGGGGACGTGGCGTCGTCAGAGTTTTCGCCTGCGGCCGAGCGGCGCATCGGCGAGCAGATCATCAGCCAGATCCGCTGGCGCGATGCGGCCTATCTCGATGACCCCGAGGTCGAGGAATACGTGAACCGGCTCGGCCACCGGTTGGCGGCGGCGAGCAACAATCCGGCGCAGGACTTCGATTTCTTCGTCGTGCGCGACCCGACGCTCAATGCCTTCGCGCTGCCCGGCGGCTATATCGGTGTGCACGCCGGCCTGATCCTCGCAGCGCAGACCGAATCGGAGTTCGCTTCGGTGCTCGGGCACGAAATCGCCCACGTCACCCAGCGCCACATCGCGCAGATCGTGGGCAAGCAGAGCCAGTCGGCCATGCTGATGGTGGCCTCGCTGCTGGTGGCGGTGCTCGCCGCGCGCAGCAATTCGGACGTGAGCCAGGCGGCGATCGCCGCGGGGCAGGCCGGCGCGATCCAGTCGCAGCTCGGCTACACGCGCACCTTCGAGCGCGAGGCCGACCGCGTCGGGCTGGAGACGCTGGCCGGTGCGGGGCTGGACGTGCGCGGTATGGCGAGCTTTTTCGAGCGCCTGCAGCGCAACACACGGGTGTATGAGAACAACGCACCGGCCTATCTGCGCACCCACCCGCTGACCACCGAGCGCATCGCCGATATCGAGAACCGGGTGGCGAGCATGCCCTACCGGCAGGTGCTCGACTCGGCGGACTTCCGCTACGCCCGCGCCAAGCTGCGGGCGATTGCGGGGCAGCCCGCCGAGGCGGTGACGGATCTGCAGGACCAGTTGGCGCGTGCGCCGCAGGATGATGCGCTCGACTATGGTCTTGCGCGTGCCCTCTTGCGCGCGGGCCAGCTCGATGAGGCCGAGCAGCGCATCGCGGCACTGCGCAAGTCTGCGCCGGCGTCGTCGTGGGTCGAAGGCCTGGCGGCAGAAGTTCGGCTGGGACGCAAGGATGCCGCCGGCGCAGTGCGCACGCTGGAAGCGGCCCAGAAGCAGTTTCCGGCGAGTCGAAGCCTCGCCTATGCGCTCGCTGACGCCCGCATCCACGCCGGACAGGCGCGCGAGGCAGCGGCCGGCGTGCGCCGCATGATCGATACCCGCAACAGCGACCCGCGTCTGTGGCAACTGCTGTCACGGGCGCACGCCGAGCTGGGCCAGCGCACGGCCCAGCACCGCGCGCAGGCCGAGGTCTATGTGCTGCGTGGCAGCCTGCCGGCGGCGATCGAGCAACTGGAGATCGCGCGCAAGGGCGGTGATGGGGACTTCTACGAATTGTCCGCGGTCGACGCGCGGATGCGCGAGCTCAAGCAACGCCTGCTCGAGGAAAAGCGCGAACGCTGACCGAGCTGCCCGGTGCTCGGTTCCGGGTGTGCGTTCCTGCCTTTCGACACCCGCCGGCATCCATTAGAATCCGGCGCTCTACTCAAACCAAGAACAGAGGACAAAGGATGAATTTCGACAAGGAAGTGGATGCCCGGGGGCTCAACTGTCCGTTGCCGATCCTGCGCGCCAAGAAGATGCTGGCCGAGATGCAGTCCGGCCAGGTGGTGCGTGTTGTCGCGACCGACCCGGGTGCGGTGAAGGACTTCCAGGCTTTCGCACGCCAGACCGGTAACGAGCTGGTCCAGCAGGGCGAGACGGCGGACAAGGCGTTCGAGTTCTTCCTCAAGCGCAAGTAAGCGCCTTTCACCCGTGTAGGGCGGTCAAGGCACCAACGAGGGTGGGCGAAAGCCCGCTTTTTTTCGCGGGCAAGTCCGCCCCCACAGCGCGGCTCGAGTGAGCCCGATCGACAGTGGGAGCGGGCTTGCCCGCGAACGATGGGGCGCTACAGCTCGGCTCAGCCGCCGAGCTTCGCCAACTGCGGCTTGAGCTGATCCACCGTGGCCTTGAAGCCCGCGAGGCGATCGCGCTCCTGCTGGACCACGGCCGCCGGGGCGCGGTCTACGAAGCTGGCATTGCTGAGCTTGCCTTCGGCCTTGACGATCTCGCCTTCGAGACGGGCGATCTCCTTGCCGAGGCGCTCGCACTCGGCGGCGACGTCGATCTCCACCTTGAGCATCAGGCGCGTCTCGCCCGCCACCGCAACCGGTGCCAGTTCGTCGGCGCCGATCTCATCGACCACCTGCACGTCCGACAGCTTGGCCAGGCCGGCGAGGTAGGGCACGTAAAGGGACAGCGCGGCCTTGTCGCCGGCAGCCACCAGCGGCAGGCGCTGCGCGGGGGAGATGTTCATCTCGCCGCGCAGGTTGCGGCACGCATAGATCATCGCCTTGAGCTCGGTGACCTTGGCCTCGGCGGCCTCGTCGATGCGCTTCATGTCGGCCTGCGGGTAGCGGGCCTGCATCAGGCTGTCGGTGTCCTTGCGGCCGGCGAGCGGCGCCACCGTCTGCCACAGCTCTTCGGTGATGAAGGGGATCAGCGGATGCGCCAGGCGCAGCACGGTCTCGAGCACGCGCAACAGCGTGCGGCGGGTGGCGCGCTGCTGGGCCGGCGTGCCGGTCTGGATCTGCACCTTGGCGAGCTCGAGGTACCAGTCGCAGTACTCGTCCCACACGAACTCATACACCGCACGCGCGACAAGGTCGAAGCGGTAGGCCTCGAACTGCGTGGCGACTTCGGCCTCGGTGCGCTGCAGGCGCGACACGATCCAGCGGTCGGCGAAGGAGAAGTCGAGCACCTCGGTGGAACAGGCGACGTTGTCGCCGATGCCGCAGTCCTGGCCCTCGCAGTTCATAAGCACGAAGCGGGTGGCGTTCCACAGCTTGTTGCAGAAGTTGCGGTAGCCCTCGCAGCGCGCGAGGTCGAACTTGATGTCGCGGCCCGGGCTGGCGAGGCTGGAGAAGGTGAAGCGCAGCGCGTCGGTGCCGAAGGCGGGGATGCCCTCGGGGAATTCCTTGCGCGTCTTCTTCTCGATGCTCTGCGCCTGCTTCGGGTTCATCAGGCCGAAGGTGCGCTTCTTGACCAGCTCGTCGATGCCGATGCCGTCGATGAGGTCGATCGGGTCGAGCACGTTGCCCTTGGACTTGCTCATCTTCTGGCCTTCCGCGTCGCGGATCAGGCCGTGCACGTACACATGCTTGAAGGGGATCTTGCCGGTGATGTGCTTGGTCATCATGACCATGCGCGCCACCCAGAAGAAGATGATGTCGAAGCCGGTGACGAGCACCGTGGACGGCAGATAGAGGTCGAGGGCATCGTTACTTTTCTCGGGCCACCCGGCAGTCCAGTCCAGGGTCGAGAACGGCCACAGCGCCGACGAATACCAGGTGTCGAGCACGTCGTCTTCCTGGCGCAGGTGGCCGGCGTCGTGGCGGGCATGCAGCAGCGCCAGGCGCTCGGCGATTGCCGGGTAGTCGGCGGTGGTCTGGCCCTGGCGCTGGCGCGACTGCACCTCGGCGGTCAGTGCGTCGATCTCGGTCTGCAGCTCGGCCTTCCAGGCGCCGATCGCCTCTTCCTCGCAGGTGGCGACGAAAATCTTGCCTTCTTCGTCGTACCAGGCCGGGATGCGGTGACCCCACCACAGCTGGCGCGAGATGCACCAGTCCTGGATGTTGTTGAGCCACTGGTTGTAGGTATTGACCCAGTTCTCGGGGTAGAACTTGATCTCGCCCGATGCGACGACGTCGAGCGCCTTCTGGGTGATGCTCTTGCCGTCCGCGCCGGGCTTGGACATGGCGACGAACCACTGGTCGGTCAGCATCGGCTCGATGACCACGCTGGTGCGGTCGCCGCGCGGGACCTGCATCTTGTGCGCCTTGATCTCGAGCATCAGCCCGAGTTGCTCGAGCTCTGTGACGACCTTGTCGCGCGCCGGCACGCGATCCAGGCCGGCGACGCTGGCCGGCATGGGCACGCCTTCGAGCGTGATGCCGTCGGTGGTGTAGCGCTCGGCGACCGCGGGCACGCTGCCTGCGAGCGTGAGCACCACGATCATGTCGAGCTTGTGGCGCTGGCCGACCGCATAGTCGTTGAAGTCGTGCGCGGGCGTGACCTTGACGCAACCGGTGCCGAACTCGCGGTCGACGTAGTCGTCGGCGATGATCGGGATGTGGCGGCCGGTGAGCGGCAGAGCGACGGTCTTGCCGATGAGGTGGGCGTAGCGCTCGTCCTCGGGATGCACCATCACCGCGACGTCGCCGAGCAGGGTCTCGGGGCGGGTGGTGGCGACGGTCAGGCCTTTCAGGTCACCGATCGGACCGTCCGAGAACGGATACAGGATGTGGTAGAGCTTGCCGTCCTCTTCCTCGGACACCACCTCCAGATCGGACACCGCGGTGCCGAGCTTCGGGTCCCAGTTCACCAGGCGCTTGCCGCGGTAGATCAGGCCCTCGTTGTACAGGCGCACGAAGGTCTCGGTGACCGTCTTCGACAGGCCCTCGTCCATCGTGAAGCGCTCGCGCTTCCAGTCCGGACTGGTGCCCAGTCGGCGCATCTGGCGGGTGATGGTGCCGCCGGAGTATTCCTTCCACTCCCACACCTTCTCGAGGAACTTCTCGCGGCCGAGGTCGTGACGGCTGATGCCCTGGGCGTCGAGCTGGCGCTCGACGACGATCTGGGTGGCGATGCCGGCGTGGTCGGTGCCCGGCTGCCACAGCGTGTTGTCGCCGCGCATGCGGTGGTAGCGCGTGAGCGCGTCCATGAGCGTCTGGTTGAAGCCGTGCCCCATGTGCAGCGT
>NZ_JAVEYL010000069.1:0-6344 GCF_034003485.1 Thauera sp.
AGACGAAGGTCTTGCCCGGCGGGATCTGCGGCTGGTTGAGGCCGCCCACCCCGTCCATGCCGTTGGGCAGGCGCTGGCCATGCCAGTGGATGGTGGTGTGCTCGGGCAGACGGTTGGTGACGAAGATGCGCACGCGGTCGCCCTCGACGACCTCGATCGTCGGCCCGGGCGACTGGCCGTTATAGCCCCAGAGCCGCGCCACCATGCCGGGGGCGATCTCGCGCTCGACGGGTTCGGCGACGAGGTGGAACTCCTTCACCCCAGCGTTCATGCGCCAGGGCGCCGTCCAGCCGTTGAGCGTGACGACCGGGTCGTACGGGCGGCCTGTGGGCGGGGTCAGCGGGGCCGCCGTGGCTGCGCTGGTCTGAATTACGGGCTCGGGCAGCGCAGCGAGCGCGGCGCGGTTGACGGTTCCGGCAGCGGCCAGCAGGCCTGCCCCGGCGAGAAAGCTGCGTCGGGTGGTCATGATCGTCTCCGGACAGGTCAGTGGCCAGCGCCGGCTTCTGCCGGCGATGCGCTTGATTGAAGGCTGATCGGTGCGATCGGCTGGCCGAGCAGGCTGGCCTTGAGCGCGGCCTCGGCGCGCCAGAAGTCGCGTTCGGCTTCGATCGCCTGCACCACGCTGGCCGACTGAGCGCGGGCAGCGGCAAGCAGCTCGAACACACCGATCAGCATCCCGTTGTACTGGAGCACCGACTCTTCGGTAATGTTCTGACGCAGTGGAACCACCTCGCTGCGGTAGTGGCGCGCGAGGTCGTATGCACTGCGGTAGCCCTCGTAGGCCACGCGGACCTGGGAGCTGGCGTTATTGGCAACCTCGAGGGTGCGGTTGAAGGCCGAGAGATAGCGGGCCTCACTGCCGGCGCGGGCCGCATCGCCGAAGTCGAACAGGGGCAGCGGCAGTTCGACTTCGAAGCCGCGCTGCGACGACTCGCCGGTCTCGCTGTTGCGCACGCCGGCCACATGCAGGCCGTTGACCACGCTGGTCACCTGCGTGAGGCCCAGGCTCTTCGCCGTACGCTCGAGGTCGGTGCGGGCGATGCGCACATCGAGCCGGTTGTCGAGCAGCGCCGCGCCGGCGGTCGCTTCATCGATCGGCGCCTCGGGCAAGGCCGGCAACTGATCCGGTAGGCGTAGCGCCTGCGCCTGGCTCGGGGTCAGCCCCAAGCGCTGGATCAGCGCCTCGCGCGCGGCGGTGGCGTTCTGACGGGCGCGGATCAGGTTGGCCGTCTCCTCGGCGGCCAGCGCCTGCTCGCGGGCGCGCTGCAGGCGGCTGAAGTTGCCCGTGGCCTGCATCCGACGCGCGAGTTCGGCAGCGGTACCAGCGGCCGTGGCCACTTCCTCCCGGTAGTGCGCGACCTGTCGCGCCGCGACCGCATCGACCCAGGCCTGGCGCACCTCCGTGACGGTGCTCAACAGCGCAATCGAAGACTGCAGCCGGGTCTGCTGCTGGCGGAACTCGGCCTGCTCCAGCCGTGCAGGCAGGAACAGCAGGTCGAACAGCGAGATGCCGAGCGAACGGCCGATGTCGAGTTCGCGCCCCTCGGCGCCCGAGCGAAACAACCGCTCGAAGGTGAACACCGGATTGCCGATGCGAGCGGAACCGGTCGCATCCGCCGAGGCCACGGCGGCTTCCGCCAGCAGGGACTGGAAGGCCGGGCTGTAGCCGAGCGCGATGCGCACCGCGTCGTCAATTGCGAGCGGCTGGGCCAGCAGCCGATCGACCTCGGTGCGCATCGCCTCGCGCTCGGGGTCCGAGCGCAGCCAGCGCACCTCGCTGCCCGTCTGCTCGCGCGCAAAGCGCTCAACCTCGGCGAAGTTCTCATCGATCGCAACGCTGGCACACCCGGTCAGCACGGTAGCAGCCAGCAAGGATATGGGGAGACTGCCTCTCATCGCTCGCCCCCTTTCGACGACGGCGCGAGGTGGCCCATGTGCCCGCCCAGGCGTCTGGCCTCGTCGTTGGCATCCTTCCACGACCGCAGGGGCTCATCGACACGGTAGGGCCGATATTCGTTCAGGGGCGAGCGATAGACCGGAAGGGGCTGAGGCTTGGGTTGCTCACTCGCTGGGGCAGTCTGGGTCGCGCCGAGCGCGGGGTCAGCGGGGCTTGATGGCGAGGAGGACTCGGCCTGCGCGCCCGACACGAGCGCCACGGCGACGGCCAATCCTCCACCGAGGTGGATGATTCGTCTCTGCATGGGGAATGTCTCTTTGTTGGTCTTGTGTTGAACCGGACGCAGAGCGACCGACGAACTCGCCGCTCCGCGTCTCAATGCTCAGTTGGGCATCGCCGGCTTGGCGGCCGGGTGCATCTTCATCATGTTCTGCATCATGCCCATGTGCTCTTGCATCATCTTCATGTGCTCCTGCATGAGCTTGGGATCCATCATCATGCCGCCCATGGGTCCAGCCCCGGGTCCAGGGCCACTACCCTTCATCATCGGACCAGCCCCCATCTGCCCCCCCATCATCGGGCAACCAGCGGGGGTGCCCTGCGATGCAGCCTCCAGGGCCTTGACCTGCTCTTCCATCAGGGCCATGCGACGTTCCGGGTTGGTCTCGGCACGGATCGACTTCATACGTTCCTGAAGCGCGGGGACACTCGCTGCGGGCGGCCAGGCCTGCACCGGATCGGTCGTCTGCGCGACGACCGGACTGCCATGCAAGGCTGCAGCCAGAGCGACGACGGGCATGAGCCCGGCGAGACGGTACAAACGCAGTTTCATGATCGATCTCCCATTGGTCGCGGGGTTCCGTCGCGGTACGGAACGCTGTGCCACGCAGAGCATCTTGCGCCCGCCTGCCTGTCGTTGGCCTGACCTGGAAATTACATTTCTGTAAGCCCGGGGGTTATCCAGCACCCCGGGCGCAAAATCGGGCACAGTCAGCACGAAGCGCGTAGGAGCGAAACAATGAAAATTCTGATCGTCGAAGACGAAGTGAAGACCGGCGACTACCTCCGCCAGGGGCTCACCGAAGCCGGGTTCGTCGTCGACCTTGCAAGAGATGGCCTCGATGGGCTCCACCTCGCACTCAATGGCGATTACGACCTCATCGTGCTGGATGTGATGCTTCCGTCGCTGGACGGCTGGGGCATCCTGCAAACACTGCGTCGCAGCAGTCGTGAGACCCCCGTGTTGTTCCTGACTGCCCGTGACCAAGTTGAGGATCGGGTCCGTGGTCTTGAGCTCGGCGCCGACGATTACCTGGTCAAGCCCTTCGCGTTTTCCGAGTTTCTCGCGCGCGTTCGCACGCTGCTGCGCAGGGGAAGAAACCACGAACCGGAGACCCTGCGCTCAGCGAACCTGGAGCTCGATTTGCTTCGCCGCCGGGTGAACCGATGCGGGCAGCGCATCGATCTGACCGCCAAGGAGTTTGCCTTGCTTGAACTGCTCCTGCGACGCAAGGGTGAAGTATTGCCCCGCTCACTCATCGCTTCGCAGGTGTGGGACATGAACTTCGACAGCGACACGAACGTGATCGAAGTTGCCGTGCGCAGGTTGCGCGTAAAGGTCGACGACCCCTTTGAACCGAAGCTGATCCACACCGTGCGGGGTATGGGCTACGTGCTCGAGGCGATGGAGCCGATCTGACGATGACCCGCATTCACTCGCTCACGGCGCGACTGGCAACACTATTTGCCGTCCTCGCTGCGAGCCTGCTTGTGCTGGCAGCGATGCTCTTTGGGCGCATGTTGGACATGCATTTCCAGGAGCTGGACATGCACGAGTTGCAGGGCAAAGTCACGCTCATCCGCAACGCCCTGCAGAGTGCTGGCGTGACAGGGAGGCGACCGGAACGCATTGAGGCGCTCGAACGCTCCTTCGTTGGCCATGAAAGTGTCGGTGTCCTGTTTCGCGACGGCGAGGGACGCGTCCTGTACATCATCCATCCCGAGCATTTCACCGCTGCCCAGCGGGCAGGCGAACGCCTCTCTGGCGCGTTGGCCGACTGGACAGTGGATGAGCGCCCCCATCGAGGGATTGAGGTCAGCATCGCGCTACCGACCCTCGGGTCGAGGGACCAATCGATCGAGGCGCTGGTCGCACTCGATCTATCGCATCACGTCCACTTCCTCGCGTCGGTGCGAAATGCGACGTGGGCGGGCGTCGTCGTGGCGGCCTTGGCGGCGGCGCTATTGGGCTGGTTTGCCGCGCACCGAGGCCTCGCCCCCCTGCGCCAGGTCACCGAGACCGCCCGTAAGCTGTCTGCACGGCAACTCGCCGAGCGTCTCACCATCGATGATGCCCCGCTGGAGGTGCGCGAGCACGTCGACGCCTTCAATGGCATGCTCGCTCGGCTCGAAGCCGCTTTCCAGCGCCTCGGCGACTATTCGGCGGACATTGCCCACGAACTGCGTACGCCGATCTCGAACCTGATGACCCAGACCCAGGTCGCGCTGTCGCGGCCACGCACCATCGACGAATATCAGGACATCCTGGCGTCGAACCTCGAGGAATACGAGCGCATCGCACGCATGGTCAGCGACATGCTGTTTCTCGCCAAGGCCGAGGAGAACACCCTCGCGCACGCGGGCGAGGCGATCGACCTGGCCCGCGAGGCGGATGCGCTGATCGATTTCTACGAAGCCTTGGCCGAAGAGGGCCAAGTCCGCATCGTGCGCCAAGGCCAAGCGAGCGTTCAGGGTGATCGCCTGATGCTGCGGCGCGCCTTGTCGAACCTGATTTCGAATGCGCTTCGTCACACACCGAAAAATGGACAGATCACGATCAGGGTCGACGCGGACGCAGCCGGCGTCCGTCTCGCCGTTTGCAATGTCGGCGACCCGATACCCGCCGATCAGATCGAACGGATTTTCGAACGCTTCCATCGCGGTAGCGCCCAGCGCGAGTCTCGCGGTGAAGGCGCAGGGCTCGGACTTGCGATCACGCGTTCCATCGTCCAGGCCCACGGTGGGCAAATCACTGCGCACTCCGCTGAAGGTGTCACCTGCTTCACGATCACCTTGCCTCGCCACGAAGCCTCATCGCCTTCCTGATTCGGCGAAGTCGACCGGGGCCCAGACTGTCTGACGGAAATGTAATTTTTAGGTCAGCTTCCCGTTGGGCTCGAAGTGCCAAACTGTGCCTCGACGCCATCAACCGGAAGACGAACATGAAGACGAAGACTTTGCTCGGCGGGCTCTTGGCAAGCCTGATGATCATGAGCGGCGCAGCGTTTGCGCAGGGGCCCGTACGTGTGGAGGTCTACAAGAGCGCTTACTGCGGGTGCTGCGGGAAATGGGCCGAGCACCTGAGAAAGAACGGCTTCGATGTCGTGACGAAAGACGTCGACAATGTCCCCGCAGCCCGCAAGGCACTGGGCATGCCGGACCAATACGGCTCGTGTCACACGGCCAAGGTCGGCTCCTACTCCGTCGAGGGGCACGTCCCTGCGGACGACATCCGACGACTCCTCTCCGAGTCCCCAAAGGCCATCGGACTGGCTACGCCGGGCATGCCGCAGGGGTCGCCGGGAATGGAGACCTCGACCCCGCAACCCTATGAGACGCTTCTGGTCGGGCTTGACGGAAGCGCGACGGTTTTTGCCCGACACTGACGGCAAAGCTGGTGAGTATCGGCTTTAAGAGCGCAGTGCCGGCAATCCTACGAATCACGCTGGCCTCAGCTCGCTCTATGGCTAGTTCCGGAGCTCACCGGTCGCTCGAATGACGACTCGGCTACTACCATGTGTGGCAGCAAGTGGCCGGACAGAGACCTCCAGCTCCTTCTAAGGGGTGCGGGGGAACGCTGCAAACCGACTACTACCGTCTCAACCCGACCCACAAGAGACACTCATGGCGTAGCTGGTCCTGTGGCAGGTCTCTGTGTGAAGCAGGCAGCCCAACGCACATAGGCCACGGGCCGCTACTGTTCAGCTTTGTTCGACGCCTGCCCCTGCCTCGTGCCGATGAAGGTTCGACCCGTGCCTGTGGGCAGGCGTTGGACAAAGCCCGGGGGAGGAAACCGCGAAACGAGGCGAGGCTGTTCAGTCGGGGCTCGGCGTTATGGGCATTTGAGCGCCGCCCAATCGCGCAGGTACGCGATGTGCGTGGTGCTGCGCCAGGCGCCGCGTGTTGCGTGAAGGCGTTGCCCGCCCTCGGTTGCGCGGGCGAGGTCCGCGCGGCGCGGCTTGTGATGTGAATGCCAGTGGCGGGCGCAGCGGGTCTTGACCAGGCCCGTCCGAACGGGTGCTGGCGGAAGGCTGCGGGCGCGGAAGCGATGCCCGGTCATGAGGTCACCCCACGGAGTGGTGGCGCGCGGATCGTCGCACC
Organism: Thauera sp.; assembly: GCF_034003485.1. Taxonomy (GTDB): domain Bacteria; phylum Pseudomonadota; class Gammaproteobacteria; order Burkholderiales; family Rhodocyclaceae; genus Thauera. The sequence continues at coordinate 6,278 of NZ_JAVEYL010000069.1, forward strand.
CCGAGCAAAGGTTTCGATCACGCGCATCACCGATCCACAGCAGCGACACACGAAGCCGGTGGTGGGC
>NZ_JAVEYL010000070.1:0-6282 GCF_034003485.1 Thauera sp.
ACGGCAAGGATTTCGTCACCGCCTTCATCAACATCGACCTCGAGGCGGTGGGCAACTGGGCGGAGAAGAAGGGCATGGCCTACTCCGGCTATGCCGATCTGGCCCAGCAGTCGGCGGTGTATGAGCTGATCCGCGACTGCGTCGAGAAGGTCAATGCCGACCTCGCGACTGATCCGAAGATGAGCGGCGCGCAGATCAAGCGCTTCCTGGTGCTGCACAAGGAACTCGACGCCGACGACGGCGAGCTGACCCGCACGCGCAAGGTGCGCCGCAACTTCATCGCCGAGAAGTACGGTGTGCTGATCGACGCGATGTTCGAGGGCAAGAAGAGCCAGTTCATCGAGACCCAGGTCAAGTACGAGGATGGCCGCACCGGCAAGGTTTCGGCCGACCTGCGCATCGAGGAAGTGAAGACCTTTGCGCCGCAGGCCGGCCAGCGCGCGGCCTGAGGAGACGAGGAATGAACATGACCGACATGAACCCCGCGGCCGTCGCCCAACCGGGCCGCCGCTTCGGCGACGTGATCCTGGACCTGCAGAACATTTCGCTGCGCTTCGGCGGCGTGAAGGCGCTGACCGACATCAGCTTCAACATCCGCGAGCACGAGGTCCGCGCCATCATCGGCCCCAATGGTGCCGGCAAGAGCTCGATGCTGAACGTGATCAACGGGGTGTATCACCCGCAGGAAGGCAAGATCATGTTCCGCGGCGAGGAGCGCAAGAAAATGGAGCCGCACATGGCGGCCCAGCAGGGCATCGCGCGCACCTTCCAGAACATCGCGCTGTTCAAGGGCATGAGCGTGCTGGACAACATCATGACCGGCCGCAACCTGAAGATGAAGACCAACATCTTCCAGCAGGCCCTGTGGATCGGTGCGGCGCGCAACGAGGAGATCGCGCACCGCGAGAAGGTCGAGGAGATCATCGACTTCCTCGAGATCCAGCACATCCGCAAGACACCGGTGGGCGCGCTGCCCTATGGCCTGCAGAAGCGCGTCGACCTTGGTCGCGCGCTGGCGATGGAGCCGCAGATCCTGCTGCTCGACGAACCGATGGCGGGCATGAACGTCGAGGAAAAGCAGGACATGTGCCGCTTCATCCTCGACATCAGCGACCAGTTCGGCACCACGATCGTGCTGATCGAGCACGACATGGGTGTGGTCATGGACATCTCCGACCGCGTCGTGGTGCTCGATTACGGCAAGAAGATCGGCGACGGGACGCCGGACGAAGTCCGGAACAACCAGGACGTCATCAACGCCTACCTGGGCAGCGGTCACTGAGCGGAGCGGGACATGGGATTCTTTATCGAAACGATGTTGGGCGGGCTGATGACCGGCATGCTGTACGCGCTGGTCGCCCTGGGCTTCGTGCTCATCTTCAAGGCCTCCGGCGTGTTCAATTTCGCGCAGGGCGCGATGGTGCTGGTGGCGGCGCTCGCGATGGCGCGCTTCTCGGAATGGGCCAACGCCGCGCTGGGCGGTGACAGCCTGTTCCTGGCCAACGTGATCGGCATCATCGGTGCCGGTGTGGTGATGTTCATCGTGGCCTGGGGCGTCGAGCGCTTCGTTCTGCGCAAGCTGGTTAACCAGGAAGGCGCGACGCTGCTGATGGTGACGCTGGGCATCGCCTACGTGCTCGAGGGCCTTGGCCAGACCTTCTTCGGCAGCGAGATCTACTCGATCAACGTCGGCATGCCGAAGGACCCGGTGATCATGTTCGAAGGCCTGATCGAGGGCGGCGTCATGATCAACAAGGAAGACTTCATCGCCGCGGCGCTGGCGGCGGTGCTGGTCGGTGGCCTGACCATCTTCTTCCAGAAGACCGCGATCGGGCGTGCGCTGCGTGCGGTGGCGGATGACCACCAGGCCGCGCAGTCGGTGGGCATCCCGCTGAACAAGACCTGGGTGATCGTGTGGTGCGTGGCAGGTCTGGTGGCGTTGGTGGCCGGCATCATCTGGGGCTCGAAGATGGGCGTGCAGTTCTCGCTCGTAACCGTTGCCCTGCGTGCCTTGCCGGTGGTGATCCTCGGCGGCCTGACCTCGGTGCCGGGCGCGATCGTCGGCGGCCTGATCATTGGTGTCGGCGAGAAGCTCTCCGAGGTGTACATCGGGCCGATGGTGGGGGGCGGCATCGAGATCTGGTTCGCCTACGTGATGGCGCTCATCGTGCTGCTGTTCCGGCCGCAGGGCCTGTTCGGCGAGAAGATCATCAACCGCGTCTGACCTGGAGAACACACTGTGATTTATCGTGAGAATGGCCAGTTCAAGACGAGCTACCTGGCCGACCAACAGATCTTCACCATTGCCCAGGACAAGTGGTTCGTCCTCGGCCTGATTGCCTTCGCCGCCATCGGCGTGCCCCTCCTCGCGGACGAGTATCTGTTCCGTGCCGTGCTGATTCCCTTCCTGGTGCTGTCGCTGGCCGCGCTGGGGGTGAACCTGCTGGTGGGCTACTGCGGCCAGATCACACTGGGGGCGGGCGCCTTCATGGCGATCGGGGCGTACGCCGCTTACAACTTCATGGTCCGCATCGACGGCATGCCGCTGATCCTGGCCATGCTGCTCGGCGGCGTGGCTGCGGCGGGCTTCGGCATCCTGTTCGGCATTCCCAGCCTGCGGGTGCGTGGCCTCTACCTGGCGGTGGCGACGCTGGCCGCGCAGTTCCTGTGCGACTGGGCCTTCCTGCGCATCGGCTGGTTCACCAACAACTCCAGCTCGGGCTCGGTGTCGGTGGCCAAGCTCGAGGCCTTCGGCTGGATGATCGATTCGCCGGCCGAGAAGTACCTGTTCTGCCTGGCCTTCGTCGTGGTGTTCGCGCTGCTGGCGAAGAACCTGACCCGCGCAGCCATCGGCCGGCAGTGGATGGCGATCCGCGACATGGACGTGGCAGCCGAGGTCATCGGCATCCGCCCGATGTACGCCAAGCTGTCGGCCTTTGCGGTCAGCTCCTTCGTGGTCGGCGTGGCGGGTGCGCTGTGGGGTTTCGTGCACCTGGGTTCGTGGGAGCCCGCGGCGTTCTCGGTCGATCGCTCCTTCCAGCTGCTGTTCATGGTCATCATCGGCGGCATGGGCTCGATCATGGGCAGCTTCTTCGGTGCCGCCTTCATCGTCGTTCTGCCGATCTTCCTCAACCAGTTCCTGCCCTTCCTGGGCAGCCTGGTGGGCGTGACGGTGTCGACCGCCGGCATCTCTCACGCCGAGTTCATCATCTTTGGTTCGCTGATCATTTTCTTCCTGATCGTTGAACCGCATGGCCTCGCCCGACTGTGGTCGATCGCCAAGCAGAAACTGCGTCTGTGGCCGTTCCCCCATTGATGCAGTGTCGTTCGCAGTGCCCATGATGCTTATTACAAGGAGGAGACTCATGAAATTCCGTTCCCTGGCCCTTGCGGCTGCCATTGCCTCGGTGGGGCTGTCGTCCGCCGTATTCACTCCTGCCGCGCATGCCCAGGCGCAGGATCAGTTCTTCCCCGTGCTGGTGTATCGCACCGGCGCCTATGCCGCCAACGGCAACCCCTGGGCGAACGGCTACGTCGATTACCTGAAGTTCATCAACTCGCAGGGCGGCATCAACGGCGTCAAGCTCTCCTTCGAGGAATGCGAATTCGGCTATGCCACCGACCGTGGCGTGGAATGTTACGAGCGCCTGAAGGGCAAGAACGCCACCCTGTTCCAGAGTCTGTCGACGGGCGTCACCTTCGCACTGACCGACAAGGCCGCGGTCGACAAGATTCCGCTGATCACTGCCGGCTACGGCCGCAGCGAATCGCAGGACGGTTCGGTGTTCGCCTGGAACTTCCCGCTGCTGGGCTCGTACTGGGTGGGCGCCGACGTTGCCATCCAGCACATCGGCCAGCAGGAAGGCGGGCTGGACAAGCTCAAGGGCAAGAAGATCGCCCTGGTCTACCATGACAGCCCGTTCGGCAAGGAGCCGATCCCGGTGCTGCAGGAGCGCGCCAAGCTGCACGGTTTCGACCTGCAGCTGCTGCCCGTCGCCCACCCGGGCGTTGAGCAGAAGGCCACCTGGCTGCAGATCCGCCGCGACCGTCCCGATCACGTGCTGCTGTGGGGCTGGGGCGTGATGAACTCCACCGCCATCAAGGAAGCCCAGGCCACCGGCTACCCGCGCGAGAAGATGCTGGGCATCTGGTGGGCCGGTGCCGAACCGGACGTCAAGGACGTCGGCGCCGGTGCCAAGGGCTACAGCGCGCTCGCGCTGCAGCATGGCGCCGAGCCGAACAGCAAGGTCGTCAAGGACATCCTCGCCGCGCTGCATGACAAGGGCCAGGGTACGGGTCCGAAGGAAGAAGTCGGTTCCGTGCTCTACATGCGCGGCCTGATCTCCGCCATGCTGGGTGTCGAGGGCGTGCGCCAGGCGCAGGAGCGCTACGGCAAGGGCAAGGTCATGACCGGCGAGCAGGTGCGCTGGGGTCTGGAGAACCTCAACCTCGATCAGGCCAAGCTTGACGGGATGGGCTTCGCCGGCGTGATGCGCCCGGTGCAGACCTCCTGCACCGACCACATGGGTTCGTCGTGGGTTCGCGTCCATACCTGGGACGGTTCGAAGTGGGGCTTCACGTCCGACTGGTACCAGGCCGACGACAAGGTGTTGCGCCCGATGGTGCTCGAGGCCGCGTCCAAGTACGCAGCCGAGAAGAACATCCAGCGCCGTACCGCCGAGCAGTGCGCGCAGTAAGTTGAAACATGCCCCCGCGCCGCAGGGTGCGGGGGCCATTGCCTGGAATTCGAGATGAACGCTCCGAACTCAGCATTCCTCAGCGTCAACAACATCGAGGTCATCTACAACCACGTGATCCTCGTCCTGAAGGGCGTGTCCCTGTCGGTTCAGGAGGGCAGCATCGTCGCCCTGCTGGGCGGCAACGGCGCCGGCAAGACGACCACGCTGCGCGCGGTCAGCAACCTGCTGAAGGGCGAACGCGGCGAGGTGACGAAGGGCTCGGTCGAGTACAAGGGCGAGCGCGTCGAGGCGATGACGCCGGCCGACCTCGTCAAGCGTGGCGTGGTGCAGGTCATGGAGGGCCGTCACTGCTTCGGCCACCTGACGATCGAGGAAAACCTGCGCACCGGCGCCTACACCCGCACCGACGGCAAGGCGGCCGTCGAGGAAACGCTGGAGAAGGTCTACAACTATTTCCCGCGCCTGAAGACGCGCCGCAACAGCCAGGCGGCCTACACCTCGGGCGGCGAACAGCAGATGTGCGCCATCGGCCGCGCGCTGATGGCCAAGCCTCGCCTCGTGCTGCTGGACGAACCTTCGATGGGCCTCGCGCCGCTGATCGTCGAGGAGGTGTTCGAGATCGTCAAGGATCTGAACGCCAAGGAAAAGGTGAGCTTCCTGCTCGCCGAACAGAACACCATGGTCGCGCTGCGCTATGCCGACTTCGGCTACATCATGGAAAACGGCCGCATCGTGATGGAAGGCGCCGCCAGCGAGCTGTCGAACAACGAGGACGTGAAGGAGTTCTACCTCGGCCTGTCCGGCGAAGGTCGCAAGAGCTTCCGCGAGATCAAGCACTACCGCCGACGCAAGCGTTGGCTGAGCTGAACCGGCCCAAGGACGAGAAGCGAAACGGACCACCACAACGCATCGAGCAGGGATGCCGACATGAATTTCTACGACACGCGGGAAACCCGCCCCCTGGAAGCGCGCGAGCGCGAGCTGATGGAGCGGCTGCCGGCGCAGATCGCCCATGCCCGTGCCGCCGCGCCGGCCTTTGGCCGCCTGCTGGCGGACGTCGATCCGGATTCGGTGACGAGCCGGACGGCGCTCGCCACGTTGCCGGTGACGCGCAAGTCCGAGCTGCTGGAAATGCAGAAGGCGGCGCGCCCGTTCGGCGGTTTCGCCGCCGTCGGCTGGGGCAGCGCCTGCCGTCGCGTGTTTGCCTCGCCCGGCCCGCTGTACGAGCCCGAAGGCGCGCGTCCCGATTACTACCGCCTGGCGCGGGCGCTGTTTGCCGCGGGTTTCCGCGCGGGTGATCTGGTGCACAACACCTTTTCCTATCACTTCACGCCGGCCGGATCGATGATGGAGACCGCAGCCCACGCGCTGGGCTGCACGGTCTTCCCGGCCGGGGTTGGCCAGACCGAGCAGCAGGTGGCGGCCATCGCCGATCTGCAGCCCAATGCCTACGTCGGCACGCCGTCCTTCCTGCGCATCCTGCTGGACAAGGCGGATGAGCTCGGTGTGAAGGTTTCCTTCACCAAGGCCTTCGTGTCCGGCGAGGCCTTTCCGCCCAGCCTGCGCGATGCCTTCGCGGCGC
>NZ_JAVEYL010000071.1:0-6016 GCF_034003485.1 Thauera sp.
GGACGCCGATAACCTCGAGAAGCGCGGTTACGGTCGCTACTCGATTCGCCACTCGCTCTGGCGTGCACTGTTGGCCATCGTGGTATTCCAGGCTGTGATCTATGCGCTGGGTGGCTGGACAGCCGTAGGGTTGTGCTTGACCTCGATGGTGATTGCTCGCTTCTGGGTCGAGGCTTTCAACTATTACCAGCATTTCGGCCAAGTGCGCGTGGTCGGCGCGCCGATCGAGAAGCGACATGTCTGGAACCATTACGGGACGCTGTCGCGGCTGTATGCGTTCGAAATCACCAACCACGCGGACCATCATCTCAATTCCTATATTCCCTATTACAAGCTGGTGCCGGATCGTGAGGCGATCATCATGCCGAGCATCATTGTCTGCTTCCTCTCGGGGTTCGTTCCGTCCCTCTGGTACAACGCGATCATCAAGCCCGCACTCAAGCGTTGGGACAACGAGTATGCCTCGCCTGCCGAACGGCGCCTCGCGCGCGAACAGAATCGTGAGGCTGGGTGGGAGGACTGGTTCGATGACGAGGACGGTCGCGCCAAGCAGCCCGACGGACCCTCGTTCGCCCACGGCTGACGCTCACGATTTTCCAACTGTGGCACGGGCGTACTGATGACGTACGCCCCGTTTGACCCTTGCCACTGCTGTCTCTCCCGAGTGATGCAATGCGAAGCTTTCTTCAATCAGTTTTCGGCAAGGCAAAGCCGAAGCAAGTTCGAATCCTGCCTCAGGGTGTCACGATCACGGTCGATCCGGGACAGACGTTGCTCGAGGCTGCGTTGGCCAATGGTTTCGCCTACCCCCATGACTGTACGGTCGGCACTTGCGCCTCGTGCAAGACGCGCCTGAAACAAGGGCGTGTTCGGGAGGCTACCCCGTTTGGCTACACGCTGTCGAAGGCCGAACTGGAGGCGGGCTATATCCTGGCTTGCCAGGCGGTTCCGCGCGATGAGCTCACTGTCGTCGAGATCGATCCGCCTTCGGCGGAACTGCCGGTCTCGGAGAAGTTCTCTGCACAGATCGTCGCGACGGAGCCGCTCACCCATGACATTCTCAAGGTGACAGTCCAGGCAGATCGGCCGGTCCACTATGTCGCCGGCCAGTATGCAAATCTGCGGGTGCCGGGTTCTTCCCGTTTCCGCAGCTACTCTTTTGCCAACGCGCCGCAGCGAAAAGGCCGCTCGGTCTTGGAGTTCTATATCCGCAAGGTCCCGGGAGGCCAGTTCACCGAAGCGCTGTTTTGCGGCGAGCTCGATTCTCAGTCGCTGGAGATGGAGGCGCCCCAAGGCGCCTTTCATCTGCACGGTGGTGATGGGCCCATGGTGTGCATCGCTGGTGGAAGCGGACTGGCGCCATTGATCAGCATCCTCGAGCACGCGCGGATAAATCGCATCAAGCGCGACTGCACGCTGCTGTTTGGTGCGCGAACCCAGGGCGATCTGTACCAGCTGGACGTGATCCGCAATATCGCCGCCAACTGGCAGGGCGAGTTCAGTTTCATCCCGGTGCTTTCGCACGAGCCGGACTCGAGCTCGTGGACCGGTGCGCGCGGTCTTGTCACTGAACAGATTGGCCCGAGTTTCCGTAAAGGCGCTGAGGGCTACATATGTGGCCCTCCACCGATGATCGATGCAGCAATTGAGCGGCTTGTCGAGCACGGCGTGCCGTTGGAGAAGATCTTCTACGACAAATTCACGGACGGCCGAAACGCTTAGTTCCGATTTAAAAATTGAGTTCGAAATACAAATAAGACGGAGGAGATCATGAATAAAAAAGTATGCAAAATTGGCGCGGTCGGTTTCATCGCATGCGTGCTCCCGGGTGTTGCAACCGCAACAGACGCCTTCAACCTCGTGGGGGTTGGGCCGGTTTCTCAGGGTATGGGCGGGGTTGGCGCAGCCTTTGATATTGGGCCCCAAGGAATGATGCTGAACCCCGCGACGCTTACTCAGATGCAGGAAGGCAAGCATATGGTGTTGGGAGCGGACATCGTTTCGGCGGGCTTGGAAGTCAAGAATACCGCCACAGGCGAGAAGGCCCGTTCCCATAGTCACGGGCGGAATAACGGCCCCTATATCGGGCCCGAGCTCGCTTTCTTGTGGCGCGCAGACAAACTGGCCCTTGGCGTCGGCGCCTTCGCGTCCGATGGCGTTGGAACCCAGTTTGGGCGCAGCAGCTTCCTCTCGCGTACCTCGACTAACTCGGTCGATACCGGACTGGACAATTACTCGCGTCTGCTGGTCTTGCGCATACCGGTCTCTGCTGCGTACCAGGTGAACGACAGGTTGTCCGTGGGAGCTTCTCTGGAGGCCGTGTGGACCTCGGTGAACCTGGGATTTCTGTTGGATACGACGCAGATCGGCACGTTGGCTGGTCAGGGCAGGGTGTCCGGTTCCCTGGTGCCTGGCTTGCTCAGCGTGCCGCAACTCTCAGCCGGGTATTTGGACATCAATAATCACCGTGCCACGGGTGGGGGCGTGGAGGCGTGGGGCGTCGGCGGGCGGCTTGGTGTTACCTACCAGCCGAGTCCCCAGACGCGATTTGGCGTCGCCTACAGCTTGAAGACGCGTGTGGGTGACTTATCCGGCGACGCCGACCTCACCGCAGTTAGTGCCGTGGCAGGCAATATTGGACTCCCGGGGAAAGCCAAGCTGCACGACTTCGAGATGCCTGCATCGTTGGTGGTCGGCATGAGTCATACATTCAGCGACCAGCTCACTGTCGCCTTCGACTACAAGCGAGTCTTCTGGAGTGACGTCATGGAGGACATCAGCGTGAGCTTCAAGCAGGCGGGATCTGGTGACACGCTCGATCTGAAGTTGCCGTTCAACTATCGGGACGTGAATGTGTTCTCGCTCGGAGCGCAATACCGCTACAACGCCAACTGGACCGTGCGCGCCGGCGCGCACTATGCCCAACTGGCGAGTCCTTCGAGCGGGACCCTGCCGATCATCCCGTCGACGCCGACCACGAACCTTACTGGAGGGTTCTCATACGCGTTCAGTCCTGAGGATGCGATTGATTTTTCACTAGCCTACGGTTTCAAGAAGAAGGTGCGTAACGATAGCTTGCCGATTACGGACAAGCCAATCGAGGTCTCGCATTCGCAGATTGCAGCATCGATTGCCTATACCAGGCGGTTTTAATGCTGGCACCCCTGATGTGACTACATAGCTCATCTCCTCGCCCCAAACTGGCGAGTTTGGCCCGGTCGCCTATGACCGGGCCTTTTTTGCATTTCCTAATGCATTCTGGCCGCTTGGGGGCAGCGTGGGTTCACCAGACCTGCTGTCGGGAGACCCATGCATGCCCCCAAGTGGTGGTTCAGCCCTTCAGTTCGGAGAAGTCTTCCTCGAAGAACTCCAACTCGCCCCGCGCGTTCTCACCCCGCGCCTCTTCGGCCTTTCGCAGTTCGACGCGGCGGATCTTGCCCGAGATGGTCTTGGGCAGATCGGCGAAGGACAGGCGGCGGATGCGCTTGTACGGGGCCAGGCGTTCGCGGGTGAAGGCGAAGATGTCCTTGGCGAGCTCCTTGCTCGGCTCCTGGCCGGCGACCAGGATCACGAAGGCCTTGGGCACCGCCAGGCGCACCGGATCCGGGCTCGGCACCACCGCGGCTTCGGCCACCGCCGGGTGCTCGATGAGCACGCTCTCGAGCTCGAAGGGGCTGATGCGGTAGTCGGAGGCCTTGAACACGTCGTCGGCGCGGCCGACGTAGGTGATGTAGCCGTCCTCGTCGATGCTGGCGACGTCACCGGTGCGATAGTGGCCATCGCGCATCACTTCCGCGGTCTTGGCCGGATCGCCGGAGTAGCCCACCATCAGGCCGACCGGACGGCTGTCGCCGAGCACCAGCGAGATCTCGCCCTCGGTCACCGGGTTACTGTCCACATCGAGCAGGGCGATCTTGTAGCCGGGCAGCGGGCGCCCCATGGAGCCTGGCTTGAGCGGCTGGTCGGGCGTGTTGCCGATCTCGGCAGTGGTCTCGGTCTGGCCGAAGCCGTCGCGGATGGTGATGCCCCAGGCCTTCTGCACCTGCTCGATGACTTCGGGGTTGAGCGGTTCGCCGGCGCCGATCAGCTCGCGCAGCTTGGTCTTGACCGCGGCCAGGTCCTGCTGGATCAGCATGCGCCACACGGTCGGGGGCGCGCACATGGTGGTGACCTCGTACTTCACCAGCACGTCGAGCAGAGCCTTGGCGTTGAAGCGGTTGTAGTTGTACAGGAACACGCAGGCGCCGGCGTTCCAGGGCGCGAAGAAGCAGCTCCAGGCGTGCTTGGCCCAGCCCGGCGAGGAGATGTTCATGTGGCGGTCGTTGGGCTTCAGGCCGATCCAGTACATCGTCGACAGGTGGCCGACCGGGTAGGACTGGTGGGTGTGCAGCACCAGCTTGGGCTTGGAGGTGGTGCCCGAGGTGAAGTACAGCAGCAGCGGATCGTCGACGCGGGTCACGCCGTCCGGGGTGAACTGGTCGGATTCGGCCGCGGCCTCCTCGAAGGCCTTCCAGCCGGCGGGCGCGCCGCCCACGGCGATGCGACCGAAGCTGCCCGGCAGGTTCTCGAACTTGTCGGTGTGGGCCTTGCCGATCACCACGTGCTTGACCTGGCCGCGCTCGACGCGGTCCACCAGATCCTCGGGGGTCAGCAGCGTGGTCGCCGGGATCACCACCGCGCCGAGCTTGATCGCGGCGAGCATGGTTTCCCACAGCGGCACTTCGTTGCCGAGCATGATCAGGATGCGCTCGCCACGCTTGACGCCCTGCTTGCGCAGCCAGTTGGCGACGCGGTTCGAGCGCGCCGACATCTCGGCGAAGCTCAGCTTCGATTCGCGGCCATCCTCCTCGATGATCCACAGCGCCGGGTTGTCGTTCCCCTTGGCCATGGCGTCGAAGTAGTCCAGCGCCCAGTTGAACTCCTTGAGCTTCGGCCACTTGAAGCCGGCGTAGGCGGTGGCGTAGTCGCTGCGGTGTTGCAACAGGAAGTCGCGTGCGGCGATGAATTCGGATATGTCGGTCATGAGTGTCTCCTCCGGAAGCGGGTTGGTATGGCGAGCAACTGAATATGGTTTGTCGCGTCGCGCCTGCTGGCCTGTGGTTTCGCGTTCGCACCCTGAGCGCGTGGTGGCTTCAGCAGGCAGTGTTCGTCGATGAGGGCGGAATGTCGAGCTCATTTGCGCAGTGCAACACAAACAGACCATACGGTCGGTATGGTAGGGCAGTTTCTGCGTTGCTGCCATCACGATCTAGCCCTCGAAGCAAGTATGTTTGCTGAGGACGGGCATCCACTTACGCGACCAGTTCGATGGGCGAACGTCCAGCGCTGCCAAGGGATTGCTACTCTGGCCGGTGACCCGCGAAAAAGTTGGCGAAGCGAGGGGTTGTCGGATAAGAGAATTCGATGTTGACATCATCGCACTAGATTGATAGTCTGGAAACAGAGAGGACGGTCGGTAAATAAGTGAAGCCCGAAAGCTGCAGCAGGTGAGCTCCAGGGTGTTTCAAGGCCGCGCTCGAAGGTGTTCGGTCCCCGAGAGAGATCGTTGTTACCAAGAATGGAGGAGTCTGTGGAAACTGTGACGGGGTTTGTTTCGGAAGATCAGGCGCAAGGCCTGTTCCGTGTCGCGCGTACCGCATTTACTGAGGACGCTGTCTTCAAGGCCGAGTACGAGGCTGTCTTCAACAAGTGCTGGCTCTATGTGGGCCATGAGTCCGAGGTCGCCAAGAATGGTGATTTCGTCCGGCGCAACATTGCCGGTCGTAACCTCGTCTTCAACCGCGATACGAGCGGCGCGTTGAATGTGTTCTTCAACGTGTGTCCGCACCGTGGTGCCGAGGTATGCCGTGAGAAACATGGCAACGCCAAACACTTCCAGTGCTTCTATCATGGCTGGATCTTTGGCGCAGACGGCAAGCTGAAGAGTCAGCCCGGCAAGGAGCGTTACACCGCGAACTTCGAAGAGCAGGCGAGAGGCAGTCTCGTCAGGGTACCGAGGTTTGCGAACTATCGCGGT
>NZ_JAVEYL010000013.1:0-109387 GCF_034003485.1 Thauera sp.
CAGGGCCGTGAAACGCACTCGCGCCGATGATAGTGAGGTCCGCCCTCGTGAAAGTAGGTCATCGTCAGACTAAACACAATACAAACGCCCTCGATCTCAAAAAGATCAAGGGCGTTTGGCCGTCTACGCAACCAAAAGCGGCAGGGGTGCGCGCGCTGAGGCAAAATGCAACTCATGGTGACCATCAAATGAGAATGACGTGAAGTTCGACCTCATCATCGTCGGTGGCGGACTTGCTGGCGCGGCCATGGCCGTTGCGCTTCGCCGCAGCCGCCTCAGGATTGCGTTGGTCGAGCAGGGGGCGCCTCGCCGACCGGACGGCTGGGATCAGCGAATTTACGCATATAGTCCCGCCAGCGCGGCATTTCTTGCGGACCTCGGCGTTTGGGCGCACCTGGACCACGCGCGACTTACCCCTGTTGCAGAGATGCAGATACACGGGGATGCGGGTGGCACGCTGCGCTTCGCTGCCTACGAAAGCGGGGTGAGCGAACTGGCTTGGATCGGCGAGTCCAGCCTGGTGCACGTGGAATTGTGGGAAAGCCTGAAGCGCCAGCACAACGTGTCCCTTCTCTGTCCTGCGATTCCCGAGGCGCTTGATGTCGGCGAGGGCGGCGCAACGCTCCGCCTGCAAGATGGACGTGTTCTGACCGCCGCGCTGGTCGTCGGGGCTGATGGGCGTGACTCCTGGGTCAGGCGCGAGGCGGGAATCGGCGCTTCCATAAAGCCCTATGCAGAAATGGGTGTCGTTGCCAATTTCCGCAGCGAGCAGCCTCATCGTGGAACAGCCTTTCAATGGTTTACCCGCGAAGGTGTGCTGGCATGGCTTCCGCTTGCGGATGGGTTGATCTCGATGGTGTGGTCTGCGGCCGATGCGTTGGCCGCTGAGTTATTGGAGCTTCCGGAGCGCAGCTTCTGTGAGCGTGTGGCCGCTGCCGGCGGAAATCGCCTGGGGCGCTTGGAACTTGTCACGCCGCGTGCTGCATTCCCGCTCAGGCTCATGCGCACGGAAAGTGTCGTTCGACCGCGGATTGCGCTCATCGGCGATGCGGCGCACGCGATCCATCCCCTTTCTGGCCACGGCATCAACCTCGGCTTTCAGGATGCACGCGCGCTTGCCGAAGTGTTGTACGCGCTTCCTGCCTGGCGTGATCCGGGGGAACTAGCGGTGTTGCGCGCATATGCCCGCGGGCGTGCGGAAGAGCCCTTTCTTCTGCAGTACGCAACAGACGGGCTCAGCCGCCTTTTCGCGAGCGGTAATCCACTGGTGGGCTCGTTGCGCAATGTCGGACTGAACCTCACCAGCCGGCTGCCGGTCTTAAAGAGCGTGCTCGTTCGCTACGCAGCGACCGGGCGATTTTGACCACCCCTGGAGAACCAGATGCAATCTTTTTCGGCGCGTGCCGTGCTCAAGCCCTTGTCCTTAACCCTTGCCATGACGCTAGGCAGTACGGCGCTGGCGAACGAAGACGAGGTCAAGAAGAGCATGGAGGCCTTCATTGGCGCCCCTGCTGTCGAGTCCGTAAAACGGACCGAGTTCGGCGGGCTGTACGAGGTCGTGCTCAAGAATGGACAGCTCGTCTATACGGATGCGAAGAACAGCTTCATCATAGACGGCAATGTCATCGACACCGCGACGCGTCGTGATGTGACTCAGGAGCGGATGAATCAGCTTTCTGCTATCGATTTCGGGAAGCTTCCGCTTGATCAGGCGGTCAAGGTGGTGAAGGGTAAGGGGACGCGCGTAATTGCGACGTTTGAGGACCCCAACTGCGGCTATTGCAAGCGCCTGGGAAAGGAACTGGAGGGGATGGACGACATCACCGTCTATACCTTTCTTTATCCGATCCTGAGCGAGGATTCGAAGGCCAAATCTGACCACATCTGGTGCGCCAAGGACCAGGGAAAGGCCTGGACAGACTGGGTGGTGGGCGGAAAGGCGCCGGCAGAGGCCAGTTGTGACGCAGCCGCAGTCGCTCGCAATGTCGAACTCGGCCAGAGCCTGCGCATCAGTGGCACGCCAACCATCTTCCTTGCCGATGGCACCCGAATTGGTGGCTACGTGCCGCGCGCCGAGCTCGAAAAAGCGCTATCCGCCGTCAAGCAGTAAGGCTCGCAGCTTCGTCGCCCCGCGTCCAAGCTGTGCTTGGGCCGGGCTGCGGCAGGATCATCGATGCTCAGGTGGGCTGATCCCTTTGGGAAGCAGCACCCACATGCTGCCTTGCTGGCGCATCCTGCCCGCTTCGCGGCCGGCTTCGGCGCCGAAGCCCCAGAAGAAGTCCGCGCGGACGACCCCCTTGTTGGCGCCGCCCGTGTCTTGCGCGAGGACGAGGCGTTGCAGCGGTGTTGCGCTCAGCGGATGAGTCGTCGAAAGAAACACCGGCGCCCCCAGCGGGACATAGCGCGGATCGACAGCGATGCTGCGCCCTGCGCTCAGGGGGACACCCAGCGCGCCGATCGGGCCTCCGCTCGATGCCGGTAGTTCGCGGAAGAATACATAGCTCGGGTTCGAGTTCAGCAGTTCGTGCAGGCGCTGCGGATTGGCTTCGGCCCAGCGCTTGATACCGTCCATCGATGCTTTCTCGAGTGGCAATTCCCCCTGCGCCACCAGCCAGCGGCCGATCGACTGGTAGGGATGGCCGTTCTGGTCGGCATAGCCAACGCGCACTGTCTTTCCGTCGGGCAGCTGGACTCGGCCCGAGCCCTGAACCTGCAGAAAGAAGAGCTCGATGGGATCGTCGGCCCACAACAGTACGGGAGCTTGCGCCTGTTCGGCCCGCTCTCCGAACTGCGCCCGATTCCAGTAGGGGAGCACCTTGTTCCCGACCAGCCGGCCACGCAGGCGCAGGCTCTTGAGCTCCGGATATACGTCACCGAGCTCGATAGTGAGCATGTCCTTCGGTACGCCATGGATCGGCCACGTGCTGCGCGCGCTGCGAGTTCGGCTACCTCGGAGCAGGGGCTCGTAGTAGCCCGTGACCAGGCCCTGCGTACTCCCATCGGCGTTGGTCAATTGCCAAGGGGTGAAGTTGGCTTCGAAGAACTGTCGCGCCGCGGCGGTCGATGGACTGGCGCCCAGCAAGCCGGCGCGGTCGCACACCGCCTTCCATGTCGGTTGCCGGGACAGTGTCGAGCACGACGTGCGCAGCGCCGGCCAGGCCTGGGCTGGGTCATCCTGTAGCCAGCCACTGACGGCTCGCCAGTCGCCCGCCTGCAATGGTGCAGCCGCAGGGGGGGCTGCTGCCTGCCCGGGTTGTCCGGGGCACGCAGGGCAGGCAGGGCAAGGTTTCGCCGGTGCACAACTGCCATCGGTGTCGAGCGCCGGCGTGTTGGGCGAATGCGCGCAGGCGCCAGCGAGCAGACCAAGCAGGACTGTGAAAGTGTAATGAAGGATGCGGAAGCGGCTCATCGGGGGCGTCGGTTGAACTCAAGGGGGTTTGCCGCCAGTATACCGGGCCTCCGAGCGCTACCGGACCGCGTCAAGCGTTGCGCTTGCTCGAGCGCGTGCCTCATGGGGGAGGCGCGCGCCCAGTGCTCAATCTGCGCAGCCCGCGACCGGCAAGGTAATGCTGACGACCAGGATACCGAACACCGCCATGACGACCGAACTTGCCGATCTGCTCAGCCGCGCCGAACGCGTGCTCGCGCGCCTGGAGTCCATCCTGCCGGGAGCGGCGCCCAGTCCGGACTGGGACGCTGCGGTGGCATTTCGCTGGCAGCGCCGGCATGGGCGCGCTGCGTTGAAGCCGGTGCGTGCTCCGCATCAGATCACGCTTGCCGACATCCAGGATGTGGACGAACAGAGGGCCCGCATCGATCGCAACACCCGCCAGTTCCTCGCCGGCCGACGCGCCAACAACGTGCTGCTCACCGGAGCGCGTGGCACCGGCAAGTCTTCTCTGGTGAAGGCGCTGCTCAACGAATACGCGGCGCAGGGCCTGCGCCTGATCGAGGTGGACAAGACCGACCTGGTCGATCTGCCCGAGATTGTCGAGCTGATCGCCGCGCGTTCCGAGCGCTTCATCCTGTTCTGCGACGATCTGTCGTTCGAGGAAGGCGAAGATGCCTACAAGGCCCTCAAGAGCGTGCTCGACGGTTCGGTGTCGGCCATGTCCGACAACGTGCTGATCTACGCCACCTCCAACCGTCGCCACCTGATGCCCGAGTACCACGACGAGAACCTGCAGACGCGACACATCGATGGCGAGCTCCACCCCGGCGAGGCGGTCGAGGAGAAGATCTCGCTGTCAGAACGTTTTGGATTGTGGGTCTCGTTTTACCCGTTCAGTCAGGACGAGTACCTCGATATCGTCGCGCACTGGCTGCGCAGCTTTGGCGCCAGCGCGGACGAAATCGGGGCCTCGCGCCAGGATGCGCTGCAGTGGGCGCTGATGCGCGGCTCGCGCTCCGGACGGGTCGCGTGGCAGTTCGCGCGCGACCATGCCGGTCGGCTCGAGGACGAGAACGCATGACACGCAAGCTCGTCGACGTTTCCGCGGGTGTGCTGCTGCGCCCGGATGGACGCTACCTGCTCGGTCAGCGCGCGCAGGACACGGTGTATGCAGGCTACTGGGAGTTTCCCGGTGGCAAGGTCGAGCCCGGCGAAACGCCAGCGCAGGCCTTGTGTCGCGAACTCGAAGAGGAGCTCGGCATTCGCGTGACCCACTTGCGCCCGTGGTTACGCCGCGAGCACGTGTACGAGCATGCCCATGTGCGACTGCATTTCTTCGAGGTCGCCGCGTGGGAGGGGGAACTCGATGACCGGGTGCACAGTGCCCTGGCCTGGGTGCAGCCCGACGGTCCAACCCGCGCGCCCATGCTGCCCGCCAACGGCCCGATCCTGAAGGCGCTGCGCCTGCCGCGCATGATGGGCATCACCCATGCCTCGGCGCTTGGCGTGGACGCGCAGATCGCCGTGCTCGACCAGGCACTTGCGCGCGGGCTGCGCCTTGTGCAGGTACGGGAGGCAGAGCTCGATTCCTCCGAACGTGAGCGTCTGGCGCGCGAGGTGCAGGCCCGGATGCGAGCGCATCGCGGGCTGATGCTGATCAACGGCGACCTCGCCTTGGCCCGACGCCTGCGCGCAGACGGCGTGCACCTTCCCGCGCACATGCTGATGTCGGCGCAGGCCCGGGTGGATTTCGAGTGGGTGGGCGCCTCGTGTCACTCACGCGTCGAACTCGAGCACGCCGCGGCGCTTGGCCTTGATTACGCCCTGCTCGGACCGGTTCACCCGACCCTGACCCATCCCGGCCAGCCGGCGCTGGGCTGGCAGGCATTTGCACGCCTCGTGGAGGGCCTGCCGATGCCGGTGCTCGCACTTGGCGGGCTGGTGGAGACCGACATGGCGCACGCCCGTGATGCTGGAGCGCACGGAATTGCAGCGATCCGGGGACTGTGGGGGCAAGTGCAGGCGTAGCGGCGCGCAGGGCTTCCGTCAGGCCGCGCCACGCCGCTGACTCACGGCGTTCGAGTACCTACCGCGCCTGCAGGCTTTCAGCGTTGCCTGCCCTCGCCCAGCCCGGGAGGCTGGAAGTCGACGTCGTCCAGGGGCGCGTCGGGTGGCGCGCTCGGCACGCGGTAGCCCTCCGATGCCCATGCGCCGAGGTCGATCTGGCGGCAACGCGCCGAGCAGAACGGCCGCCAGGTGCTTTCCGGCT
Source organism: Thauera sp. (assembly GCF_034003485.1). Lineage (GTDB taxonomy): Bacteria > Pseudomonadota > Gammaproteobacteria > Burkholderiales > Rhodocyclaceae > Thauera. Next base: position 5,661 of record NZ_JAVEYL010000013.1, read on the forward strand.
GCCAGGGTACGGGTTTGCCACAGGTGGGGCAGTTAACGACGCGCACTTTTTCGCTCATCCCGGCCTCAAAGACTGCAGAAGGTCAGTTCAAAGGCCACGTCGCGCTCGGCGAGGCGAGGGCGAGCGACGGTTTCCGGCAGCATGAAGCGTACGTTGAGGGCGTACTTGTTGGCGCTGATCTCGGGCACCACGGTTTCGGTGCGCGCCAGGCGCACGCGCACCATCTGCGCGGTGCGGCCTGCCATCGTCAACTGGAAGGCGCCGCTGCGCGCCTGTTGCGCCTCGGGGCGGCCACTGGCGCGCAGCAGGCGAAGCACGATCTCGAGGCCGTCGCGAATCGGTGCCATTGGATGCATCCAGGCATCGAGATCGCGGCGGCGCACCTCTGGGTCGCGATTGAGCCAGTAGTGATAAGACGGCAGATCGAACTGGCAGACGCCGCCCGGGATCGCCGCCCGGCTACGGATGCTCATCAGCCACTCGTTCTCGCGCAGGTACTGCCCGATCTTGCCCGCCATTGCCAGCAGCCCGGTCGACGCCTGCTCGATCTCGTAGAGCGCGCCGGCGAGGGCTTCTTCGGAAATCTCGGGGTTGTTGCGGAAGGACATCAGGATCTGGCGCTGGCGCTCGAGTTCCTGCACCAGGTCCACCTTGAGGTCGGCGCGGCTGGCAACCTCGAGCGTCTCGAAGACGGTCAGCAGTGCGACGTGGTGATCCTGTGGTGCACTACCCGCGGTGAAGTGGGCGAGCTTGAGGAAAAGATCCTCCAGACGCAGCAGTGTGCGGATGCGCTCGTTCAGAGGATATTCGTAGCTAATCACCGCACAGGATCCGCAAGTATCGCGCCTTTTTCAGTCGGGCCGATGATAGCACAGGCCCTTGTCCCGCCATGCCCGCAGCGCCGCCGCGGCGGTCATTCGGCGGTTGCGTCGGCCGCGTCGGCCGCCGCCAGGTAGGCTGCGTGCAGGCGTTCGACCTGGGCTTCGAGTTCGGCAAGGGTGCCGCTGTTGTCGATCACGTCGTCTGCCGCCGCCAGGCGCTGCGCGCGACTCGCCTGTGCGGCCATGATGGAGCGGATCTGTTCCTCGGGCAGTGCGTTGCGTTGACGCACGCGCGCCACCTGCAGGGCTTCGGGACAGTCGACCACGCAGATGCGGTTACAGCGCTCGCGATAGGTGCCCGATTCGATGAGGAGCGGTACGGCGAGAATCACATAAGGGCCGGGCGCTTCCCCGCATTGCCGGGCGCTCTCGTCGCGGATCATCGGATGCAGGATCGCTTCGAGCTGACGCCGTGCCTCCGGGCGCTGGAAGGCGAGTGCGCGCATCGCCGCGCGGTCGAGGCTGCCGCCTGGTGTAAGCATGCCCTCGCCGAACGTACGGCGTATGGCCTCGATCGCCGCGCCGCCGGGCGCGGTGAGGGCGTGGGCGATGAGGTCGGTGTCGACCACGGTGGCCCCAAGGGCGGCGAAATGTGCGGTTGCGGCACTCTTGCCGCTGCCGATGCCGCCGGTGAGGCCGACGATGTAAGCAGGTGAGACTTTCATGTGCAGGCGTCCGGAACCTTCAGCGTGGCGAGCAGGCTTGCCGCCTGCCACGCAAGCCTGGCGCTGCCGACTCGACTGCGCGCAGCGCGCTCTCCGGGATGCTGGCCTGGATGCGGTAGGTGGTGCTCATCCGTGGTTCGATGCCGGCGTTGGTGACGCCCCTGCTGCGCAGTTGGCCCAAAAGCACGCGCGCGCGGTTCTCGGTCTTGAATACTCCGAGCGATACCGCGTACTGCGTGGCGCCCGCGTCCGGGACGATGAAGGTGTCGGTCACGCCGAGCAGGTTGAGTTCGACGACGCGGCGTTCGGCTTCCGCCCGGCTGCGCTGCGGCGGGATCCGTACCCACCACGAGTCGGGTGTCTCCGTGCGGGTACGGATCGGCGTGACGTCGATCCGGCGCAGGCGCTGGCTGAGGCGGTCCGCCTGATCGGGCGTCAGGTTTGCCCAGGCGTTACAGACGGCCGGCGGGCTGATGTCGGCCACCGGGCTGGGGGTGGCGAGCTCGGCTGCGGACGCCGAGGTGGCGTCTTGCGCGGGGCTCGGCGCTTCGGCCACCCCGGGAACGGTGGGATCATCGGCTGCCGGTTGCGCTGGGGCCTCGGGACGCTCGGGGGCGATCCCATGATCGGGGTTTGCCACTGATGCCATTTCGCCGGCGCGCGCCGGATCGAGGGTGTCGGGTGCGGACGTGTCGGGTGCCGGGTCAACGGCGGGCGGCAAGGGCGTCTCCGATGGTTCGGGCGCGGGCAGCGTCGCTGACAGCCCTTGGCCGACTGCGTCTGGCGTGGCTTGCGGCGACGGCGCGACCTCGCGCTCGAGACGGATGCGCTCGGGATTGAGCTGGGATGCGATGCGCTCCGGCTCCCCGGCCGGCGGCGCATTCCCCAGCCAGCCGAACACCGCGGAGAAGGCGAGGGCGTTGAGTATCAGGAGCAGGATGATCAGGAAGCGCAAGGTCGTCATGCGTCGAGCTTAGTCCATCGATGGGCGCGACTGAAGTCGGGCGCGCCCTGCCGCGGTGCGTTCCCGGTCGGCAGGGCGCGCCCCGTCCTCAGCCGACCTTGGGCAGGTGCGCGAGCGAGGTGGCAACTGCGTCAGCGGGATAGTCGTAGTTCTCCAGCTTGCCCGAGAAATAGCGCTCGTAGGAGCTCATGTCGAAGTGGCCATGGCCGGTGAGGTTGAAGAGGATGGTCTTCGCCTCGCCGGTGGCCTTGCACCTGAGCGCCTCGTCGATCGCCTGGCGGATCGCGTGGCAGGACTCCGGTGCCGGGATGATGCCTTCGGCACGTGCGAACTGCACCCCGGCCTCGAAGGTGGCGAGTTGCGGCACTGCGGCAGCCTCGATCAGGCCGGCGTGCAGCAGGTGCGACACCAGCGGCGAGTCACCGTGGTAGCGCAGCCCGCCGGCGTGGATGCCCGGTGGCATGAAGTCGTGGCCGAGCGTGTACATCTTCATCAGCGGCGTGAAGCCGGAGGCGTCGCCGTAGTCGTAGGCGTACTCGCCCTTGGTCAGCGTCGGGCACGAGGTCGGCTCCACCGCCACGCAGCGCAGGCCCTCGGCACGCTTGTCGCCCGCGGCCTTGTCGGCGAGGAAGGGGAAGGCGATGCCGGCGAAGCTCGAGCCACCGCCGCAGGGCCCGATCACGACGTCGGGATAGAGTCCGATCTTGTCGAACTGCTTCTTGGCCTCGAGGCCGATGATGCTCTGGTGCAGCACGACGTGGTTAAGCACCGAGCCCAGCGTGTAGTTGGTGTCGGCGCGGCTTGCAGCCTCTTCCACCGCTTCGGAGATGGCGATGCCGAGCGAGCCCTGGTTGTCAGGGTCTTCCGCGAGCAGGCGACGGCCGGTCTCGGTGATGGTCGAGGGGCTGGCGAACACTTCGGCACCCCAGGTCTGCATCATCAGGCGGCGGTAGGGCTTCTGGTCGTAGCTGACCTTGACCATGTAGACGCGCACGTCGAGTCCGAACATCTGCCCGGCGAAGGCGATCGACGAGCCCCACTGACCGGCGCCGGTCTCGGTGGTCAGGCGCTTGATCCCGGCCTGCTTGTTGTAGAAGGCCTGCGGCACGGCGGAGTTGGGCTTGTGCGAGCCGGCCGGCGACACGCCTTCGTACTTGAAGAAGATCTTCGCCGGCGTGCCGAGCGCCTGCTCCAGCCGCACCGCACGCACCAGCGGGCTGGGGCGCCAAAGGCGATAGATCTCGCGCACTTCCTGCGGGATCGCGATCCAGCGCTCGGTGCTCATCTCCTGCTCGAGGATGGCGCCCGGAAAGATCGCGCCCATCTGTTCCGGCGTCGCCGGCTTGCCGTCGGGGCCGAGCGGCGGGGCAAGCGGGCTCGGCAGGTCGGCGGCGACGTTGTACCAGTGGGTGGGAATGTCGGCGGCGTCGAGCTGGATTCGGGTGGCTTCCATGGTGTTGTCTCCATTGATGGATCTGGTCAGTGTCACGCGGCGGCGGCCAGCCCGGCAACCGCGCCGAGGCCGCTCAGCACCAGGTTATCCACCCGGCGCACGGGAATCTCGAGCAGGCCCGCGAAGCTGTCCGCGGCGCCGCCGCCGAGCAGGCACAGCGCATCGGGTGCGCTGGCGATCTGGCCGAACATGCGCTCGATGGCGCCGGCCTGCGCCTGCAGGCAGCCGGAGTGGATCGCGTCCACCGTGCACCGCGGCTGCAGCGCAAAGCGGCCGTCGGCGAGCGGCAGTTGCGCGGTGCCGCGGGCGAGCGCCTGCTGCATCAGCGCCACGCCGGGCAGGATCAGGCCGCCGAGGAACTCACCGCGGCCGGACAGCAGATCCACCGTCGTCGCCGTGCCGGCCATGACGACCACGCAGGCGTGCGGATGGAGGGCGCGGGCGCCGATCAGCGCGGCCCAGCGATCGGCGCCGAGCTGGGATGGGTTCTCGTAGAGATTGCGCACGTCGGCGCAGCTTGCGGTGGAGCTCAGCCATTCGAGGCTTAGGCCGGCGCAGGCCCCGGCGATGCGCGCAGCGACGGTCGCGCCCGCGACGTTGCAGCCGAATGCGCGCTGCAGTCCGGGATGGCGGGCGCGCACGTCGGCGAGAGCGTTCGGGAGTGCGTCGAGGGCGTCGTGCGCGAATGCGCCCTCGGCCCGTGCCACCAGCGGCGCGGCCGCCTCCACCACTCGCCACTTGATGCGCGTGTTGCCGGCGTCGATGAGCAGGATCACGCAGCGTCTCCCGTGAGCGGGCGCAGGGACACGTCACCGGCCAGGATGCGCTGCATGCCGGTGTCGGTGCGCAGCAACAGCGCACCGTCGTCGTCCACACCGGCGCAGATGCCGATCCGGACGTCCTGATCACTGACGATGCGCACCGGCAGGTCGGCGAAGGCGTTGCGCTGCTGCCACGCGCCGCGCAGTGCCGGAAAGCCCGCGGCCGCATATGTATGGAACAGGTGATGCATCTCGGTGAGGATGCCGGCGAGCACCGCTGCGGAGGCCGGGGGAGCGTCGCATTCCAGCGCCTGTGCGAGGTCGGTGACGCCGGTCTGGTTCTCGATGCCGTGGCCCGCGGGCAAACGCAGGTTCAGCCCGATCCCGATCACCGCGGCGGGGGGGCGGCCTCGGCCGGGGAGCAGGTCGATGAGGATGCCGGCGAGCTTGTTCCCATGCACCAGCACGTCGTTCGGCCATTTCAACTGCACGCCCTGCACGCCCAGTTGCTCGAGCGCACGTGCCAGCGCGAGTCCGGCGACCAGTGACAGGCCTGCCGGCGCCGGGGCGCCGGGCGAGAAGCGCCACAGGGTGGAGAAGGTCAGGCTCGCGCCTTCCCAGGACAGCCACTGCCGGCCGCGCCGGCCTCGTCCTGCGCGCTGACGGTCCGCGACCAGGACGTGAATGCGGCCATCATCAGCCGGTGGTGCGTCGACCAGGGCCGTGTTGGTCGAGGCGCACTCGCTCACCCAGTCGAGCGCGAAGTCCCCGGCCAGCGGACCGAGCGCGGTGGCAAGTTCGGCCGCGCGCGTCGCGACCGGCGACGGGTTCTGGGCAGCAGGGTCGGGCGATGATTGCAGCGGCACGAGCGGGAACCGGCGGACGCGTCGAAAGGCGCATTATCCGCGATCCCGAGCTGCGGCACGAGCCCCGCAGCGGGCGTCTAGTGCTCGTCCCCCTCGCCGCTGCGGCCTTCGTCCATGCCCAGGTCCTGAATTTTGCGGCTGATGGTGTTGCGGCCGATGCCGAGCAGCTGCGCCGCTTCGATGCGGCGCCCGCCGGTGGCGGCCAGCGCGCGCCGGATCAGGGTGCGCTCGAACTCGCGCGTGAGGCGGTCGAAGACCTCGCCCGGGCTGGCGGCGATCAGGCGATCGGCCTCCGTCGACAGCCCTTCGATCCAGCTCGTGGGCGACTCCCGTCCGGGCTGGTCGCGCATCTCGGGCGGCAGGTCGGCGACCTCGATGACCTGTGCCGGCGCCATCACCGTGAGCCAGTGGCACAGGTTCTCGAGCTGGCGCACGTTGCCGGGGAAGGGCTGGGTCTGCAGGTATTCGAGGGTCGCCTCCGAGATGCGCTTGCGCTCGACGCCGAGCTCCTGCGCGCTCTTCTGCAGGAAGTGGCGCACCAGCAGCGGGATGTCCTCGTGGCGCTCGCGCAGCGGCGGCAGGCGCAGGCGGATGACGTTCAAGCGGTGGAAGAGGTCCTCGCGGAACAGGCCCTGGCGCACGCGCTCTTCCAGGTCCTGGTGAGTGGCGGCGATCACGCGCACGTTGGCGCGGATCGGCTGCTGGCCGCCGACGCGGTAAAAGTGACCGTCGGAGAGCACGCGCAAGAGCCGCGTCTGCAGCTCGGCCGGCATGTCGCCGATTTCGTCGAGGAACAGCGTGCCGCCGTCGGCCTGCTCGAATCGCCCGCGGCGCTGGGTGGCGGCGCCGGTGAAGGCGCCGCGCTCGTGGCCGAAGAGCTCGGATTCGAGCAGGTCGCGCGGGATGGCCGCGGTGTTGATGGCGATGAAGGGCGCGTCGCGACGGGGGCTGTGGCGGTGCAGCGCGCGCGCGACCAGCTCCTTGCCGCTGCCGGATTCACCGTTGATCAGCACGGTGGCGTGCGAGTGCGCCAGCCGGCCGATGGCACGGAAGACCTCCTGCATGGCCGGGGCCTGGCCGAGGATCTCGGGGGCGAGGGTGGCTTCCTCGCTCGCACTATTCTGGTGCGCGGTCTGTTCGAGGGCACGGCGCACGAGGGCGACCGCCTGGTCGACGTCGAATGGCTTGGGCAGGTATTCGAAGGCGCCGCCCTGGAAGGCTGACACCGCGCTGTCCAGGTCCGAATACGCAGTCATGATGATGACCGGCAGGTGCGGGTGGCCGGCCTTCACTTTCTGCAGCAGGTCGAGGCCGGATTCGCCCGGCATGCGGATGTCGGACAGCAGTACGGCGGGGGGCTGCGGCGTGCGGTCGAGTTCGGCGAGTGCGTCGCTGGCCGAGCTGAAGCTGGTGTGGTGGATGCCTTCCCGACCGAGGGCCTTTTCCAGCACCCAGCGGATCGAGCGGTCATCATCGATGATCCAGACGTCGTTCATTTCATATGCACCATATTGGTGCGTCTCTTTCGCGCGTGCGCCCGGGCAGTGCGGGCGCCGGCGCGCTCAGACGCGGTCGGAAATCGGTAGCAGGATCGTGAAGCAGGTGCGCCCGGGGCGGCTGTCCACTTCGATCATGCCCTGGTGTTGCTCGATGAAACTCTGCGCCAGCGACAGACCCAGCCCGCTGCCGCCATCCCGCCCCGAGACCAGCGGATAGAAGATCCGGTCGCGGATCTCATCCGGAATGCCGGGGCCGTCGTCGACTACCTGCAATTCCAGTGCCAGCTTGTAGCGGCGCTTGGCGAGCGTGACCTGACGCGCGATCCGGCTGCGCAGATGGATCTCGCCCTGGCCATCGAGCGCCTGTGCGGCGTTGCGCACGATGTTGAGCACGGCCTGGATGAGCTGTTCGCGGTCGGCGGTGATCTCGGGCAGGCTGAGGTCGTAGTCGCGGCGAATGTCGAGCGCGGGGAATTCGGCGAGGATCAGTCGGCGTACACGCTCGAGCACGTCGTGGATGTTGAGCGCCGCCGGCCGCATCATGCAGTGCGAGCTGAGCAGGCGGTTCATCAGATCCTGCAGGCGGTCGGCCTCGGCAATGATGACGTCGGTGAACTCGCGCAGTTGCGGGTCGTCGAGCTCGTGTTGCAGCAGTTGCGCCGAGCCGCGGATGCCGCCGAGCGGATTCTTGATCTCGTGCGCCAGATTGCGGATGAGCTCGCGATTGGCCTGCTGCTGGTGCAGCAACTGCTCCTCGCGTGCGACCCGCAGCTGGGCGTCGATTGGGCGGAATTCGAGCAGCAGGCGCGCGCCGGCTGTGTCGACCGGCGTCACCGTGCAGTCGAGGCGGATCGGGTCGGCGTCAAGCCGGGCAACCGTGAGGTCCTGCCCGGTGTAGCTCCAGTTGGTACGCAGCGCGTTGTCGAGCGCGGCACCCAGTCCCGGCGGCGCGCCGAGCAGGCGCTCGAGCGGGTGGCCGAGCAGTTTGCGCTGGCTGACCGCAAACAGGTTCTCTGCGCCGGGGTTGATGTAGCGGATGACCAGTCGCCCGTCCACGAGGATGACGGCCGACGACAGCAGGTCGAGGCCGGAGAAGGGGCCGGTGGCGGTGTGGCTGGGCGGCGTTGGCATGGGCGCGTCCTGGTGGTCTCCGAATCGAGAAGCAAGATGCGAGCCAGACGCGGGTCAGCGCAGGCCGGAGATCTCCCGGCGCAGGGCTTCGATGTTGCGCTTGTGCAGATCGACCTTGTCCTTGAAGGGCTGCAGGCGGTCGAGCACCTTCTGGTAGTTGCGCTCGTCGCCGAAACGCACGGCTTCCTGTTCGGCGAGCGCCTTTTCGGCGGCGGCGAGCGCGCCTTCCTCGGTGGTGAGTTCGCTCTGCAGCACTTGCCGGCGTGCATCGTCGCGGTTGCGCTGGTCGCTCGGGCTCACCCGCGGGAAGGCGGCGGAGGAGCCTGTCGCAGGCGCAGCGGCGGAGGGGCGGCGTGCTGGCGAGGGGATCGAGGACACTGGCTGGTCGCTCTGCAGGCGCACGCAGCCGCGGCCGAGCGAGCGGTCGTTGGTGTACGTGACCCGCCCGTCGGTATCGGTGCACTTGTAGATGTCTGCGTATGCAGGCGCTGCGAGGCCGGTGAACAGGATCAGCGCGAGGGGGCGAAGCGAGAGGAGTCGAAACGGTTGCATGGGCTTGTCCGAGACGCTGGTGATGGCGGCGTATGCACACCGGCGCGCCCTTGTCCTTGCGGAATGAAGCCTGATTAGAACGCATAAGAAAAGGACGGGCAATGCCCGTCCTTTTCTGGCGACGCTGTAATCCGTGGATTACAGGCTGTAGTACATGTCGAATTCCACCGGATGGGTGGTGATGCGCATGCGGTCCACGTCTTCCATCTTCAGCGCGATGTAGGCATCGATGAAGTCGTTGGAGAACACGCCACCGCGGGTCAGGAACTCGCGATCCTTGTCCAGGTACTCCAGCGCCTGCTCGAGGCTGGTGCACACGGTGGGGATCAGCGCGTCTTCTTCCGGCGGCAGATCGTACAGGTTCTTGTCGGCCGGGTCGCCCGGGTGGATCTTGTTCTGGATGCCGTCCAGGCCCGCCATCATCAGCGCGGCGAAGCACATGTAGGGGTTGGCCAGGGGATCCGGGAAGCGTGCTTCGATGCGGCGGCCCTTCGGGTTGGCGACGTAGGGGATGCGGATCGATGCCGAGCGGTTGCGCGCCGAGTAGGCCAGCTTGGTCGGGGCTTCGTAGTGCGGCACCAGGCGCTTGTACGAGTTCGTGCCCGGGTTGGTGATCGCGTTCAAGGCACGGGCGTGCTTGATGATGCCGCCGATGTAGTACAGCGCGGTTTCCGACAGTCCCGCGTAGCCGTTGCCCGCGAACAGGTTCTGACCATCCTTCCAGATCGACTGGTGCACATGCATGCCGGAGCCGTTGTCGCCGACGATGGGCTTGGGCATGAAGGTGGCGGTCTTGCCGTACTGGTGGGCGACGTTGTGCACGATGTACTTGAGCACCTGGGTCCAGTCGGCGCGCTGGGTCAGCGTGCTGAACTTGGTGCCGATCTCGCACTGGCCGGCGTTGGCCACTTCGTGGTGGTGCACTTCAACCGGCACGCCGCAGGCCTCGAGCGCGAGCACCATGGCAGCGCGCACGTCGTTCAGGCTGTCGACCGGCGGAACCGGGAAGTAGCCACCCTTGACGCGCGGACGGTGGCCGGTGTTGCCGCCTTCGAACTTGTCGGCGGTGGACCAGGCGGCCTCTTCCGAGTTGATCTTGCTATACACGCCCGACATGTCAACCGACCACTCGACCGAGTCGAAGATGAAGAACTCGGGTTCGGGGCCGAAGAAGGCGGTGTCGCCGATCCCGGTGCTCTTCAGGTAAGCCTCGGCGCGCTTGGCGATCGAGCGCGGGTCGCGGTCGTAGCCCTTGCCGTCGGACGGCTCGATGACGTCGCAGCTGATGACCAGCGTGGTCTCGTCGAAGAAGGGATCGATGTAAGCGGTGGCGGGCTCGGGCAACAGGATCATGTCGGAGGCCTGGATGCCCTTCCAGCCGGCCAGCGAGGAGCCGTCGAAGGGGTGGCCGTGCTCGAAGTGCTCTTCCTCGAAGGCCGAAACCGGCAGGCCGACGTGGTGTTCCTTGCCGCGAATATCGGTAAAACGCAGGTCTACGAAGCGGACTTCGTTTTCCTGGATCATCTTCATGACGTCTTGGGCGTTCATTTTCACTCCTGGTGAGATGAGGCGTTGTTGCGTTGAGCGGGTGGAGCAGCGGCCTGGGGTCGATGCACCGGATTCGGGTGGTGAGCCTGAAGCACTAAGCGTGCCAGGCGAGTTCGGATGTGACAGTCATTGTGCCATAAGGGCGCATGCCCGAAAGCGGTGCTTGCGGCTGCGGGCTCATGCACGCATTTGGGGCATTGCATGCCGTTTAGGCACCATTAAAGTGCGAGCTCGCTGAAAACGCGGATGTTGCGATAGTGCGGATGGTTCTCGAGCCACGCGCGCCTGCGGTTGCGCAACGCTGCGAGTGCGTCATCGTCCAGGCGCGCGGGGAGGATGATCTCCACTTCGATGCGCTGGCCGAGATAGTGCAACTGAACGCGCTTGGGCTCGGGGGTGCCGGGGCCGAGCAGCTCACGCATCTGAGCAACGATCTCAGCGCGCTCGGGGAGTGGTCCGGGGGGCACGGCCTGCAGTTCGCCGTCGTCCTCGGGGTCGATGTGCACGAGCACGTCCTGGACCTCGGGATGGGCGGAGCGCACGCGCAGATACACGGCGTCCGAGACCCGATGCCCTTCGGACACCGTGAGCCGTGGATCCACCTGCACATGGGCGTCGCAGAGCACACGGTCGGCCATGCGCCGCGTCCGCATCTCGTGCAGTCCGATCACGCCGGGCGTGGCCTCGATGGTCTGGCGCAGGCGCTGCAACTCTTCTTCCGGTAGCCCGGTGTCGATCAATTCGCCGACCGATTTCCATGCCAGCTTCAGCCCCATGCGCAGGATCAGGAAGCCGACGACGGCCGCGGCCAGTGGCTCGAGGAAGGGGTAGCCCGCCAGGCTGCCGCCGATGCCCGCGGCGACCACCAGCGAGGACGCTGCGTCCGAGCGCGCATGCCAGGCGTTCGCTTCCAGCATGGGGGCGCGCAGCCGGCGCGAAGCGGCGAGCGTGAACCTGAACAATCCTTCCTTGGCGACCAGGGTCACCAGCGCCATCACCAGCGCGGCGGGGTGGAGGTCTGGCAAGGCGTCCATGTTCTGCAGACGCACGCCCGAACTCCACAGGAAGCCGATGCCGACGCCGGACAGTACGGCACCGAGCACCAGCGTGGTGGCGGTCTCGATGCGGCCGTGGCCATAGGGGTGCTCGGTGTCGGCCGGGTCTGCGCCGCGGCGACCGGCGACCAGCACCATCATGTCCGTGACCAGGTCGGACAAGGTGTGGGCCGCATCGGCGACAAGGCTGAAGGCGTTGGCGAACAGGCCGATGACGATCTGGCCGACGGTCAGAAAGGCGTTGGTCGCGATGGCGATCAGGGTCGCGCGCTGAATGCCCCTGCCGCGCGCAGCCTCGTCGCTCAGTGGAGCAGCGCTGGCGGGAAGGGTCTTGGAAGCTCGACTGGGGTGCATGGGGGGGGCGCGACGGACGCGTTATACTTCGGCCAACTTTCATTTTAGACGGATGTTCGCATGGGAACCCTGTCGGACTTGTTGTCCCTCGCGCACGAACGTGCAGATAACCTCGGACTGCCCTACCAAGGGGCGCTCACGCCTGCCGAATCCTGGCAGGTGATGCAGCTTGCACCCGGCGCCAAGCTGGTGGATGTGCGCACGCGTGCCGAGCTCGATTGGGTTGGGCGCGTACCGGGTGCGGTCGAGATCGAGTGGAAGTCCTACCCCTCGATGCAGGAGAACCCGAACTTCCTCGCCCAGCTCAGGCACCAGGTCGACCCCGAGGCGCTCGTGCTCTTTCTGTGCCGCTCGGCGGCGCGCTCGGATTCGGCCGCGCGCCTGGCCAGTGCATCGGGCTATGCCAACTGCTATAACGTGCTCGAAGGCTTCGAGGGCGACCGCGACGCCAGCAACCAGCGCAACCGAATTGGCGGCTGGCGCCATGCCGGCCTGCCCTGGTACCAGGGCTGAGCAACATTTCCTTACCCGGGGTCCCATCGCCCGGCCGGAACGCGCGGCCGGCCGCCGGGGTCCGATTCTCGCAACTCAAGGATTGTCCTCACCGGACGCGGATACCCATCATGCAAGTCTCGACCATCAGCTTCGACCGCTTCAACGTACTCGCCGACAACGAGGCGCAGGCGCGCATTCGTGCCGCGCGCGCGCGCCTCGGCGATCGGGCCGTGCTGCTCTGCCACCACTACCAGCGTGCAGACGTCTATCAGCACGCCGACCTTACCGGCGACTCGCTCAAGCTCGCCCGCCTGGCCTCGCAGACCGAGGCCGAATACATCGTGTTCTGCGGCGTGCACTTCATGGCCGAGGTCGCCGACATCCTGTCCAAGCCCAGCCAGATGGCGATCCTCCCTGACCTTGCCGCGGGCTGTTCGATGGCCGACATGGCGAGCCTGGCCAAGGTCGAGCGCTGCTGGCGCGAACTCGGCGAGGTACTCGACAAGCCCGACGAGGTCATCACACCGGTCACCTACATCAACTCGGCGGCCGACCTCAAGGCCTTCTGCGGCGAGCACGGCGGCATCGTGTGCACCTCGACCAACGCCCCGGTCATCCTCGACTGGGCGTTCTCCAGGCGCGAGAAGGTGTTGTTCTTCCCCGACCAGCACCTCGGGCGCTGGACGGGCTTCAAGAAGGGCATCCCGCTCGACGCGATGGTGGTGTGGGACCCGGACCTCGAGTACGGCGGTCTCACCCCCGAGCAGATCCGCAACGCCAAGATCCTGCTGTGGAAGGGGCACTGCTCGGTGCACCAGATGTTCCAGCCGGTGCACATCGACCGCTGGCGCGAGAAACATCCGCATGGCTTCGTGATCTCGCACCCCGAGAGCATGCTCGAGGTGTGCCAGAAGTCCGATTACGTCGGCTCCACCGAATTCATCCTCAACACCATCACCAACGCGCCACCCAATACCCACTGGCTGGTGGGCACCGAGCTCAACCTGGTGAGCCGGCTGGCCGAGGAGATGAAGCCGCAGGGCAAGGTGGTGCAGTTCATGGCCCCCACCGTATGCATGTGCTCGACCATGCAGCGCATCGACCCGCAGCATCTGGCATGGACGCTGGAGAACCTCGCCGAGGGTAATGTTGTTAACCAGATCAAGGTGCCCGAGCACGAGGCCGAGCTCGCCCGCATCGCGCTCGATCGCATGCTCGCGGTATCCTGATCGCGGTCGACGAGGTCCGGCGGCCATGACGCTCAGGATCTGCAGCTACAACATTCACAAGGGCTTCTCGCAGTTCAATCGCCGCATGGTGGTGCATGAACTGCGCGACCGCCTGCGCAGCCTGGATGCCGACCTCGTCTTCCTGCAGGAGGTGCAGGGCCTTCATGTGCGCCATACGGCGCGCCATCCCGACTGGCCCTTGCTGCCGCAGCACGAGTTCCTCGCCGAGGATGCGTGGCAGCAGACTGCCTACGGCGGTAACGCGATCTACGACCACGGCCACCATGGCAACGCCATCCTCAGCCGCCACCTGATCCTCAGTACCGCCAACCAGGACGTCTCCGACCATCGCTTCGAGCGTCGTGGCCTGCTGCACTGCGAGGTGGAGCTTCCGGAATTCGATCGACCGGTGCACTGCGTCTGTGTGCACCTCGGCTTGATGGCGGGTAGTCGGCGGCGGCAGATGATGGCGCTGGCCGAGCGCATGGAGCAGCTCGCCCCGGGCGACGCACCGCTGATCATCGCCGGCGACTTCAACGACTGGCGCAACCATGCCGATGAGCTGCTCGGCCACCGCCTCGGCCTGGTCGAGGCCTTCGGCAGCGGCAAGGGGCGGCCTGCGCGCAGCTTTCCGAGCACCTTGCCCTTCTTCCGTCTCGACCGCATCTACGTGCGCGGCTTCCGTGTACGCCAGGCGCAGGTCCATTACGGTGCGCCGTGGGCGCAGATCTCCGATCACGCCGCGCTCACCGCCGACCTGGAGCCCGCGCCCTGATGCGGTTCCTGGCCGGCAACGCGATCGCGCTGCTGGAGAACGGCGAGCAGTATTTCCCGGCGCTGGAAGCGGCGATCGACGCCGCCGCGCACGAGATCTTCCTGCAGAGCTACATCTTCGACGATGACCCGGCCGGCCGCCGGATCGCGGATGCGCTCGTGCGCGCGGCTGGACGGGGGGTGGCGGTCCGGGTCATGGTCGATGGCTTCGGTGGGCGCAACTTCGTCTCCGGTCTGCTGCCGCGTTTGCGTGAAGCGGGCGTGCAGGTGCTGATCTATCGCCGCGAGCTGCGTCCCCTGTCCCTGCGTCGTCACCGCCTGCGCCGGCTGCACCGCAAGGTGGTCGTGGTCGATGGCCGCGTCGCCTTCGTCGGCGGGATCAATGTCGTGGACGATTTCGATGCGGGCCTGCTGTCGCATCCGCGCTACGACTATGCGGTCCAGGTCGAGGGGCCCTTGCTCGAACCGATCGTCGCGTCCGTGCAGCGCCTGTGGCGGCTGGTGGCGTGGGCAAGCTTCCGGCGCCGCGACTCGCAGCCGCTGCTTGCCCCGCCTCGCACCAAACCTGCGGGCGACATCCGCGCGGCCTTCGTCGTGCGCGACAACCTGCGTTACCGGCATGCGATCGAGAATGCCTATCTGGACGCGATTGCCGGCGCGCGCGAAGAGATCGTCATCGCCAGCGCCTATTTCTTTCCTGGCCGGCGGTTCCGCCAGGCGCTGGTGGATGCAGCCGATCGTGGCGTGCGGGTGACTCTGCTGCTGCAGGGGCTGTCCGATCACCCGCTGCAGGTCTATGCCACGCGCGCGCTCTACCCGATGTTTCTCGCCCGCGGGATTCGTCTGTTCGAATACCATCGCAGTCACATGCATGCGAAGGTCGCGGTCGTCGATCGACATTGGTCGACCGTGGGTTCCAGCAATATCGACGCCTTCAGCCTGCTGCTGGCGCGCGAGGCGAACGTGGTGGTGGACGACACGGCCTTTGCGGGCCGCCTGCGCGCCAGCCTCGAGTCGGCGATCTGTGACGGCGCCCGCGAGCTGAAGCCCTCGGACTGGCAACGCTTGCCGCTGCTACGTCGTGGCTTGAGCTGGCTCGCTTATCAGATCGTGCGTCTGGCGATCGGCATTGCGGGCTTCGGGCGCAGTCACTGAGCGCCGTCGGGTGCTTTCAGCCGCCGATCAGGCGCAGGTGTTCGATCTTGGTGCAGCGGTCGACGACGACTTTCAGTCCGGCCTCGGCCGCCTTCCGTGCCGCCTCCGGCGCGATCACCCCGAGCTGCAGCCAGACGCAGCCAGCGCCCACCGCGATCGCCTCGTCGACGACCGGCATCACCTCGGCTGATCTGCGGAACACGTCGACGATGTCGATCTTCTCCGGTACCGCGTGCAGGTCGGGATAGCACTTCAGTCCCATGACTTCCTGGTAAGCCGGGTTGACCGGAATGATCGTGTAACCGAGGCGCTGCAGGCGATGCGCGACTTCGTTGCTCGGGCGGTCGGCTTTCGCGGACAGACCGACGATCGCGATCGTGCGCGCGTCCTGCAGCAGCTTGCGGATGGCGTCGGGCTGGGCGCTGATGTCGTTCGGGTGCATGGCGTTTCCTTGGAAAAAACTGCCCGCCACCGCCTGGCGGCGGCGCGGTACGGCGGAGATGGACCAACGCGCCTGCGCCCACTGCCAGAGTTCGGCAAGCGCTGCGCCGGCGAGCGCGTCCGGCGGATTCTGGCCGAGAAAGCGCAGCGCGGCCAGCAGCGCAGCCTGCGGCGGGTGCTCGTCGATGGCGCGCGCGAGCGTCTGCTTGGAGAGCTTTTCTCCGGCGGCATTGGTGGCGAGCGGCAGGTGGGCGTAGGTCGGCACCGGCTGGCCGAGCAGCTCCAGCAGGTGGATCTGGCGTGCGGTGGCGTCGAGCAGATCGGCGCCGCGCACGACGTGAGTCACGCCGGCTTCGGCGTCGTCGACCACCACGGCGAGCTGGTAGGCAAACAGGCCGTCGGCGCGCTTGACTACGTAGTCGCCCGCATCGGCGGCGAGATCGACTTCCTGCGTGCCCTGCACTGCGTCATCGAAGCGGATCGTGCCTTCGGCGCGCACCCGCCAGGCCCGACCCTCGCGACCCGGTGGCAGGCCGTTGCGGCAGGTGCCGGGGTAGCGGCGCGAGCCGTCGCGGGCCAGCGGTTGATCGGCGAGTTCACGCCGGGTGCAGGCGCACGGGTAGGCGTGGCCGGCGGCCTTGAGCGCCTCCAGCGCTGCCTCATAGGCTGCGGTGCGCCGGCTCTGCCAGACCACCTCGCCATCCCATTCGAAGCCGAGCCGTGCCAGCGTGGCGAGGATGCCTTCGGCGGCGCCGGCGACCGTGCGCGGGGTGTCGACATCCTCGATGCGCAGCAGCCAGCGTCCGCGGTGGGCGCGCGCTTCAAGAAAGCTGCCGACCGCGGCGACCAGCGAGCCGAAGTGCAGCGCGCCGGTCGGCGAAGGCGCGAAACGGCCGATGTAGGGCGGATCGGGGGGGCGTGAGGTGGGAGGCTGCATGGCCAGGATCCTAGCATCCGGAGGCTGGTCGCTAGCGGCTGAGCGGGAGGGTGAGCGGGGCTGTGAGCGGGCTGGCGCGGCCGGTGCTCCCACGATGGGTTATCGTGCACGCCTTCGCGCCGCAGCCGTGGCGCCCACCGCTCCCGGTATCATCGTGTCGCTTTCCGGTTTGTTCGTCCTTTCGCGCAGTCCGGAATTCCTTCTCCGGGTCTGCAGCCTTGGCGGCCGTTGCATCGCGCGCTGCGCGTGCGCGGAGTGCCGATGAGTGCCCAGCCAACGCGCGGCGCGCCGGCCACGGGGCAACGCTTCGAAGCCGATCTGCTGCTGACGCTGACCACGGTGATCGCCGCTGCTGGCTGGATCTTCTCCAAGGAGGCGCTCGCCGGCCTCCCCCCCTTGATCTTCATCGGCCTGCGCTTCCTGGTCGCGGGGCTCGTGCTCGCCGCGTTCTCGCTGCCCCAGTTGCGCGCGCTCGACGCCCGCGGCCTGCGCAGCAGCCTGCTCGTCGGCAGCCTTTTCGCCGGTGCCATGGTGTTGTGGATTCTGGGCCTGGCCCACAGCAGCCACCTCGGTGAGGCCTCGTTCATCTCCAGCCTGGGCATCGTACTGGTGCCGGTGATCGCGCGCATCTTCTTCGGCGACCGCCCGCCGGCGAGCACCTGGTTCGCACTGCCGCTGGCGCTTGCCGGGTTCGCCTGCCTGTCGCTGGACGGCGGGTTCAAGGTCGAACTGGGGCAGTGGTTCTTCCTCGGCGCGGCGCTGGTGTTCGCGTTGATGTTCAATGTCAATTCGCACATCGTGCGCAACATTTCGGTGCGCGCGCTGAGCGTGGTGCAGATGCTGGCCGTCGGCGTGCTGGTGCTGCCGCCCGCGCTGATGATCGAGTCCTGGCCCGAAACCTGGAGTGCGCCGGTGCTCGGCTGGCTGCTCGCCAGCGCGCTCATCGCCACCACGTTGCGTTTCCTGCTCCAGCTCCACGGCCAGAGCCTGACCACGCCCAGTCACGCCGCGCTGATCCTGATGCTCGAGCCGGTGTGGACCGCGCTCGCCGCGGCATGGTGGTTCGGCGAGACGATGAATGCGCTGCAGCTCACCGGCTGCGGGCTGATCTTCCTCGCGCTGGTGGTGAGTCGCTGGGTGTGGATTCGCGGCCTGTTCCACGCGCGGGGATAATGACGTCATGTTCAACGTGACGCGCATTGCCCTGGCCTGACAATGCCGGGGACGATGGCGATGCAAGGAGGACGGCAATGAAGAGGATCAAACTGGCCTATGTCGGGCTGCTCGTCGTGCTCAGCCTGCTGTGGTGGATGGCCGATCCGCTGCTGCCCGACGGCTACGAGTACTTCGCGCTGCGCACGCTGGCGATCAACTACACCGGCATCCTCGGCATCGGCGTGATGAGCGTGGGCATGATCCTGGCGCTGCGGCCGGTGCGCCTTGAGCCCCTGCTCGGCGGGCTGGACAAGACCTATCGGCTGCACAAGTGGCTGGGCATCACCGGGCTGGTGGTGTCGGTCACCCACTGGCTGTGGGCCCAAGGCACGAAGTGGGCGGTGGGCTGGGGCTGGCTGGTCAAGCCGGCGCGCGGTCCGCGCGTGGAGCAGACCGACCCCATCCTGAACTTCTTCCAGCAGCAACGCGGGCTGGCGGAGACGATCGGCGAGTGGGCCTTCTACGCCGCGGTCGTGCTGATCGTGCTCGCGCTGGTCAAGCGCTTCCCGTACCGGCTGTTCTTCAAGACCCACCGCGTGCTCGCCGTGGTCTATCTCTTCCTCGTCGTGCACTCGGTGGTGCTGATGCCCTTCGGCTACTGGACGCAGGGCGTGGGGCCGGTCATCACGCTGCTGATGGCGCTCGGCAGTGTGGCGGCCGTGGTGTCGCTGCTGCGCAAGGTCGGTCATCGGCGCAAGGCGGTCGGTGAGATCGTCGAGCTGTTGCGCTTCCCCGACAACCAGGTGCTCAAGGTCGGCATCCGCTTCAAGGACCGCTGGGCCGGGCATGAGGCCGGGCAGTTCGCCTTCGTCACCTTCGACACCGCCGAAGGCGCGCATCCGTTCACGATCTCCTCGGGGTGGACGGGCGACGGTCGGCTGTTCTTCCTGATCAAGGGCATCGGCGACTACACCGCGCGCCTGCCGGAGCTGCTGCGGGTCGGCGACGTCGTCACGGTCGAAGGGCCTTATGGCCGCTTTGCGTTTGCAAGCGGCAAGCGCCGGCAGATCTGGGTGGGCGGCGGAATCGGCATCACGCCGTTCATCGCGCGCATGAAGGCGCTGGCGGTGGAGCCCGATGGCCGGGAGATCGATCTGTTCTACAGCACGGCGGCGCCCGACGCGGGCTTCATCGCCCGCCTGCAGCGTGACGCCGACGCCGCGGGCGTTCGCCTGCACGTGCTGGTCAGCGCGCGCGACGGCCGCCTGGACGTGGCGCGCATCTGCGCTGCGGTGCCGGCGTGGCCGGAGGCGGACATCTGGTTCTGCGGCCCGGGGGGCTTTGGCCAGGCGCTGCGAGAAGGATTCACCGCGAAGGGGCTGTCAGCGGGCGATTTCCATCAGGAGCTCTTCGACATGCGCTGAGCGTGCCGTTGCGGATGGGTGCCCGGAAAGCACAAGCCCCGCAGTGCGGGGCCTGGATGGTGACGTGCGGTGCGGATGCGGTTCAGACGTTGAACAGGAAGTTCAGCACGTCCCCGTCCTTCACCACGTATTCCTTGCCTTCCGCACGCATCTTGCCCGCTTCCTTGGCGCCGGCTTCGCCCTTGTAGGCGATGAAGTCCTCAAAGGCGATGGTTTGGGCGCGGATGAATCCGCGTTCGAAGTCGGTGTGGATCACCCCGGCGGCCTGCGGCGCGGTGTCGCCGACGTGGATGGTCCATGCGCGCACTTCCTTCACGCCCGCGGTGAAGTAGGTCTGCAGGCCGAGCAGGGTGTAGCCGGCGCGGATCAGGCGGTCGAGGCCGGGCTCTTCCAGGCCCATGGTCTCGAGGAATTCCTTCTTGTCGGCGTCCTCGAGGTCGGCGATCTCGGCTTCGATCGCGGCGCACAGGGCGACCACCTCGGCGCCCTCGGCGGCGGCGTGGGCGCGCACCAGGTCCAGGTGCGGGTTGTTCTCGAAGCCGTCCTCCGCGACGTTGGCGGCGTACAGCACCGGCTTGGCGGTGATCAGGCAGAAGGGTTTGATGCTGGCCCATTCTTCCTTGGAGAGGTCGAGTGCACGCACGGCCTTGCCCTGGTCGAGCTGGGCGAAGCACTTCTCGAGTACGGCGACGAGGATCTTGGCTTCCTTGTCACCCGAGGCGGCAGGGCGCTTGTAGCGGTTGAGCGCCTTCTCGACCGTGGCCATGTCGGCGAGCGCGAGCTCGGTGTCGATGACCTCGATGTCTCGGATCGGGTCGACGCTGCCGGAGACGTGGATCACGTTGTCGTCGGCGAAGCAGCGCACCACATGCACGATGGCGTCGGTCTCGCGGATGTTGGCGAGGAACTGGTTGCCCAGGCCTTCACCCTTGGAAGCGCCCGCGACCAGGCCGGCGATGTCGACGAACTCGACGATGGCGGGCTGGATCTTCTGCGGCTTGACGATCTCGGAGAGCGCGGCGAGACGCGGGTCGGGCACTTCGACGATGCCGACGTTGGGCTCGATCGTGCAGAAGGGGTAGTTCTCGGCCTGGATGCCGGCCTTGGTCAGCGCATTGAAGAGGGTCGACTTGCCGACGTTGGGCAGGCCGACGATTCCGCATTTAAGGCTCATGGCTGGGGTTCTTCCTTGGGAGGTTCGGTGGCCGCCGTGTCGGGCGCGGCCGCGGGCTGGGGGGCCTTGGGCGGTTTCGGCGGCTTAGGCTGCGCAGGGCGAGCGTTGAGCCTGGTCGCCGCGGCGTTGAGCTCGCCGCGCACGAGCTGCGGCCAGATCGCGAGCGCCTTGTCGATGGCCTCGTCGATCAGTTGCTGTTCTTCGCGGCGCGCGGGCTTGAGCACGAAATTCACCACTTCGTTGCGATCGCCCGGGTGGCCGATGCCGATGCGCAGCCGCCAGTAATCGTTGGTGTAGAGGTGGGCCGAAGTGTCCTTCAGCCCGTTGTGCCCGCCGAGGCCGCCGCCGAACTTCAGGCGCAACTGGCCGGGTGGGATGTCGAGTTCGTCGTGCACGACGAGGATCTCGGCCGGCTCGATGCGGTAGAAGCGCGCCAGCGCGCCGATGGCCTGGCCGGAGCGGTTCATGAAGGTCTGCGGCATCAGCAACCACATGCCGGCGTCGCGCGCATTGGCGACCAGGCCGTGGAAGCGGGACTCGTGCGCGAAGCGAACGCCGAGGGTGGCGGCGAGCCGTTCACAAAACCAAAACCCGGCGTTATGCCGGGTTTCAGCGTATTCAGCACCCGGATTGCCGAGACCGACGATCAGACGAGGCGGGCGCGTGGGCGCGTTACTCATCGGGGGGCGGTCTCCGGCATCCGGGTTGAAGGCAGGGAAGGGGGAGGGGCCGGTCAGGCCGCTTCGCCCTCGCCCTCGTCCTCGCCTTCGGCAACGGCGCCCTTGACCTGCAGCGCGGTGGCGACGACCGGGTCGCCTTCACCGTGGCCCACCAGCTCGACACCGGCGGGCAGCTTGAGCTGGGACACGTGGACCGACTGGCCGACTTCCAGCGCCGACAGGTCGACCTCGACGAATTCGGGCAGGTCCTTGGGCAGGCACTGGACGTCGATCTCGTTCATGGTGTGCGAGATCATGCAACCGCCGAGCTTGACCGCCGGGCAGAGTTCGTCACCGACGAAGTGCAGCGGCACCTTCAGGTGCATCTTCTCGCCCGCCGCGACGCGCTGGAAGTCGATGTGCAGCACTTGCTGCTTGAACGGATGCCACTGGGTGTCGCGCAGCACGACGCTTTCCTTGCTGCCTTCGACGTCGATGTTCAGCACGGAGGCGTGGAAGGCCTCCTTGCGCAGCAGGTGGTAGAGCTCGTTGTGGTCCATGGTGATGGAGAGGGCGTCGCCCGCGCCGCCATAGATGATGCCCGGAACGTGGCCGGCGCGACGCAGGCGGCGGCTCGCACCCGTACCCTGCGCGTCACGCTTGGTGGCCTTGAATTCGATTTGCATGGTGTTGCTCCTGAGAGTGTTGTCTTCGCCCGCGACCAGGCGAAAACGGGAAAAACCCGCGGCACCGGAAGGCGCAGCGGGCGAAAGATCATTCCATGAACAGCGAGGACACCGACTCCTCGTTGCTGATGCGCAGGATCGTGTCGGCCAGCAGCGACGCGACCGAGACCTGGCGGATGCGACCGCAGGCCTTGGCGTCCTCGCGCAGCGGGATGGTGTCGGTGACGACCAGTTCGTCGAGGTCGGACTCGGCGATACGCGACACCGCGGCGCCCGACAGCACCGCGTGGGTGCAGTAGGACAGCACGCGCTTGGCGCCGTTGGCCTTGAGCGCGCTCGCGGCCTTGCACAGCGTGCCGGCGGTATCCACGATGTCGTCCATGATCACGCAGGTGCGGCCTTCGACCTCGCCGATGATGTTCATGACCTCGGACACATTGGCCTTCGGGCGGCGCTTGTCGATGATCGCCAGGTCGCACTCCATGCGCTTGGCGAAGGCGCGCGCGCGCACCACGCCACCGACGTCGGGAGACACGACCAGCAGGTCGTCGTACTTCTGCTTGTCGAGGTCGTTGAGCAGCACCGGGGCGGCATACACGTTGTCGACCGCGATGTCGAAGAAGCCCTGGATCTGGTCGGCGTGCAGATCCATCGTCAGCAGGCGTTGGACGCCGACGGCCTGCAGCATGTTGGCGACGACCTTGGCGGTGATCGGCACGCGCGCCGAGCGCGGGCGGCGGTCCTGGCGGGCGTAGCCGAAGTAGGGGATGGCGGCGGTGATGCGCCCGGCGGAGGCGCGCTTCAGGGCGTCGACCAGCACCAGCAGCTCCATCAGATTGTCGTTGGTCGGCGAGCAGGTGGGCTGCAGGACGAAGACGTCCTTGCCGCGCACATTCTCGAGCAGTTCGACGTTCACTTCACCATCCGAGAACCGGCCGACCGTGGCCGAACCGAGGGAGATACCCAGACGTCGCGTCACGTCGGCGCCAAGTTTGGGGTTGGCGTTGCCGGTGAAGACCATCAGGCTGCCGTGGGGCATTTGTGCTACTCCGAGTGCCGTAAGAAACGACGCGCGAATATTCGGCGCGTAAAAACGACTCGGGCAGACCCGTGGTCTGCCCGTCGTTATATGGCTGGGGAGGAAGGATTCGAACCCTCGAATGCCGGAATCAAAATCCGGTGCCTTAACCGACTTGGCGACTCCCCAAGAAACCTTGTTCGTCAGCGATACGGATCGTTCGACGAAGCGGGCGCTATTGTAACCACTCGTAAAGCGGATGGCGAGTGAGGCTTCGCACTTTCCATGCCTTCCAATGTGGCGGACAACTTCTCGTGATGCGATCGGCCTCGATTTCCGAGGAGACTTCCGCAAACACGCAGGCGCCTGAGCCTGTCATCAAGGCTGGCGCATATGCATCCAGCCAATCGATCGCGCCTTGCACTTCCGGGTAGCGACTGCAGGCGACTGCCTGCAGGTCGTTTCGCGTGGTGCTTGCTGCGAAGTCCGCCATTTTGATGGGGGCGGTATTTCGCGTCAAGTCCTCGGCCGAAAAAATTTCAGCGGTGGGGACGGAGACGCCGGGCGAGATCACCACGTACCAGGCCGGCGGCAATGCGAGCGGCTGCAGCGCTTCGCCAACGCCTTCGGCAAAGGCGTCGCGGCCGTAGATGAATACGGGGACGTCGGCGCCGAGCGTGAGGCCGAGCGCCTGCAGTTCGGCGCGCGACAGGCCCGTCCCCCATAGGCGATTGAGTGCCATCAGCGTGGTGGCGGCGTCCGAGCTGCCGCCGCCGATGCCGCCGCCCATCGGCAGCACCTTGTGCACCGTGATGTCCGCGCCGAGGGGGCTGCCGGTGTGCGCCTGCAGCAGGCGCGCCGCGCGCACGACGAGGTCGTCGGCTTCGGCGACCCCCGGCACGTCGTTCACGCGGCGGATGCGGCCGTCGGTGCGCAGCGCGAAGTCGAGCGTGTCGCCCCAGTCGAGCAGGCGGAAGGCGGTCTGCAGCAGGTGGTAGCCGTCGGCGCGGCGCCCGATGACGTGCAGGAACAGGTTGAGCTTGGCAGGCGCCGGGCAGGCGATGAGTTGCGTCGGGGCGTCGTCGCCGAGGAGCAGCGGCTGGGGCGGGGTCAGGGCAGGGCGGTCCATGAATCGATGATCAGGCGGATGCGCGCTTCGCCGCGCGAGATGTCGAGGCGGGCGGGCAGGGCGTCGGAGCGGTCGTCGGCGTAGGCGAGGTAGTCGATCCGCCAGCCCTGGTCGATGACAAGTTGCGGGCGCCCGAGGGCATCGCGCTCGCGGATCTGCGCGCCGGCGTCGGGGGCGCCCTGCACCCAGCGCGGCAGGCGGGCAGACGGCACTTCGATGCCCAGCACCTCGGGCAGCAGCGCGTCGGCGCTGGGCGCGTCGCGCCGCGTGCCGTCCGCGCTCAAGAGGCGGGCGCCGGCGGGGTCGCTGTCGAGACGGGCGACGATCTGGCCGAGCGGGCTGAGCAGCGTCAGGCGGTCGGTTTGCGGGGCGTGCTCCCACTCGACTCGTCCGCTTGCGGCCTGGCGGCCGTCGGTGGCGGAGAGCCGGCCATCGAGCAGGAAGGCTGGCATCAGCGGGCGCAGCGCTGCGCTGGGAGTCTCGCGCGGGACGATCGGTGCGCAGGCCGCGAGCGCCAACGCGGCCGCCGTGCCTGCGAGCAGGCTGCGGCGGCGCAGCGCGGGTGCCCGGAGCTGGGGTGCGCGATTCATCGGATGCCCAGGCGGCGCGCGGTTTCGACGAGGAGCGTGTTCTCGGGGTGGGCGGCGAGCGCCTGATCGAGGATGCGGCGGGCGTCGTCTCGGCGCGACAGACTCCACAGCACTTCGCCCAGATGCGCGGCGATCTCGGCGTCCTGGCGCTTGGCGTAGGCGCGCTCGAGGTGGATGAGCGCTGCCGCACCGTCTCCGCGCCGGAATCGCACCCAGCCGAGGCTGTCGAGGATGAAGGGATCGTCCGGAGAGATTTCGAGCGCGCGCACGATCAGCGCCTCCGCCTCGTCCAGGCGCAGGTTGCGATCGGCGAGCGAGTAGCCCAGCGCGTTGTGCGCATGGGCGTGGTCGGGCTGCAGTTCGATCACGCGGCGCAGGCGCGTTTCCATCAGGTCCACGCGGTCGATGCGTTCGGCCAGCATGGCGGCCTCGTAGAGCAGGCCGGTGTCGTCGGGCGTTTCGCGCAGGGCGTCGTCGAGCACCAGCAACGCTTCGGCGGGGCGGTTGGCGTCGCGCAGGATCTGCACCTCGGCGAGGATGTAGCGGCGCATGATCTCGGGCTCGTCGGCCTCGGCCTGCAGCAGGGCGCGGGCCTCGTCGACGCGGCCCTCGCGCGCGATGCTCTGGGCGCTGCGGATGTTGGCCTCGGGGCGGAGTTCCGGGTCGGTGATCTCGTCGAACCACTTCCTTGCCGCTTCGCCCTGGCCGCGATCGGCAGCGATCTGCCCGAGGTGGAGGCGGATCAGGTCGGACTGCGGGTGGCCGGCTGCCAGAGCGCGCGCGAAGTGGATCTCTGCCTCGGCCGGCTGGTTGACCTGGAGTGAGAGCAGTCCGACCGCGTAGAGCAGTTCGGCGTCGTCCGGCGAGGCATCGAGCAGGCGGCGGAATTCGGTGCGTGCCGCTTCGAAGCGCTGCGCCGCCACCAGCGCGCGGGCCCATGCCAGGCGCAGCGTCGTGCTCTCCGGCTTGCGAGCGACTTCCGTCTCGAGCTGGCGCAGGGCTTCATCGACTGCGCCGGCCTGCTGCAGGATCTGCGCCTTCAACAGCACGGCGGGTTCCCAGCCGGGATTGAGTTCGAGCGCGCGTTCGACGGCGGCGAGGCCGCCCATGGCGTCCTCGACGACCATCGCGGCCTGCGCGCGGGCGATATGTGCCTCCGGCACCTCCAGATAGGGCTCGGTAAGTCGATTGATGATCGCACGCGCGGCCTGCTTGTCGGGTACGCGCGCCAGCGTGCGGTTGAGGCCCAGGAGGTTCTGGGGGAGTCGGCCGTTGGATTGTGCCAGGACGCGCGCGAGCTGAATCTGGATGGCGTCGAGGTTGATCTCGCCGCCATGTTCCGGATTGGTCATGCTGGCCAGTACGCGTCGCGCTTCTTCGGAGTCGGGGGCGGCTTCGGCCCACAGGCGGGCGGCTTCGCCCGCCATGCGCAGGTTGCGCGAGTACATCGCGATCTCGGTCGCACGGCGCGCGATTCGCGGGTCGCGGGTGGAGCGCGCGAGGTCGAGATAGAGTTGCGCGGAGAGGCCGATTTGCCCGCGCGCGCCGGCGATCTCGGCGAGCAGGAAGTTGTAGAGCGTGCGCGGGGTGAGCTCCTGGCCGGGAAGCGGGCCGCCCACCGCATCGCCGCTGGCCGCCATCGCGGTTCCGCCCGCGCCGAGCGTAAGGGCGAGGCAGAGGGAGCGGGCGAGACGGGAAAGCTGGATCTTCATGGAATGGGTCCGACGGACTGCGATAGGACGCGGCAACGCGCAGCATGGGCAGCCGGCCGCGCGTTGTCGTGGATGGAGTGGGTTGGAGGACTGAACTAGAATTCGGTTCGCTCCATGGTATGCAGATCGGCGCCATGGCCGCAACCTGTCATGCCTGCCCCGCCCCCAATGAGGCCATTGCCGATGCCCGAACTGCCCGAAGTCGAAACCACCTGCCGCGGCATCCGGCCCCACGTCGAGGGGCGCGTCATGACCGCGCTGACGGTGCGCAACCCGCGTCTGCGCGTGCCGCTGCCGGCTGACCTGCCGCCGCGGGTCGCCGGGCAGGTCCTGCGCACGGTCGGGCGGCGCGCCAAATATCTGCTGCTGGGTTTCGACGCGGGCACGGTGATCGTGCATCTGGGCATGTCGGGCAGCCTGCGCGTGGTGCGCAGCGACGAGCAGCCCGGCGCGCACGATCACGTCGATTTCGTCTTCGGTGCGCACGCGCTGCGCCTGCGCGACCCGCGCCGTTTCGGCATGGTGGTGTGGCAGGGCGGCGAGGCGGTGCAACATCCGCTGCTGGCGCGCCTCGGGCCCGAGCCGCTCGATGGCGCGTTCGATGCGGCCTGGCTGCACACCGTGACGCGCGGCTTGCGCGCGCCGATCAAGCACGTGCTGATGGACAGCCATCGCGTGGTGGGCGTGGGCAACATCTACGCATCGGAGAGCCTTTTTCGTGCTCGCATCCATCCGCTGGAGCCCGCCGGGCGCCTCGGGCCGCGACGTTGCGCACGCCTGGTGATGGTGGTGCGTGAGACCCTGGCGGCGGCGATCGAAGCGGGCGGCAGCACCTTGCGCGACTTCGTCGGCGGTGACGGCCAGCCCGGCTACTTCCAGCAGCAGTACTTCGTGTACGGCCGTGATGGCGAGGCCTGCCGCATCTGCGGGACCGCGGTGCAGCGCGTCATCAGCGCGCAGCGGGCGACGTTTTTCTGCCCGCGCTGCCAGCGTCGGAGCTGAATCCAGCCGCCCTCGGGCGACCCGGCGCATCTTCCGCGCCGGGCGTGTACTTTGGCACGGAAGCGGGCAGGGAAGCTGGCTATGCTCCAGCGTGCGAGGATGTATGAGCCCCGGGCTGCCCTTTTTCCGGGTCCCTCTGCAAGGCAGTCTGTCCGATGAGCGAACCAATGACCAACCTGACCGAACAATTCTCGGCCTACAGCCGCTGGCGCAGCAATGCGGGCGAGGCGGTGGTGCGCCTGCGCACCTGGCTGGCGCGCAACGACGTGGGCGACGCGCAGTCCGACCTGCGCCTGCAGTATCTGCTCGAGCGCCTGAACGACGACAAGCTCACCGTCGCCTTCGTTGCCGAGTTCTCGCGCGGCAAGTCCGAGCTCATCAACGCGATCTTCTTCGGTGATCATGGCGATCGCATCCTGCCCTCGAGCGCGGGGCGCACCACCATGTGTCCGACCGAGTTGCAGTGGAGCAAGGGGGCGAGCCCCGAGCTTCGCCTGCTGCCAATTCGCACGCGCGCGCGTCAGACGCCGGTGAGCGAGTTCAAGCGCTATCGAGAGGAGTGGACGATCGATTCCCTGACCGCGGTGGATGCGAGCAGCCTGCAGCGTGCGCTTGCGCGCGTGGGCGAGACCGAGCGCGTCAGCATCGAAGAGGCGCGAGGACTGGGCTTCGCGGTCGACCCGGCTGGAGAGCAGGGCATCAAGCCGGGTACGGACGGCGCGGTCGAGATTCCGCGCTGGCGCCATGCCGTGATCCAGTTTCCCCACCCCTTGCTCGAGCAGGGGCTGGTCGTGCTCGACACGCCGGGTCTCAATGCGATCGGTGCCGAGCCGGAGCTCACGCTGTCGATGCTGCCCAACGCGCACGCGGTGCTGTTCATCCTCGCCGCCGACACCGGCGTGACCCAGAGCGATCTCGCCGTCTGGCGCAACTACGTGCAGGGGGGCGGCGCGCGCCAGCGCGGACGCCTCGTCGTGCTCAACAAGATCGACGGCTTGTGGGATGGCTTGCGCGAAGAGGCGCAGATCGACCTCGAGATCGACCGCCAGGTGGATTCGGTGGCCGAGACGCTCGGCGTGGACCGCGGCGCGATATTCCCGGTGTCGGCGCAGAAGGGGCTGGTGGCGCGCATCCAGGACGACGCGTCGCTGCTCGAACGCAGCCGCATCCCTGCGCTCGAGCGCGCCCTGAGCGACGACCTGCTGCCGACCAAGCAGGACATCGTGCGCGACGACACTCTCGCCGAAACCCGCGAGGTCACCGCGCAGACCCGAGCATTGCTCGAGGCTCGCCTGTCCGGGCTGCGTGAGCAGTTGCAGGAACTCACCGACCTGCGCGGCAAGAACCAGAGCGTCATCGAATACATGATGCGCAAGATCCGCACCGAGAAGGACGAGTTCGAGCAGGGCCTGCAGAAGTACTACGCGGTGCGCTCGGTGTTCTCGAACCTCACCAACAGCCTGCTCGACCACATGGGACTGGACGCGCTGCGTGACGAGACGCGGCGCACGCGCGAGGCGATGCTCGAATCGACCTTCACGCGCGGGCTGCGTGATGCGATGGAAGGGTATTTCCGCAACCTGCGCGCCAAGCTGCAGCGCTCGACGAGCGAGATCGGCGAGATCACGCGCATGCTGGAGGCGATGTACAAGCGCTTCAGCGTCGAGCACGGACTCAAGTTGTCGCCGCCGGCAAGCTTCTCGACCCTGCGTTACGAGACAGAGCTCGATCGTCTGGAAGCGACCTTCAATCGCCAGATCAACACCGCGCTGACGCTGGTGACCACCGAAAAGCACGCGCTGACGCAGAAGTTCTTCGAGACCGTGGCGATGCAGGCGCGGCGCACCTTCGAGGTGGCGAACCAGGACGTCGAGCAGTGGCTGCGTGCCGTCATGTCACCGCTGGAGACTCAGGTGCGCGAATATCAGATCCAGCTCAAACGCCGCCTCGAAAGCGTCAAGCGCATCCACGAGGCCACCGACACGCTGGAGAGCCGCGTCGACGAACTGAAACAGGGCGAGTCGGGTGTGTGCGCGCTGATCGCCGAGCTCGATGCGCTGCAGGATGGTGTCGCCGCAGCGCTCGGTGCTGCTGCCCTTGCAGGCGAGGCAGCTGCCAGTGGTGAGGTCCGCGCCGCGGCCTGAAACCCGGGCCCGACAACGCGTGGGCACAAACGGACAGAAAGGCGGGCCAGTGACCCACCTTTCTGCGTTGGTGTGCGGCCTGCGGTCGCGCTCAGGCCTTGCCGGTCAGCTTCAGGAACTTGGCCATCAACTGGTCCTTGGTCTCCGGGTGGCTGGGGTCGAGCGGGATACAGTCGACCGGACACACCTGCTGGCATTGCGGCTCGTCGAAATGGCCGACGCACTCCGTGCACTTGTCGGGGTCGATCTCATAGATCTCGTCGCCCTGGTAAATGGCGCCGTTGGGGCACTCCGGTTCGCAGACGTCGCAGTTGATGCATTCGTCGGTAATGATCAGAGCCATGGTCTTTGCTTCCTTGCGTTTACTTTGATTTGAGTCTTTCCTGCAGCCGTGCCAGCACCCTGGGCTGCACGAACTTGCTCACGTCGCCGCCGAGGCGGGCGATCTCCCGCACCATCGTGGCGGAAATGAACATGAACTCTTCCCCGGGCGTCATGAACACGGTTTCGACGTCCGGATAGAGCTTGCGGTTCATCCCCGCCATCTGGAATTCGTATTCGAAGTCCGATACCGCACGCAGTCCGCGCAGGATCACACGCGCATCGTGCTGCATCAGAAAATCCATCAGCAGACAGTCGAAGCCGACCACCTCCGCATTCGGAAACCCGGACAGCGCATCGCGTGCGATATCGACCCGGTCCTCCAGCGAGAAGATCGGGTTCTTGCTGTTGCTGCGCGCAACGGCAACGATAACGCGGTCGAACAGGATCGACGCCCGTCGCACCAGGTCTTCGTGTCCGCGGGTAAACGGGTCGAATGTGCCCGGATAGACCGCGATCGTTTCCTTCATGCCTGACTCCTGCGCATCAGCTGGAAATGAACCTGCCCGGCGCGCCCCTGCTTGACGACATGCCATGCGCCGAGCTGTTCCACCGCGGCCTCCGACTCGACATAAAGCCAGCCTTCCGGCTTCAGGAGCCGGTCGAGCCAGGGCAGCACCCGCTCGATCCAGCCCTGGTTGTAAGGTGGGTCGAGGAACACGCCGTCGAAACTGCGCGGCGTCGTTTGCGCGAATCTTACCGCATCGCCGCGCACGATCTCTACTTGCGAAGCCTGTAGGGTCTTTGCGGCCTTGTGCAGTGCATCGAGCGCGCGTGGGTCGCGCTCCACAATGACGACCTCAGCAGCACCGCGCGAGGCGGCCTCGAAGCCCAGGATTCCGGTGCCGGCGAAGAGGTCGAGACAGTGCTGGCCGTCCAGATCCTGGCCCAGCCAGTTGAACAGGGTTTCGCGCACCCGATCCGGCGTCGGTCGCAGGCCGGTAACGCTGGCGACCTCGAGCAGCCGCGAGCGCCACGCGCCACCGACGATGCGCACACGGCTCATTGCGCGGCGTTTCCGGCTGGGGCCGACGTGGCATCGGCCGCGGGCGCCGCGCTGCGATCGCCATCCCCGCCCGCGATCACGGTGACGAGCTGTTCGGGGCGGATGCGGCGCTGCCAGGCATCGCGCACCGCCTCGACGGTGACTGCCTCGACCTGGCGCGGATAGCTGTCGAGCCAGTCGAGCGGCAGGCGGTAGAAACCGATCATCGCGACGTGGTCGAGCAGCTTGGCGTTGGAGTCCAGGCGCAGGCCGAAACCGTTGATGATGTTGTCGCGCGCGGCCTGCAGCTCTTCCGCGCTCGGCCCTTCGGCGAGGAAGGCGGCGAGCGTGGCGCGCACCACGGCGAGCGCTTCCTCGGCCTGTCCGCCCCGCGTCTGCAGGCCGATCTGGAACGGCCCGGTCACCTGCTGCGGCGCCAGGAAGCTGTACACGCTGTAGGCAAAGCCACGCTTTTCACGCACCTCCTTGGTCAGCCGCGACACGAAGCCGCCCCCGCCGAGCACGTGGTTGCCGACCAGCAGCGGAAAGTAATCCGGATCCTGGCGCGCCATGCCCAACTGGCCGACGAGGATGTGGGCCTGTGCGGACGGGTGCGGAATGCGGAGCACCTGCGCCGTGGTCGCGGTGGGGGCAGGTGGGGGCGCGGCCGGTTCGGTGGCGGGCAGCGCTTCGGTGAGGCGGATGGCGATGCGTTCGGCGGCGGCGCGGTCGAGGTCGCCGACGATGGCTACCGCGGCGCGGTTGGCGCCGTAGTGGCGGCGGTGGAAGTCCACCAGATCGTCGCGGCCGATGGCGGCGAGCGATTCGGGCGTGCTGTTATTGCCATAGGGATGGCCGGCGTACAGCGTGGCGTTGAACTGACGCGCGGCCAGGGTCGCGGGCTTGGTCAGCGCCTCGCGCAGCCCGGCGATCGCACGGCTGCGCTCGCGCTCGAGGATGTCGGCGGGAAAGCTCGGGCGGGCGAGCAGGGTGGCGACCAGTTCGACCGCGGCGTCGAGTTCGGCGGCCGAGGACAGGCTGCGCAGGGAAAGGCTGGCGCGGTCGTTGTCGGCGCCGCCCTGAACCTCGATGCCGAGGTCGGCCTTGCGGTCGGCGATGGTCTGCTCGTCGAGCGCACCGGCGCCGGCGTCGAGCAGGGCCTGGGTCATGCTGGCGAGGCCGGCCTTGGCGGCGGGGTCGAGCGCGGTGCCGGCGGCGAAATCGATCTGGATGTCGACCAGGGGCAGCGCGCGGCTTTCGACGAAATGCACGCGGGCACCGGTCGGCGCGACCCAGTGCTGGATCTCGGGCGCGGCCTGCGCCGGGGTGGCGAGCGCGGCGAGGCCGAGGCTGAATGCGGCCAGACGAGCGAACCGGATGATGCGGGCTGCGGAAGGTGTGCGCCCATGTGCACGCGCGGTGGTAGCCGGCAACGTGTCGATGGGTGGGGCGAGCGTGGGCATGGTGAAGTTGGGCGTGGCGGTCATGGCGATGCGGATTCCGTGCATTGCGCCTCGGTAGCGGGAGGCTTGGAAGCGGAGCGAGAGCAACGTGGGCTGAAGTTTCGTGCGCCGAAGCTCAGTGGCGCGGGGCCGCGAAGGGCGAGCGCGGGCGCTTTGCGCCCAGCGCCTGCGGTTCGAGGCGCGCGGTGTTCAGGGTGTCGTCGTCGAAGTAGCGCCGGGCGACGGCCCGCACCTCCTCGGCGGTGACTGCACGCAGGCCATCGAGCAGCTTCGCCTCGTCACGCCACGACATCCCGGCCGATTCGAGGTAGCCGATCTCCATCGCCTGGCCCATCAGCGAGTCCCGCTTGTACACCTGGGCTGCCACGGCCTGCGTCTTCACGCGCGCCAACTCCTCGGCGCTGATGCCTTCGTCGCGGATGCGCTGGATCTCGGCGCGCAGTGCGGCTTGCAGCGCCTCGGGCGTGGTGCCGGCGGCGGGCACGCCGTGCAGGTAGAACAGCGCCGGGCCGCGGTTGCCGGTGTCGTAGCTGGCGCCGACGCTGACTGCGAGCTGCTGGTCGCGCACCAGACGGCGGGTGAGGCGGGCTCCGTCGTAGCCGTCGAGCACCGCCGCCAGCACCTGGAGCGCGTAGGCTTCGCGGTCGTTCGCCGGGTCGCGCAGGGCGGGCACCTGCCAGGCCATCGCCAGGTAGGGCAGTTCGGCGGGCGCCTTCACCACCGAGGCGCGCGGTCCGCGCTGCGCGGGCTCGGGTGAGATCCGGCGTGCCGGCAGCTCGTCTGCGGCGAGGCTGCCGTAGTGCTTCTCGGCCTCGCGGAACACTTCGCGGTGGTCGACGTCGCCCACCACGACCAGATAGGCGTTGTTGGGCGCGTACCAGCGCTGGTACCACTCGCGCGCGTCCTCCGGCTGCATCGCCTCGAGGTCGGGCATCCAGCCGATCACCGGACGGCGGTAGGGGTGGGCCTGATAGGCGGTGGCCATCAGTTGCTCGAAGACCAGCGCACGCGGCTGGTCGTCGGTGCGCAGCCGGCGCTCTTCCTTCACCACCTCGAGCTCGCGGCGAAACTCGTCATCGGTGAGCACGAGGTTCTGCATGCGGTCGGCTTCGAGCGCCATCATCGTCGGCAGGTGGGCGGGCGGCACCTGCTGAAAATACGCGGTGTAGTCCTTGCCGGTGAAGGCGTTGTCACGCCCTCCGACTGCGGCCACGCGCTTGTTGAACTCGCCCGGGCCGACGTCCTCGGTGCCCTTGAACATCATGTGCTCGAGTACGTGAGCCACGCCCGATACGCCGTCCGGCTCGTCCATGCCGCCGGCGCGGTACCACACCATATGCACCACGGACGGTGCGCGCCGATCTTCCTTGACGATAAGCTTCATGCCGTTGGCAAGGGTGGTCTCGAAAGGGTTGGCAAGCGCGGGTTGCGCCAGGGGGGCGGCCAGTGCGGCGCCCAGGATCAGGCTGCGGGCAAGGGGGTGACGAAACATGGAGTTGTCCTGCATCTGTTAGAATCCGCGGCACTCCGCGAGACCCGCTGCGCGCTGCGCAGCCCGGCCGGGGAGCCGCATCTTAGCGTGATCGGCGATACACGCCCATGGTTGGCCGGGCGGCTGGCGCCGGCGCAAAACGTCCTGACTCAAATCGTCCCCTCTGACCCGAGCGTTTCATGTTTGGTTTCCTGAAGAAGAAGTTCGGCAAGTCCGATGAGGCGGCCAAGGCTGCCGAGGACCCGCACGCCCCCGAACAGGGCGATGCCGGCGGCGACGCTGGCGTCGCGGCGCCCGCATCGCCGCCGGTCGAGTCCGAGCCGGCGCCTGCGGCTGCGGCAGACCGTACACTCGCCGCCGAGGCCGAGGCGCTGGACGAGGCGGCCGCCGCAGCACCTTTGGCACCGGTTGCGGACGCGGCGAGCGCGCCGACCGTCGAGCCCGAACGCGAAGTCGCCCCCGCGCCGCAGCCTGAGTCCGTGGTCGAGGCATTGGCCGCGCCTGAAAGCCGCTCCGCGCCGGCGCCCGAGTTGGTGCCCGGGCTCGTGGCACCTGCAGCTGCGCCGAAGAAGTCCTGGACCGATCGCCTGAAGGCCGGCCTTGCCCGCACCCGCCAGCAGCTCGGCGGCGGCCTCGCCAGCCTGTTCGGTTTGCGCAAGATCGACGAGGACCTGCTCGAGGAACTCGAGTCCACCTTGTTGATGGCCGACTGCGGCGTCGATGCCACCCAGCACCTCATCGACGACCTGCGCCGACGCTGGAAGCGCGACCATCTGGAGACCGCCGACCAGCTCCAGCAGGCGCTCGCAGACGGACTGCACGAGATCATCGCCCCGCTCGAGGAGCCGCTGAGCATCGAGGGTCACCAGCCTTTCATCATCATGATCGCCGGCGTCAATGGCTCCGGAAAGACGACCTCGATCGGCAAGCTCGCCAAGTATTTCCAGGCCCAGGGCAAGAGCGTGCTGCTGGCCGCGGGCGACACCTTCCGCGCGGCGGCGCGCGAGCAGTTGATGACCTGGGGCGAGCGCAACAACGTCACCGTGGTGGCGCAGGATGGTGGCGATTCGGCGGCGGTGATCTTCGACGCGATCAACGCCGCGCGCGCACGCAAGATCGATGTCGTGCTCGCCGACACCGCCGGCCGGCTGCCGACCCAGCTCCACCTCATGGAAGAGATCGCCAAGGTGCGCCGCGTGGTCGCCAAGGCCGACCCGACCGGTCCGCACGAGGTGCTGCTGGTGCTCGACGCCAACATCGGCCAGAACGCGCTCACCCAGGTCAAGGCCTTCGACAAGGCGATCGGCGTCACCGGCCTGGTGGTGACCAAGCTCGACGGCACCGCCAAGGGCGGGGTGCTGGCGGCAATCGCCCGCCAATGCCCGAAGCCCTTGCGCTTCATCGGTGTCGGTGAGGGCATCGACGACCTGCAGCCGTTCAAGGCGCGCGAGTTCGTCGATGCGCTGTTCGAGCCGGGCGCTGCAGCGGTCAAGACCGGAGCGGGCAAGCGCGCATGATCGTCTTCGAGGACGTGGCCAAGCGCTATGCGGGCGGCTACACGGCGCTGGCGGGCGTCAGTTTCGAGATCCGCCATGGCGAGCTGGTCGTGCTCTCGGGCCATTCGGGCGCGGGCAAGAGCACGCTGTTCAAGCTGATTCCGGTGATCGAGCGGCCGACCGCCGGCCGTGTGCTGATAAACGGCCAGGACGTCTCGCATCTGCCCAGGACGGCAATTCCATACCTGAGGCGCAATCTCGGGCTGGTGCTGCAGGAGAGCCGGCTGCTGTTCGATCGCAATGTGTACGACAACGTGATGCTGCCGCTGGTGATCACCGGCCATCCGCCGCGTGACGCGGTCAAGCGCGTGGTGGCGGCGCTCGAGCGTGTGGGGCTGGACGGCCGCGGCAAGGAGATGCCGGCGGGCCTGTCGGGCGGCGAGCAGCAGCGCGTGGCGATCGCGCGCGCCATCGTCAACCGGCCCTCCATCCTGATCGCCGACGAACCCACCGCCCACCTCGATCCGGCCTACGCGGCCGACATCGCGGCGCTGTTCCGCTCCTTCAACGATGCAGGGGTGACCGTGCTGGTGTCGACCCACGATGCCAACCTGTTCGCCGCCAGTCGGCCGCGCCGGCTGGTGCTGGCCAAGGGGCAACTGGTCGAGGACTCGCGCCCGACCGGGCGTCCGGCGGTGGAGGAGGCCGCATGATGAACTGGTTCTACCTGCACCTGCGCGCGATCGGCCATGCGCTGGGGCGGTTGGCGGGGCAGCCGCTGGGGACGCTGCTATCGGCGCTGGTGGTGGGGATTGCGCTGTCGCTGCCCGGCGGTGGCTACCTGTTGCTGGACAACGTTTCTTCGCTCGTGCGCGGCGTGTCGGGCACGCCCGAGATCAGCGTCTTCCTGGGCGTGGACGCCGGTGCGCCGGACGTCGCCGCGATCGAGCAGCGCCTGAAGGCGGAGCCCGGGCTGGCGAGCTACCGCTTCGTGCCGCGCGACGAGGGCCTGCGCCAGCTCGAGGCCGCCGGGCTCGGCGACGTGCTCGGCGGGCTGAAGTCGAATCCGCTGCCCGATGCCTTCGTGATCGCACCGCGCGGCGAGGATCCGGCGGTGTTTGCCGAGCTTGCGACGCGCATGCAGGCGTGGCCGAAGGTCGCGCACGTGCAGCTCGACTCGGCGTGGGTCGAGCGCCTGCATGCGCTGCTCGGGCTCGGGCGGTCGGCCGTGCTGATCCTGGCCGGCCTGCTCGGGTTCGCGCTCGTCATCGTCACCTTCAACACCATTCGCCTGCAGATCCTCACCCAGCGCCAGGAGATCGCGGTGAGCCGGCTGCTCGGCGCGACCGACCCCTTCATCCGCCGCCCCTTCTACTGGTTCGGTGGCCTGCAGGGCGCGCTCGGCGGCCTGGTGGCGCTGGGTACGATAGGGCTCGGGGTGCAGGCGCTCGGGCCGCCGGTGGCCCGGCTGGCGCAAACCTATGGCGCGGTGTTCCAGCTCAGCGGGCCGGACTGGCGAGCAGCGCTCGCGATCGTGGCCTTCGCCGCGCTGCTCGGCTGGCTGGGCGCGGTCATCTCGGTGCGCAGGCATCTCGCCGGCGCTTGATTTCCTGTCATCTGCCCCCATCTAAATGCGGTCGCTGGTCGCGTTGTGGCGTTGCTGTCATGGCGCCGCAGTCTCATTGGCAGGCGCAGGCCATGACGGGCTCTTCGATAGCGATAGCCAATCGAGTGCATCTCGATTATCAATTAGAGCAATTCATGGAAGCGGTCTAAACTTCTTTTCATCGAGTTTCAACACACCGTTCCACCAACCCTCCTGGAGGATTACAGATGTCGCTGATCAACACCCAAGTTCAACCGTTCAAAGCCCAAGCCTACAAGAACGGCAAGTTCATCGAAGTGTCCGAGGCCGACCTGCAGGGCAAGTGGTCCGTGCTGATCTTCATGCCGGCCGCCTTCACCTTCAACTGCCCGACCGAAATCGAAGACGCCGCCGAGCACTACGCCGAGTTCCAGAAGGCCGGCGCCGAGGTGTACATCGTCACCACCGACACCCACTTCTCGCACAAGGTCTGGCACGAAACCTCGCCGGCCGTCGGCAAGGCCCAGTTTGCGCTGGTCGGTGACCCGACCCACAAGCTGACCAACGCCTTCGACGTGCATATCGCTGAAGAAGGCCTGGCCCTGCGCGGCACCTTCATCATCAACCCGGAAGGCGTCATCAAGACGATGGAAGTGCACGACAACGCCATCGCCCGTGACGTGACCGAGACCGTTCGCAAGCTCAAGGCCGCGCAGTACGTCGCCTCGCACCCGAACGAAGTCTGCCCGGCGAAGTGGAAGGAAGGCGAGAAGACCCTGGCCCCGTCGATCGACCTGGTCGGCAAGATCTAAGCAGGTCGCGCTGCAATCCCCCGGGCCTACCCGGCCCGGGCTGCGAGCCCCGCAGCCGGCCACGTGCCGGCTGTGTCGTATCAGGACCGCTGAAAACCGCGGCGGTCGTAATCATTCAAGGAAGATTCGCCATGCTGGACGCCAACATCAAGACTCAACTGAAAGCCTACCTGGAGCGGGTGACGCAGCCGATCGAGATCGTGGCGTCGCTGGACGAGGGTTCCAAGTCGCAAGAAATGCGCGAACTGCTGCGTGACGTCGCCGAGCAGTCGCAACTGATCACCCTGGTCGAGGACGGCGCGGATGCGCGCAAGCCCTCGTTCTCGGTCGGCCCCAAGGGCGGCGAGGGGCGCGTGCGCTTCGCCGGCCTGCCGATGGGCCACGAATTCACCTCCCTGATCCTCGCCCTGCTCCAGGCCGGCGGCTATCCGCCCAAGGTCGAGGCCGACGTGATCGAGCAGATCAGGAACCTCGACATAGAGTTGAACTTCGAGACCTATATCTCGCTGTCCTGCCACAACTGCCCGGACGTGGTGCAGGCGTTGAACCTGATGGCGGTGCTGAACCCGAAAATCCGCCACACCATGATCGATGGCGCGCTGTTCCAGAAGGAAGTGGAAGCGCGCCAGATCATGGCCGTGCCCACGGTGTACCTGAACGGCGAGGAGTTCGATCAGGGCCGCCTGGAGCTGGGCCAGATCCTCGCCAAGGTCGACACCGGCACTGCAGCGCGTGACGCCAAGAAGCTGTCGGCCAAGGATCCGTTCGACGTGCTCATCGTCGGCGGCGGCCCGGCCGGCGCGGCGGCGGCGATCTACGCTGCACGCAAGGGCATCCGCACCGGCATCGTCGCCGAGCGTTTCGGCGGCCAGGTGATGGACACGATGGCGATCGAGAACTTCATCTCGGTGAAGGAAACCGATGGCCCGAAGCTGGTAATGGCGCTCGAGGAGCACGTCAAGCAGTACGAGGTCGACATCATGAACCTGCAGCGCGCGGCCAAGGTCGTGCCGGGCAGCGAGGACGGCAGCGTGTTGGCCGAGGTGCAGCTGGAGAACGGCGCCGCGCTCAAGGCCAAGACCGTGATCGTCGCCACCGGCGCGCGCTGGCGCGAGATGAACGTGCCGGGCGAGCAGCAGTTCCGCGGCAAGGGCGTGGCCTACTGCCCGCACTGCGACGGCCCGCTGTTCAAGGGCAAGCGCGTCGCGGTGATCGGCGGCGGCAACTCGGGTGTCGAGGCCGCGATCGACCTCGCCGGCATCGTGGGTCATGTCACGCTGCTGGAGTTTGCCGACGACCTGCGTGCCGACGCCGTGCTGCAACGCAAGCTCTACAGCCTGCCCAACGTCAGCGTGATCAAGAGCGCACAGACCACCGAAGTGACCGGCACCGACAAGGTCAACGGCCTGGTCTACAAGGACCGCAAGACCGACGAGACGCATCGCCTCGAGCTCGAGGGCATCTTCGTGCAGATCGGTCTCTTGCCCAACACCGACTTCCTCAAGGGTACGATCGAGCTCAGCCGCTTCGGCGAGGTCATCATCGATGCCAAGGGCCAGACCTCGGTGCCGGGGGTGTTCGCCGCTGGCGACTGCACGACGGTGCCGTACAAGCAGATCATCATCGCCATGGGCGACGGTTCGAAGGCGGCGCTGTCGGCCTTCGATCACCTGATCCGCACCAGCGCGCCGGCCTGACCCCGAGCTGCCCGCGAAAACACGCCCCGCCTCGAGCGGGGCGCACTGTTTTGTGAGCGTGATTGCCGTGGGAGCGGGCTTGCCCGCGAATGCAGCGCTTCCGCATGCAATATTCGCGGGCAAGCCCGCTCCACAGACAGTTGCTCCCACGGTGACGCCTCCTTACTCGCGCCTACGGGGCTCCCGTAAGCATTCTGGATATTTATCGTGCCTTTCAGCTGGTTCGAGCGCCGCGTCGATCCTTACCCCGAAGCCGCCCCCGGCCCCGCGCCGAGCGGCTTTTTCGCCTTCCTGTGGGCGGGCACCGAAGGCCTGCGCCCATTCATCCTCGGCATGACCCTGCTCACTGCGACCATCGGCGCCTTCGAGGCCCTGCTGTTCGCGATGCTCGGCCAGGTGGTGGACTGGCTGGCTGCGGTCGAGCCGGCGCGGCTGTGGGTGGACGAGGGCGGCAAGCTGATGCTGCTGGCGGCGATCATCATTGGCAGCATCGCGCTGGTGACGGTGCAGACCATGCTCAAGCACCAGGCGCTGGCGGGCAACTTCCCGATGCGGCTGCGCTGGAACTTCCACCGCCTGATGCTCGGCCAGAGCATGAGCTTCTATCAGGACGAATTCGCCGGCCGGGTGTCGGCCAAGGTCATGCAGACCGCGCTGGCGGTGCGCGACACCTGTCTGATCATGACCGACATCCTGGTCTTCGTCGTGATCTACTTCATCACCCTGAGCGTGGTGGTGGCCGGCTTCAACCTGTGGATGCTGGTGCCCTTCCTCGGCTGGCTGGCGCTGTATTCGGCCTCGCTGCGCTGGTTCGTGCCGCGCCTGTCCAAGGTTGCGCGCGCGCAGGCCGATGCACGCTCGCTGATGACCGGACGCATCACCGATGCCTACACCAACATCGCCACCGTCAAGCTCTTCTCGCATGCCGGGCGCGAGGCGGGCTATGCGCGCGGCGCGATGAAGGAATTCATGGATACCGTGCATGCGCAGATGCGCCTGGTGAGCAGTATCGAGATCGTCAATCACAGCCTGGCGATGCTGATGATCCTGTCCACCAGCGGCGTGGCGCTGTGGCTGTGGACGCAGGGTGAGGTGGGCGTCGGTGCGGTGGCGGCCGCGACCGCGATGGCCTTGCGGCTCAACGGCATGTCGCACTGGGTGATGTGGGAGGCTGCGCAGCTGTTCGAGAACGTGGGCACGGTGCAGGACGGCATCAACACGCTGTCGCGCCCGCATGCGGTGACCGACCGTGCGGATGCGACAGCGCTGGTGGTCAATCGCGGCGAGGTGCGTTTCGAACACCTCGTGTTCGCCTACGGGGCACGTGGCCCGGAAGCCAGGCGGGTGATCGACGACTTCACGCTGACCATCCGCCCGGGGGAGAAGATCGGCGTGGTCGGGCGCTCGGGTGCGGGCAAGTCCACGCTGGTGAATTTGCTGCTGCGCTTCTACGACCTCGAACAGGGCCGCATCCTGATCGACGGCCAGGACATCGTCGGCGTCACCCAGAACAGCCTGCGCGCGCAGATCGGCATGGTCACGCAGGACACCTCGCTGCTGCACCGCTCGGTGCGCGACAACATCCTCTACGGCCGCCCCGACGCCACCGACGCCGACATGATCGCCGCCGCCAAACGGGCGGAGGCGCATGAGTTCATCCTCGGCCTCAGCGACCCCAAGGGCCGCCGCGGCTACGACGCCCACGTCGGCGAGCGCGGTGTGAAGCTCTCCGGCGGCCAGCGCCAGCGCATCGCGATCGCGCGCGTGATGCTGAAGGACGCGCCCATCCTGCTGCTGGACGAAGCCACCAGCGCGCTCGACTCCGAGGTCGAGGCCGCGATCCAGGTCAGCCTGTATCGGCTGATGGAAGGCAAGACCGTGGTCGCGATCGCCCACCGCCTGTCGACAATCGCCGCCATGGACCGTCTGGTGGTGATGGACAAGGGGCGCATCGTCGAGGAAGGCGACCACCACAGCCTGCTTGCCCGCGGCGGCCTGTATGCGCGGCTGTGGGCGCACCAGAGCGGCGGCTTCCTGGGCGAGGAGGCCGGCGAGAGCATGGAGGCGGCGATGGCGGCGGTGCCGACTTGAGCGCCGTCAGATGGCCGGCGCCGCGCTGGGGGTAAGATGAAAAAATGGATAGCGGATCGACTGGCTCGAAGGGCTTTGGCTGGACTGACGGTGCTGCCTTCGGGCGCACCGTCGCGTTCGTCTACCTGTTCTGTGCGCTCCTGTTCGGCGTTCTGCTCGCGCTCGAGTGGCGCTGGATCGACAACAGCCTGCAGGCGATCGCGCGCGAGCGCGGCGCGGCGCTCTTTGCGCTGATCGAGACCTCGCGCGAGTGGAATGCCCGCCACGGCGGGGTGTACGTCACGGTCACCGATGCGGTCCAGCCCAATCCCTATCTGCGCCATCCCGAGCGTGATCTCGAGACCGTCGACGGACGTCGGCTGACGATGATCAACCCGGCCTACATGACGCGCCAGATCGCCGAACTCGCGGCGGTCGGCGACGGCGTCCGCCTGCACATCACCAGCCTGAACCCGATTCGCCCGGAGAACCGCCCCGACCCCTGGGAAGCCGAAGCGCTGGCGCGCTTCGACCGTGGCGAAAAGGAAGTGCTGGCGCTGACCAACGACGGCGGCGAGCCGATGCACCGCTACATGGCGCCGCTGTACGTGACCCAGCCCTGCCTGCAGTGCCATGCCGAGCAGGGCTACAAGCTCGGTGACATCCGCGGCGGGATCTCGGTGACGATGCCCGCGCGCGCGCTGGCGGTCGCACGCGACACCCAGCGCCTGCGCGCCGCGCTGCTGCATCTGGTCGCCTTCGTCGTCGCCGCCGGCCTGATCCACGGCCTGATGACGCTCAGCCGCCGCCACATGCGCGCGGTGCATCGCATCAACACCGAACAGGAGCGGCTGATCGCCCGCCGTACCGGCGAGCTGGCGACGCTCAATCACGAGCTCGCCTCCGAGGTGGACAAGCAGCGCCGCAGCGCGCGTCAACTCGCCGCCAGCGAGGCGCGCTACCGCGCGATCTTCGAAGGCGCCGCCGAGGCGATCATGGTCACCGACGCCGATACCCGCATCCTGCAGGTGAATCCGGCCTTCTGCGCCATCACCGGCTATGCGGCCGAGGACGTGATCGGGCGCACGCCGGCGATGATGTCATCGGGCCGGCACGATGCCGCGTTCTACGACGACATGCGCGCCCGCCTCGCCAGCGACGGCGCCTGGCAGGGCGAAGTCTGGAACCGGCGCAAGAGCGGCGACCTGTACGTGCAGTGGATGTCGATCACCCGCATCGGCACCGCGGACGCGCCCGAGGCCTACGTGTGCACCTTCAGCGACATCACCCTGCGCAAGGCCGCCGAGGAGCAGATCCGCTACCGCGCCGACCACGATGCGCTGACCGGCCTGCCCAATCGCGCGCTGTTTGCCGATCGCCTGGGTTCGGCGCTCGCCGGCGCGTCGCGCCATGGCCATCGCTTCGCGCTGCTCGCGGTCGACCTGGACTACTTCAAGGCGGTCAATGACCGCCTCGGGCACCTCGCCGGCGATGCCCTGCTGGTGGAGACGGCCGCCCGGCTGCAGGCCTGCGTGCGCGAGTCCGACACCGTGGCGCGCCTGGGTGGCGACGAGTTCGCGGTGATCCTGACCGAGATCACCGGGCAAGCCGACGCCGAAGAGGTGGCGGCGCGGATCTGCGCGTCGATTGCGCGCCCCTTCATGCTCGCCGAGGGCGAGGCCTGCGTCAGCGCGTCGGTGGGGATCGCATTCGGGCCCGATGGCGATGCCAGCCTGGAAGTGCTGCAGCGGCGCGCCGACCGCGCACTCTACGCCGTCAAGCACAGTGGTCGTGGGCACTACCGCATTTACGATGCCGCGCTGGAAGGTGCGACGCCCGGGGTCGGCTGAGCCCCCTGTCAGGCGACCGACGACAGGTGGAAAACCTCGGGGTCGTCCCAGTGCTCGAGCAGGATGCGCGCCACGCGCTGCTGCCACAGCTCGCCAAAGCGCCTGGCCTGGGCCGCGTCGGCTTCTCCGCGCATGCAGTGGCGCATCAGCTCGGGCAGCTCGGGGTGCGGCGGCACGCGCGAGAGTTCAGACGCGGCATCCACCGTGGCGCCGCTGTCGCTGCGGGTAAAGCGCAAGGCCAGCGGCTGCTGCGCGCCGAAGGCCTGCAGGTTGCGGCGCACGAACTGCCCGCCGATACCCTTGAAGCCGCCGTCCTGCGCGCTGCCGGTGAGTAGCCCCACCACGGCCGCGATGACGCCGGTCACGCCCTCGTCGAGCGGATGCTGGAAGCTCACCCGCAGGTTGCCGCGGACCGGAAGCTCGCCGGGATAAAGGCGCGTGAGCGCGTGGTGGGCGAGCGCGTAGGCCGAGGCCACGGTGGGGCAGGAATGCCCGGCCAGGCGCACCGCGTCGGCGTAGCCGTAGTCGAGCACGCCGCCCTCTGCAGCACCGAGGAAGTCGGCGAGCGGGTCGCGCACCATGAGGCGCGGTACCTGTTCGAAGAAGGCGGGGAAACGTTCGCTGGACATGGCGGCTCCGGGGGGTGGGGAAGCCGCGATTGTCCGCCTCCCTCGGCGTTGTGCATTGATGTGGCTCAGATGGCGCCGGCCTGGCGCAGGGCCTCGATCTCGGCGGGCGCGTAGCCCAGCGCCTGCAGCACTGCATCGGTGTGCTCGCCCAGCGCCGGCCCGATCCACTCGGCACCGCCCGGCGTGGCCGACAGC
The DNA here is from genome assembly GCF_034003485.1 of Thauera sp. Taxonomy (GTDB): domain Bacteria; phylum Pseudomonadota; class Gammaproteobacteria; order Burkholderiales; family Rhodocyclaceae; genus Thauera. The sequence continues at coordinate 49,769 of NZ_JAVEYL010000013.1, forward strand.
TTCGGCACCACGCCCGGCATGTGGCAGTCACGCCCGTCGGGCAGTTTCACCGTGTGCAGCATCTCGCGCGCAAGGAATTGCGGGTCGGCGAACATATCCGCCACCGAGTAGATGCGCGAAGCGGGCACCTCTGCGGCGGCGAGCGTCGCCAGCACCGCCGCCTCGTCGTGCTGCGCCACCCAGGCGTCGATCAGCGCATAGAGCTCGTCGCGGCGCGCGTCGCGCCCGGCGTTGTCGGCGAGCGTCGGGTCCTCGGCGAGGTCATCGCGGCCCATTGCCTTCACCAGCCTGCGGAAGATCGCGTCGCCGTTGGCGCCGATGGTGATGTGGCGCCGGTCGCGGGTGGTGTGGGTGTTCGACGGCGTGATGCCGGGCATGATGTTGCCGGTGCGCTCGCGCACGAAGCCGAAGACGTCGAACTCGGGCACCAGCGACTCCATCATCGCGAACACTGCTTCGTAGAGCGCGACGTCCACCACCTGGCCGGCACCACCATTCACTTCCTTGTGGCGCAGCGCCATCAGCGCGCCGAGCGCGCCCCACAGCGCGGCGATCGAGTCGCCGATCGAGATCCCGGTCTTCACCGGCGGGCGGTCGGGAAAGCCGGTCACATAGCGCAGCCCGCCCATCGACTCGCCGATCGCACCGAAGCCGGGCTGCTGCGCCATCGGCCCGCTCTGGCCGAAGCCCGACAGGCGCACCATCACCAGCCCGGGGTTGATCTTCGACAGCGCCTCCCAGCCCAGGCCCAGCTTGTCGAGCACGCCGGGGCGGAAGTTCTCCACCACGATGTCGGCCTCCGCCACCAGCCGGCGCACCACCTCGACGCCGTCGGGGTGCTTCAGGTTCACCGTCACCGACTTCTTGTTGCGCGCCTGCAGGTACCACCACAGCGAGGTGCCCTCGTAGAGCTTGCGCCACTTGCGCAGCGGATCGCCGCCGTCGGGCGATTCGATCTTGATCACCTCGGCGCCGAATTCGGCGAGGATGCGCGCGGCGAAGGGGCCGGCGATGAGGGTGCCGAGTTCGATGACCTTGAGGCCGGCGAGGGGTTTGGTGGGTGCGGTCATGGCGGGTCGGGTGGTGAAGGGGATGCGTCATTATCTCAGCCTTGGCGCGTGCGTCCGTGCGTCTGATACCTGATCGGTCCCGTCGACAAGAGCCAGGTGAGGCCGCCGAGCTCGGATGGCAGGGGTGGCGGGGCGCCCGTGCCGGATTGCTCCGGCTGGAATTGTCAGCGCCTGGCAGAGAGCAGGCGATAATCGCGGCATCCTTCACCCTGCCCGCCGCGCCTCATGCCGACCTTCGACCGCCGCCAGTTCTCGCCCTCTGCCGCCCGCAACCGCGACCCCATCCTCGCCGTGCTGCTGCGCGTGCTGCCGGGCGCAGGCCTGGTGCTCGAGATTGGCAGCGGCACCGGCGAGCATGCGGTGCATTTTGCCCGCCACCTGCCCGCGCTGCGCTGGCAGCCGAGCGAGGCCGACCCCGCGGCGCTGGCCTCGATCACGGACTGGGTGGCGCACAGCGCGCTGCCCAACCTGCTGCCGCCGCTGCGCTTCGATCTTGCCGCCACCCCCTGGCCGGTCGCTGCCGCGGACGCCATCGTCGCGATCAACGTGCTGCACTACTCGCCCCGGGAAACCACGCCCGCGCTGTTTTCGGCGGCGGCCGAGGCCTTGCCTGCAGACGGCGTCGTGGTCTGCTACGGTCCCTACCGCCGCGGCGGCGCCCACACCGCGCCGAGCAATGCCGACTTCGACGAATGGCTGCGCAGCGTCGACCCGCGCTTCGCGGTGCGTGACCTGGAAGCGGTGGAAGCCGAGGCCCAGCGCCGTGGCTTTCGGCTGGAGGAGGTGGTCGCCATGCCCGCCAACAACTTCAGCCTGGTCTTCCGGCGCGACGGTACGTGCGGGGCAGGCGCATGATGCCCGCGGCGGCCGCTGCATCGGCGACAATCGAGCCACCTGCGTTTCCACGCCCCTGACCGACTCCCAAGGCTCCCATGCCCATCTTCTGGCGACCGCAGTTCCGTATCGGCCACGACGACATCGACGCCGACCACCGCTACCTGATCCTGCTGATCAACACGGTGGAACTCGTGCTGCGCTTCCCGGACGACCCGCGCAACGTCGACCTGGCGCTGACCGAGCTGAGGCGCTACGCCGAATACCACTTCGAGCGCGAGGAACGCATCCAGATCGCCTGCGGCTACCTCCACCTCGACCAGCACAAGCGCGAGCACCGCGCGCTGCTGGCCGAGATCGACGTCCTCGCGCAGCGCATTCATGCCACGCTCGAGGATCCCGACGGCGGGGTGGAAGGCGTCAAGGCGCAGAGTGGCGAGATCACCGCCTTCCTGCGCAAGTGGCTGGTGGATCACGTGATGAAGGCGGACATGCTGCTGGTGCCGCTGTTCCGCAAGCCGGCCGCGCGTTAGGAGGAGCGATTTGAGCGACAAGCCGTCGATGAATGGCGAAGACCACGGTGCAGGCGGCTGTTGTGGCCAGTGCGGCGGCGCGGCGCCCAAGCCGAGGCTGCAGCCGATGGTGGCGGGTGACGGCGCACGGCGCGGGGCGCTCGGGGGCTTGGCGGGTGCCGCTGCCGCGGGCGGCGGCGAGACGGCGTCGGACGCCGGGCCCGCTGTGCGCTTGGGTGGGGTCGAGGCGCGCACGCGCAGCGTGTTCCGCATCCCCGGCATGGACTGCCCGTCCGAGGAGCAGATGGTCCGCATGCGCCTGGCCGATGCACCGGTGGCGGCGCTGAAGTTCGACCTTGCCGGGCGCCTCCTCACGGTGGATCACGACGGCGATCCGGCGCAGATCCTCGCCCGCCTGGTGCCGCTGGGTTACGGCGCCGAGCTGGCGGATTCGCGTGCGCTCGCCGCCGGCGAGGCGCAGGCCGCCGCGCCCGCCGACGATGCCGCCGAGGCTCGCGTGCTGTGGATCCTGCTCGCGATCAACGCGCTGATGTTCGTGGTGGAGCTCGGCGCCGGCGTGTGGGCGCGCTCGGCGGGCCTGATCGCCGACGCCATGGACATGTTCGCCGACGCCGCGGTGTATGGCGTCGCGCTCTACGCGGTGGGGCGCGCTGCGCGCCACAAGCTCTCCGCGGCGCGGCTGGCGGGCGTGCTGCAGCTCGTGCTGGCGCTCGGCGCGCTCGCCGAAGTGGTGCGCCGCATCGTCACCGGTGCGATGCCCGAGCCGGTGGGCATGATGGGCATCGCGCTGCTCGCGCTCGTCGCCAACGTCGCCTGCCTGGTGCTGATCGCCCGCCATCGCGAGGGCGGCGTGCATATGAAGGCGAGCTACATCTTCTCGGCCAACGACGTCATCGCCAACCTCGGCGTGATCGGCGCCGGCGCGCTGGTGGCCTGGCTCGGGACACCGTGGCCGGACTGGATCATCGGCCTGCTGATCGCGGCGGTGGTGCTGACGGGGGCGGTGCGCATCCTGCGGCTGAAGTGAGCGGCGCGGGCGATACGCCAGCGCAAGCTCAGCCCGCGTTGTCCTCGTCGAGCATCCGCTTCAGATAGTCGGGCACGCCCGACAGCACCAGCGTGTCGGTGGCGCGGTCGTAGTGCACCGCGCCCGAATGCAGGCCGTTGCGCTCGAATTCGAGTTTCCAGTTTTCGCCACTTGCGCTGAAGCGCACCAGCGGGCGGATGGCGCGGCGGTTGGGCACGAAGCCGGGGGCGATCTTCGTCTCCTTGGCGTTGAGCAGGGCGTCGAGGCGCGCCGGCTGTTCAGGGAAGACTTCGCGCGCGAGCTCTTCGAAGACTACCGGGGCGCCGGCCTCGCCGAGCGTGTCGAGGTAGTCGTGCGCGCGTTCGAGCACGGCGTCGCGCGCGGCGGGGGCGAGGCGCTCGGTGTCGACGAAGCGGTCAAGGGTGGCGACCAGCTTCTTGGTTTCCTGCAGCGCCACCATCACGTCGCTGCAGCCGAGCACGTGCTTGAACCACGCTCCGCCCTTGCCGCGCCCGCGCAGGAAGCCGAGGTAGCGCTCGTCGCCGCGCCGCCAGCCCGACAGATCGACGCGGCCGGCGGCGTGCAGCGCGGCGAAGTCGACATGTGTGCAGTCGAGCAGATCGAGCGTGCCGTTGATGCTCACGCCCTCGGCCGCGCCGAGCAGTGCCGCCCACAGCGTGTCGGTGTCGCCCTCGCGCACGCGCGCCACGACCAGATGGCCGCCGTCCTCGAGTTCCTCCTCGTCGGCGATCGCCTGTACCCGTTCGGCAAACTGGCGCGACAGCGTGGCAAAGTCGAGCGTCTCGTCGATGAGGTGCTCGCCCAGCCAGCGCGCCAGCGGGAAGGCCTCGTGGTCCTCCTCGAAGCGGCCGAAGCCCTTGGCCGAGCGGCTTTCGTATTGCGCGCACAGGCGTTCGACCAGGCGCAGCGCGGCGCCGTCGAGCGCGCAGGGCGCGTCGCGCAGAACGAGGCGCGAAGGCGTGCCGGGGGCGCGGATCAGCGAGTGGACGATGAGTTGGGTGACGACGTGTTCGACGGTGCGCATGATGTGTTCCGGGGGGCGTGTTACTGGGGCGAGTGAGGCGAAGCGCGTGAGGCAGGGGCGAGTGATGCAGGGGCGGCGGGGCGCGATTTTCGCACGAGCACCGTGGGAGCGGGCTTGCCCGCGAATGCAGCGCCTGGGCGCGCGACGTTCGCGGGCAAGCCCGCTCCCACGGTGCCGGGTGCCGTCGGGGGTTTCGGCAGAGTCCTCCGCGCCGATTGCCTGCGACAATGAGGACCGTGCGACTGACGAATTCCCGGCATTGGAGGACGCGATGGAAACGACCCGTGCCAAGCTGCGTGGCGTGAACCTCGGTAGCTGGCTGGTACTTGAGAAGTGGATGGTGCCCAGCCTGTTCGAAGGTCTGGCGGCAACCGACGAGACCACCTGGTGCGCCGAGCTCGGCCCCGTCGCCGCGGCCGAGCGCCTGCGCCGGCACTGGGATGGCTTCATCACCCGCGACGACTTCGCCTGGATCGCCGGGCGCGGGCTCAACGCGGTGCGCATCCCGGTGGGGCACTGGATCTTCGGCCCCAATTATCCCTATCACCCGAAGTACGGCGCACACCGCCACCCCTTCGTCAGCGGCGGCATCGAGGTACTCGACCGCGCGCTCGACTGGGCACAGGAATTCGGCCTCGCCGTGATGATCGACCTGCATGCCGCTCCTGGCTGCCAGAATGGCTTCGACAATGGCGGCATCAAGGACGTGGTCGAGTGGCACACCAGGCAGGAATATCGCGATCACGCTCTCGACGTGCTCGAGCGCCTGGCCGCGCGTTACCGGACGCACCCGGCGCTGCACGCGATCGAAGTGCTCAACGAGCCGCGCTGGGACGTGCCGACCGATTTTCTGAAGGCGTACTACGAGGCGGCCTACGCCCGCATCCGCAAGCACTGCGCGCCCGACAAAGTGGCGGTGGTCTTTCACGACGGCTTTCGCAGCTTTCGCGAGTACGTCGGCTTCATGCCGGCGCCGGCCTTCCGCAACGTGGTGTTCGACTATCACCGCTACCAGTGCTTCGAGCGTGGCGACATCGACATGGACATCCACGGCCACATCCGCAAGGCGGCGGTGGACTGGCGCGAGGAGGCCGACGCGATCAACGCCGAACTCGGCTTGCCGGCGATCTGCGGCGAGTGGAGCCTGGGGCTGGACCTGAAGGTGGTGTCGCTGTGGGCCGAGGGGCCGTTCAACCACGCCCTCGAGCGCATGGACCGCTTCCAGCAGGATGTCGCCTGCCGCGCCTACGGCGACAGCCAGTTGCTGACTTTCGAGCGCGTGGCAGGGTGGTTCTTCTGGAGCTACAGGACCGAGACCACGCCGGCCTGGTGCTTGCGTGCGTGCGTGGAACGCGGCTGGCTGCCGTCACGCTTCGGGTAGTTCGGGCGCCGGACTTGCCGGCGCTGGCTGTGGTCGTTCGAGTACCAGCCGGCGGTCGTAGAAATGGTTCTGGCGGCCGCGGCGGCTGATGTTGAGCAGGGTGGCGTTGGGCAGCTCGTGGTGGAGCAGCTCCAGGGTGTCGACTTCGTCCTTGGCGGCGAGGGCGTCGGTGGCCTCGTCGATGAAGACCCAGCCGGGTTGCTGCAGGAAGATGCGTGCCATGCCCAGACGCTGCTGCGCGCGCAAGGGCAGTTCGCGGCTCCAGTCCTCGCGCTCGTCCAGGCGCGGTGTGAGCCAGGCGAGGCCGGCGCACTCCAGCGCGCGGTGCAGGCTCGCGGTGGAGAAGCGGTCGGGCGGCTGCGGATAGCTCAGCGCTGCACGCAGGGTGGCGACAGGCAGGAAGGGGTGCTGGGGGACGAACATCAGGTCGCGCCCCGCCGGCAGCCGGATCTCGCCGCTGCCCCACGGCCACAGCCCGGCGATTGCCTTGAACAGGCTGACCGTAACCGCAGGGTCGCCGCTGATGAGGATGCGCTCGCCGCGGCGCAGGCGCAGGTCGAGGTGATCGAGCAGCGGCTCGCCGGCAGGGGTGGTGAGGCAGAGCGCGCGCAGCTCGAGCTCGGCGTGGGCCGATGCGCCGAGCGTGAGGCGCTGCAATCCGGGCTTGCCGTCGGCGTCGCGCTGCTCGAGCGCCAGCATGTCCTCGTAGAGGGTGGTGATGCGATCGGCCGAGGCGCGCCAGCGCGCGAGCTCACCCAGGTTGTCGATCGGCCACGACAGCGCCGAGGTCAGGCGCTGGAAGGCCTGCGCCGCCTGCATCAGCAGGCCGAGGCTCATCGCTCCGGCGATGTACTGCGGCGCGGCGATCAGGATCGGGAACACGGGTAGCAGCGTGCCGTAGCCGGTCGAGAACGCCACGATGCCGAGGTAGGCCAGCGTCTGCCGGTTCCAGCCCTGGCTGACGTCATCGAACAGCCGGCTAGCCTCGCCCCGCGCCATCGGTTCGCCGCGCAGCAGGGTGATCGATTCTGCGTGCTCGCGTGCCTGGGCGAGACCGAAGCGCAGGTTGGCCTCGACCGCCTGCAGGCGATTGGTGCTGCGGATCAGCGGACGTCCGAACAACAGGCCGAGCACGGTGCCTGCGCCGGCATACAGGAACGCGGCCACCACCAGATAGCCGGGCACTGCGATCGACGTGCCCGGCAGCAGCGCGCTGCCCGACACGCTGAGCAGGATGTCGATGAAGCTGCCGAGGATGAGCAGCGAGTACAGCAGCGAATGCGCCTGCGCCACCGCTACCTCGACGGCAATCCTGATGTCCTCGGCGATGCGCCCGTCGGGGTTGTCGTGGTCGCCGGCGGCGAGCTGCAGCCGGTACAGATGGCCGTGCGCCAGCCAGTGGTCAAGCAGCAGCGCGGTCAGCCATCGTCGCCAGTCGAGCTGGATCCAGCGCTTGACGTGCATGTGCAGCGCGGTCACTCCCATCGTGAGCGCGAAGATCAGCGCAAAGACGGCGATCAGGCGCAGCAGGTCGGCACCCGAGCGCGCCTCGAGGGCATCGAAGAGGTCGCGGTTCCAGTAGCTGATCCAGATCGCCAGGGCGACCTGGCCGATGGTCAGCAACACCAGCAGCAGCACCGCACCGCGCACCTGCCACTTGCGCTCGCAACGCCAGTACGCCCCCGCCAGGGTCATGAAGCGCCGCCCGCCGCGAGTGGGCGGGGCGCTGCCGGGCGGGCAGGGTGGAGTCGAGGTGTGGGAGGCGGCAGGCATGGGTGAATCATGCCGCGTTGCGGACCGATCGTGCGGAGGGCGCGGGTTGATCGCGAGCCAGAGAATAGGGAAAAATCATCTAAAAACAAAAATTCGTGATTTGTGACAAAGCTTACGGACGACACCACGGTGCAGCGCGATACTTCATTCCGATGGCCGGCTGTGGCAGTGGCCCTGCCGATCGTATCGACGAGTTTGAACCCGGATGAAACCCTACAGTGAGCCCGCTCTGCGGGAGATTCCGTCGCCAGGCGCGAGCAGTGTCCTTGTCGATCGCTGCTACGTCGAGCAACTGCTGCGTGACAGTCGATCGCTCTGGCATACCCTGTTCGCGCAATCGCGCGACGGCGTCGTGGTGCTTGACCAGAACGGAAAGGTCTACGACGCCAATCAGCGTTTTGCCGACACGCTCGGCTATTGCCTGGAGGAGGTCTACAACCTTCACGTCTGGGACTGGGCGTATGGACTCGACGCGGATGAGTTGCGCGGCATGCTCCGCGCGATCGACGAAGCCGGGCACCATTTCGAGACGCAACAGATGCGCAAGGACGGGAGCCTGATCGACATCGAGCTCAGCAACAGTTGCACCATGTTCGGCGGGCAGAAGCTGATTTTCTGCATCTGTCGCGACATCACCGAGCGCAAGGCGGCCGAGGGTCGCATCCGCTATCTCGCGACCACCGACACGCTGACGTGCGCGGCCAATCGCGCAGAATTCTCGCGGCTGCTCAACGAGGCGATCGCTCACGCCCACGCTTCGGGCGACGGGCTTGGGCTGGTGATGTTCGACCTCGACCACTTCAAGCGCATCAACGACACCTACGGCCACGACATCGATGATGCAGTGCTCAAGGGCGTCATGGAGGTGGTCCGCGAATGCACCCGTGAGGGCGACCTCATCGGCCGCTGGGGCGGCGAAGAGTTCATGCTGCTGCTGCCAAACGCCGATCTTGCAAAGGCGCAGCGCGCAGCGGAGCGCGTTCGCCAGGGCATCGAAGCGCACCACTTCGCGCCAGCGGACCGGGTGACTGCAAGTTTCGGTGTGGTCACGCTCGCGCCCGGCGAGCGCTTCGATGTACTGCTCAAGCGCGTCGATGTCGCGCTCTACCGGGCCAAGACCGCGGGCCGCAACCGCGTTGCAACGCAGGACGTGCAGTAGGGGCGTAGCCGGTGTTCGCCGCGGCACCCTGGCTGCGGAGCGTGAGCGTGAGCGTGAACGTCAGCCGCGAACGTCGTGATGGCATGATCGGCGGCCAGCATCCGGTTGCCGACGGCAACGGCTGGGGGTGTTGGTGCAGCTGGATTTACGCGGCTAGCCCAGTGCTGGCCCGGCACCAAAGCAAAAGGGCCTGCATCGCTGCAGGCCCTCGAATTTGGTGGTGGTGATGGGCGGAATCGAACCGCCGACCTATGGGTTATGAATCCATCGCTCTAACCGTCTGAGCTACATCACCAACAGAGCGCGCGAATATAGCGGGTATGTTCCGTTCGCGTCAATAGCCTCTTCGCTGGCGAGTTGGCCGTGCGCGGCAATTGCAGGGTGCGTCGGCGCGGCTTCATCAGTGCCGTGGCGGTCTCGGCGTGAAGTTCGGAAGTCTTGATTTATAAGGCTTTTGCATTGACAGGAACGGGGCGATCGGGGATCATCCGACCCCTGTTCCCTACCGTTCCGGATCTGTCCGGCTCGTCCTTGCGCCCGCATTCCCTCTCCGTTCTGGTGGCCAGCGTTCTTGGGCTGGCGTCGTCGCTGGCGATCGCGGCCCTGCCGCGGCCGATTCCCGACGACGCGGTGAAGGCGAAGGTGCAGATTTCGCCGGCCGGCTTGGTGCAGGTGAAGGGCGACACGCTGCGCCTGAGCCCTGGCGCACAGATCCGCGATACGTCCAATCGCATCGTCCTGCCGTCGCACATCAGCGGCGAGTACACAGTGCGCATGTTGCTCGACAAGGGCGGCCAGGTGCATCGGGTGTGGATCCTCACCCCCGAAGAGGCGGCGATGCCCGAGCCCAAGCGCTGATGGGCGCCGCGATGCCCGCCCGACCCGCCGCAAGGCCCAGCCGGAATTTCCTTTCAAGATGAAGAAACTCTACATCCGCACCTTCGGGTGCCAGATGAACGAGTACGACTCCGACAAGATGGCGGACGTTCTCGGTGCCCACGAAGAACTGGTCAAGACCGACAACCCGGAAGAGGCCGACGTGATCCTCTTCAACACCTGTTCGGTGCGTGAGAAGGCGCAGGAGCGGGTGTTCCACGACCTCGGCCGGGTGCGCCTGCTCAAGCAGGCCAAACCGGGGCTGATCATCGGCGTCGGTGGCTGCGTCGCCAGCCAGGAGGGCGAGGCGATCATCAAGCGCGCGCCCTATGTAGACGTGGTGTTCGGCCCGCAGACCCTGCACCGCCTGCCCAGCCTGATCGAGGCGCGCAAGCAGAGTGGGCGCTCGCAGGTGGACATCTCCTTCCCCGAGATCGAGAAGTTCGACGCCATGCCGCCGGCGCGCGTCGAGGGCGCGAGCGCCTTCGTGTCGATCATGGAAGGCTGCTCCAAGTACTGCACCTTCTGCGTCGTGCCCTACACCCGCGGCGAAGAGGTGTCGCGCCCGCTCGAGGACGTGCTCGCGGAAGTCGCGGGTCTCGCCGCGCAAGGCGTGAAGGAAGTGACGCTGCTCGGCCAGAACGTGAATGCCTGGCGCGGCGAGCTGGTGCGCGAGGACGGCGAGCAGGGCGACTTTGCCTTCCTGCTCGAGTGCGTGGCCGAGATTCCCGGCATCGAGCGCATCCGCTACACCACCTCGCACCCGCGCGAGATGACGCAGCGCCTGATCGACTGCTACGCCAAGATCCCCAAGCTGGTGTCGCAGCTTCATCTGCCGGTGCAGTCGGGTTCGGACCGCGTGCTGGCGGCGATGAAGCGCGGCTACTCGGTGCTTGAATTCAAGTCCGTCGTGCGCAAGCTGCGTGCGGCGCGGCCCGACCTGGCGCTGACCTCGGACTTCATCATCGGCTTCCCGGGCGAGACCGAGGACGACTTCGACAAGACGATGAAGCTGATCGAGGACGTCGGCTTCGACGGCTCGTTCAGCTTTGTATACAGCGCGCGCCCCGGCACCCCGGCCGCCGATCTGGAAGACCCGGTGCCACAGGAGACCAAGCTCGCCTGGCTTTCCCGCCTGCAGAAGCGCATCGACGCGCAGTACCAGGCCAACAGCGAGGCCATGGTCGGCACGGTGCAGCGCATCCTGGTGGAAGGCGCGGCGAAGAAGAACGCCGAGGTCGAGATGATGGGCCGCAGCGACAACAACCGCGTGGTCAACTTCCCGTCCGACTCGCCCCACCGTGACCGCCTGATCGGCCAGTTCGTGGACGTGCGCATCACCGCCGCGTTGCCGCACAGCTTGCGCGGCGAAATCATCACCCGGGAATCCTGAATGGCGAAAACCCTGGAAGTCTTCTTCGAACCCGTGGACAACGCCCGGCTGTCGCGGCTGTGCGGCGTGCTCGACGAGAACCTGCGCCAGATCGAGAACGCCTTCGACATCACCGTGAGCCGGCGCGGCGAGCACTTCACGCTCACCGGCCACCCGGCGCAGGTGCTGCGCGGCGAGATGGCGCTCAAGCACTTCTACGCGCGCAGCGACAAGGACCTGTCGCTCGACGACGTGCAGCTCGGCCTCATCGAGATCGGCAGCCGCGGCAGTAACGCCGACCCGGCCCAGCCCGCGCCGGTGCTGATGACCCGGCGCAGCGAACTGCACGGGCGCACGCCGCGCCAGGTCGAGTACCTGCGCAACATCCAGGAATTCGACATCACCTTCGGCATCGGCCCGGCCGGCACCGGCAAGACCTACCTCGCGGTGGCGAGCGCGGTGGACGCCTTCGAGCGCGACCTGGTCGAGCGCATCATCCTCACCCGCCCGGCGGTCGAGGCCGGCGAGCGCCTCGGTTTCCTGCCCGGCGACCTGGCGCAGAAGGTCGACCCTTACCTGCGCCCGCTCTACGACGCGCTCTACGACCTGATGGGCTTCGATCGCGTCGGCAAGCTCTTCGAACGCAGCCTGATCGAGATCGCGCCGCTCGCCTTCATGCGCGGGCGCACGCTCAACAACGCCTTCATCATCCTCGACGAGGCGCAGAACACCACGCCCGAGCAGATGAAGATGTTCCTCACCCGCATCGGCTTCGGCGCCAAGGCGGTGGTCACCGGCGACCTGACCCAGGTCGATCTGGCGCGCGGCCAGCGCAGCGGCCTCAAGGAAGCGCGCGCGGTGCTGGCCGACGTGCGCGGCATCGCCATTACCGAGTTCAACAAGGAAGACGTGGTGCGTCATCCGCTTGTCGCGCGCATCGTCGAAGCTTACGACCTCGAGGCCGCGCGCGTGGAGCGCGCCAAGGCCGCGGCCCGCGCCCAGCACCAGCAGGAGAAGGACGCGAAGAACGCGGAAGGAAAGGACAAGGACTTTCAGGATGCCGAAGATGGGGAATAAGCAGGCCGCCAGACCCGCCGCAGATTCGAGCGCGAAGCTGCCGAAGATCGTCGCCATCGATGCCGACGGCAAGGCCACCCGGCTCAAGGCCGAGCGCCTCGAGATCGACTTCGGCGACGGCCGCAAGCTGCTGCTCGCCTTTCCCGAGCGCGCCTGGGGCGACCTCGAGATCGAGGCCGATGCCGACGACGAGGCCGCGGTGCCGATGCTGTCGCTGCAGCCCGGCGCCTGCAACCTGCTGACCCTGCGCGTGGACGTGCATCACGACATGGCCTTTCTCGAGCCGCTCGATCTGCCGCAGGCCGCCCATTCGCCAGTGCTCAAGCTCTCGGTGCAGAAGGCGGTGGAGGGTGACGACAAGGCGAACGCGCCCAAGAAGAACCACATCCGGCGCTGGGCCCAGGCCGCGCTGCAGCAGGATGCCCAGGTCACGGTCCGCCTCGTCGGCGAGGACGAGGGGCGCAGCCTGAACCGCGACTATCGCGGCAAGGACTACGCCACCAACGTGCTCACCTTCGCCTATGCCGAAGGCGAGGATGTGCCCGGCATCCCGCAGGCGAACGACGGCCCGCTCGCCGGCGACCTCGTGCTGTGCGTGCCGGTGGTGGTGCGCGAGGCGGTGGCCCAGGGCAAGACCCTTGAGGCGCACTTCGCCCACCTCGTCGTGCATGGCATGCTGCACCTGCAAGGTCTCGATCACGAGAACGAGGTCGAGGCCGCCGAAATGGAAGCGCTGGAAACCTCGATCCTGCGTGCCCTCGGCTACGCCGACCCCTATGCCTGAACGACCGCGTGACGCCGCACCCGCCGGCGCCACTGCCTGATGCGGAGACTCCGACCCCCAAATGGACAGTTCCCCTAAACCTTCCTTACTCGAGCGACTTTCGGCCCTTCTTTCGCGCGAGCCGGAAGATCGCGATGAACTCCTCGCGCTGCTGCACTCGGCGTTCGAACGCAACCTGATCGACGCCGACGCCCTCTCCATCATCGAAGGCGCCCTGCAGATGTCCGACATGCAGGTGCGCGACGTGATGATTCCGCGCGCACAGATGGACTGCGTGCATCTGGATGATCCGATCGACGTGATCGCCAACTTCGCGATCGACACCGCGCACTCGCGCTTCCCCGCGATCGGCGACGGCAAGGACGACGTCGCCGGCATCCTGCTCGCCAAGGACCTGCTGCGCTACTTCGCCGGGCGCGAGTTCGACCTGCGCGACATGCTGCGCCCAGCAGTGTTCGTGCCCGAATCCAAGCGCCTCAACGTGCTGCTGCGCGAGTTCCGCGTGTCGCGCAACCATATGGCGATCGTGGTCGACGAGTACGGCGGCGTCGCCGGCCTGGTCACCATCGAGGACGTGCTCGAGCAGATCGTCGGCGACATCGAGGACGAATACGACTTCGACGAGGTCGGCGACAGCATCCGCCTCGACCAGAACGGCCGCTACCGGGTGAAGGCCACGACCGAGATCGAGGACTTCAACGAGGCCTTCGCCACCCACTTCAGCGACGATGAATTCGACACCGTCGGCGGCCTTGTCATCCGCCACTTCGGCCGCCTGCCCAAGCGCGGCGAAGCGGTGGAACTCGAAGGCCTGAAGATCCAGGTGCTGCGCGCCGACAGTCGGCGGGTGCATACCCTGGTGGTCGAGCGCCTGCCCAAGCCCGTAGTCGTCGAGGAGTGATGGCGCGCCGGCTGTTGGCCGCGCTGCTCGCGGGCGGCGCGTCGGTGTTCGCGTTCGCGCCCTTCGACCTGTTCCCGCTCGCCTTCCTTGGCCTGGGTGTGCTGGCCTGGGTGCTTGGCCGTGCGGTTCGCGTGCGCGACGCCTTTGCGCTCGGCTTCGCGTGGGGACTCGGCGCCTTCCTCGGCGGCGTGTCCTGGCTATACGTCGCCCTCGAGCGCTACGGCGGCATGCCGGCACCGCTCGCCGCGCTGGCGATCGCGCTGTTCTGCGCCTATCTCGCCCTCTATCCGGGGCTTGTCGGGGCCGCCTTCGTAAGCCTGCAGCGCCGCATCGGCGCGCGGTCGGCGGCTGGCGGGGCGGGTGGTGGCGCCGAGGGAGCGGGCTTGCCCGCGAAAGCAGCGTCCAGGCGGGCGATGTTCGCGGGCAAGCCCGCTCCCACGGGGCCGGCGTCTCCGGCGATGCCGATACGTTCCGCCGCGCTCTTCGCTGCGCTCTGGTTGCTGTCCGAATGGCTGCGCGGGGTGGTGTTCACCGGCTTCCCCTGGCTCGCGATCGGCTACTCGCAGACGCCGCCGAGTCCGCTCGGCGGCCTGCTGGCGGTGATCGGTGTGTATGGCGTAGGCGGCGTGGTGGCTTTCGTCGCCGCGCTGCTCGCGTTCACGCCGCGCGCCGACTGGCTGCGCCCGCGTCGGGCGTGGCGGCCGGCGCTGGCGGTGGCGGTACTGTTCGCCGGCGGCGCGGGGCTGCTCGGCAGGGCGTGGACCGGACCGACCGGCCAGCCCCTGCAGGTCGCGCTGGTGCAGACCAACTTCGAGCAGGGCCTGAAGTGGGATCCGGAGCGCTTCGCCGAGGTGCTGCAGGTCAACAGGGATCTGGTGCTGGAAGCTTTTTCCGCGCCCAAGCCCCCAACCCTCGTGGTGCTGCCCGAAACCACCTTGCCCACGCTGCTCGAGCGGCTGCCGGAGGGCTATCTCGACTGGCTGGCCTGGCTGGCGGGCGGCGTGCGCGGCGACCTGGTGATGGGCGTGTTCCGGCGTGACGAGGCGGGGCACATCTACAACGCGGCAGTCAGCCTCGGCAGCGCGCCGGCGCAGCATTATGCCAAGCAGCATCTGGTGCCCTTCGGTGAGTATTCGCCGCCGCTGTTCGGCTGGTTCTACAAACTGGCACAGATCCCGATGTCGGACCAGACGCGCGGTGCACCCGAGCAGCCGCCGATGCGCTTCGGCGACCAGCAGGTCGCGCTCAACATCTGCTACGAGGACTTGTTCGGCGCCGAGCTGATCCGTGTGCTGCCCGCGGCGACGCTGTTGCTCAACATCTCGAACCTTGCCTGGTACGGTGATTCGCTCGCCCAGCCCCAGCACCTGCAGATCGCCCGCGTGCGTGCGCTCGAGACCGGGCGGCCGATGCTGCGCTCGACCAACACTGGCATGACCGCGCTGGTGCAGCCTGATGGCAGCGTGACAGGCGTGCTGGCGGAATTCGAGCGCGGGGTGCTGCGGGTCGAAGCGCAGGGTTACTCCGGGCTGACGCCCTATGCGCGCTGGGGCGACTGGTTGGCGCTGGGCCTGGCGCTGCTGATTCTGATGGCGGTCTTCCTGCGCAGGGTCCGTGGGAGCGGGCTTGCCCGCGAAAGCGGCACTTGAGCGCGCGATGTTCGCGGGCAAGCCCGCTCCAACAGCCAGCCGCTCCCTCATGACGGTGTCCGCCGGCGAGCTTGCTGCCCCTTGCACCGCGAAGCCCGTTAAAATCACTCCTTTTGCGTGCGCTGCGCGGCCCGGAGGCTGCCCGAGACCATGACCACTGAAAACCGACTCGTGAAACCGACCTTCCAGCAAGTCATCCTCACGCTCCAGCACTTCTGGGGCGAGCGCGGCTGCGTGCTGCTGCAGCCCTACGACCTCGAGGTGGGCGCCGGCACCAGCCACACTGCCACCTTCCTGCGCGCGATCGGTCCCGAGCCATGGAACGCCGCCTACGTGCAGCCCTCGCGCCGCCCCAAGGACGGCCGCTACGGCGAAAACCCCAACCGCCTGCAGCACTACTACCAGTTCCAGGTGGTGTTGAAGCCCTCGCCGCTCAACATCCAGGAGCTCTACCTCGACAGCCTGCGTGCGCTCGGCATCGATCCGATGGTGCACGACATCCGCTTCGTCGAGGACGACTGGGAGAACCCCACCCTCGGCGCCTGGGGTCTGGGCTGGGAGATCTGGCTGGACGGTATGGAGGTCACCCAGTTCACCTACTTCCAGCAGGTCGGGGGGCTGGACTGCAAGCCGGTGCTGGGCGAGATTACCTACGGCATCGAGCGCCTGGCGATGTACCTGCAGGGGGTGGAAAACGTCTATGACCTGGTGTGGTCGATCGCGCCGGACGGGCGCAAGGTCACCTACGGCGATGTCTATCATCAGAACGAGGTCGAGCAATCGACCTTCAACTTCGAGCACAGCAACGTCGACTTCCTGTTCTCGCTGTTCACCAACTACGAGTCCGAAGCCAGGCGCGTGATGGAGGTCGGCCTGCCGCTGCCGGCCTACGAGATGGTGCTCAAGGCCGCGCACACCTTCAACCTGCTCGACGCCCGCGGCGCCATCTCGGTGACCGAGCGCGCCGCCTACATCGGCCGCATCCGCAACCTGTCGCGCGCGGTGGCGCAGGCCTATTTCGAATCCCGCGAAGCCCTCGGCTTCCCGATGCTGAACACCACCAAGGAGGCCGCGTGATGACCAGCGCGACCCTGCTCGTTGAACTGCTCACCGAAGAGCTGCCGCCCAAGGCCCTGCCGCGCCTGGGCGAAACCTTCGCCACCAAGATCGCCGAAGGCTTGAAGGCCAAGGGCCTGGCACCGGCGGACGCGCCTTTCCGCACCTTCGCCAGCCCGCGCCGGCTGGCGGTGACGGTGGCACAGGTGGCTGCTGAAGCCGCCGCGAAGGAAGTCACCGAGAAGCTGATGCCGGTGTCGGTCGCGCTCGATGCCGAGGGCAAGCCGACCCAGGCGCTGCTCAAGAAGATGGAAGCCAAGGGCATCCCCGCAGACGCCGTTTCCGGCTTCGAGCGCCGCATGGACGGCAAGGCCGAGGCGCTGTTCCACACTGCCATGGTGCCCGGTGCCAGGCTCGCCGACGTGTTGGCTGGCATCGTGCAGGACGCGATCAAGGCGCTGCCGATCCCCAAGGTGATGCACTGGGGCGACGGCGATGCCACCTTCGTGCGCCCGGTGCACAAGCTCACCTTCCTGCACGGCGCCGACGTGGTGCCGGGCCGCGTGCTCGACCTCGATTCCGGTCGCACGACGCGCGGCCACCGCTTCATGAGCCGCGGTGACATCGACATCGCCACCGCCGACGCCTACGAGCCGACGCTGCTCGCCGAAGGCAAGGTCATCCCCAACTTCGCCGAGCGTCGCGCCAACATCGAAGCGCAACTGCTCGCCGAGGCGGCGAAGCAGGGCGCGCTGCTCAATGAATATGCCGACCTTCTCGACGAGGTCGCCGCGCTGGTCGAGCATCCGACGGTGTACGTCGGCGAGTTCGAGGCCGAATTCCTTGCCGTGCCGCAGGAATGCCTGATCCTCACCATGCGCGCCAACCAGAAGTATTTCCCGCTCTTCGACGGTACCGGCACGCTGCTCAACCGCTTCCTCATTGTCTCCAACATGCGGGTGGCGGATCCAGGCAACATCATCGCCGGCAACGCCCGCGTGGTGCGCCCGCGCCTGTCGGACGCGCGCTTCTTCTTCGAGCAGGACAAGAAGCAGACGCTCGAGGCTCGCCTGCCGCGCCTGGCGCCCGTCGTGTATCACAACAAGCTCGGCAGCCAGCTCGAGCGCGTCGAGCGCGTCGAGGCGCTGGCCGGTGCGATCGCCGCCCTGCTGCACGCCGACGTCGCTGCGGCGAAGCGCGCCGCACGCCTGGCCAAGGCCGACCTCGTCACCGACATGGTGGGCGAGTTCCCCGAGCTGCAGGGCATCATGGGCCGCTACTACGCGCTCGCCGACGGCGAAGGCGAGGTGGTGGCCGACGCCATCCAGGCCCACTATCAGCCGCGCTTCGCCGGCGACGCGCTGCCCGCGGGCAACGTCGCCGCCGCCGTGGCGCTGGCCGACAAGCTCGACGCGCTGGTCGGTTTCTTCGGCATCGGCATGGTGCCGACCGGCGACAAGGACCCGTTCGCGCTGCGTCGCGCCGCGCTTGGCGTGCTACGCATCCTGATGGAAGCGCCGCTGCCGCTCGAGCTGCCCAAGCTGATCGAAGTCGCCGCCGCCGGCTTCAAGCCCGGCCTGCTCAGCGCAGAAGGCTTCGCCGCGCAACTGCAGGACTTCATGCTCGAGCGCCTGAAGAACCTGCTCCGGGAGACGGGCCGCGACGGCGCGGTGATCGACGCCGTGCTGGCGTTGAAGCCCGCGCGCATCGACCTGGTGCCGGCCAAGCTCGCCGCGGTCGAAGCCTTCCGCGCGCTGCCCGAGGCCGCGGCGCTTGCCGCTGCCAACAAGCGCATCGTCAACATCCTCAAGAAGGCGGAAGGCACGCCCGGTGAGCCCGACATCGCGCTGCTCCAGGAGGACGCCGAGAAGGCGCTGTTCCGCCAGGTGGTCGAGGTCGCGCCGCTGGTGCGCTCACACGTCGCCAACGAGGACTATACCGACGCGCTGTGTGCGCTCGCCGGCCTGCGTGCGGCGGTGGACCAGTTCTTCGAGGACGTCATGGTGATGGCCGAAGAGCCACTGACCCGAGCCAACCGCATCGCGCTGCTGGCGCAGCTTGCCGGCCTGATGAACCAGGTGGCCGACATCTCGCGCCTGTCGGCCTGAGCTGACGGCGCGCCGTCGCGTGACGGCGCGCCTGCACTAGAACCCGGGGTAAACGACCATGCCGATGAAGCTCATCATTCTCGACCGTGACGGCGTCATCAACGTCGACTCGGACCAGTTCATCAAGTCGCCCGATGAGTGGAAGCCCATCCCGGGTTCGCTCGAGGCCATCGCCCGCCTCAACCAGTGGGGCTGGCGGGTGGTGGTCGCCTCCAACCAGTCGGGCGTGGGCCGCGGCCTGTTCGGCATGGATACGCTCAACGCCATCAACGACAAGATGGTGCGAAGTCTGGCGCAGGTCGGCGGTCGTCTGGACGCGATCTTCTTCTGCCCGCATGCGGCCGACTCCACCTGCGATTGCCGCAAGCCCAAGCCGGGTCTGCTGCTGCAGATTGGCGAGCGCTTCAACGTCGATCTGGCCGGGGTGCCGGTGGTGGGCGACAGCCTGCGTGACCTGCAGGCAGCGGTGGCCGCGGGTGCGAAGCCCTATCTGGTTCTCACCGGCAAGGGCGAGATCACCCGCGCCAGCCCCGACCTGCCCGCCGGTACGCTGATCTATCCCGACCTCGATGCCGTCGCGGTCGAGCTGACGGCCTGACGTCTCACGCGCGACCTTACCCGAGCCCTGCCGTGCACCTGATCCGCTCCTTCCTGTTCGCCATCATCCTCGCGATCGTCACGATTCCCTACGCCCTGTTCGGCATCCTGATCTTCTGGGCACCGCCGATGACGCGTCACCGGCTGATCACCACCTGGGTGCCGATCATGATGTGGGTCATCCGCCATGTGCTCGGTATCCGCTACCGCGTGATCGGCCGCGAGAATCTGCCGGCCACGGCTTCGGTGGTGCTGTCCAAGCACCAGTCGGCGTGGGAGACGATCGCCCTGCAGCAGATCCTGCCGCCGCTGTGCTACGTGCTCAAGCGCGAACTGCTGCGCGTGCCCTTCTTCGGCTGGGGCCTGGCGAGCATTCCGGGCATCGCGATCGACCGCGCGGCCGGCAAGGACGCGATGTCGCAGGTGGTGGAGCAGGGCCGGGCGCGCTTGAAGGAAGGCCTGTGGGTCGTGGTGTTTCCCGAGGGCACGCGCGTGGCGCCCGGCACGACCCGTCGCTACAAGCCCGGCGGCGCCATCCTCGCCAAGCGCGCCGGTGTGCCGGTGGTGCCGATCGCACACAATGCGGGCGAGTTCTGGCGGCGCAACGCCTTCATCAAGCGCCCGGGCGAGATCGTCGTCAGCATAGGCCCGCTCATCCCGGTCAAGGGCGAAAAGGCCGAAGCAGTCAGTGCGCGCGCCGAGGCGTGGATCGAAGCCGAGATGCGCCGGCTGTTTCCGCATCACTATGCGGACGAGGTCGTGCCGCCTGCGGACAAGACCGAGGCGGAGGCTGCCGAGGTGCCGGTCACGACCGCAGACGAGCAAGAGCGCGCCTGAGCATCTTGTCTCCCGCCATCGTGTGCGCGCTGCGTGCTCATGGTGTGGACCTGCCTGCATGCGTTCGCTACATTGATCGCTCCCCATCCTGAGGAGACCGCGATGAGCGACGAACTGATACCCCTTTCCGAGACGGAGATCGGCGTGCGCCTGGCGCGCGAGCTGCCGCACTGGTACTACGAAAACGGCTGGATCCGGCGCAAGTACCGCACCGGTGGCTGGAAGGGCACGCTGATGGTGGTCAATGTCGTCGGCCACCTTGCCGAGGCGGCCTGGCATCACCCGGATCTGGCGGTGTCCTACGCCTTCGTGATCGTGAAGTTGTGCACCCATTCATCCAAGGGCGTGACCGAGCGCGATTTTGCACTGGCTCGGAAGATCGAGGAGGTGGTGCAGTGGCAGCCTGGGCAAGAAGGCGGTGTGCTCGAGGGGACGCCCAACGACGACGCCCGGTTCCGCTACATCAAGTACGACTGATGCCATCGATCGGACGTCGCGCGTAGACGCAAAAAAGCCCTGCATTACTGCAGGGCTTTTTCGTTCAGCCAGGCTGAGAAAGCTTAGGCAGCTTTCTTGGCAGCGGCCTTGGAGCTGGTGCTGACGGCCTTGACGGTGGCGTTGGTCGCGGCAGCCACGTTGGCTTCGGCGATCTCGGCGACCTGCTTGGCAGCCTTGCTCATGCTGTCGTAGGCGCTGTTGGCGGCGGCGATGGCCGACTTGACGGCGGCGACGGCAACGTCCGAACCGGCGGGCGCCGACTTGGCAGCCTTGTCGAGCGCGGAAGCCACGCCCTTGTTCATTTCGGCGACCTGGCCTTCGAAGACCTTGCCCATTTCTTCCTGGCTCTGCGAGCTGATCTCGTAGACGCTACGGGCGTAGGCGACGGCCTTCTCGACGATCGGCTGGGCCAGCGAAGCCTGCAGGTTGACCAGTTCCTGAACGTCCTTGACAGCCAGCAGGGCCTTGGTGTTGGCCACGCCGTCTTCCAGCAGCGAACGGGCGGTGTTCAGGTTCAGGGCGGCCAGGCGCTCGGCGCTGGCGAAGGCGGTGTTGGCCAGGGTCAGCAGGGTTTCGATGTTGGCCTTGTTGGCGGCGGCGAACTGCTCGGGGGCGACGAAATTGCTCATTTGAATCTCCAGGATGAAAGTGTGGGGTTGCTTCAACATCGCTTGCTTAGCTGCGATGTTGCGTTGCAGCATGGTTCGGATTATACGTACCCGATCCGGGGTGTCAAGCTAAAAATTGTGCATCGCACAATGTTGACTTGATTGATTTAATCAATCGCTTGCGTGTGCCGTCCGCGTCCTTCGCATGGTTTCGCTGCAATGCAACTATGCGCGTGGGAGACGGCAGTTTGCAGCCCCTTGATTGCGGACTTGTGACCGCGCTGCAACAATGCGGCCGGCATTGCGCCGGTCGCATCCATCCTGGGAGATCGTTCGCGCTCAGTCGTGGCGGAACTGGGCCTTGCGCTTCTCGACGAAGGCGGCCATGCCTTCCTTCTGGTCATTGAGGGCAAAGGCCGAGTGGAACACGCGACGCTCGAACAGCAGGCCCTCGTTGAGGCTGCTCTCGAAAGCGCGGTTGATCGACTCCTTGATCATCATGACTACCGGCAGGGAATAGCCGGCGATGGTTTCCGCGGTGGCGAGCGCGTCCTCGAGCAGCTTGTCGGCCGGCACCACGCGCGCGACCAGACCGGCGCGTTCGGCTTCGACCGCGTCCATCATGCGGCCGGTCAGGCACAGCTCCATCGCCTTCGACTTGCCCACCGCGCGCGGCAGTCGCTGCGTGCCGCCGGCGCCGGGCAGGGTGCCGAGCTTGACCTCGGGCTGACCGAACTTGGCGGTGTCGGCGGCGATGATGATGTCGCACATCATCGCCAGCTCGCTGCCGCCGCCGAGCGCGAAGCCCGCCACCGCGGCAATCACCGGTTTGCGGCAGGTCTTCACGCGCTCCCAGTTGCGCGTGATGTATTCGCTCTTGTAGGCATCCATATAGGAGAAGCTCGCCATCGCGCCAATGTCGGCGCCGGCGGCGAAGGCTTTCTCGGAGCCCGTGATGACGATGGCGCCGATGCCCTCGTCGGATTCGAAGTCGTTCAGTGCAGCGGTGATTTCATTCACCACCTGGTCGTTGAGCGCGTTGAGCGCCTTGGGCCGGTTGAGGGTGATGAGGCCGACGCGGCCGCGCTTTTCGGCAATGATCATCTCGAAACTCATGCTGTCTCCTTGCTGGTTGTTCGTGTCAGTGGGGGTTACTGCCCGCCGTCGGACTTCGGCTGGATGACCGCGCGCACCCTGCTGGGCGGGGTGCCCGCCTTGCTGCCGGGGGCGTTGGTGGCGAGGTAGTTCTCGGTGATGGCATCGTATTCGATGTAGTGGCCGGTGACCTGGTCGCCGCCGCTGGTGACCTTGGCGCGGACGAAGAGCTTGGCCTTCTCGCTGCGGCTGTCGTACTCGATGCGCTCGGCTTCGCCCTCGACGTATTCGGAGGTGCCATCACGACGCTGGCGGAAGGTGGCGAGACCCTTGCCCGCGGCGGTGGCGACGCCGTTCTGGAAGCCGGCGGCGTCCTGGGTCACGACCAGCTTGTCGCCGCGAATCGTCAGCGTGCCCTGGGTGAGGACGACGCTGCCCTCGAAGATGTGCACCTTGTTGCGGTCGTCGACGGTGAGGCGGTCGGCCTCGATGTTGACCGGCTGGTCGCGGTCGGCCTTCTCGGCGAGCGCGGGCAGGCTGGCGCCGGTGAGGGCTGCGGTGAGCAGGGAGGTCAGAAGCAGGCGTTTCATGAGGGTGATCCTTGGCGGCGGGGCGGCATCAGGGTCTTGACCTCGCCGATGAGTTCGAGCGTGCCGAACAGGTTGTCAGCGCGCATGCCCTGCGCCGATGCATGGCCGCTGCCGCGGGTGAGCAGTACCGCCGAGTCGGTCTGTGCGCGGTGCGCGTCGGGCCAGACGGTCAGGGTTTCGGAGTCGAGGGTGAGCGGCAGGGCGTCGGCCGTGCCCGGGCGGCGCACCTTGACCTCGCCCGCCAGGTCGACCTGCTCGCCACCGGGCGACACGTCGGCGCTGCGCGCGGTGATCAGGGTCTCGTTGTCCTCGCCCTGCATGCGCAGGCGCGGCAGGTGCAGACGGGTGATGTCGCCCACAGGAAAATGCTCCAGGCGGTCGGCGAGCAGTTCGTAGCGCTGGCGGCCATCGGCGCCGAAACCGACCACGCGCGTGTTCTGGGCAATGAAGTCCGGTCCGGTCTGCTCGCCCTGGATCACCGGGTCGTCGGCACGGGTGACGCGCTCGAGCCACACCGAACCACCGGCCAGCGCGGCCAGGGCGAGGATGGGATAGAGGCGCCAGGTGTCGATAAGCATTCAGATGACCTTGGCGAGCATCAGGTCGTGCGTGGTGAGCGCGCCGGCGAGCCGCCCGTCGTCACCGATGACCAGCAACTGGCTGATGCGCATCCGCTCCATGATCTCGGCAGCCTCGACGGCGAGCGCGCCCGGGCCGATGGTGCGCGGATTGCGGGTCATGACTTCGCTGACGCACGCGGCGCGCACGTCCGCACCCTTCTCGAGTGCGCGGCGCAGGTCGCCGTCGGTGAAGATGCCTTGCGGCACGCCGGCGGCGTCCATGATCGCGGTCATGCCCATGCCGCCGGCGGTCATCGCCAGCAGGGCCTGGGTGAGCGGGACGTCGGCGCCCACCTGCGGCACCGCAGCCGCCGGGCGCATGACGTCGCCGACGTGGGTGAGCAGACGGCGGCCGAGCGCGCCGCCGGGGTGCGAGCGCGCGAAATCATCGGCGGCAAAGCCGCGCGCGTCGAGCAGGGCAACCGCGAGCGCATCGCCCAGCGCCAGCGCCGCGGTTGTGCTGGCGGTGGGGGCGAGGTTGAGCGGGCAGGCCTCTTCGGCCACCGCGGCTTCCAGGTGGGCGTCGGCCTGGCGGGCGAGCGGCGAATCGGCCTTGCCCGTCATCGCGATCAGGCGCGCGCCCTGGCGCTTGACCAGCGGCACGATCATCAGCAGTTCTTCGCTCGAGCCCGAGTTCGACAGCGCGAGGACCACGTCTTCGGGGGTGATCATGCCGAGGTCGCCGTGCGCGGCTTCGGCCGCGTGCACGAAATACGCCGGCGTGCCCGTGCTCGCCAGCGTGGCGGCGATCTTGCGCGCGATGTGGCCCGACTTGCCGATGCCGGTGACGATGACGCGGCCATGGCGCTTGAGGATGATGTCGACCGCGCGCTCGAATTCTTCACCGATGCGGTCGGCCAGCGCGGCGACGGCCGCGGCCTCGATGCGCAGCACGCGACGCGCGAGGGCGACGGCGCGACTGTCGGCGGAAGCGGAAATTGGGTCCATGGAATCGATGCTTTACACTGGCAGAAAAGGGATGGCGGCGCGGCCGGCGGCCGGATGCAGATGTGATGCGTGCTGCGCTCGACCCGATCGCCGGATTGTATAACAAACATCCAGGGCGCCGCCCGGCGCGCCTGTGGCCCTGCGACGCTCGCCACCATGCTCAATACGCTCGAATTCGTGGTCTTGCTGCTGGCGGCAGCGGTGGTCATGGTCGCCCTGTTCCGCAGCATGAACCTGCCGCCGGTGCTGGGGTATCTGCTGGTCGGGGCAATCGGCGGGCCACATGCGCTGAACCTGATGCAGGAGTCGGCGGGCGCAAGCCATCTGGCCGAATTCGGCGTGGTGTTCCTGATGTTCTCCATCGGTCTCGAGTTCTCGCTCGGGCGCCTGATGGCGATGAAGCGCATCGTGTTCGGCCTCGGCCTGGTGCAGGTGCTGGCCAGCATCGCGCTGGTCACCGTACTCGGGCGGCTGTTCGGCCTCGGGTGGATCGCCAGCTTCGCCCTCGGCGGCACGCTGGCGATGTCCTCGACCGCGATCCTGTCCAAGCTGCTCGCCGACCGCATGGAGCTCGACAGCCGCCACGGGCGCGAGGTGATCGGCGTGCTGCTGTTCCAGGACATCGCGGTGGTGCCGCTGCTGATCCTGCTGCCGGCGCTGTCGCGCCCCGCGGACGAGTTGCTGTTCACGCTCGGCCTGGCGGCGCTCAAGGCGGTGCTGTTGCTGTTGCTGGTGCTGGTGTTCGGTCAGCGCCTGATGCGCTGGTGGTTCACGCTGGTGGCCAAGCGCCGCTCGACCGAGCTCTTCATGCTCAATGTGCTGTTGATCACCCTCGGGCTGGCGTGGCTGTCCGAGCGCGTGGGGTTGTCGCTGGCACTCGGCGCCTTCCTCGCCGGCATGCTGATCTCGGAGACCGAGTACCGCTATCAGGTCGAGGAGGACATCAAGCCCTTCCGCGACGTGCTGCTCGGGCTGTTCTTCGTCACCGTCGGCATGCTGCTCGACGTCATGGAGATCCTGCGCAACCTGCCGGCGGTGCTCGGCCTGCTGCTCGGCCTGCTGGTGGTCAAGTTCGGTATCGTGTTCGCGGCCTCGCGGCTGTTCGGCTCACCGCCGGGCACGTCGATGCGCTCGGGCTTGTGGTTGTGCGCGGGCGGGGAGTTCGGTTTCGTGCTGCTGTCGCAGATCCTCGGGCTGGATCTGATGCCGCACGGGCTCGCCCAGGTGGCGGTGGCGGCGCTGGTGTTGTCGATGCTGATGGCGCCGTTGATCGTACAGATCAGCGATCGCCTGGTGATGCGCTTCGTGGCCTCGGAGTGGCTGATGCGCTCGATGGAGCTGACCCGGGTGGCGGCGCAGTCGCTCAATACCGAGAAGCACATCATCGTCTGTGGCTACGGACGCAGCGGCCAGTACATGGCGCGCTTCCTCGAGCAGGAGAACGTCAGCTACGTCGCGCTCGACCTCGATCCAGAGCGTGTGCGCGAGGCCGGCGCCGCCGGCGACACGGTGGTCTATGGCGACGCCGCCCGGCGCGAGACCCTGATGGCGGCGGGCATCATGCGCGCGAGCGCGCTGGTGGTGTCCTTCGGCGAGGTCGAGGCGGCGCTGCGCGTGATCCATCACGCGCATGCGCTACGCCCTGACCTGCCAGTGGTGGCGCGAGCCGGTGACGAGGCCGACATGGAGAAGCTCGCCCAGGCCGGTGCCGCCGAGGTGGTGCCGGAGGCCTTCGAGGCCAGCATCATGCTCGCCTCGCACGCACTGGCGCTGATCGGTGTGCCCTTGAAGCGCGTGGTGCGGCGCATCCGCGAGATCCGCAGCCAGCGCTATGCGCTGATGCGCGGCTTCTTCCAGGGCAGCAGCGACAGTGGCGAAGGCATGGACGCGAACGAGGCCCGCCTGCGCTCGGTGAGCGTGCCGCCGGGCGCAGCCGTGGTCGGGCGGGCACTCGGCGAGATGAAGCTCGATGAGTGCGGGGTGACGGTGTCGGCCGTACGCCGGCGCGGGATTCGCGCGCTGTCACCGGGGGTGGAGACGCGGATCGAGGCCGGCGATGTGGTCGTGCTGCTCGGAGGTCCGAGCGGCCTGGAGGTGGCCGAGCAGCGGTTGCTGGGCGGCTGAGCGGGGCGCCTGCGCGAATCCGCAGCCTGGCGGGCGGGCGCTTTGCTGTTCGGGACGGCGGGCGATCGGCTATTTGCCGGGTGATCAGAGGCTTGCGCACACCGTATGGCTGTTCGCGTCCTCCAGCGGGTTGGCCGCCGAGATCGCCACCAGGCCGGTGGCGCCGGTGGTACCCGCGCGCAACGAGCCGCGCGCGGGGTCGCCATCATCGAGGGCGATGTCGAGCTGGCGCACGATCTTGCCGGGGATTGCGTCGGAGCACACCACCACGCTGCCCGGGACGCCGAGCACGCTGTTGCCGCGCTGGACGCCGAGGCGTCCGCCCAAGGCATTGCGCGGCAGGAAGCCGGCGTCGTCGGTGTCGGTGCTGCCGGTCATGAGGTTGGCCAGGCGCAGGTGCTGCCAGAAGCGCACGGTCTCGAAGCCGCTGGTGGCGTCCCAGTCGCCGTCGATCAAGCCGTTGCCGTCACCTACCGTCGTGCAGGTGTCGCCCCCGCTGCACAGGTGGCGGATCGCGGCTACGTCGTCCCCGGGTAGCGCGCGGAACTTGTCCTGATAGGCATGCACCATCGCCGGGATGCTGCGCAGTTCCTGGGCCAGGTTCTTGGCCTTGGCGCTGTCGATCAGCTCCTGGCCCTTGAGCACGCCGCCGAGCAGCAGGCCGACGATGAGCAGGACGATGGCGATCTCGACGAGGGTGAAGCCGCTCTGGGGCTTTTTCATGTGTGGGTCTCCTTGGGTTGGCGTGGCGGTGGGTGATGGGTGTGCGAGTGGGCTGAAGAAGGCGCGTCAAGGGCGCGATTAAAGGCGCCCGGCCTGCGCGACGCGGGCGATCAGCAGCGGGCGGCCGAGCCAGGCGAGCAGATCGTCGAAGTCGGCCGTGGATTCGCCGGCCTGGTAGCTCGGCGCGGCCGCCGAATAGCTTGCGTTGAGGCCATCGGCCTGACGGTTGGGGCCGGTCGAGTACACGATCGCCACCGCCTGCGAGTCGGTGGTCGTGATCCGGCTGCCGTCATGGCTGCGGATCTGCAGATTGCCTGTCGGGGCAGTCGCGGCCCCGACCGGCGCGCTGGTGAAGGCCGGGTCGACGCGGTAGCGCCAGTACCCAGCCCAGCCATCGGCGGGCGCAAGGCGCGTGCTGCCCCAGGGATCGGTGGCGGGCAGGGCGAGGCTGCGCCACGGCAGGCGGCCCTCGACGGCGAAGTTGCACGGCGCGGCGTCTTCGACCCCGTAGCGCGGATCGGCAGGGTCGGTTTCTGTGCTCGGGCACGGCAGGCGGCCGTGGATGATCGCGAAGCCGGTGAGCGCGCTCTGGATGTCCCGCAGGCGCTCGAGCGCGACCTGGCGGTCGCGGGCCTCGATGCGGCTGGCGAGCGGCACCAGCAGGCTGCCGCCGAGGAGCGCCAGAATGACCAGCACCATGGCCAGTTCGACCAGCGTGAAGCCGGCAGCGTGGGCGTGGATGCGGCGCCAGGCGCGAGCGCGTAGACAGCCCCTCGACACACTTGCGCGTTGGCGAGCAGGGGCGGACATGGGGCGGGCCATGGTGGCGATGGGGGTGTTCATGGCAGGCAGCGGATGACGTCGGCGGTCGCGGGCTGATCGCGGTCGGGGGTGGCGAACCGGGCCGTACCCGCGAACGCAGGCTCTCCCGTGATCAGGTTTGTGGCATTGATGCCTTCGAAGAACTGCGTGAGCTCGGCCCGCT
This sequence comes from Thauera sp., assembly GCF_034003485.1. Lineage (GTDB taxonomy): Bacteria > Pseudomonadota > Gammaproteobacteria > Burkholderiales > Rhodocyclaceae > Thauera. Next base: position 78,039 of record NZ_JAVEYL010000013.1, read on the forward strand.
GCGCCGGCGTGACGCGATCCTGCCGCGCTGGTCCGCTGCGCTGGCGCTCACCGCCGAAGGCGAGGGCTGCGCGGCAGTGTTCGACGAGCGGTGGGTCGTTGCGGCTGACCGTGATGCAGGTGTCGCCGTCGGGACAGGCGGCGAAGCGCATCTGGTCGCGCCAGAGGTCGATCTGCATGCGCTCGCCGGCAGGGATGCCGAGCGCCTCGGCGGCGGGCAGCATGCCGATGGCGAGGCTGCCGGTCCTCGCCGCGTGTATGGCCAGCCAGTCCTCGCCCCCGCTGTTCAGACGCGCGGACAGTGCCGCCGCCGCCCGGTCGATGAGCGCATCGACATAGGCCGCGTGGTCGTGGCGCTGGCGCAGGGCGTCGAACACATCGTCAGTCCCGAGCCAGGCCGTCAGGTCGTTGGCGGCTGATTCTTCGCCCGGCCGCAATGCAGCCTGAGTGATCTGGACTGGCCCGGTAGCGCCGGGTGGATAGCTTTCGTCGAGATACTGCGCGAGGTCGGCCGGCGCGGAGTCGCTGCCGCTACAGCCGAAGGGGCGTCCGGGCGGGCGTACCTGTCCGTCGAGCGCACGGCCGGGCGCGAACACGACCGCGATTGCGCGGCCGTCGGGCGCCGCCACCGGCAGCCTGTCGGCACTGGCCGTCAGGAGTTCGAACTGTCCGGGACTGTCCCAGTTCAGCGTGAGTGGCTTCGGGTTGTGCTTGGCGCTGCCGGCGACCGCGTACCACAGGCATTCGCCCCAGCCGTCGCGCAGATCCGGCAGGCCGAGCGTGCGCCACGGTAGCCGGCCGATCGCGGCCACGCCGCGCGCACCGCACGCGCCGATCGGGGTCGAGCCGTCGTTGCCGCTGTCGGGGCAGGGCAGGAAGCCGTAGCCTTCGCCGGGGTGGCGCTCCTCGTAGCTGATGGCGTAGCCGATCAGCGCGCTGCGCGCCTGGGCGAGCGCTTCGAGGCTGCGGGCGTGGGCGAGGGCCTCGGCGTGGGCGCGCAGGTCGCCATTCGCGAGCAGCGCACCGGCGGCCAGTACGGTGACCAGCAGCAACGCGGCGATCAGCGCCTGGCCGCGCGCACGTGACATTGAGGACCTGTGCGGGTTCATGGATGCGCTTCCGGAGCGGGGCCTTGCGACACGTGTGCGGAGACCGCCGGAGAGAGCTGTGCGCCGACGGCCGCTTCGCGTGCGGATGCCGATGGCGCTGCCGCGGACCGCGCTGGCCCCGCCCACTGGTCCCCCGTGCGCAGACGCTTGCGCTGAGCGTGCGCGGGCGACAGCGCTGGTTCGCTGCCGATGGCCGGCTGCAGGCCGGCTTCGCTTGCGTGCATCAGGGTGCCGTCGAGCCAGACCATGGCTTCGCCGTCAGGGCGCAGCAGGATGCCGTCGATACGCCGTGGCGTGGGCGCGGGAGGCAGGGCGAGGGAGGGCGTCGGCAATTCGGGTGCGGGGCAGGGTGGCGGCGGTGCTGCGTCAGACGGGCTCGGTTCGGTCGGCGGCAGGGTGGTGGCAGTGACGGACGTCTCAGCGATCTCGGGCGTGGGGGATGGAGGCGGGGCCTGCGGGACAGGTTCGACGACGAGTTGGTGCCGGGCGGCACGGGCAGCCGCTTCGGCAGCGACCGCCTCGCGCTCGACATACCAGGCGCCGCCTCCGAGCATCGCGGACGCGATCAGGCTGGCGAGTGCCAGCATGCGCGGACTGAGAGGCAGCCTGCCGCCGCGCATGATCGCCGGCCGCCAGCCGAGGTCGGCAGGCGCATGCCGCAAGGCGAGCACAAGGAGCTTGTCGAAGGATGGGCGCGCGGCCTGCACCTCGCGGTCGTGCGCGGTGACGGCGCGGACGAAAGTCGGCAGCAAGCTCAGCGCGCCGCCCGTCTCCCCCGCCGCACGGGCAGCGGATTCCGGCGGCAGGTGCACCGAATCCACGGTCTCAAGCACTCGCACCGACACTGGCACCGAGCCGTCGCCCGGCAGGCGATGCTGGGCGAGCAGATAGTCGCGCGTGCGCTCGATCTCCTGCAGCCACGCCGGCGATTGCGCCGCGTCGGCCAGCGTGCAGCGCCCGACCAGGCGCGAGAAGTGCACGCGGCCGTCGGCGACCAGGGTGATGCGCAGCCCGGTGCGACCGAAGCCGGCGACCAGTTGCGGTCCCGCAGTGGCTCCGGGGCTGTCCGGGGTGGCGGCGAGTACGGCAGGGACAAGCTTGGCCGCCGGTATCAGGTGTGTGATGCGGGCTCCGCTCGCGCGCACCGCGTCCAGCCACGGGCGCAGCTCTTCCGCCCGCTCCAGACCGGAGAACAGGAGGCGCTCGAAACCCTTGCGGCCATCAGGTGTGGGGCCAAGCGAGCACGCCCGGGCGAACTCTGGGTGCGGAAGCCAGGCCGCCGTGCGGCGCTCGATCAGCGCCTTGCGGTCGGCGCCGCGCACGCGCGGCAGGTCCTCGGTCTCGTACGCCTCGTCGGCCAGGTTGACCACGATCCGGCATGGCTCGTGATGCCCGCGTCCGGCCAGCCAGGTGTGCAGCGCGGTCGCCTCGCCAGGGGAGAAACCCGCCAGCCGGACGAGCGTGTCGCCATGCATTTGCCATGTTTCGAGGCCGAGCGCGTCGATTGCCAGCAGGAGCGGTTTGCGCAGCATGGGCCTACACCGGCAGGCGGGTGATGATGTCGTAGATCGGGCCGAGGACCGCGCTTGCGATCCACAGCAGCATGCCGCCCATCAGCACGGTCAGCGCCGGTTCGGCGGCGGCCTGCAGGCGGGCGATGCCGTCGGCCACGTCGCGCTGGTAAAGGCTCGCCACCTTGTTCAGCGCCTGGTCGAGGCCGCCGGTGTGCTCGCCAAGGCGGAGCATGCGCGTGACCAGCGGCGGGAAAACTTGCGCGGCCTCGAAGGCCGCGGACATCGGCTGGCCCTGCTCGATGCCCTGGCGGGCGGCACGCAGGCCCTCGCGCAAGGCGAGATTGCCCACGGCGTCCTCGCTGGCGCGCAGGGCGTCGATGATGTTGATGCCGGCCGCGTAGAGGGTGGCGAACAGGGCGGCGAAGCGTGCCAGGGCCAGCTTGCGCAGGATCTCGCCGATCAGCGGCACGCGCAGGCGCAGCGCGTGGGCACGGATGCGCAACGGCTCGGAACGCGCCAGGGCTTGCGCGCCGATCGCCAGCCCGGCGCCGAGTGCGAGCAGCATCGCCCAGCCCCAGTTGCGCACCGCCTGCGACACGCCGACCAGCAGGCGGGTCTGCAGCGGCAGGGACTGGCCGGTGCTGCGCAGCAGTTTTTCCACCTCGGGGACGACCTGGGTCAGCGCGACAACGATCGCCAGCAGCAGGATGGCGGCGACGATTGCGGGATACACGCTGATGCGGCGCGCATGGGTGGCGAGCGCATCTTCCTGCACCAGGGTCGCGCCGATGTCGCGCACGGCCATCGGCAGGCGACCGGCGGTCTCGCCTGCGCGCAACAGGCTCACCGCCACCGGCGAGAACGCCTGCGGCTGGCGTGCGGCTGCTTCGGACAGAGGGCGGCCGCGCTCGATGTCGGCGAGGAGCGCGGCGATCGTGCGCTGCAGGCGCGGCTCGGTGATCGCGTCGCGCAGGGCGGTGAGGCCCTCGAACGGCGGTACGCCCGCTTCCAGCAGTTGTTCGAGATGGAAGCAGAAGTTGATCAGTTCGCGGCGGGGGATGCGGGGCGCACCCAGCACGCCGGGGCGGCGTGGGTGGCCGGTGATCAGCAGCAGGCCCTGCGCATGCAGGCGATGCTCGAGTTCGACCAGGTCGGCCGCATCGAGCTCGCCGCGCACGCGACGGCCGTCCTCGGCGAGGGCGCGGTAGCGATAGCTGCTCATGCGAGTGCGGTCGCCGTGCCCGATGTCGGGGCCAGGGGCGACAGATCGACCACGCGCGCGAGTTCGCGGACGCTCGTACTGCCGTCGAGCACGCGGCGTACGCCGTCTTCGGCGAGGCTGCAAAAGCCCTTGCGCCGCGCCACGGCCCGCAGTTCGGCAGTGTGCGCACGGCACGCAACGAGCTCGTCGAGCTCGGCGTCGATGGGAAGGATCTCGGTGATCGCCAGCCGGCCCCGATAGCCACGGAAGTCGCAGGCCGGGCAGCCGACGGCCTGGTACAGCTCGGCGGGCGTGGTGTCGGCGGGCAGGCCGAGACGGGCCATTTCCGCGGCGGTGGCCGGGCTTGGCGTGCGGCAGGCCGGGCACAGCCGGCGCACGAGGCGCTGCGAGAGGAGGCCGCTCAGGTTGCCCGCGAGCAGCTCGGGGGTGAGGCCGATCTCCACCAGGCGCGGGATGGCGCCGAACACCGAGTTGGCGTGCAGGGTGGCGAACACCTGATGGCCGGTGAGCGCGGCGCGCAGCGCCATGGTCGCGGTGTCGGCGTCGCGGATCTCGCCGATCAGTATCACGTCCGGGTCCTGGCGCAGCAGCGCGCGTACGCCGTCGGCAAAGTCGAGGCGCGAGGCCTCGCCGACCTGGGTCTGGCGGATCATCGCGAGCGGATACTCGACCGGGTCCTCGAGCGTCATCACGTTCACCGCCTCGGTGCTGAGGTGATTGAGGATCGAATACAGCGTGGTGGTCTTGCCGCTACCGGTTGGCCCGACCACCAGCACCAGACCCTCCGGGCGGGCGAGGATGCGTGCGAGGTCGTCGGACTGCGCGGGGGTCAGGCCGAGCGCCTCGAGCGGCACGATGCCCTTGTCGCGGTCGAGGATGCGCAACACGATGTTCTCGCCGTGCAGCGTGGGCTGGGTGGCGACGCGGAAGTCGATCGGACGTCCGCCGATCGCGACGCTGATGCGCCCGTCCTGCGGACTGCGCGACTCCGCGATGTCCATCCCGGCGAGCACCTTGAGGCGGACGGCGAGTTCAGGCCAGCACGCGCGATGCAGCGCGCGCACCTGGCGCAGGGCGCCGTCGATGCGATGACGGATGCGCAGGAAGCCGGCCTCGGGCTCGAAGTGGAGGTCGGAGGCGCCGCGCGAAGCGGCATCGGCGAGCAGTGCATCGACCAGACGCATGACGAGCTGCGGGTCGTGCGCCGATGAAGCGGCGCCACCATTGCGCTGCTCAAGTGCGCGCACGAGCTCTTCGATCGAACTGGCCTGGCCGTAGTGCTGATCGATCGCGCGCCCGAGTTCGCCCTCGCCGGCCAGCCGCAGTTCGATGTGGATGTCGGGGCCGAGTTCGGCACGCAGGCGGTCGAGGGCGACGATGTCGTGTGCGTCGGCCATGGCCACGATCAGCCGGTGATGGGTGGCGTCGTATTGCAACGGCAACAGGCGGTGGCGGCGCGCCAGGGCGTGCGGGACGCGCGCGATGGCATCCGGGTCGGCGAGCGCGGCAGCCAGGTCCACACAGGGCATGCCGCTGCGTGCGGCGAGCACTTCGCGCAGCGCGGCCTCGCTGACGAAGCCGAGCTGGACAAGCACGTGGCCGAGGGGCTGGCGGCAGTCCTGCTGTTCGTGGAGAGCGATCCGCAACTGGTCCTCGCTGACGAGGCCGGCGGCGAGCAGGGTCTGGCCGATGGGCAGGGGCGCGTTCATGGCAGGTTTCCGGTCGAGGCGGAGGGTGTGTCGGGTGGTGTGGCTGCTGCGGTGGCGGCCGGTACGAGCAGTGGGCGTAGCGGCATGTGTGGAAAGTTGCGCTGCCCGGGTGAAGGGGTGCCGGTGAGGAAATCGTCGTCTGGCAGGTGCGCCGCGTAGTCGGCGTAGCCGGCCTGCAGGGTCGGTTCGTCGATCAGCAGCGGGCGCAGGAAGATCAGCAGCTCGGTGCGCCGCACCGCGTTGTCGCGGCGGGTGAACAGTTCACCGACCACCGGGAGGTCGCCGAGCAGCGGGATGCGACCGGTGTCGTGATCGACGCGGTCCTCCATCAGCCCGCCGAGGACGGCGATCTCGCCGCTGCGCAGGCGCAGCATGGATTCGATCTCGCGCGTGCGGATCTGCGGCACGCGGTTGGGGATGTTGCCCAGCGATGGGTTGGGGTCGTCCTTGAAGCCGGAGATGCCGGAGATCGTCGGCCGCACATTGAGCGTGATCTCGCCCTCGGCGCTGATCTGCGGCGTCACGGACATCACCATGCCGACCGAGACCGATTGCGGTGTGGTGGTTGCAGTTATGCGCGCCTGCTTGCGGTCGTCGTACTCGGTGGTGGTGCTGTCGACCAGGAAGTAGACGACCTCCTCGACCACCTTGAGCATCGCGGTCTGGTTGTTGAGCACGGACAGGCGCGGGCTGGACAGCACCTTCACGGTACCGAAGGTCTCCAGCAGTTCGAGCCGAACGTCGTTGCGCGCCGAAAGATACGACACGGTGGGCTGGCCCGACAGCGCGTCGCCGCTGCCGCGGGGGCGGATGTTCCAGCCCGGCACGCCGATGCGCGTCCAGTCGATGCCCTGGCGGTAGCCATCGGCCAGGGTGACCTCGACGATGGTCGCCTCGATCATCACCTGCCGGCGCGCGGCCTGCTGCACGCTGCCGAGGAAGGCGCGCAGGTTCTCGTGCTGGCGCGCGGTGGCGCGCACCATCAGCACCCCGCTTTCGCGGTTGATCATGACGTCCGGGCTGCGGCAGGCGCGCGCGGATGCATCGCCGCCGCATCCGCGCGCGGCCGCGCCGGGTTCGGCCAGGATGCTCACCAGGTTGGCTTCGAGCGCGGCCCAGAAATCATTGCTGGCCCGGGTCTCGATCTGCGTCACCGAGGTGTTTCCGCTGCTGCCGCCACCCCCGCCCTGGCCCGCCGTGCCGGTGGTGGCGATCTGCGTGCTGGTGGCGACGGTGCCGTGCATGTCGCGGCTGATATTGACGTAGTCGAGCGCATAGCTGCGGATCACCGGGGTGTCGGGGCGGACGACGAGGTGTTGGCCGTGGAGCTCGTAGCGGATGTCGGCCTGGCGCGCGATGCGTGCGAGCAGCTCGCGCAGCGGCTGGTCGTGCGCACGCAGCGTGATGCGGCCGTCGATGCCGGCATGGAGGTCCAGCTCGAGGCCTGCGTCGCGACCGATGGCGAGCAGCAGTTCTGCGACCGGGGTCTCGCGCACGTCGAGCGAGTAACCGCGCACCGGCCGCTGCTGGCCTGGATCGTAAGCGCGAGCGTTCGGCGCTGCGGCTTCAGCGCGTGCATGGGCGGCAGCCTCGATAGCGAGCGGACGCGCATGTTCGATGCCTGGCTCGTTGTGCCCGGTGGCGGGTGGCGCCTGCCGGGAGGCCGTGGCGGCGCGTCCATCGAGGTGGCCGAGTGGGGCGGGGGCGGGCATGAGGGCCGAGCAGCCGCTTGCGGCGAGGGCGGCCGAGATGACGGCAAGAAGGTTTCCGAGGCGGCGCATGATGCAATGCTAAATGGATTTAGATGAAAAGTGAATATCCGTTTCGCATTGTTCGGGTGGGTTCCGCGCGCTGCGGCGCCAGGGCTGCAAGTATCTGGAGCAGAACGCATCTCGTAGCAGGTGGTCTCCATCGCATGAATTGTTGCGTTGCAGCAACGGCGGGACAATTGAAGCGCGTCTCTGATATAGTTCAGGGTTTTTCCGGTCGTCTATTTCCCGTGTCCACGTCTGCCGAACAGACTTCCCCGCTGGTTTCACTGCGCGACGTGCGCTTCGCCTACGGCGAGCGCGAGATCCTGCGCGGCATCGATCTGAGCGTGCATCGCGGCCAGGTCGTCGCCATCATGGGCGGCAGCGGCTGCGGCAAGACCACGCTGCTGCGGCTGATCGGCGGACAGTTGCGTGCGTCGGGCGGCACGGTCGAGGTCGAGGGGCGCAATGTCGCGCGCCTGTCGGGCAAGGATCTCTACGCCCTGCGCCGGCGCATGGGCATGCTGTTCCAGTTCGGCGCCCTGTTCACCGACATGAGCGTCCACGACAACGTCGCCTTTGCGCTGCGCGAACACACCGATCTGCCGGCCGACATCATCCACGACCTGGTGCTGATGAAGCTGCAGGCGGTGGGTCTGCGCGGGGCCGCGAAGCTCAACCCGGGCGAACTCTCCGGCGGCATGGCGCGGCGCGTGGCGCTGGCGCGCGCGGTGGCGCTCGATCCGATGCTGATCCTGTACGACGAGCCCTTCGCCGGTCTCGACCCGATCTCGCTCGGCATCATCGGGAAGTTGATCCGGCGCCTGAACGACGCGCTCGGGGCGAGCTCGGTGATGGTTACCCACGATGTGCACGAGTCCCTGGAGATCGTGGATTACATCTACTTCGTGTCCGATGGGCGCATCGTCGCGCAGGGTACGCCCGCCGAGATCCGTGCCTCGACCGATCCGTTCGTGCACCAGTTCGTCAATGCCGAGGCCGACGGGCCGGTGCCTTTCCATTATCCGGCGCCGCCGATCGACAGCCTGCTCGGCGCGGAGGGCGCATGAACGCAATCCTGTCCGCGCTGCGGCACATCGGCGCGCTGACCATCGACGGCATCTGGCGGCTGGGTTTCATCACCCGTTTCCTGTTCGCGGTGCTGATGCACTCCGGGCAGTCGCTGCGCCGCATCCACCTCACCATCCGCGAGCTCTATTTCAGCGGCGTGTTGTCGCTGCTGATCATCGTGGTGTCGGGGCTCTTCGTCGGCCTGGTGCTCGGCCTGCAGGGCTACGACATCCTGCAGCGCTACGGTTCGGCCGATGCGGTGGGGGTGATGGTGGCGCTGTCGCTGCTGCGCGAGCTCGGGCCGGTGATCGCCGGGCTGCTGTTCGCCAGCCGCGCGGGCTCTGCGATCACCGCCGAGATCGGCCTGATGAAGGCCACCGAGCAGTTGAAGGCGATGGACATGATGGCGGTCAACCCGATCGCGCGGGTTGTGGCGCCGCGCTTCTGGGGCGGCGTGCTGTCGATGCCGCTGCTGGCGGCGCTGTTCTCGGCGATGGGCATCTTCGGCGGCTGGCTGATCACCGTGGTGGTGATCGGCGTCGATGACGGCGCCTTCTGGTCGCAGATGCAGGCGGCGGTGGAATTCGAGTACGACGTGATGAACGGTGTGATCAAGTCCGCGGTCTTCGGTGCAGTGGTTTCGCTGATCGCGGTGTTCGAAGGCTACGATTGCCAGCCGACCGCCGAGGGCGTGTCGCGCGCGATCACCCGCACCGTGGTGACCTCGGCGCTGGCCATCCTGGCGATCGATTTCGTGCTTACCTCTTTCATGTTCCGGGGTTGATGATGAGTCGTACCGCGCTTGACCTGTGGGTCGGCATTTTTGTTGCGATCGGTTTCGCCGCGCTGGTGTTCCTGGCGATGAAGGTGGGCAATTTCTCGGGGCTGGACGGCAGCGCGACTTATCGCGTCGAGGCCCCCTTCGACAACATCGGCGGACTCAAGGTGCGAGCACCGGTGAAGAGTTCGGGCGTGCTGGTGGGGCGGGTAGCCAGCATCCGCTTCGACACCGAGATCTATCGCGCCGTGGTCGAACTCGAGGTCGACAAGCGCTACGCCTTCCCGGCCGACACCGCGGCGTCGATCCTGACCTCGGGTCTGCTCGGCGAGCAGTACGTGGGGCTCGAGGCTGGTGCCGACGTCGAGATGCTGAAGAACGGCGACCGCGTGCTGATCACGCAGTCGGCAGTGGTGCTCGAGAAGCTGATCGGTCAATTCATGTTCGATCGCGCCGCCGACGCGCCCCCGGCGCAGTAAGGCCATCAGGATTTCCGGAGAAAACAACAATGCCAAACGTCTTCCGCACTTCCCGTGCCGGCCTCGCCGTCACCGCGCTCTCGTTCACGCTGCTGGCCGGCTGCGCCACCACCGGCAACCCGGACGACCCGCTCGAGGGCTACAACCGGGCAATGTTCAGTTTCAACGACCAGGTCGACAAGGTCGCCATCAAGCCCGCTGCGCAGGTGTACGAGGCCGTGCTGCCGTCCCTGATGCGCACCGGGATCGGCAATGTGCTCGGTAACCTTGGCGATCCCTGGATCGGGCTCAACAACATGCTGCAGGGCAAGTTTGCCGAGGGCATGAGCGACCTGATGCGCTTTGCGCTCAACTCGACCTGGGGTCTGCTCGGCCTGCTCGACATCGCCAGCGAAGCCGGGCTGCCCAAGCACGACGAGGACCTTGGTCAGACGCTCGGGCGCTGGGGCGTGGGCGAGGGCGCCTACATCGTGCTGCCCTTCTTCGGGCCGCGCACGGTGCGCGACGCGGTCGCGCTACCGGCTGACATGATGGGCAACGAGCCTTTCAGCATCGACCACGTGCCGACGCGCAACACCGTGCTGGGTACGCGCATCGTGCATGGCCGTTCGGTATTGCTCGGCACCGAGCGCACGCTGGACGAGGCCGCGCTCGACCGCTACGCCTTCGTGCGCGACTTCTATCTCGAACAACGCCGTTACAAGGTCAATGATGGCCAGCAGGCGCGTGTGTACGAAGATTTCGACGACCAGTCCGCTGCGCCGCTCGGCGACGAAGTGGACACGGCTGCGGCCGCCGCAGTCGAACGCCTGGAACTCGTCGGTATCGGCGAACTGGCCTTCGATCGCGAGACCGCATCGTCAACTCACAGGAATTAAGAGCAAGACATGAATAAGCTGCTGAACCGTTTCCTCTTTCCGCTGCTGTGCCTGCTGTTCGTCGGCATCCTGCCGGCGGCCGCGGCAAGCGACACCAGGGCGCCCGACGCACTGGTCAAGGACGTCACCAACGAAGTGCTCGAGATCGTGCGTGCCGACAAGGCCATCCAGGCCGGCGACACCAAACGCGTGATCGAGCTTGTCGACGCCAAGGTGCTGCCGCATTTCGACTTCCGTCGCATGACCATGCTCGCCGTCGGTCGCGACTGGCGCCAGGCTTCGCCCGACCAGCAGATCAAGCTCACCGACGCCTTCCGCACCCTGCTCGTGCGCACCTACTCGAACGCACTGACCCAGTATCGCGACCAGCGCATCGTCTTCCCGCCCTCGCGTTTCGCCGCGGCCGACACCCGGGTGCAGATCCGTTCCGAAGTCATCCAGGCCGGTGCGCAGCCGGTCGGCATCGACTACATGCTCGAGAAGAGCGAGCAGGGCTGGAAGGTGTTCGACGTCATCGTCGCCGGCGTGAGCCTGGTCACCAACTACCGCAGCACCTTCGGGCAGGAGATCAGCCGTGGTGGCATCGACGGCCTGATCAAGTCGCTGGAAGATCGCAACCGCAGCCTCGCCGAACAGCATGGCCTGCATCAGGTCGAAGGCAGCCGCGGCGCATGAGCGCACAAGGCGGCGCGGTGACGGTATTTGCCCCGGCGGGTGAACTGACCATGGCGTCGGCGCCGGCGGTGCTCGAGGACGGCCGGCGGCTGGCGCGCGCTGGCGACCTGGTGGTGGATTTCGCGGGCGTCACGGTTGCGGATTCGGCGGCGCTGGCGCTGCTGCTCGACTGGATGCGCTGCGCCCGTGCGGCGGGAAACCGTCTGGCCGTTCGTAGTCTGCCTGCGGGCATGGCGAGCCTGGCGGCGCTCTACGACATCGATTCGCTGCTGCCGCTGGAGCCGCCGCAATGACCGTGGCTGCGATCCGCATTCACGGTGTCGTCAAGCACTATGGGGCGCTGAAAGCGCTCGGCGGCGTCGACCTGGAGATTGCTCAGGGCGAGTTCTTCGGCTTGCTCGGGCCCAATGGCGCGGGCAAGACTACGCTGATCTCGGCGCTGTCGGGGCTCGTGCGGCCGGACAGCGGCTCGATCGCAGTCATGGGTCACGACGTTGTCGCCGACTACCGCAACGCACGCCGCAATCTCGGCGTGGTGCCGCAGGAGCTGGTGTTCGACCCCTTCTTCTCGGTGCGCGAGCTGCTGCGCATCCAGTCGGGCTATTTCGGCATCCGCAGCAACGACGACTGGATCGACGAGATCCTCGCCAGCCTCGATCTCACCCACAAGGCCAACGCCAACATGCGCGCGCTATCGGGCGGCATGAAGCGGCGCGTGCTGGTGGCGCAGGCGCTGGTGCACCGGCCGCCGGTGATCGTGCTCGACGAGCCTACCGCCGGCGTGGACGTCGAGCTGCGCCAGGGCCTGTGGCAGTTCATCCGCAAGCTCAACCACGACGGCCACACCATCGTGCTCACCACGCACTACCTGGAGGAGGCCGAGACCCTGTGCGGGCGCATCGCCATGCTCAAGTCGGGCAAGGTGGTGGCGCTCGACACCACCGCAAACCTGCTGCAGCGTTTTGCGACCCACAGCCTGCGCGTGCGCCTGGCGAATCCGGCGTGTGCCATCGAACTCGGCGGTCTCGCCGGCGACGGCGGCTGGGTGGATTTCGCGTTCGACAGCTATGCGGATGTCGAAACCTTGCTCGCCCGCCTGCGTGAAGCGGGGGCGGGCATGACCGAGATGCAGCTCGGCGAGCCCGACCTCGAGCGCGTCTTCGTCGAGGTGATGCACCGTGCCTGATCGTTCGCCCACGTCCATGTCTGCACCGATGTACCCGTCCGCGCCGCGTATCGAACCGATGGCGCCGGAGTCGCCGTTCACCGGTTTTCGCACCCTGCTCTACAAGGAGACCTTGCGCTTCTGGAAGGTCAGCTTCCAGACCGTCGGTGCGCCGGTGTTGAACGCGCTGCTGTTCCTGCTCATCTTCTCGCACGTGCTCGACCGCCACGTCACCGTGTATGGTGAAGTCGCCTATACCAGCTTCCTGGTGCCCGGCCTGGTGATGATGTCGGTGCTGCAGAACGCCTTCGCCAACAGCTCGTCCTCGCTGATCCAGAGCAAGATCACCGGCAACATCATCTTCGTGCTGCTGCCGCCGTTGTCCTACCGCGAGTTCTACGCCGCCTACGTGATCGCCTCGACCCTGCGCGGCCTCATGGTGGGTGCCGGCGTGCTGGCGGTGTCGGCGGCCTTCGTCGAGGTACCGATGGCCAATCCGCTGTGGGTGCTCACCTTCGCGGTGCTGGGCGGCGTCATCCTCGGGTCGTTCGGCGTGATCGCCGGCATCTGGGCGGACAAGTTCGATCAGTTGGCTGCTTTCCAGAACTTCCTGATCATGCCGCTCACGATGCTGTCGGGCGTGTTCTACTCGATCCACTCCCTGCCGCAGTTCTGGCAGGACGTGTCGCATTTCAACCCGTTCTTCTTCATGATCGACGGGTTCCGCTACGGTTTCTTCGGTCAATCGGACACCTCGCCCTGGCTGTCGCTCGGCGTGGTGAGCCTGTGTTTCGTGGTACTCGCGGCGCTCACCCTGGCGATGCTCGCCCGGGGCTACAAGCTGCGTTCGTAAAGGATTCCAAATGTTTGAAGCAAGCGAGATCAAGCGTCTGATCGAGCAGGGTCTGCCCTGCGAATATGTCTTCATCGAAGGCGAGGATGGCGTGCATTTTCGCGGCATCGTCGTCAGCGCGACCTTCGAGGGCAAGATGAAGGTGCGCCAGCATCAGGCCGTGTATTCCACCCTCGGCCGCCTGATGGGCAACGAGATCCACGCCCTGCAGCTGCAGACCTTCACCCCCGCGCAGTGGGAAGAAGGTCGCGGCGAACTGGGGATGTGAGCGCTGAATGGACAAGTTGTTGATCGAAGGCGGCGCCCGCCTGACGGGCGAGATCGCCATTTCCGGCGCCAAGAACGCCGCGTTGCCCATCCTGTGCTCGGCCCTGCTGACCGCCGAGCCGGTGACCTTCACCAACGTGCCGCAGTTGAACGACATCGGCACCTTGCTCGACCTGCTCGGGCAGATGGGCGTGAAGATCGAGCGCGAGGGCAACACCGTCACGCTCGATGCCTCGGGCCTGAACAACCCGGTCGCGCCTTACGAGATGGTCAAGACCATGCGTGCGTCCATCCTCGTGCTCGGCCCGCTGGTGGCGCGCTGCGGCGAGGCGCGGGTGTCCCTGCCCGGTGGTTGCGCGATCGGTGCGCGACCGGTGGACCAGCACATCAAGGGCCTGCAGGCGATGGGTGCCGAGGTGCGCGTCGAGCACGGCTACGTGCATGCGACCGTGCCGCGCCTGAAGGGCGCGCGCCTGTTCACCGACATGGTGACGGTGACCGGTACCGAGAACCTGATGATGGCCGCGGCGCTCGCCGACGGCGAGACCGTGATCGAGAACGCCGCACGCGAGCCCGAGGTGGTCGACCTGGCCAACTGCCTGGTGGCGATGGGCGCGCAGATCTCGGGGGCCGGCAGCGACGTGATCCGCATCCGCGGCGTCGAGCGCCTGCACGGTGCGACCCACCGCATCATGCCCGACCGCATCGAGACCGGCACCTACCTGTGCGCGGCGGCGGTCACTGGCGGTTCGGTGCGCCTCACCGGCACGAGCTCGAGTTATCTCGACGCGGTGATCGACAAGCTCATGGATGCCGGCTGCGAGGTGGTGTCCGAGCGCGACGCGATCCGCCTGTCGGCGCCCGTCCGGCTCAACGCGGTGAGCCTGCGCACCGCGCCCTATCCGGCCTTCCCGACCGACATGCAGGCGCAGTTCATGGCGATCAACTGCGTTGCCAAGGGCGTGGCGATGATGCGCGAGACCATCTTCGAGAACCGTTTCATGCACGCGGTCGAGCTGCAGCGCCTGGGTGCCGACATCCGCATCGACGGCAATACTGCGGTGGTGCAGGGGGTGGCGAAGCTCGAGGGTGCGACCGTGATGGCCACCGACCTGCGTGCCTCGGCAAGTCTGGTGGTGGCCGGTCTGGTGGCCGAGGGCGAGACCGTGATCGAGCGCATCTACCACCTCGATCGTGGTTACGAGCGTCTGGAAGAAAAGCTCGCCGCGCTCGGCGCCAAGGTGCGGCGCCTGGCCTGAGCGCCAGTCCCGCCGAAACGGCGAACGACTGCATGAGCAGGCCCCGTGGGAGCGGGCTTGCCCGCGAATGCAGCGCCTGACGAGTCCCCGTTCGCGGGCAAGCCCGCTCCCACAGTGTCAGGCCAATACCTGCGCGTGCGCCGGCCAGGCTGCGGACTGAAAGCGCGAGCGCCCTATCAGAGCTCGAACTGGCCGTTGGCCTCGGGCTGCCAGGTGACTTCAATCACCTTCAGATGGATTTCCTTGCCGTCAGTGGCCTTCCAGTCGATCGACTGCCCGGCCGACAGGCCGAGCAGCGCGCTGCCGGCGGGCGAGAAGATCGACACGCGATGGGCTTCAGCGTTGGCGTCCTTGGGGTAGGCCAGCGTCAGTTCGTACTCGCGGCCGGTGCCTTCCTCGAGAAAGCGCGCGCGGCTGTTCATCGTGATGACGTCGGCGGGCATGTCCTGCGGCTCGCGCACGTCGGCGCGTTCGAGTTCCGCGCGCAGGCCGTCGAGGTCGCTGCGGCTGCGGAATGCGGGGAGGGTCAGCAGACCCTCGAGGCGCTCGAGGTCGTTGCTGGAGACGATGATCGACGGTTTCATGTTGGAGGCTTCCTGCTCGATGCGCGCGCCGGCTGTGCGGCGAAACAAAAGAAAAGGCCGAACCGCCACGTGCGGTTCAGCCAGTTGCCGCAGAGGTTAACAGAAGCGGCGCCGGGTTACAATGCGCGGTCCCCACGATCGAGGCTTTTCACGTGTCCAGCATCACGCTCGCCCTTTCCAAGGGGCGCATCTTCGAAGAGACGCTGCCGCTGCTCGCCGCTGCGGGCATCGTGCCCACCGACAATCCCGAATCTTCGCGCAAGCTCATCATCGGCACCAACCGGCCGGATGTGCGCCTGGTCATCGTGCGCGCCACCGACACGCCGACCTATGTGCAGTACGGCGCGGCCGACCTCGGCATCGCCGGCAAGGACGTGCTGGTCGAGCATGGCGGCGCGGGCCTTTACCAACCGTTGGACCTCGAGATCGCCCAGTGTCGCCTGTGCGTCGCGGTGCAGAAGGGCTTCGACTACGCCGCGGCCACCCGTCCGGGCGGTCGCATCCGCGTTGCCACCAAGTACATGAACGCCGCCAAGGCGCATTTCGCCGGCAAGGGCATGCATGTCGACCTGATCAAACTCTACGGCTCGATGGAGCTTGCACCCCTGGTCGGCCTGGCCGACGCCATCGTCGACCTGGTGTCCACCGGCGGCACCTTGCGTGCCAACAACCTGGAGGAGGTCGAGGACATCATGCCGATCAGCTCGCGGCTGATCGTCAACCAGGCCTCGCTCAAGCTCAAGCGCGAACTGCTGCAGCCGGTGCTCGACGCTTTTGCCGGCGCGATCAAATCGTAAGGACCCGTTCATGAGCCAGACCCCGATCCGCCGCCTCGACGCGCGCGAACCTGAGTTCCTGTCCACGCTGGATGCGCTGCTCGCCTTCGAGTCCGAAGCCGACGAGCGCATCAATACCGCGGTCACCGAGATTCTGCGTGCGGTGCGTACCACCGGCGACGCCGCGGTGGTCGAATTCACCCGCCGCTTCGACGGCCTGGACGTGCATTCGATGGCGGCGCTGGAACTGCCGAGGGCCGAGCTGCATGCCGCGCTCGACAGCCTGCCGTCCGATCAACGCGAGGCGCTGACCATCGCCGCCGACCGCGTGCGCGTCTATCACGAGCGCCAGAAGCTCGAATCCTGGGAGCTCACCGAGGCCGACGGTACCCGCCTGGGGCAGAAGGTGACCCCGCTCGACCGTGTCGGCCTCTACGTGCCGGGCGGGCGCGCGTCCTACCCGAGCTCGGTGCTGATGAATGCGATTCCGGCCAAGGTCGCCGGTGTCGGCGAACTGATCATGGTGGTGCCCACCCCGCGCGGCGAGAAGAACGCGCTGGTGCTGGCGGCGGCGGCGATCACCGGGGTGGACCGCGTGTTCACCATCGGCGGCGCGCAGGCGGTGGCGGCGCTCGCCTACGGCACGCAGACCATCCCCCAGGTGGACAAGATCGTCGGTCCGGGCAACGCCTATGTGGCCGAAGCCAAGCGCCGGGTGTTCGGCACGGTCGGCATCGACATGGTCGCCGGCCCCTCGGAGGTGCTGATCATCTCCGACGGTTCGGGGCACGCCGACTGGGTGGCGATGGACCTCTTCGCTCAGGCCGAGCACGACGAGCTCGCGCAGTCGATCCTGCTGTGCACCGACGCCGGCTTCATCGACGCGGTGCATGACGCGATCGACCGCCTGCTGCCCACCATGCCGCGCCGCGACACGATCGCAAAGTCGCTCGCCAATCGTGGCGCGCTGATCCACGTGGACAGCCTCGAGCAGGCCTGCGCGATCGCCAACCGCATCGCGCCCGAGCACCTCGAGTTGTCGCTGGACGACGCCGAGGCCTGGATCGACCACATCCGCCACGCCGGCGCGATCTTCGTCGGCCACTGGGCGGTGGAGGCGCTCGGCGACTACTGCGCCGGCCCCAATCACGTGCTGCCGACCATGCGCAGCGCCCGCTTCTCGTCGCCGCTGGGTACCTACGATTTCCAGAAGCGCACCAGCATCGTCAACATCTCGCAGGCTGGCGCCCAGCATCTGGGCAAGGTTGCGTCGATCCTCGCGCATGGCGAGGGTCTGCAGGCGCACGCGCGCTCGGCGGAGATGCGGCTGAAGGTTTGATCTTGCTGCCGGCGGATCGGAGCCGTTCCGCCGGCCAGGCTGGGAGCACGCTCAGCGGCCGAGAATGCCCTTGAACGCTTCGATCAGGGCATTGCACTGCGCATCCGTGCCCACGGTGATGCGCATGAACTGATCGATGCGCGGCGCCTTGAAGTGGCGCACGATGATCGCGCGCTTGCGCAACTCGGCGGTCAGCTCGGCGCCGTCGCGCTGTGGATGACGGGCGAAGATGAAGTTGGCGGCCGAGGGCAGCACCTCGAATCCGAGCGCCCGCATGTCAGCGACCAGCTTGTCGCGTGTGGCGACGACCTTGCGGCAGCTCGCCTGAAAGAAGTCCTCGTCTTCGACCGAGGCCACTGCGCCGGCAATCGCCAGGCGATCGAGCGGGTAGGAGTTGAAGCTGTTCTTCACCCGC
This sequence comes from Thauera sp., assembly GCF_034003485.1. Classification (GTDB taxonomy): domain Bacteria; phylum Pseudomonadota; class Gammaproteobacteria; order Burkholderiales; family Rhodocyclaceae; genus Thauera. The sequence continues at coordinate 95,882 of NZ_JAVEYL010000013.1, forward strand.
TCCAGGCCCTCGATCAGGTCTGCATGACCGACCGCGTAACCCACCCGCAGCCCCGCGAGCGAGCGGCTCTTGGAGAAAGTGTGGGTGACGAGCAGGTTGGGGTGGCGGTCGACCAGCGCGATCGCGCTCTCGCCGCCGAAGTCCACATAGGCCTCATCCACCAGCACCACCACGTCCGGATTGCCGGCGACGATGCGCTCGACCTGGGCCAGCGCCAGCACGCGCCCGGTGGGGGCGTTGGGGTTGGGGAAAACGATCGCGCCGGGGCGCTCGGCGCCGGCCTGGCCCTCCTGCGGCAGGTAGTCTTCCACGCGGATCGAGAAATCCTCGGCGAGCGGGATCGTGCGCCCGGCGATGCCGTACAGCCCGCAATAAACCGGGTAAAAGCTGTAGCTGATATCCGGAAACCACAGCGCGCGGTCGTGCTTGAGCAGTGCCATGAAGGCGTGCGCAAGCACCTCGTCCGAACCGTTGCCAACGAAGATCTGCTGCGGCTGCACGCCGTGGCGCTTCGCGAGTGCGGCCTTGAGTGCGTCGGCGTTGGGGTCGGGGTAAAGGCGCAGGCCGTCGCCGGTGGCGGCACGGACCGCGTCCAGCGCCCTGGGAGAAGGGCCGTAGGGATGCTCGTTGGTGTTGAGCTTGACCAGGTTGTCGAGTTTGGGCTGCTCGCCCGGAACGTAGGGGGTCAGGCCGTGGACGACGGCGCTCCAGAAGCGGCTCATGCGGATATCTGCGGTTGAGGTGGAACGGATTGACGCGCACGCCTCGCGCGGCCGCTTTACGGGGCGAATCGGCAACGCGATAGCGCGACCGATCGCACGCCATAGGCTGCGCTTTGCGGCGAGTTTGCTGCGCGATGTTATCATGGCCGCGACCTTCATCCTTTGGCCAGAAGTCTCCCATGCGGCAAGCAGAAGTCACTCGCAACACCCTCGAAACGAAGATCACGGTGCGCATCGACCTCGACGGCACCGGCCAGGGCAAGCTCGATACCGGCGTGCCCTTCCTCGATCACATGCTCGACCAGATCGTGCGTCACGGGCTCATCGATCTCGACATCCACTGCGACGGCGACACCCAGATCGACGATCACCACACGGTGGAAGACGTCGGCATCACGCTCGGCCAGGCCTTCGCCAAGGCCGTGGGCGACAAGAAGGGCCTGCGCCGCTACGGCCACGCCTATGTGCCGCTCGACGAGGCGCTGTCGCGCGTGGTGGTGGATTTCTCCGGCCGCCCCGGGCTGCACTACTTCGTCAACTACACCCGTGCCCGCATCGGCAACTTCGACGTCGATCTGGCGCGCGAATTCTTCCAGGGCTTCGTCAATCACGCGGGGGTCACGGTGCACATCGACAACCTGCGCGGCGACAACGCCCACCATCAGTGCGAGACGGTGTTCAAGGCCTTTGCGCGTGCGCTGCGCGTGGCCGCCGAGCGCGACGAACGCGCCGCGGGCACCATCCCCTCGACCAAGGGCGCGCTCTGATTTCTTCCTTTTCGCGGCTGCGTCACGCGGCCGCCCTCCCGTTCAATAGCGAGTCAAGCCGATGACCACCGTGGCCATCATCGATTACGGCATGGGCAACCTGCGCTCGGTCGCCAAGGCAATCGAGCACGTGGCGCCCGGCCATGACGTGTTCGTCACCTCGGATCCGGCACGGGTTGCCGCTGCCGAGCGCGTGGTGTTTCCTGGCCAGGGCGCGATGCCCGACTGCATGCGCGAGCTCGATGCGCGCGGCCTGCGCCCGGCCGTGCTGGCCGCCGCGGCGAGCAAACCCTTCCTCGGCATCTGCATCGGCCAGCAGATGTTGTTTGCGCACAGCGCCGAGGGCGACGTACCCGGGCTCGGCATCCTGTCGGGCGAGGTGGTGCGCTTTCCCGAGGACCGCATGCAGGTCGCGGACGGCAGCCGGCTGAAGGTGCCGCACATGGGCTGGAACGAGGTCTGGCAGTCCGGTCCTCACCCGATGTGGGACGGCATTCCGGACGGCGAGCGCTTCTACTTCGTGCACAGCTATTTCGTCGTGCCCGCCGATGACGCGCTGACTGCCGCCGAGACTGACTATGGTCTGCGCTTTACCAGTGCGGTAGCGCGGGCTAATATCTTCGCGGCCCAGTTCCACCCGGAAAAGAGCGCCGCAGCAGGGCTTAGGCTCCTTGCAAATTTCATCCGCTGGCAGCCCTGAGCGTCGGCGGCCCGTCTCTAGACTCTGTCCCACTGAACTGATCCCCGTATGCTGCTGATCCCCGCCATCGACCTCAAGGACGGTCAATGTGTTCGCCTGAAACAGGGCGAAATGGACGACGCCACCGTGTTCTCCGAGGCGCCGGGTGCCATGGCGCGCCACTGGCTCGACGCCGGCGCCCGCCGTCTGCACCTGGTCGATCTCAACGGTGCCTTCGCCGGCAAGCCCAAGAATGGCGCAGCGATCCGCGCCATCACCGACGTGGTCGGCGAGGACATCCCGGTACAACTCGGTGGTGGTATCCGTGACCTCGACACCATCGAGCACTACCTCGACAACGGCATCAGCTACGTCATCATCGGTACCGCCGCGGTCAAGAACCCCGGCTTCCTGCACGACGCCTGCAGTGCCTTCCCCGGTCACATCATCGTCGGGCTCGATGCCAAGGACGGTAAGGTGGCGGTCGATGGCTGGTCAAAGCTCACCGGGCACGATGTGGTCGACCTGGCGAAGAAGTTCGAAGACTACGGCGTCGAGGGCGTGATCTACACCGACATCGGCCGCGACGGCATGCTTTCGGGCGTGAACATTGAAGCCACTGTACGCCTGGCGCGGGCGCTGCGCATCCCGGTCATTGCCAGTGGCGGCATCACCGATCTGCGTGATATTGATGCGCTCTGTGCGGTCGAGGACGAGGGCATCATGGGTGCCATCACCGGGCGTGCGATTTACGAGGGCACGCTGGATTTCGCTGCTGCCCAGGCGCGCGCTGACGAACTGAACGGTGTGACGGAATGACGCTCTCCGCCGAGTGCCGTTGATGCTTGCCAAGCGCATCATTCCCTGCCTGGACGTAAAGTCCGGGCGCGTGGTCAAGGGCGTCAATTTCGTCGAGTTGCGCGATGCGGGTGATCCGGTCGAGATTGCCCGCCGCTACGACGAGCAGGGCGCTGACGAGATCACCTTCCTCGACATCACCGCCAGTTCGGATGATCGCGACATCATTCTGCACGTGGTGGAGCAGGTTGCCGAGCAGGTCTTCATCCCGCTTACTGTCGGTGGTGGTGTGCGAGTGGTCGAGGATGTGCGCCGGCTGCTCAACGCCGGCGCCGACAAGGTCAGCATGAACACCGCTGCGGTGAACAACCCGCAGTTGGTGCATGACGCCTCGAGCAAGGTCGGCAGCCAGTGCATCGTGGTGGCGATCGATGCCAAGCAGACCGCGCCCGGCAAGTGGGAGGTCTTCACCCACGGTGGTCGCAACAACACCGGGCTCGATGCCATCGATTGGGCGCGCAAGGTCGCAGCGCTCGGCGCGGGCGAAATCCTGCTCACCAGCATGGACCGTGACGGCACCAAGAGCGGCTTCGACCTTGCGCTGACGCGTGCGGTATCGGAGGCAGTACGCATCCCGGTGATCGCCAGCGGCGGCGTGGGCACGCTCGAACACCTGGCAGAGGGTGTATCCGAAGGCCGCGCCGACGCGGTGCTGGCGGCGAGCATCTTCCATTTCGGACAGCACACCGTGCGCGAAGCCAAGGAACTGATGCGCGCACGCGGCATCGAGGTACGACTGTGAGTACGAACACGCGTTGGCTCAATGAGGTCAAGTGGGACGAGCACGGTCTGGTGCCGGTGATTGCGCAGGAAGCATCGACTGGCGACGTGCTGATGTTCGCCTGGATGAATCGCGATGCGCTGCAGCGTACCGCGGAGACCGGCGAAGCCATCTACTGGTCACGTTCACGCCGTAAGCTTTGGCACAAGGGTGAAGAGTCCGGCCACGTACAGAAGGTGCTCGATATCCGCATCGACTGCGACAATGACGTGGTGTTGCTCAAGGTCGAGCAGATTGGCGGCATCGCCTGCCACACCGGGCGGCATAGCTGCTTCTTCCAGAAGTATTTCGCCGATGGCCGCTGGGAGGCCGTCGAACCGGTTTTGAAAGACCCGCAGGAGATCTACAAATGATCGATATCGAAGTGCTGCATCGCGTGTCCGACACTCTGGCTGCGCGCAAGAAGGCCGATCCGGATTCCTCCTACGTATCCAGCCTGTACCAGAAGGGTAACGACGCGATCTGCAAGAAGGTCGTCGAAGAAGCTGCCGAGACCATCATGGCGGCCAAGGACAAGGACAGGCTGCACCTGGTGTGGGAGGTCACCGACCTGTGGTTCCACTCGATGGTGCTGCTTACGCATCACGGCCTGTCGGTGGACGACGTGCTCGCCGAGTTCCGCCGCCGCGAGGGCGTGTCGGGTATCGACGAGAAGAAGTCGCGCACCGCGCAGAAGGCCGGCACATGAGCGACTGCATCTTCTGCCGTATCGCACGTGGCGAGATTCCGTCGAAGAAGGTCTATGAGGACGAGCATGTCTTCGCCTTCCACGACATCAACCCGGTTGCGCCGGTGCATGTGCTGGTGATCCCGAAGGCGCACGTCGACTCGATGGCGCACCTTGGTGAGGAACACGAGGCGGTGATGGGGCGTCTGATGGTTGCTGCGGGCAGGATTGCACGTGAGCAGGGTTGTACCGACGGCTTTCGCACGATCGTGAACACAGGAAGAGTCGGATTGCAGGAGGTGTATCATCTGCACCTTCACATTCTGGGCGGCCCCAATCCCCTGCCGCCCATGTTGAAGCGTTAAGGAGAGCGGTATGGGTTCTTTCAGCATCTGGCACTGGCTCATCGTGCTGGTCATCGTCCTCTTGGTGTTCGGCACCAAGAAACTGCGCAACATCGGCTCCGATCTGGGTGGCGCGGTCAAGGGCTTCAAGGAAGGCGTCAAGGAGGGTGACGCGGGCGCGTCCAGCGATGCAAGCAACAAGATCGCTCAGGACCAGACCATCGAAGGCGAGGCGCGCGAAAAGGTCGACCAGAACCGGTCCTGAATCACGCGTCTCGACACCCGAGGGGCGCCCTGACCGGAGCGCCCCTTCGTTTTCACGCGGATCTTCACCGGTCCGTGTCTCGAGCGAGCACACATGTTCGACTTCGGTTTATCTGAACTCATGGTGATCGGCGTCGTGCTGCTGATCGTGGTCGGGCCCGAGCGCCTGCCCAAGGTCGCGCGCACTGCCGGGCATCTGCTCGGGCGTGTTCAGCGCTACGTGTCGGACGTGAAGTCCGACATCCAGCGCGAGATGCAACTCGAAGAACTGAAGAAGCTGCAGGAGCAGGTCAAGCACCAGGCGCAGGAGCTCGAATCTTCGGTTCGTTCCAGCATGGCAAACGTGGAATCGGAAGTCGGTCGTACGGCAGGGGAGGTGCGCTCGATGTTGCCCGATGGCGGCGGTGCGCAAGCTGCTGCGCCCGCATCTGCCGAGGCAGCGCCCGCGGTCACGACGCAGCCGGGTTCGGCCAGCGGCAGCCAGCTGCTCGCTCACGATCGCCCGGTTGCGGGTGACGCCCGCCCGCAGCTTGAGCTCGGACTCGATGCGTCCGCTCGCCCCGACGTCAGCGCAGACAAGAACAAGGTATGACGGCACAACAGGAAACCTTCATCGCGCATCTCATCGAGTTGCGCGACCGCCTGATCCGCGCGCTGCTTGCACTCGTCGTCATATTCGTGTGCCTGATGCCGTGGGCGGGAGATATCTACGACATCCTCGCCAAGCCGATGATGGACACGCTGCCTGCAGGCACGAACATGATCGCCACCGGCGTCGTGACGCCGTTCTTCGTGCCGGTCAAGGTCACGATGATGGTCGCTTTCGTGCTGGCGCTGCCCTGGGTGCTTTACCAGGCCTGGGCCTTCATCGCCCCCGGCCTGTATGCGCACGAAAAGCGCCTGGCGTTGCCGCTGGTCCTCGGCAGCACCCTGCTGTTCCTTCTCGGCATGGCTTTCTGCTACTTCTTCGTGTTCGGAACGGTGTTCAAGTTCATCGCCGAGTTTGCGCCCAAGAGCATCGTGCCGGCGCCAGACATCGAGCAGTACCTGTCCTTCGTGATGTCGATGTTCATGGCTTTCGGCATCACCTTCGAGGTGCCGGTGGTGGTGATCGTCATGGTCAAGGCCGGCATCGTGGATGTGGCGAAGCTCAAGGAGGCGCGGCCCTACGTGATTGTGGGCGCCTTCGTGATCGCAGCGATCATCACGCCGCCCGACGTGATCTCGCAGTTCATGCTTGCGGTCCCGATGTGCCTGCTTTACGAACTGGGCATCGTGCTCGCGAACATGTTGAGCAAACCGTCGCCGCAGCAGGAAGCTGCTGCCGAATATGTGCCGCCGTCGATCGAGGACATGGACAAGGAGCTCGACCGCATCGAGGCCGACGAGCAGGGGGGCGGCAAGGGTTGAGGCGCGGACGCAGACAATTCGCCGTGTAATCGCACGTTGATCGGCCATCGGCCGGTTCCGTACGGAAATTTCGTTACGTCTCAGCGGTTTGCCGCCGGAATCGGGCGCCTGCCGACATCGACGATCAGGTCGAGTTCTTCGATGCCACGCCGCACCCTGAACAGGGCACTTTTTCCCGGCGGCAATGCGGCGACCATGTCGAGCATTGCCCGCGGGTCGCGCACGGACTGGCCGTCGAGTGCAATCAGCACGTCGCCCGGACGCACCCCGCCGCGATCTGCCGGACTCCCGCGCAGCACGCCGGCGATGAGTGCGCCGACGGTATCGCGGTAGCCGAAGGATTCGGCCAGTTCAGGCGTCAGATCCTGGATCTCCACCCCAACCCAGCCGCGCACGACTTCGCCGGTGGCGACGATCTGTTCGAGCACGTTGCGCGCGATCGACACCGGAATTGCGAATCCGATGCCGAGCGAACCGCCCGAGCGCGAGTAGATCGCGGTGTTGATGCCGACCAGATGCCCGGCGCTGTCGACCAGCGCCCCGCCCGAGTTGCCCGGGTTGATCGCGGCGTCGGTCTGGATGTAGTTTTCGAAGGTGTTGATGCCGAGCTGGCTGCGGCCGAGCGCCGAGACGATGCCCATCGTCACCGTCTGCCCTACACCGAAGGGATTGCCGATCGCCAGCACGACGTCGCCGACCGCGAGGCTGTCGCTTCCCGAGAAGGTGATCGCCGGCAGCACGGCGCCGCTCTCGATGCGCAGCACGGCGAGGTCTGTTTCCGGGTCGCGGCCGATCAGCTTGGCCGGGAACTTGCGCCCGTCGTTGAGCGCGATCTCGATCGAGTCGGCGGTCTCGATGACGTGGTTGTTGGTCAGCACGTAGCCGTCCGGGCTGACGATGACGCCGGAGCCCAGGCCCGATTCGCGCTGGCTGGGGTCATTCTCCGGACGCTCGCCGAAGAAGTGGCGGAACACCGGGTCGTCGAATAGCGGATGACGCTGGCTGCGGCCGGCCTTGCTGGTGAAGATGTGCACCACCGCGGGCATCGATTGTTGTGCCGCTGGCGCATACGACCCCGCCGCCGGGCTGCGCTCGGCACCAGCCGGTGCCTCGAGGATGGCAACGACGGCCGCAGGCGAGGCGTTGCGCAGCCATTCGGGTTTCAGCGTGTTGAGCACGAACAGTACCGCGACGCTGACGGTCACGGCCTGCGCGAAGATGAGCCACAAGCGGCGCATAATGTGGGGCTTCAAGGACGAAGGTCACGAACGCGGCGCTCGGGCCCGAGGCCCTCAAGCGCTGCCGTTCGCATCATGGGAGGAGGCTGCATGCAACTCATCGAGCTCAGGAACCACCTCGATACCCTGCTCGACGCCCCGCGGTTCAAGGATTATTGCCCAAACGGTCTGCAAGTGGAAGGACGGCCAGAAGTGGCTCGCGTGCTCTGTGGCGTGACCGCGAGCCAGGCGCTGCTCGACCGCGCGGTCGCCGGTGGTCATGACGCCGTCTTCGTGCATCACGGCCTGTTCTGGAAGGGTGAGGATGGCCGTGTCACCGGCTTCCGGCGGCGGCGCCTGCGCGCCCTGCTGGTCAACGACATCAACCTGTTCGCCTATCACCTGCCGCTGGACGTGCATCCGGAACTCGGCAACAACGCCCAGTTGGGCAGGCGCATGGGCTGGCAGGGAGAGGGGCGCTTCGCCGATCAGGACCTGGGCTGGATCGGCCGCCCGCGCGATCCGGGCCAGTGCGCGCAAGCCATTGCAGGCGCGCTGGCGCAGACGCTCGGGCGTGCACCGCTGCTGGTCGGCGACGGCCAGCGCGCGGTCCATCGGGTGGCGTGGTGCACCGGTGGCGCCCAGGGCTACTTCGAGCAGGCCATCCTGGCCGGCGCCGATCTATACGTGTCGGGCGAGATCTCCGAGCAGACGGTGCATCTGGCGCGCGAATCGGGTGTGCCCTACATCGCGGCCGGCCACCATGCGACCGAGCGCTACGGCGCGCAGGCCATCGCGGCCTACCTTGTCGACGAACTCGGCCTGCAGGCGGAGTTCGTCGATCTCGACAATCCGGTCTAGCGCCCCGTCTGCAGCTTGTCGTCAGGGCGAGGGCAGGGGCCGAGGTCTTCCTCGAGGATTGCCGACAGGGTCAGGATCTCGTCGATCACCGTGAACGGGAAGCCGGCACGCGTACCGCCCCGGTTGTCGCGCAGGAGCTGCTGAAGGTAACGCTGGCATGCCGTGGTGCGCCAGCTCTTCTGCAGTGCCGCGGTGATGTGCGGCAGGTCCTCGAGGCTGGTGCGTGCGGCGCGCAAGTCCTGATAGTTGTCCCAGTTGACTGCGCTCACGTTGAAGGTCTTGTTCAACTCGCCAGCGATGGTCTCGAATTCCGCCCGCAGCCCTGCGCTGCGGTAAACCTCCAGCAGCTTCAACCAGGGGGTCACGGCTTCCCGTGGGTTGCCGCGAATGAATTCGGCGAGGGTTTCGGCTGCACCCTGCACGCGGCCGAAGCTGATCATGATGTCGGCGAGTTCGATGGCCGATTTATGCTCCTCCACCACCGCGGCGTCGCGCGACGCCTGATTGTGCGTGGGTGCAGGCACGGCGCGGTGGCCTGTCGCGGAATTGATCGCATCATCGGCGACGCGCGCATTCGTGGCCGTATGGGGTGGCGCCCCGCGTTCGGATGTGGGCGCGGCCGGCTGCGCCGTCCGTGCGGCGGTGCTCGCCGTGCGGATGTCGGCGCTCGGGTGGTCGCCACGGCGGCGCCGCAGCAGCACGGCCGCCAGCAACAGGGCGGCGATCCCGAGGCCGGAGAACAGATAGAGGTCATTCGCCGGCGAAGCCGACGAGGTCGAGACATCGGGCGCGGCCGGCGGCATCGGAGTCCCCGCAGCCGCCGGTGTGATTGCGCTTGCCTGCAGTGCGGGGGCCTGGGGGGCGGCAGCGAGCGTATTGCGCAGACGGGCCTCGAGTCCGGCCTGCAGTTCCTCCAGCTCCTTGATGCGCGCGAGCAGCTCCATCTCGGCGATGATGCTGCGGTCGATGGCTGCGGCCAGTTCGCGCTCACGGCTGAGCAGGCTGGCGGCGCGGTCGTCGCCTGCCGAACCTTCGCCTGAATCAGCGGATGCCTTCGTTGTCAGCGCCGCCGACGATGCGGGCGCGACGGACTTGTCGACGACCACCCGATCCCCGGTGTCTTGCGCGGCCTGGGCAGCGACCTGGGCGGGCGGGCTTGCCGCAGGTGGCGTCGCGGCCCTGTCCGTGGCGGCGTCAGCGACCTGGCGCAGATTCGGGATCACGACGCGGGTGCCGGCTGGCAGAGGCTGGTTGTAGGTGCCCGGATTCGCGAACAGCCCTGGATTGGCGGCGGCCGTGGCCTGGCTGAAGCGTTCGCGCGCGGTCGGGTCGTCGGGGTAGAGCGCCTCCCCGAGCGACTCCAGCGAGTCGCCCGCGGCCGTGCTCCAGGTGCGGGCGGCCGCCTTCTGCGCGCGGGGCTTGGCCGGCCGGGTGGGGGCGCTGCGCTGCGTCGCGGGGGCGGCTCGCGTTGCCGCGGGCTTGCGCGTCGGCGCCACGGAAACGGGAGCGCTCACCGGCTTTGCCGCGGTGAACGGCATCAGCAAGGTGTATTCGCGGCGCAGGCGCGTCTCGCACACGTTCTCGAGCGCAAGCTGAACCACCGGATCGTGGATGGTGCGATCGTCGCGCACGACCAAGCGGGCGTCGGAACCCTTGCCGACGATACTCACGCGACCGGTGGCGAGCGTGGGTAGGCCCGCAGTGGAGTCCACCGGCATCACCACCCTGAAACAGCTTGCCTGCACGGTGCCCTCGCCCATGAGTCGGATCTCGGCACGGAAGCGCTCGCCCAGTGCGGACAGGGCCGTAACCTCGCCAAGTGCGGCGGCATATGTGGCAGGGGTGAGGGTGAGCAGTGCTGCGGCAACAGCGATGGCTAGCGGTATACGTCTCGTATTCATTGTCCGCGCGTCCGGCGGTGGGTTGGCAGGTGGTTTGCTTTTAGCAGACTCCCTACGGCCACTCCAGCAACTGTTCCGCAGATTGCCGATTGAATCTCGCGCGCCGTGACAGGTTCCGCACTCCGGGGCGGAGGCCGCGCCAGGGGAGACGATCGGGGGCGCCGGGAAAATCGGCTAAGATCGCGTTTCCATACGTTCACGTACGTTCAGGATCGCCATGCCCTTACCTGCTCCCGCCTCGCCGCGACGCCGTGCTCATGTCCGGCGCATCGAGATCGAAGGTTTCTTGCGCGAAGATGGTCTCTACGAGCTCGACGCTTCGCTCAATGACGTCAAGGACGTCGACTACCCGCTCGCTTCCGGTTTGCGCCCTGCGGGGGTGCCCGTGCATCTGATGCGCGTACGGGTGACGCTCGATGCGGCGTTCAATATCGTCGATGCGCATGCCTGTTCCGATGGGGTGCCTTACCCGGGGCAGTGCGACACCATCGGTCCGGCCTACAGGAAACTGATCGGGCTGAATCTGGTGCGCGGTTTCCGGCGCACGGTCGGCGAGATGTTTGCCGACGTGCGTGGGTGCACGCACCTCACCGAGCTGTTGCTGTCGCTGCCGACCGCGGCGATCCAGACTTTCGCCACCTTCCGGCGCGACAACGAGGACTCGCCGGAGAAGCCGTTCCAGCTCGACCGCTGCCATGCGCTCGAGAGTTCGGCTGAGGCGGTGCAGCGTTATTACCCGAGGTGGCATCGCCCTGCCGGCCGCTCGGGGTGACGCGGGGCGTACCGGCGCGACTCGTCGACGCGGCCGTTCGGCTGTGCACTGCGCAAAACTGAGTATAATTATGGAGTCTTGCGGTCGGGGAGGGTTCAAGCCCGGCCTGCGGGTCGGGTCGGGGGGTCCCGATTCATGGCGGTGGGCGACGGTCGAGGGAGACGGCGCTCGTCGTGGAGCGCGCGCTCCGAAGCATGCCATCAACCTGTTCGCGGCGGCTGCCGCCGTCGCGGCTTCGATCGAAGGGCAACCATGAAGATTCATGAGTATCAGGCAAAAGAACTACTGAGGAAGTATGGCGTCGTCACGCCGCGCGGTTTCCACTGCGTGTCCGTGGATGGTGCAGTCAAGGCAGCCGAGGAACTCGGCGGCAAGATCTGGGTTGTGAAGGCCCAGATCCACGCCGGCGGCCGCGGCAAGGGTGGTGGCGTCAAGCTCGCCCGCTCGCTCGACGAAGTGCGCCAGCACGCCAGCGACATCCTCGGCATGCAACTGGTCACCCACCAGACCGGCCCCGAAGGCCAGAAGGTGCGCAACCTGCTGATCGAGGAAGGCGCCGACATCAAGAAGGAATACTACGTCGCCGCGCTGACCGACCGCGCCACGCAGAAGGTCGCCATCATGGCCTCCTCCGAAGGCGGTATGGACATCGAGGAAGTCGCGCACAGCACCCCCGAGAAGATCCTCAAGGAGTTCGTCGATCCGCTCGTCGGCCTCACCGACGCCCAGGCCGAGAACCTGGCCCGCGGCATCGGCGTGCCCGAGGCTTCGGTCGCCAAGGCGGTCGATGCGCTCAAGCGCCTGTACACCTGCTACATGGAAACCGATGCCTCGCTGGCGGAAATCAACCCGCTGATCCTCGAAGGCAACGGCAACATCAAGGCCCTGGACGCCAAGTTCAACTTCGACTCCAACGCCCTCTACCGTCACCCGGAAATCGTCGATTTCCGTGACTTCGACGAAGAAGACGCCGACGAGATCGAGGCCTCCAAGTTCGACCTCGCCTACATCAGCCTCGACGGCAACATCGGCTGCCTGGTGAACGGCGCCGGTCTCGCGATGGCCACCATGGACACGATCAAGCTGTTCGGCGCCGAGCCGGCCAACTTCCTCGACGTCGGCGGCGGCGCGACCACCGAGAAGGTCACCGAAGCCTTCAAGATCATGCTCAAGAACCCCAAGGTCAAGGGCATCCTGGTCAACATCTTCGGCGGCATCATGCGCTGCGACACCATCGCCGCCGGCGTGGTCGCCGCGGCCAAGGAAGTGCATCTCTCCGTCCCGCTCGTGGTGCGCATGAAGGGCACCAACGAAGACCTCGGCAAGAAGATCCTCGCCGAGTCGGGTCTGCCGATCATCACCGCCGACACGATGGCGGAAGCTGCGACCAAGATCGTCGCCGCGGTCAAGTAAGGAGAGCTTCGAATGTCCATCCTGATCAACAAAGACACCAAGGTCATCACCCAGGGCATCACCGGCAAGACGGGTCAGTTCCACACCGAGAAGTGCCAGGAATACGCCAACGGCAAGAACTGCTTCGTTGCCGGCGTAAACCCGAAGAAGGCGGGCGAGAAGATCTTCGACATCCCCATCTACGCCTCGGTCAAGGAAGCTGCCGCTGAAACCGGCGCCACCGTGTCGGTGATCTACGTGCCGCCCGCAGGCGCGGCCGACGCCATCTGGGAAGCTTGCGAAGCCGACCTCGACCTGGCGATCTGCATCACCGAAGGCATCCCGGTGCGCGACATGCTGATGGTGCGCAACAAGATGAAGAAGAAGGTCGAGGCGGGCGGCAAGGAAACGCTGCTCCTCGGCCCCAACTGCCCCGGCCTGATCACGCCCGACGAGATCAAGATCGGCATCATGCCCGGCCACATCCACCGCAAGGGTCGCATCGGCGTGGTGTCGCGCTCCGGCACGCTGACCTATGAGGCCGTGGCCCAGCTCACCGAGATCGGCCTCGGCCAGTCCTCGGCGGTCGGCATCGGCGGCGACCCGATCAACGGTCTCAAGCACATCGACGTGATGCGCATGTTCAACGACGATCCGGACACCGACGCGGTGATCATGATCGGCGAGATCGGCGGTCCGGACGAAGCCGAAGCTGCGATGTGGTGCAAGGCCAACATGAAGAAGCCGATCGTCGGCTTCATCGCCGGCGTCACCGCCCCGGCCGGCAAGCGCATGGGTCACGCCGGTGCGCTGATCTCCGGTGGTGCGGACACCGCCGACGCCAAGCTCGCCATCATGGAAGAGTGCGGCT